>CALIXS010000019.1 GCA_938046095.1 uncultured Clostridia bacterium
ATACTGATGCGTGTGAACGACAGCATACTTGCGTTCCCGAGTATACTTCTGGCGCTCGTCCTCGTCGCCCTGTTCGGAGGCGGTAAATATCAAATAATAATTGCACTTAGCATTTTATTCATACCGAGTTTCGCGAGGATAACGCGAGCGGAGGTCGCGCGCCAGAAGAGCACGGATTACGTTAAAAACGCAAAGCTTATGGGAGCCGGGAATATGAGGATACTTTTCGTACATATACTGCCGAATACGGTGCCCGTCATGCTCAGCTCGATAACGATCGGCTTCAACAATGCCGTGCTCGCGGAGGCATCGATGAGCTTTCTGGGAATGGGAGTTCAGCCGCCCGATCCGAGTCTCGGGCGTATGCTCAACGAAGCGCAGGCGTATCTGACGAGGGCGCCGTGGTATGCAATGTTCACCGGTCTTGCGATAATTTTGTTGATACTCGGCTTCGGACTTCTGAGCGACGGCCTCGGAGGAGGTGACAGGAGTGCTTCTTGATGTAAAAGATCTCAGGGTTACGTTCAGATCGACGGGCAAGGAGGCTGTACACGGCATCAGTCTATGCCTCGATGAGGGGGAACGCCTCGGTCTTGTCGGTGAATCCGGGAGCGGAAAGACGGTTACGGCAATGGCGATCTCCGGCCTGATCGAGAGGAGCAATGTTGACATGTCGGGTTCTGTAACATTTGACGGAAAAGATCTGATGAGCTATTCGCGCGATGAGCTCAGAACGATACAGGGTAAGGACATAGGCGTCGTTTTTCAGGAGCCGATGACGAGCCTTAATCCTTTGATGAGGATAGGCGCTCAGGTCGAGGAAACGCTGATGATCCATACCGGTATGTCACCCGAGGATAGAAAGAAAGCGGCGCTGCAGGCTCTCGAGGAGGTGGGGATACATGATCCTGAGACTACATACGCGAAATATCCTCACCAGCTTTCAGGGGGACAAAGGCAGCGTGTCATGATAGCATCCGCAATGATAATACACCCGAAGCTCGTAATATGCGATGAGCCGACGACGGCGCTCGATGTTTCCGTACAGGCTCAGATCCTTGAACTGCTCCGCCGAATGAGCGATGACTATAATGCAGCCGTGCTTCTGATAAGTCACGACCTTAAGGTTATAAACAAGCTGTGCGAGCGCGTGGCGGTCATGTACCGCGGAGATATCGTCGAGGAGGGCAAAACGAAGAGCCTCTTCGAACGTCCGCAGGATCAATATACTCAAAAACTTATAGCGGCCATACCAAAGAGGAAACGTCATGAGTGATAATAGAGCGGAAAATAACGCGGAGTGGGGGCACAGCACGCTGCGCGCCGCAGGAGAAGCGAAAAAAACTGATGCCTCGGCCGGAGCGGACGCGGCACAACGTACCGATCGCGTTCTCGAGGTGAAAGGTCTTAACGTAATTTATCGCGATAAGACTTTGTTCGGCAAAAAAAAAGGCTTTCACGCGCTGCACGATGTTACATTTACGATTAACCACGGCGAAATACTCGGTGTTGTAGGTGAGTCCGGCTGCGGCAAATCGACGATGGCAAAGGCAATACTCGGAATGATGCCCGAAGCTGAGGTGACGGGCGAAATCAGGCACTATACCAAAAGACCGCAGATGGTATTTCAGGATCCGTTCAGCAGCCTCAACCCGGCCAAAACAGCGGGATGGATATTGGAAGAGCCGCTCAGGATATTCGGAAAGTACGACTCCGCAGAGCGAAAAAAGCGTGTACTCGACATGATGGATATGGTAGGTCTCGAAAGGGAGCTTGCGGCCAGGAGGCCGCGCGAGCTTTCGGGAGGGCAGAAGCAGAGGGTTTCGATAGCAACGGCTCTGATACAACGGCCGAGGTTTATAGTCGCAGACGAGCCCGTTTCCGCTCTCGACGTATCCATACAGGGGCAGATACTCGAGCTGCTGCTCGACCTGCGCCGCGAGCTCGATCTTTCGTATATGTTTATAACACACGATCTGAACGTATGCTATTCGATATGTGATCGCGTCATAGTAATGTACAAGGGCACGATCGTGGAGCAGGGCGACGTCGAAACAGTCTACAACGACCCGAAAGAGGAATACACAAAGAAGCTTTTGGCGGCGGCGCTGTTTTGACGGCTTTATCGCGGCGGGTGTGACAAAAAACGTGCGGCGGGATGAATCTCGCCGTTTTTTATTTCCATTTGAAGTTTATTATTCCGTATATGTAGATTACGATTATAGCGGCGGGAGTCACTATACCGAAGAATGGACGCATCCAGCCGCGCACCTTGAGACCTTTGCCTGCATTCGCTTCCGCTATGAAGTTTTCCCAGCCCCATCCGAACTTGTAACAGCAGAATATCGCAAATGTCAGGGAACCGAGAGGGAGAATATTAGTGCTCACGATAAAGTCCCATAAATCGAGCCATGACGTTCCCTGCGCAAATGGGACGAACCCCGACCATTTATTGAAGCCCAAAGCTGTGGTAAGTGCAAGTGAAAAAACAACTGCCGCACATGCGAGACACCCCTTGGGGCGACTCCAGCCCGTCTTTTCGCGAACGCTCGAAAGGATCGTCTCAAACACGGCGAGAACAGTCGAAAAGGCTGAAAAGACCATGAAGAGGAAAAAGAGTGAGCCCCACCAGCGGCCGCCCGGCATGTTGTTGAAGACCTCCGCCATCGTATCGAACAGGAGGCTCGGACCTGCACCGACCTCGAGCCCGTAGGTGAAGCATGCGGGGAACATTATGAGACCTGCGGTTATGGCGACAAATGTGTCAAGCAGTATTACATTCACGGATTCACCCATGAGAGCGCGCTCTTTGCCGATGTAGCTGCCGAAAATGGCCATTGAACCCATACCGACGCTGAGCGTAAAGAACGCCTGGTTCATAGCTCCGACCGCGACGCTTCCGTCGATTTTAGAGAAGTCGGGAATGAGGTAAAACGAAAGCCCCTCTTTTGCTCCCGGAAGTGTTATGCTGTGTACCGCCAGGACAATCATCAGGACGACGAGCGCACTCATTATATATTTTGTTACGCGTTCGAGTCCCTTTTGGAGTCCGAAGCAGAGAATAAGATACCCCAGGCATACGGTTATCGCCAGATATTTTACGTTCAGTACGGGATTGCCGAGCATCGAAGCAAAGCCGAGCTCTTTGTTGCCGCCTGCAACGAAGTTCACGAAATAATACATGATCCAACCTGTGACGACGGTGTAAAATGCCATAATGCATATATTTCCGATGAAGCCTATCGTTCCGTGAATATGCCATTTCTGTTCCGGTTTCTCGAGTTTGCGATACATCGTCAGTATACTCGCCTGTGCCGCCCGGCCTGCGGCGAATTCCATCGTCATGACGGGAAGCCCGAGCAGAACGAGGCATATAATGTAGATGAGCACGAAGCCTCCGCCACCGTATTGACCGCACATCCACGGGAATTTCCAGACATTGCCGCAGCCGATCGCGCAGCCTGCGGACAGAAGAATAAAACCGAGCCTTGAGCCCAAACGTTCTCTTTCCATAATATAACCTCACGAATAAAATACTTAAAGCCGCGTAAAAGTATATCAAATCACAAAAAAAACGTCAAATTATTATATGCTAAGCATAATATATGCGTGAAAGACGCTCGATATAATACGTGTGCAATATTTGACATAAGGCAGGCTTTTGAGCATAATAAATCTGATATGAAAAAGAACGAGGCGGGAATGCCGGTTTTATACAACGATGAGCGCGGACCGGCCATCAAGGTACACGGGGAGCTGCTCAGGCTTGACCTTTCACGTACGGTGCGAAGAGTATCGGGGGGCGGATCGCGTGCGGAGCTTGTTGTCAAAGCGTGCAGAATAAAAGGCAGAACAGAGGGGCTTTTAATCATAGACGCGACTGCGGGCTTCGGCGAGGATTCTTTTATGCTTGCGGCAGCAGGTGCCGAGGTGATGATGTATGAGTGTGAACCCCTGATTGCGGCTCTTCTTCGTGATGCGCTTTGCAGGGCGTCACAAATACACGTTCTTGCCGATGCGTCGAGGCGGATGACACTGACGGAGGGTGACAGCATCGAAGCGATGAGGACGCTCAAGACCGCTGTCGATGTGATTTATCTTGATCCGATGTTTCCGAAGCGAAGAAAGAGCAGTCTCGTCAAAAAGAAGCTTCAGGTAATACAGATGATAGAAAAGCCGTGTGAAAACGAAGCTCTTTTGCTCGATGCGGCAAAAGCCGCCGGGCCGAAAAAGATAGTCATAAAAAGACCCGTCAGGGGGGCGTTCATGGCGGGAGCAAAGCCCACGTATTCTATACACGGTAAGACGGTAAGATTCGACTGCATCGTTTTATGAGGGCTTCTGTTATACGCGTTTGAGGGGACGTTTCGTTTTTTCGAGTTCGAGCAGTATCTTTTTTTTGTCGATGCCGCCGGCGTAGCCCGTCAGACTGCCGTCAGAGCCTATAACGCGATGGCACGGAATGATTATGGAGATCGGGTTATGTGCAATTGCATTGCCGACAGGACGTGCGGATATTGAGACTATACCTCTTTTCTTTGCGACCTTTTCGGCGACATGCGAATACGTCGTAGTACAGCCGTAAGGGACCGTCATAAGTATATCGTATACAAGCCTTCTGAAATCGGTCGCCTGAGGGCAAAGTGGCGGTATAAAATCGGGTTCTTTGCCGTCAAAATATTTGTCGAGCCACAGTTTTACGGTGCTGAATAATTCGAGATCCTTTTCAGCATGATCTGCGGGAAGTGTCGCGGCAAAATACCTTTGGCCTTCAAACCAGAGCCCTGTAAGCATCTCTCCGTCGCTTGCCATTGTGATGTCACCGAGCGGTGAGCCGTAGTGATTTGTATAGTACATGAAGTGCCTCCTTTTAGATAAAGTGTTTTCGAATTTTGAAGAAAGATGAATAAACAAAAAACCCGCATCCGTTGGAAAGCCGGGTTTTATCTTTGGTGCGTCATCAGGGGCTCGAACCCTGGACACCCTGATTAAGAGTCAGGTGCTCTGCCAACTGAGCTAATGGCGCATATACATTGCTTTAACAGCAGTCAATATGTTATCACGGGCAGGGAGTATTGTCAACAGCAAAAAAAAGTGTTCCCGGATGTTCCCGGGGCGGAAAAACGAACTTTTTCAGGATAAAATACCGATAAATTTGAAGATTTTCGTCATTTCCTTGACACATGATATGATAAGGCTGTATTATGTGATAAAAAGGAGTGAAAACTAATTATGGACAACAAAGAGATGAACAATCAGAACCAGAACGCTTTCAATGCAGCGGAAAACCCGACACCGGAGGCACAGTCTCCCGTTCAGCCGGCTCAATCGGATTTTGAGCAGTCGGCGCCGAATCCTGAACAGCCGGCACAGACGTTTGACGCACAGCCTCAGCAGGCGTCCGGCGGACAGCAGAGTTCACAGTATGACAGATGGGACAGTAATACGGGAAATAACGACAGTGTGAACAGTACGGCTCAGCAGGGATTCGGACAGGTACCTCAGCAGGGATTTGATCAGCAACAGAATTTCAACGGACAGAATTTCAGTCAGCAGGGGCAGCCATATAACGGTACAACGCAGTACGGCTCCAACGGAGCGCCCGTACAGCCGGAACATAACCTCGCGATTGCAACGCTCGTGCTCGGTATCGCTTCTATTGTTTTCTTCTTCGGAGGAGTTTCGGCTCTTCTGTCGATTGCGTGCGGCATAGCGGGAGTAATCATTTCATCTAAAGCGAAAAAGGCAGGTAATACAGAGGCGATACGTCAGGTAGGCTTCGTAATGTCGCTCGTCGGTGTCATTGTCGGCGCGATCATATTCGTTGCGTGTGTTGCGTGTACAGGAGCTATAGGCTTGGGAATGCTCAATTACTGATGCACCCGTATATATATCTGTATGGAAAAGTAATACCGTCCTACGGACTGTGCGCAGTTTCGGGTTTTGTGGCGGCGCTTATCGTGATCAAAGCGCTGTCGCGTCCCCGGAGACTGAACGTCGAGGACGGTATTTATATTTTTACACTTGGGGCTTTGGGAGCCGTTGCGGGTGCAAAGCTGCTTTATGTTGTATTATCGCTGCCGCAGATAATTTCGGATTTGCCGCTTCTTAAGGCGGACGCGGGCCTTTTTTTCACGAAGTATATAAGCGGCGGACTCGTACTTTACGGCGGTATTGCGGGCGGCATCGCAGCAGCATACTATACAGCCAAGGGGTATGGGGATTCTCTGACGGAGTATTCGGCGGTTCTGCTGCCGGCAATGGCCGTGATGCAATCACTGGGCAGAGTCGGCTGTTTTATGGCGGGCTGTTGCTACGGCAGAAACGGAATACCCATACAGCTCATCGAGGCGGGGTTTGATATCATGTTAGCCGTGTTTTTCGCCGTCAAAGGAAAGAACTGTGCTTTCAGGAGATGCGCCGCGGCACGCTACGTTATTTATTATGCGTCGTTCAGGTTTGTAATCGAGTTTTTCAGGGGTGACGCTATAAGAGGACATATAGGGGTACTTTCCACTTCACAGTGGATAAGCATTGTTGCAATCATTGCTTCCGCGTTCGTAATAATGCACGGGAGGATTCGTAATAATGTGCGGGAGGATTAAAGGAATATTTTAAGAGGGGTATTATAGCAAATGATCTATTTAGTAAGCATACGGGAAGATACGGAGGAGATGAGATCGTCTGTAAAAAAAAAATTAGCACTCACCTGTTTAGAGTGCTAATAACGTGGTATAATATAAATCGTAGAGGGGCGAGAAAAGAAGCAGATGCAAACTACAGCCCCGGGCTCTGCAATAGTGAGGAGGTATGAATTATGTTATTCCCAACAGTATTCAGAAACAATTTCTTTGATGATTTTGACGACTTTATGGATTTTCCGGCTATCAGGAACAGAAACACCGGGTCGCTCATGAAAAGCGATGTCAAGGATGCGGGCGATCATTTCGAGCTGTCTATGGATTTGCCGGGTTTCAGTAAAGATGATGTCAAGATGCAGCTTAAGGACGGCGTCCTCAATATAGAGGCGACTACGAAAACCGAAAAGGACGAAAAGGACGAGAAAGGCAAATATATCCGCCGCGAGAGATTTCAGGGTACCTGTACGAGAAGCTTCTATGTGGGCGAAAATCTGACCGATGAAGATATAAAGGCGAGGTTTGTCGACGGCGTTCTGACCGTGTGCGTTCCGAAGAAGGAGGATAAGCCTCAGATTGAGGAAAATAAATACATCGCGATCGAGGGCTAAGCCCTCGCGGTGTCAGAATCGCAGTTCGGTTATCGGTTCATAAACAAAAACCCCGTGTGCAGTGAAGTAAGTCATTGACAAACGGGGTATTTTTTTTGTTTAATAGTAGATACGGAAAGTGCATAAAACCGAAAATCCGCAGAGAGGAACGCCTTATGAAAAAAAAATCATCTAAAGAGCTTATCGCTGATGTAATAGAAATAACCGTTAAAATTTTGGAGATAGTCGCGTCACTCATAATCGTAATCGTCGCGATAGCGCTTCTGGTCAACGTTATCAAGGGTATATTTGATGGCGGTAAAATAGCTGCTATGGATTCGCCGTCATTCAGCACTATGCTCGGTGAACTGCTTGCCGTTACTGTAGGTCTCGAGTTCGTCAAACTGCTCGTAAGGCATCAGCTGCAGGATGTTCTTCAGGTCCTGATGCTCGCTATCGCAAGACAGATGGTCGTGGAGCATCTGACTATGGTACAGATGCTGGTAGGTGTAATCTCACTCGCCATGCTGTTCGGAGCACGAAGATACCTTTTCACACCCAAAAAGGGGAAGCCCCTCAATGAGGAATGATTAAGTCGAAGATGCTACCTTCGCAGCTTTTCGGCGGCGTCTATGAACATTTCGAGGTCGTCCTTTCTTGAGAATATCGCACGCGCGAATGTATCGCCTCCGCCGCCGCGGCCTGCGAATACCTTCGCGTTTTCTTTTACCATCCTGCCGCAATCCGTCGTATCGGAGAACAAAAGGACGGTATTCGATGTATCATCTACGAGATAAAGTATTCCCGGAATGCTTCCCTCAAGGGATCTGCCGAGGCCGATCAGGTCATCGAGCGTGAGGAGCGAGTAATGCCGTACCGCGGTACCTGAGGCGAGAGCTGCCCCGAGCTCGCTTTTCTCGCGTGAGAGAGTTTCCTGTGTCAGCTTATAGAGCCTGTCGCGGACAGATTTAGCCTTGTCCTTTCTTGAGTTGTATTTCGCTATGATGTCGGAAAAACCGGCTGACATATCTTTTTCGAGGTATGTAAGCACATCGTAGCGGGAATCGTACCCTTCGAGTGCGCGTGAACCGGCTTCGAAGAATATCCTGTACATTCCCTTGTTCAGTTCGACCTTGTATATTTTTATAAGTCCTACCTGACCGCTCGAGGTCGGGTGTGTGCCGCAGCAGGCGCAGGCGTCGGCGGGCTCGTCCTGCCCGCCGACGGTGACGATCGTTATATCCCGTTCGATCGTCAGCTCCTTGCGGAGCCTGCGCCCCGAGGCATCTTCCTTTGTTGCATAATGCTGAGCTGTGACGGGCAGATCTTTCCATATGGTTTCGTTCGCAAGGCGCTCAGCCGCGATAGCCATATCCCACGTGATTTCGCTGTATGAAGTGTCGCCTTCGAGGCTCATATCTACAGTCATATACTCGTCGCCCATATGAAAGCCGCGGTTGACGGCGCCGTACAGTTTAAAAAAGGCGCCGGAAAGTATGTGCTCGCCGCAATGGCGCTGCATGTTGCAGAAGCGCCTTTCCCAATCTATCAGCGCTTCTGTCGTACTGCCGGCCTTAAGTCCGCATTCGCCGGCCAGCTTATGCCAGATTACTCCGTTCCGTTCCCTGACGTCGGTTACGGTAAATCCCCCTATTGTACCCGTATCGCACGGCTGTCCGCCGCCCTCCGGGAAAAAGACGGTCCTGTCGAGGGCGATAAGAATGCTGCCATCCCTGTCCACGTCCGTTTCGGTTACGACGGCGGACGTCCTCGTCATATTTACATCCTTCTGATAAAGCTTTTCTGTCATGAGTATTTCTCCTTGCATTTACATTTATTTACTGTCGAACAAGAGCAGTTTTTTTGCCCTGAAAAACTGTGGATAACTTAGTATTGACAAAACTGTGTATGCCTTTCAAGCCTTGCAACTATCGTGTTTGGTGAAAAAAAGTTATCCACACGCGGTTTTGAATAAAATTGTATACGATTTTCGAAAATCATGTGGAAAAGTGCTTCCCCGATTGAAATGTGACGCTTTGATATTGTTGAAAAAAGTCTTTAAAAAAAGAACACGAGTTGACGTAAACACATTTTATTTATTCGGCTGTTCATTGTATAGGGCGACATATTCCATAAAGCTTTCAAACCCGCTTTCCAGAAATATTCCGATGACGGGTTCACCGAATTTGATGCTTCCCATCTCCTTGAATCCGGCCTTTCCCCGCCCGGAGGCCGGTCGTTCCGCGACTGTATCCATCGTGCCGGCTATCACCGCAGTCATCTGCGGGTCGCTGCCCGCCACGACGATCTCTCCGCAGTCGAGAATGAGCACGGATGCGAGAACGTCATGGTCGAGCCTGTAATGAGAACTCTTCGCATGGTCGTTTTCCTCGCGGAATATCATATATAATATGCCGAACTCGTGAGGGTTTACGGTTACAGACCTGAAGATCGAGAACATGATTTCGCTGTAATCATCCGGTTCGCCCGGGGAGGTCCCGTATATAATATACTCGGGACGGCGCAGTATGAGCGACGCCTCCCACGGTGATACGGTAAGGCACGAAAGAGAAGCGATACTCTTTATCTTGTCTGCGGCCGTTTCGACGACTGTCCTCGTGATCATATACTCTTCATCGGATTCGATGAGCGATTCAACGTTGTACTTCTTTTCGCCGATGCGTGTTATATCGTTTTTATACAGTGTGCCCGGAGTGTTGAGCCTGAACACGTCGTTCAGCGCAGAGCCGCCGCAGAGATATGCCTGCGCGGGTTCGTCCATCCCGCAGCAGCGCATTATATAATAGTTGATAAGTTCGGCGTCGCAGGTTATACGGGCCGAGAGCTTTTCTATGAGCTTCATGGTTTGCCCGGGAGCAAAGGGCACAGCCGCATACGACATATACATATATTCCTCAGCCGGTTCGGGAAGACTTTGGTAGAGATGCAGCGACCGTTTCATATATTGACTGACGAGAAAAAATGCCTCCCGCTCGGTTACAGGCACCATTTTTCCTCCGAGTGCGCCGAACATCGCCGTGCCTATTGCGCCGGCATCCTTTTCGCTGTCCGTATATATGCTGTTGTAATCATCAAGATTGTATTCATCGGCGTCAAGCAGAAAAAACTGGTGGAACGGAATACCCTCTTTATGCCTGATCATGTGCAGGCCGGTAACACCCATAAGCCGCGTATCGGTCGCCTCTGCCGAAACGAAGAGCCCGGCGCTTTCGGGCACTTCGTGCAACAGGCCGCCGGGAAGAATCCTGAGTCCCTGTTTTGTTCCCGATTTTCGCGAGCCGTTATCCTTCAATTTGTTTAACCTCCGATACTGTGGGAATAAATGAATTGACTTTTGTTACAATGATAGTATAATCGGTAATGAAATCCTTATCAAGAGCGGCGGAGGGAATAGGCCCTTTGATGCCCGGCAACCTGTGTACTGCCTTTACCGGCAGCAAAAGGTGCTACATCCTACAGCGGCGTTTTGGACTGCTGAAAGATGAGGAATGATAGAAGATATCATGCCTCTAAGGGAAAGCCGAAGAGGCATTTTCTTTGGTATGACGAACATGCCGTCAAGCCGAACGGCACGCATGGCGGTGTAAGAGCGGCTGCAGGCCGGCTTCTGCCCGATTGATAAAAGAGAAGCAAGAAAGGAGAACTTCTATGAAAAAACTGTTTACCTCAGAATCTGTCACCGAGGGTCATCCCGATAAAATATGTGACCGGATATCGGATGCCGTTCTCGACGCGATATTGGAGCGGGATCCGTACTGCAGAGTGGCATGTGAGACCGCGACGACTACGGGATACGCAATGGTAATGGGTGAGATCAGCACAAAGAGCTACGTCGATATTCCGAGGATAGCGAGACAGGTTATCTGCGACACCGGCTACAACAAAAGCGAATACGGCTTTGACGGCAACACGTGCGCGATACTTTCCGCAATAGACGAGCAGTCGGGCGATATAGCCATGGGAGTCGACAAAGCTCTCGAATACAAGGACGGCGAGCTTGATGACGAGATTGAACAGGTCGGTGCGGGAGATCAGGGCATGATGTTCGGCTTCGCGTGCAACGAAACGCCGGAACTCATGCCGATGCCGATAGCTACGGCTCATAAGCTTACACTCAGGCTTGCCGAAGTAAGAAAGGACGGGACGCTGCCTTACCTCAGGCCGGACGGCAAGAGTCAGGTTACGGTCGAATACGACGACGGCATGGTCAAAAGGATAGATACCGTAGTCATCTCGACTCAGCACGATCCCGACGTAACGCAGGAACAGATCAGAAATGACGTGATAGAAAAAGTTATCAAAGCGGTCATACCGGCCGAGCTTCTTGACGATAAGACAAAATATTATGTAAACCCGACGGGACGCTTTGTTATCGGAGGACCTCACGGTGATTCCGGTCTTACCGGCCGTAAGATAATTGTAGACACATACGGCGGATACGCGAGGCACGGAGGCGGAGCCTTTTCCGGCAAAGATCCTACCAAGGTAGACCGTTCGGCTTCATATGCCGCGAGATACGCCGCCAAAAACATCGTGGCCGCGGGTCTTGCAGACAAATGTGAGATTCAGCTCGCCTATGCGATCGGTGTGGCAAAGCCTGTATCGGTTATGATAGATACATTCGGAACGGGCAGGCTCGATGACGGGAAAATAGCCGGGATAGCGTGCAGGGTATTTGACTTCAGACCTGCTGCGATCATAAAAGATCTCGATCTGAGGAGGCCTATTTACAGACAAATCGCGGCATACGGACACTTCGGACGCACGGATATTGACCTCCCGTGGGAACACCTCGACAAAGTCGACACCCTGAAAGCGTATCTCTGAACAAACCGCTTAATGCGAAATCTGCATCGATAACCCCGCAATCATAGTCAATGCGGGGTTATTTGATGTCGGCAGAACCATACCCCGGCGGTTTGCCCGGAGCTTAGGACTTCGAATTTCTCATCCCCGACACTTCAATTTTCCGAAGTCCTTTACAATACGGGCTTCAAGGGTGTATGATAAAAAATATATCTTTTCAGACTTAGATAAGGAGAGTATGACCGGACAATGGGAATTAAAGTGGCAAAATTCGGCGGCTCATCGGTTGCCGACGGCATACAGATAAAAAAGACAAGGGAAATAATAGACGCCGACCCTGCCCGCAAGGTGATCGTAGTGTCAGCCCCGGGACGCAGATTTGATGAGGACATCAAGATTACCGACGTTCTTTATCTGTGCGAAACTCACAGGGAGCACAATCTTCCGTACGATCAGCTCCTTCAGGTAGTTCAGGACAGATTTACGGCGACTGCAGCAAACCTCGGATCAGACATCGACCTTGCAGCTGAGTTCGACATTATAAGGGAAAAGCTGAAAAACGGCTGCAGCCCTGATTATATCGTGAGTCGCGGCGAGTATCTGAACGCGATACTCATAGCTGATTTCCTCGGATTCGACTTTGTCGATACGGAAGGACTCATATTTTTTGATAATAAGGGGAAGCTGCTTGAAGAGGAGACCGATTCCGCTCTCGGGGCGGAGCTTGCCGGGCACGACAGAGTAGTTTTGCCGGGCTTTTACGGTACGTGCAAAGAAACGGGGAGAATAAAAACCTTTCCGAGAGGCGGTTCGGATATAACAGGGGCTGTGGCGGCACGGGCGGCAAAGGCGGACGTTTACGAGAACTGGACGGACGTTTCCGGCTTTCTGATGGCTGATCCACATATCGTAGACAACCCGAGGCCTATACATACAATCTCATATAAGGAGCTCAGAGAGCTTTCGTATATGGGTGCGTCGGTGCTTCATGAGGATGCCATATACCCGGCAAGGGCTGCAAACATTCCTATCAATATCAGAAATACCAATTTGCCGGATGACCGGGGAACGGTTATAACTGCCGGGCATGTCGAATGCGACTGCAAGAACGTCGTGACGGGTATCGCAGGCAAAAAGGATTTTACGGTCATCGCATTATACAAAAATATGATGAGCTCCGAACGCGGTTTTGTCAGAAGAATACTTGCAATATTGGAGGATTTCGGCTGCAATTTCGAGCATATACCGAGCGGTATAGACACTGTGTCCGTCGTGCTCTCAAACAAGGATGTCGACGGCAGACTCGACGAGATGATGGATGCATTCACAAAACAGCTTGAGCCGGACGGGATAGAATGCTTTGAGAACATGGCGCTCATCGCCACGGTCGGCTACGGCATGAACAGGCGTAAAGGAGTGTCCGCAAGGCTTTTCACGGCTTTGGCGGATGCGGACGTAAACCTCAGGATGATAGAACAGGGCTCAAGCGAGATCAACATAATAGTCGGGGTCGAGAACAAGGATTTTGAGACCGCGATCAGAGCGATATACGACGCTTTTGCTTAAAGAAAGGAACATTCAACTGTGAATATCTGTATTATAGGTGTAGGCAAGCTGGGGATAAGGGTTTGCGAAGCTCTTCTCGGCGGGAATTATTCCATAACACTTGTCGATATCAACGCCGCACTGCTCGACAGACTGTCACAGCAGTTTGACGTGCTTACGATAAACGCGGATGCGAGGGATATTTCCGTAATGCGTTCACTTGGCGTCGAATCGTGCGATTTTGTCATAGCGGCGACGGGAAGTGACGAGACGAATATGGTTATAGGTCAGTTCGCAAAGCAGCTCGGAGCCAGACACGTGATAGCGAGAGTCAGAGATCCTGAATATATGAAGCACTTCGAGTTTATCAGAAGCTCATTCGACATAGATTACCTCGTCAATCCCGATAATCTTATAACAACTGAAATCTATAAATATCTCGCCGAAAAGTATACCTTGTCAAACGGTGTGTTTACAAGTGGGCGGATAGCTTTGATAGAGCTGAAGGCGGAACGGAAAAAAGAGCTTATAGGCAAAAAAATGCCCGATGTAAAGCAGGCTATGCCCGGCATGCTCGTGGCTGCGATATCGAGGAACGGGAAAGTTATAATCCCTCACGGCAGCGATGAGATCATTGAAGGCGATTCTTTGTACATCGTCGGAGAAAAGGACGTGATCCTCGAACTGAACAGGAAGGTGTATGTAAAGGGAAAATATACCGACTTGCAGAAGGTTATGATAATAGGCGGCGGAAAAACGGGATTTTACCTCGCCGAAAAGCTTGCCGAGTTCGGGGCGTCAGTTAAGCTCGTAGAGCGGAGCAAGGAGAGATGTCAGTATCTTTCGACGAGAATACATAACGTCATGGTTCTCTGCGGTGACGGCACCGACATAAATATGCTTGAAGAAGAAAATCTTGACGAAATGGACGCGTTCGTGACTGCGACGGGATTCGACGAGCAGAATCTTTTGCTCGCGCTTACGGCAAAGCAGCGCGGCATCGAGGACGTAATATCAAAGGTAAGCCGTGAAAGCTACCTCAGTATGATAGAACATATGGGCGTCGACATGGTGCTGAATCCGCTCGATATAACGGCGGGCGAGATATTCAACATCATACAGGGCGGGCAAAGGGTCATCTCTTCGATGTTCGTACAGGGGCAGGCGGAGATAATCGAGGTCATAGCAGACTCGGGAATGATGATGGTAAACGGCAACCTTACGGAGCTCGATCTACCGTCGGGGCTCCTGATTGCGGCTATATACAGAGGCGGAGCCGTTATAATTCCTGACGGCAAAACGACTATACAAAAAGGGGACAGGGTTCTCATATTCAGCCTGCTCTCTGATATATCAGATCTTGATAAGCTGCTCAAGATGAAATAGGAGTACACGGGTTGAAAGGATCATCATCGGTCAATTATCATTCGATAATAAGGATGATGGGCGCACTTTTCATAGTACTCGGCATGTCTTTCATTCCGACTCTGACGGTGGCGCTCATATATTCGGAACAGAAGGAAGCGCTTTGCTTCGCGGCTACAATGGTACCCTGCTTCATCGCGGGGCTCGTTTTGGTTAAACTGTTCAATCCCGCCGGACTCAAAACAAAACAGCGGGACGGGTATATAACGGTTACTCTCGCATGGATAATAAGCTCGGTCGTAGGAGCCGTGCCCATGGTAATGACAGGTGCCATACCTGATCCGGTCAATGCATTCTTTGAGATATGTTCCGGCTTTTCAACCACCGGCGCTACGATCATGACGAACATAGAGGAACAGGCGAAATCCGTACTTTTCTGGAGATCCTTCACGCACTGGCTCGGCGGCATGGGAATAATCGTCTTTGCCACCGCGCTTTTACCGTCGATGGGTATAGGCGGTCAGATCGTGGCGAGCGCCGAAACGCCGGGGCCGACCCTCTCGAAACTGACGGCAAGGTTTTCGGATACAGCAAAGGACCTTTATAAGCTGTATCTCATATTCACTGCGGCCGAGGCGATTCTTCTCAGCATCGGCGGTATGAGCGTATACGACTCGCTTATACACACGTTCGGGACTGTAGGAACGGGGGGGTTTTCTGATTACGGTGACAACGTGGGCCATTTTACGAGTCCGTATATACAGTGGGTCATAATATTGTTCATGCTGATGTGCGGCACGAATTTCAATCTGTATTTCCTCATTCTCCGGAGAAAAATAAAGGATTTCTTCGGAGATGAAGAACTCAGATTCTATCTGTTTCTTGTGTTTTCCTTCGCATCCCTTTCTGCGGCGTGCCTTATGGTACAGGGCGGATATACGAGCGTTTCGAAGGCTGTACGTGACTCTTTCTTTCACATATCCTCAGTCGTCACGACGACGGGATACGCTACGACCGATTATAATATATGGCCGTCGTTCCCGAAGGTTCTGATACTCATATTGACTATAACCGGAGCCTGCGCGTCATCGACAGGCGGCGGTGTGAAGATGATACGGATACTGACAGCCATAAAATTCGTCAAGCGGGGCTTTTTCATGAAGCTGCACCCGCACAGGGTCATAAATCTGACCGTGAACAGGGAACCCGTACAGCAGACAGTCGTATCCAATATCGTAAACTTCCTGTTTCTGTATATAGCAGTGCTTTTTGCCGGCACCGCAATAGTGTCGATCGACGGCTATGATATAGTAACGAACTTCACTGCGGCTCTGACGTGTCTGAGCAATGTAGGACCGGGTCTCGGGGCGGTGGGACCTGCCGGGAACTTTGCGGGATTTTCTGATTTTTCGACGTTAATTCTGGCGATACTGATGATTGCCGGAAGGCTTGAGCTGTTCACATTCTTCATGATGTTCTCAAGACATTATTGGAACAGCAACAGGGTATAGGGGGAGATTATGACGCTCAACCGTAAATTCATAATCAGAACGATTTCGATAATTCTTCTTTCAGAGGGAGCAGCGATGATCCCCGCGCTTATACTCGCAGTTGCGGAGAAAGATGCTTCGTCTGTCAGGAGCTTTGCGATATCCGCCGCAGCCGTCATCATTGCGGGTCTTATCGGGCTTAATTTTACCGGAAGATACCGTATAAAGGTAAAGGCGAGAGACAGCTATTTTGTCGTGCTCGTCTGCTGGCTGACGGCAATCGCCGCCGGCGTACTTCCGTACCTTTTGTCGGGTCAGGGTTATACTCCGATAGATTCGATATTCGAGTCTGTCGCGAGCTGGACTACGTGCAGCGCATGGGTTATAGATATAAATCACATGCCGCGATCCCTCCTTCTTTGGAAAGCGACGTCAAGCTGGCTCGGCGGTATGGGTGTCATTCTAATCGCGATATTGATATTATCGACTCTCGGGGTCAATGCCCAGAAGTTGATGGGTGCCGAAACACCGGGACCGGAGCTCATAAAATCGACGGCGAGAATGAAGGATACTGCAAAGGCGACATACGGCATATACACTTTATTCTCCGCGGCGGAATACATCCTGCTGAGGCTCGGCGGCCTGCCGGGGTTTCACGCGCTTATCAATACCATGACGACGATAAGCACGACAGGAGTTCAGGATTACGGAAACGCCGTATCACTTTATTTCACTCCGTATGTCAAAGTGATAATAGTTATTTTTTCCGTCATATCCTCACTCAACTTCGTTATATATCTCAACCTCGCGAGGGGAAGGATAAGGGAGGCCGTTCTCGAGTACGAGATGAAGATATTCATAGCCATGATCACGCTCTCAGGCCTTTTTATCAGCGGCGTTTTATGGTTTACACAAAGCGGAAATACGCTTTTCTCATCGGCTGTCGACGCGTTCGCAGGGACGGTATCGTTCTCGTGCACGACAGGTTTTACTCTCGAGCGCATAAGCAGCTGGCCGGAGATCTGCAAACCGATACTGCTCGTTCTGATGATAATAGGCGGCTGCGCAAACTCGACATCGGGAGGGATTAAAGTGATACGATTTGCCGTTTTCGCCAAGCTGATACGCCGCGGCATGTACAAGAGAATTCATCCGAATGCGGTGTCGCCCGTCATGCTCAGGGACAAGCCTGTATCGGCCCTTAACGTCTCATCAATATCGTGTTTCGTGCTGCTGTTCTTCGCCGTATATCTGGTGAGCGCGATAATGCTCAGCCTCGAAAATCTTGACATGGAAACGACGCTTTCGGCGCCTGTCGCTCTGCTGACTGATACAGGTGTCGGCTTCGGCAAAACAGCCGATGCCGCATACACCGTGTTTTCCCAGCCGGGCAGACTTCTTTGCGCGCTGTTGATGCTGATGGGGCGCCTTGAACTCTACGCGATACTCATCCTGTTTTCAAGATCATTTTGGAATTCCGACCGTATACACTAATCCGTTGACATATCGTCCCGCCCGGCGCACAAAGTATTGCTTGGAGCAGGGCGCGCAACGTGCGGCAAACTCTGCCGGTCGTGCCGCTCACGCTGAGATGTTCTCCGACGCGGCGCTTGAGGCAATCAAACGCGACAATTAGAGTAAGCCGTATCGGACAGTTGAAACCAGTAATTAAATCAGTAGTTGAATCAGTGGTGAAGTATGAAAAACATAATTAAATTTATAAAGCCGTATAAGCTGAGCGTTCTTCTGGTCGTTGCGCTTTTGATCGTACAGGCGTACTGCGACCTCGGGCTGCCTGCGTATACGTCGGACATCATAGACATAGGTATTCAGTCGGGCGGAATTGAGCATATCCTGCCTAAAGAAGTAAAGCCGGACGAATATGAGCGTGCGGAGCTTTTTATGGATGACGGAGAAAGAGCGGCATGGGAGAGCGCTTACGAAAAGAGCGGCGACAATTATGTGCTTACGGCATCGGAAGAGGAGCTCGGCCGACTCGACGAAAAGCTCATCATGCCGATAGTCATGACGTACGAGCTTTCGCATCTCACGGAGGACAGCTTCCTGAAGATGACGGGACAGTCGGACACGGGAGTCACGGCGCAGCAGATAATCGACGCATCGGGTATGAATGTTGACGTGTTTACAGCCGAGAATGAAAACGGTAAAGAGGAAACGTACTACGACGTCAGGGAGGCGCTTTCGGGAATGATATCCACGGGTACGGTTTCACAGGATGAGTTGGGAACCCTCAAAAGGACACTAAAGGATACCGCGGATACCATCGGTACGGATACGCTGATGTCAATGGGCAGGGCTTATGCCAAATCTGCAGACGAAGATGCGGGAATTGATACCGGAGCCATACAGAAATCATACCTTTGGAAAACAGGTGCCGTGATGATGCTTATGGCCCTTATAATGCTGTCTGCCGCAGTATGTGCGACATACGTTTCGTCGAGAGTCGGTGCGGGTGTCGGGCGTGATATAAGGGACAAAGTATACAGAAACGTCATGGGGTATTCGAGTGCCGAGATGGATAAATTTTCGTCTGCCTCTCTGATAACGCGTAGCACAAATGATGTTCAGCAGGTGCAGATGGTGATAGTCATGATGCTCAAAATGGTGCTTTATGCTCCTATTGTAGGGCTCGGAGGCATATACAGGGTGGCCGAAACCGAGGCGCACATGTGGTGGATAATCGGCCTTGCCGTTCTCGTGCTCATGGGCGTCGTGTTGCTTCTCGTTGTAACCGCACTCCCTAAGTTCAGGATAATGCAGGATCTCGTCGACAGGGTCAATCTCGTCGCAAGGGAAATACTGACCGGACTTCAGGTCATAAGAGCTTTCGGGCGGGAAGAGACTGAGGAGGAAAGGTTCGACAGGGCGAGCATGCAGCTTAAGAAAACACAGCTGTTCACAAACCGCGTGATGACGTTTATGATGCCGGGGATGATGCTCATAATGTACTGTCTCGTGATCTCGATAATGTGGTTCGGCGGCAGAAATATAGATGCCGGAAATCTGCAGATAGGTGCGCTTACCGCGTTTATATCGTATTCAATGCAGATAGTCATAGCTTTCCTTATGATGACAGTCATGTCAATTATTCTGCCGCGTGCGGGTGTCGCCGCGGATCGTATAGCCGAAGTCATCGATGCCGAGCCGTCCATAAGGGATCCTGAAGCGCCCGTCACGGTTGCAGACAAAAAAGGCGTCGTGGAGTACTGCGACGTATCGTTCAGATATCCGGGAGCGCAGGACGACGTCATATCAGGGGTTTCATTTACCGCGATGCCGGGAGAGGTGACGGCGGTGATAGGCAGTACAGGATCGGGCAAGAGTACGCTCGTAAATCTTCTGCCCCGGTTCTACGATGTGACCGGTGGCTCAATCAAAGTTGACGGAGTCGATATCAGAGATTACGCTCTCTGTGACCTGAGAGGAGAGATAGGCTTTGTACCGCAGAAGGGCGTTTTGTTCTCGGGGACAATAGAGTCGAATCTGAGGTTCGGAGCAAAGGATGCGCCGCGCGAGGAGATAGAAAAAGCGGCGCAAATAGCTCAGGCTGCCGGTTTTATAGACGAGAAAGAGGAAAAGTACGCTTCCCTGATAAGTCAGGGGGGCGGAAACGTCTCGGGAGGCCAGAAACAAAGGCTTGCCATAGCGCGTGCGATAGCCGGGCGCCCGCTTATATATGTATTTGACGACAGCTTTTCGGCGCTCGACATGAAGACGGATGCGAAGCTTCGCCGGGCGCTTGCGGGGCGGGTGTCGGATGCGGCGGTAATAATAGTGGCGCAGAGGATAAGCACGATAATAAACGCGGACAGGATACTCGTACTGGACGAAGGCAGGATAGTCGGAGACGGTATTCACGAGGAGCTGCTCAGGTCGTGCAGCGTGTATGAACAGATAGCAAGATCGCAGCTTTCGGCGAAGGAGCTCGGCTTCGAAGAAGACGAGAAATCGTATGAAGTGCATAAAGGGAGAGACGGCATGAAAAAGCCCGGTCTCGGGGAGGTGAAGAATGCCTGAAACAGGGAAAAGACATCGGGGACCGCGAGGAATAGGGCCGATGGCCGTTGCGGAAAAACCGAAAAACTTCAAACGCGCAATGTCGCGCCTCATAAAGTATATGGGACGATACAAATACGGGATACTTGCCGTAATAGCATTAGCTGCGTTTTCTACTTTGTTTTCAGTCATAGGGCCTAAGGTCATGGGCAAGGCTACGACCGAGCTCGCATCGGGCCTCATGAGAAAGGTGCAGGGTACGGGCGGTATAGATTTTGACAAAATAGCGAGGATCCTTTTAACTACTCTTGCCATATATTTAGTGAGCTCGGCTTTTTCGTTTGTTCAGGGCTGGATAATGACGGGAATAACACAAAAGGTGGCATACAGGATGCGTCGCGACATCTCGCTCAAGATAGACCGCATGCCGATAAAGTATTTTGAATCGAAGCCGTACGGGGATATCCTTTCGACGATCACAAACGATGTCGATACACTGGGGCAGGGTCTGAATCAGAGTATAACGACGATATTGACGGGAGTGGCTGCCATAATCGGCACGATCATAATGATGCTGAGCATATCTGCCGTCATGACGGCTATAGCCGTTCTCGTAGTACCGCTTTCTATGATGCTCGTCATGCTGATGATCAAAAAATCGCAGAAGCACTTTGTTGCACAGCAAAGGGGACTCGGCAAAATAAACGGCGTCGTAGAGGAAACGTTTGCCGGCCAGCTCGTGATAAAAGCATTCAACAAGGAGAAGGACACAATCGAAGCGTTTGATGCGATAAACGCCGAGCTTTATAAGAGTGCACAGAAATCGCAGTTCCTGTCGGGTATAATGCAGCCGATGATGATGTTTATCGGGAACCTCGCATATGTAGGGGTTGCGATCTCGGGCGGAATTCTGGCAGCGGCGGGGAGAGTGGCGGTAGGCGATATTCAGGCGTTCATACAGTACGTTCGAAATATCTCACAGCCTCTCACCCAGATGGCTCAGGTCGTAAACCAGGTGCAGTCGATGAGCGCGGCGGCGGAAAGAGTGTTCAACTTTCTCGAGGAAGAGGAGGAAACCGATATTGAGGACGATTCGTCATTGCCGGAGCTTATAACCGGAGCCGTCGATTTTGATCACGTTTCGTTCGGGTATGAGCCCGGGCATATCATACTCCGCGACTTCTCGGTGCATGTTGATCCGGGCAGAAAGATTGCTATAGTCGGGCCTACCGGTGCGGGCAAAACGACGATCGTAAAACTGCTGATGCGTTTTTACGACGTTAACGGCGGTTCTATAAGGCTTGACGGCACGGATGTGCGCAAATTTTCCAGAGCCCGTCTGCGCGGGAACTTCGGAATGGTGCTTCAGGATACGTGGCTGTTCAAGGGAACGATAAAAGAAAACATAAGGTACGGACGCCCCGACGCTACGGATGCCGAGGTCGAAGCGGCGGCAAAGGCGGCGTATGCCGACGGATTTATAAGAAAATTGCCGGGCGGCTATGATATGGTGCTGAACGAGGACGCGACAAACGTATCTCAGGGTCAGAAGCAGCTGCTGACTATAGCCAGAGCATTGCTTGCCGACAACAGGCTCATGATACTCGACGAGGCTACATCATCGGTCGATACGAGAACGGAGGAACGCATACAGAAAGCCATGGACAGGCTGATGGAGGGCAGAACGAGCTTTGTCATAGCACACAGGCTTTCGACGATCAAAAATGCCGACAACATATTGGTGATGCAAAACGGTGATATCATAGAGCAGGGTGACCATGAGACGCTTCTCGCAAAGGGCGGCGTCTACGCGGATCTGTATAATTCTCAGTTTGAGGAAGCTGCATAAGGATTTGTCATGAGGGCGGAAGTGTTGTATAATTAAAACAATAAATACGGAGGTGAATCATGAGACGACTGGTAACCATAAGCCGTGAATACGGAAGCGGCGGACGGCTGATCGGCGGGCTGGTGGCCGAGAAACTGTCGCTGCCTTTCTATGACAAGGAGATTATAGATCTCGCCGTCGAAAAGAGCGGATTATCGCGCGAGGTCATAGAAACGGCCGAACTCAGAGCCAAGAGCACCATTTCCTACAGCTTTGCATCCACGATGTCCTTCGGAGACGGATTCACAGCCGAGCCGATATCGATAAACGAGAAGCTTTTCATAACTCAGTTCGACGTCATAAGACAGATAGGCGATACGGGTGAGGGAGTTATCATAGGGCGCTGCGCCGACTACGTTCTCAGAGAACTTCCCGGCGTGACAAACATATTCCTCTGTGCCGAAACGGAGGACAGGGTAAGACGCTGCATAGATATGTACGGCGACGACCCGGAGGGCGTGAGAAACAAGATAAAGGACTACGACAAGGCGAGGGCAAATTATTATAATTACCATACATCACAGAAGTGGGGAGCATACGGAAATTACAATCTTATGCTCAACACGAGCTATATAACGGACGAACACGCCGCGGATATTATAGTATCATTTGTGAATACGAGGAAATACAATGACGAGCCGAAGGCCGAATAAGGAGGATCTGATGTCAAAGGTGAAAAAGAATGAAAACAATCACACCGCCGTTAAGGTAGCTCTTGCTGTCGTAGGGATAGGACTCATAGCAGGTACGACGCTTGTGCTCGGCATGGACCGCATAATGAAGACGATCTTCGTGAACGAGGACTGGCCGGCGGAGGAATGGTCCAACGACGATTGGGCCGAAGAGGACCTCGAGGCGTAGCCGAGCAGAATATGGCGGCACCGAGACTGACGGCTGTTTGCGGCATTTGTGCACGATTTCAGTTTCAAGGTACCGTTTTAGGCGGCTGAGCGGGCGGCGAACCGTCGTAAAGCCCTAACAGAATAATGATGATACAGGGGTGAGAGCGTTTTTTTTGCGCTCTCATCTCACTGACATAGAAAAGGTTTATGTCGGGAAAGGACATATTGTGATGAGTGAAAACAATTCCGGGGGCACGTTTTACATAACGACGCCTATTTATTATCCGAGCGCCAGGTTGCACATCGGGCATACATACTGTACGGTGATGGCGGATGCCGTGGCGAGATTCAAGAGGCTTCAGGGGTTTGATGTACGCTTTCTGACGGGAACCGACGAACACGGTCAGAAAATTCAAAAAAAAGCAGAAGAAAAAGGCATGATGCCTCAGGAGTATGTCGACAAAATAGTAGCGGGTGTCATCGACCTCTGGAAGGTGATGGAGATTTCCTACGACGACTTTATCAGGACGACACAGCCGCGCCATGTCAAGAGGGTGCAGGCCATATTCAACACGATGTACGAGAAGGGAGATATATACAAGTCTCAGTACGAGGGACTGTATTGCACGCCGTGTGAGTCATTCTGGACGGAAAGTCAGCTCGTGAACGGACGCTGCCCGGATTGCGGCGGACCGGTGGAGAAGGCAAACGAAGAGGCGTATTTTTTCCGTCTCTCAAAATATCAGGACAGGATACTCGATCTGTTTGAGAACAATCCCGATTTTCTGCAGCCGGAATCGAGGCGCAATGAGATGAAGGCGTTTGTAATGCAGGGGCTTGACGACCTCTGCATATCGAGATCGAGCTTCGACTGGGGCATTCCGGTTCCTGTCGATACTGAGCACGTAATATACGTATGGCTCGACGCGCTGTCGAACTACATTACAGCTCTCGGATTTCCGGATGAAACGGAGCTGTACAGCAGATATTGGCCGGCGGATGTACACCTCGTCGGCAAGGAGATCGTAAGGTTTCACAGCGTCATATGGCCTGCGATGCTCATGTCGATAGAAGAGCCTCTTCCCAAGCAGGTGAGAGGCCACGGCTGGCTTTTGTTCGACGGAGAAAAGATGAGCAAATCAAAGGGTAACGTGGTAGACCCGGTCAAACTCATAGACAGATACGGAGTAGATGCGCTCAAGTACTTCCTGCTCCGAGAGTATACGTTCGGTCAGGACGGCAATTTTACGAGCGAAGCGATGCTTCGGCGTATGAATTTTGATCTCGCGAACGACCTCGGAAACCTGCTGTCGCGTTCCGTTTCGATGATAGAAAAGTATTGCGGCGGAGTTGTTCCGGAGGCGCAATTGACGGACGAAACAGATGACGAGCTCAGAAATATGGCCGTTTCCGCAGCCGACAGGGCGGCTGCTCAGATAGACAAATTCTGCTTCAATATGGCGCTCGAGGAGATATGGTCGGTCATAAGGAGAGCAAACAAATACATAGACGAGAAGATGCCGTGGCTCCTCGCCAGGGATGAGAGCAGAAAAAAAGAGCTTGATACATGTATGAACCATCTTGCCGAAACGCTCAGGATAGTTTCGGTGCTCATATATCCGTTTATGCATACGACGACAGAAAAGATGAACGAACAGCTCGGGTTGAGCGGGGACATCATCTGGGAGGACGCGTACAGGTTCGATCTTGCGGCGGGGTCTGCCGTCCGCAGGGGCGACGCTTTGTTTCCGAGGCTCGACATCGACAAGGAGCTCGATGAGCTTCAGAGGATAAAAGAGGAAGCGGATGAACCGGCGGAAAAGGATGGTGATGCGGCGTCTGATGCCGAAAGCGGCAGTCATGTAAGCTGAGAGGTAACGCATATGCTTTTCGATTCGCATGCACATTTTAACGAAGACTCGTTCACGGAAGAGGAGCGGCAGGCGATAATAGCCGAAACGTTCAGCGACGATACAATATCGTATGTGGTCGATATAGGATACGACCTGTCTTCGTCAGTACAGGCGGTGCGCGACGCCGAAAGCCACGTGCGCATATACGCGGCGGTGGGCGTACATCCTCACGATTCCGGTTCGATGACGGAAGATATACTTGATGAGCTCCGTAAGCTTGCACAACACGATAAGGTAAAGGCTGTCGGCGAGATAGGCCTCGATTATCACTACATGAGATCGGAAAAGGAAGCTCAGAGATATTGGTTTCGCCGTCAGATAAGGCTTGCGAACGACCTCGGCATGCCGATAGTCGTGCACTCCCGCGAGGCCGACAGGGAGACTATGGACATACTTACCGAGGAGGGTGCTTTTTCAGCGGAAAGGAAATCCATGTTTCAGCCGCAGAACGCGAAAGGGAGCTCGTGGCAGTCGGCGGGAGTCGATATACACTGCTTTTCGGGCAGTGCGGAGCTGGCGATGGAGTACATATCGCTCGGGGCTACAATAGGCATATGCGGACCGCTCACATATAAGAATAACAAAAAAACGGTAAGGGTTGCCGAAAGCGTGCCTTTGGAGTGTATTATGATCGAAACGGATACGCCCTTCCTTGCGCCGGAGCCGATGCGCGGCAGGCCTAACAGACCCCGGTATGTAGAATATACCGCCCGCAGGCTTGCCGAAATAAAGGGGATCACCTATGCCGAGGCGGCGGAGCGGACCTGCAAAAATGCTGAACGGTTCTACGGAATCGGGGCACATATATGAAAAGGAATACGATAGACCGACTTATTGCGCGCGTTCGGCGTACGATAACGGAGCATGACATGATAGAAGAAAACGAGCACATTGTGATCGGGCTCTCCGGAGGGCCCGATTCGGTGTGCCTTTTTGATATTCTGTTCGCACTGTCGGGCGATATGAAACTTACGCTTTATCCCGTTCATGTCGATCATTCGCTGAGAGGCGCCGATTCCGACGGGGACAGGATCTTTTCCGAAGAGCTGTGCGCTTCGCGCGGACTGAAGTGCCGCACATACAAGTACGATGTCCGGGGCATGTCAAAGGCCGCAGGTGTATCGGAGGAGGAGATGGGCAGAAAGCTCAGATATGACGCCTTTTCTGATGCTTCGCGTGAGGCTGAGCGCTTAAGCGCAGGCAAGGCGGTGATAGCCGTGGCACAAAACGCGGACGACAGGGCGGAGACCGTTTTGTTCAGGATGATGAGAGGAACGGGTACCGACGGAATGACGGGTATCAGCCATGTCAGGACTGACGAGACGGGAAGAAAGATAGTCAGACCGCTGCTCGACGTATACAAAGAGGATATACTCGAATACTGTAACGAAAGGGAGCTTTCGCCACGTTTCGACAAGACGAACGGCGAGCCGGCATACAGCCGCAATCGCATACGCCTTGAGCTCATACCATACCTCGAAAGGGAATACAACAGGAACATAAAGAAAGCGCTCGTGGGCCTTGCCGATTCAGCCGAGGAGGATAGACGCTGCCTCGAGAAACAAGCGCGCGGACTTTTCGATAAAGCGCTTGTCGAAAATGACGAAAAAGCGGGCAGACTTATGCTGGACCGCGGACTTATCGCCGAAGCCGAGTCTGCCGTTTCGCGCAGAGTGCTGAGGCTTGCGCTTGAGGAGACGGGTCTCAGAGAGGACATGATAAGAGCGAATTACGAAGCGCTGGGAGACATATTGCGGCACGGAGGGCCGTCAGCGAACGTCGATCTTCCTCACGGGTATTTTCTGAGAAACGTATACGACAGAATAGTGGTAGGAGGTACGAAAAAAAACGTACGCAAAGCACGTAAGCTTAAGATCACAGTGATGACGAGAGAGGAATTAGGGGTATATGAAAATAAAGGGGTATCGTTTGACCGCGAAAAGCTCTCGGAGCTTTTAGGCTGCAAAACCCCGGAGGAACATATTAAGCTGCGCCGCAGGGTCGCAGGGGACAGGATAAAGACAAGGAGCGGAACGAAAAAACTCCAGAATCTTTTTGTCGATCTCAAAATACCGAGAGAAGAGCGCGACTATATCGACGTCGTAGCCGCAGGCAGTACTGTTTTGTTCTGGTCTGGCGGGATGTCGGGCGCATCGGCGGCGGCTCCTGTTACGGACGATACAAAAACGGTTGTATGTATTGAATTGCTTGAATCGGTGTGATAAAATATATGGACTGTTTTGTTGAACGAAAACAAATTTTACGGTAAGTATTGGATATAAATTGACTGCCAATCATAGGAGGATCAACTGAATTGAAGAAAAACGCACGCAGTATAGGTTTGTGGATCATGGTTTTCGCACTCATCGTTCTCATAGCATATATGGCCAGGGGGCTCGGCGAAGATGAGGTCACAAAGGTGTCCTATTCAAAATTTGCAGCTTATCTCAAGGAAGAAAAAATAAGCGAGATTAACATCACGGGAACGAAGATGACAGGTCTTCTCAAGTCTGATTCCAAGGACGAGAAGAAATACGTTTACGCATATGCACCATATATAACGGAGATAAATCACCTCGAGGAGGCATACATTTATCCGCAGATTGAGGCGGGGACTCTCGAGATGAAGACGGACGACCCGAGCTCGGCGTCGTCGGTCATTCTTAATCTTTTGCCAAGCGCCGTAATGATAATCGGCCTTATCTTCCTGATGTATCTGATGATGAATCAGGGAGGAAGCGGCAAGGCTTTCTCGTTCGGAAAGAGCAAGGCGCGTATGTATAAGGGCGACGGCCGCAATATAACCTTCGGTGAAGTAGCCGGACTTAAGGAGGAAAAGGACGAGCTCAAGGAGATCGTCGATTTTCTCAAGGACCCGAGGAAATATCAGGAGATAGGTGCGAGGATACCGAAGGGCGTTTTGCTCGTCGGCCCTCCGGGAACGGGCAAGACTTACGTTTCGCGCGCTACGGCGGGCGAGGCGGGCGTGCCGTTTTTTATGATAAGCGGTTCGGATTTCGTCGAAATGTTCGTCGGTGTCGGAGCCTCACGCGTGAGGGATCTTTTTGACCAGGCTAAGAAGAGTGCGCCGTGTATAGTATTTATAGACGAGATAGACGCAGTCGGACGCAAGAGAGGCGCCGGACTGGGTGGCGGAAACGATGAACGCGAGCAGACGCTGAACCAGCTCCTCGTAGAGATGGACGGCTTTGAAGAAAATAACGGTGTCATTATTATGGCAGCTACAAACAGGCCCGACGTGCTCGACCCGGCACTGCTCAGACCGGGACGCTTCGACAGGCAGATAGTTATAGGTATACCGGATATCAAAGGCAGAGAAGAGGTCATACGCGTACATGCCAAAAACAAGCCGCTTGCCGATGAGGTCAGTCCTGAAATCATAGCGAGGCGCACTCCGGGATTCACACCAGCGGACCTTGAGAACCTTCTCAATGAAGCCGCTCTTATTGCGGCGAGGAGAAACGGGCGCACCATAAGGATGGCGGAGATAGAGGAAGCCACAACAAAAGTAATAGCAGGTCCTGCCAAGAAGAGCAAGGTGATCAGCGAGGAAGAGCGCAGGCTCACGGCTTATCATGAGGCGGGTCACGCGATAGTTATGAGGAGCATTCCGGGTTCCGATCCCGTGCATCAGATCACGATCATACCGAGAGGCGCGGCGGGAGGCTTTACTATGCAGCTTCCGGAAAAGGATCAGACGTACCTGACCAAAAAGAACATGCTTGATTCCATAAAGCACCTGCTCGGAGGACGTGCGGCCGAGGCGCTTGTATTGGACGATATCAGCACGGGAGCGAGTAACGACATACAGAGAGCTACGGACGTTGCGAGAGATATGGTGACGCGCTACGGCTTCTCCGATAAACTCGGACCTATCAATTACGCGGATTCGGAGGAGGTTTTCCTCGGTAACGACTTCACGTCGAGAAAGTCGTATTCCGAAGAGGTGCAGTCGGAGATAGATCACGAGATAAGGAGAATTGTCGATCAGGCATTTGACGAAACAAAGAAGATAATAGAAGAAAACAGAGACAAGCTCGAGTCGGTCGCTCAGGCTTTGCTTGCCGTTGAAACTCTCGACGGGGAGCAGTTCGAATCGCTTTACACGGGAGAAAAAACGGCTGACGACGTAGCGAGAGAGCTCCGTGAGAAGGAAGAAAGAATAAAGATAGAAAACGAAAAGGAAGCCAAGGAATCCGAGAGAATAAGGCGTGAGGCCGAAATACGCAAGGCCGAGGCGGAAAGCATGCGGGGCGGAAATGACGGTTTCGGATGTTTCCCGCCGGAAGGCTACGGGCAGCCTCCTCAACAAGGGGGGTACGGGCAGCCTCCGCAGGGACAGTATAACGATCCTTATTTCGGAGGTATGCAGCCTCCTCCGCAAGGGGGGAGCGGACAGCCGCCACAGGGAGGTTACGGGCAGCCGATGCCGACGGACTATGATCAGCCTGTCGGTCAGCCTGTACAGCCTTCTCACGAGGTATCTCAGGGGGACCGGCACGATCAGCCCGCACAGCCTATGCAGGAAGGACAGACGAGACAGGAACCGGGCGATAATGCAGAACCTCAGGATGATAAAAAGTCTAACGAGTAAGAGGATGGGTACGTGCCATGAAAATTACTGTCAGAGATTGTCTGGAGCTTGATGCATTCAAGCCGTGCATTGTAGCAGCGGGAAGGCGCAACCTCGATAACGTTGTGAGAAGCGTATCGGTCATGGATGCGGGAGACGTCCTGACGGCTGTCGAAAACAACGGTGTGAGAGATCAGATAGTTCTTACGTCCTTTTATGCGATGAAGGACGATGTCGGAATGCAGGCGGAGGTAGTCAGAGGTCTTGCAAACTGCGGCATCGCGGGTCTTGTGGTGTTCCACGCAAAAAACGGGATAACGGCCGATGATGCCGAAACTGTGGAGGTGGCCGAGGCTGTCGGGCTTCCGCTCATGATAATCCCGAACGGGAACAAAGCGGAGTATTCCGATGCGATAGAGCAGATAATGGACAGGATAATTGTCGGAGAAAACTTCAACAATAACCTGATAAACAACACTATTTATCACCTGCTGAACTTCGAAAAGCACAAGAGCTTTCAGTCGGCGCTGAGGGAAGCCGCCGTAAGCAACGGTTTTCAGGTCGTGCTCATATCTAAAGACTTTAATCCTGTATTCGTTATAGAAACGAGGCATAGGACCACGGTTGCCGAGGCGGTAAGGCTTTTGCAGGGGGGTGAGGAGAGCCCCGGAGGCAGAGTTTACTCGCTCGTCGATGTCGAGGGCGTTACAGGGTATTGGGGAGCGATAAGCATAGGAAGCGAGAAATACTTCCTGCTGCTTGTCGACAACGATGATAATTATTCGGCCGTCGAAATTACAAAGCTTGCCGAGATCATCGAGCTTGCAGTAGGCATGTGGAAATATACGCCGGAGCGCGATATAAAAGCCGAGATGATAAAGGCTTTGATCAGAGGCAATACGAGCCTCGCTTATTCCCTCAAGGATGAAATGGAGATAAAGGGAGCGGCTATAGTCAGCGTGTTCTATGCCAAAGGTATAGGGGGCAAATCGGCACTTTCAATAATAGATGAATTTGAAAAAAAGACGGGTGCGGAGGTTCTATGCATACAGGAGGGCGAGGAGACGCATGCGGTCATAATCAAAGGCGACGGCGGGTCGGAGCCCGACCTGAAAGCGGAGTGTTTGCAGCTGTACAAAAGGCTCAAGGATATGAGTAAATCGATACGTATATTCCACGCGACGGGAGTGGACGGAATCGAAGGAGCTGCGGACGGATTCAGGCTCATAAGCGAGGCGTGGACGTTCGTGGAGAGCGTTTTTCCGTATAAAAGAGTATTTTCGAAATACGAGCTTGTACTCGTATCGAACTGTATCAATATCCAGGTACAGGGTGGACATATAAAGAAGAATTATGTACAGCTTTTAGAGCCGTTCCGCAGGGAAATGGGAGAGAACAAAGCAAAACAGCTGCTCGATACGCTTGAAACTTTTGTTCTCGATGCAGGTATGAACAGTGGTAAGACCAGCCGGTTTATGGGTATACACACTAATACGGTGCAGTACAGGCTCAAGAGGATAAACGAGGTTCTGGGAGCGGAAATAACCGCGAACAGGGTTATACCGGGACTTACGATAGCTCTCGCTCTGAAGAGGCTCGAAAGGGTAGTGAATTAAAATAAGGAGAAAAGATGCTGCTTGCCTTTGATGTCGGAAATACGGATACGGTGCTTGGGGTTTTCCGCGGACACGATCTTGTCAGGAATTGGCGCATATCGACGGAAACGAATAAAAGCGCCGATGAATACGGCATGCTCGTCGGACAGCTTTTCGCATACGAGAATATCAGCATGGAAGATGTCGACGATGTAATAATATCGACGGTCGTACCGTCCCTCATGTTTACACTTCAGCACATGGCGGTAAAATATTTCGGCAAGCCGGCGATAGTAATAGAATCGGGAGTCAGGACAGGGCTCATAGTCAAGTACGACAATCCGAAGCAGATAGGCGCCGACAGGATAGTCAACGCCGTCGCCGCTGTCGACAAATACGGAGGCCCCCTCATAATTATAGACTTCGGCACTGCTACGACCTTTTGCGCCATATCGGATAAGGGAGAGTATTTGGGAGGCTCTATCGCGCCGGGGCTCAGGATATCTTCGGAGGCACTGTTCGAGAAGACTTCTAAGCTTCCTAAGGTCGAAATAGAAGATCCGGGAAGCGCGATATGCAAAAATACGACGGAGAGCATGCAGGCGGGTCTCGTGTACGGTCACATGGGTATAGTCGACTATATTGTGAGGCGGATGAAAGGCGAGATGAAAAAGCTCATCGGAGACAGGCGCATAATCGTCGTTGCTACAGGCGGTATGGCTACACTCGTAGCATCGGGCGTAGACTGTATCGACCATATAGACAAGCTTTTGACGCTTGAGGGACTCGAAATAATATACGAAAAAAATAAAAAGACATCCAGGGGAAGATACTCGGGAAAGCAGGATGCGGATGCATAAAATAGGGAGCGTTGCGCTTTCGGGACCGTTTTTTCTGGCGCCTATGGCAGGCTTTACGGATCAGACTTACAGGGCTATATGCTCCGAGCACGGGGCTTCGCTCGTATATACCGAAATGGTGAGTGCAAAGGGGTTTTGCTTCGGGAACCGAAAAACGCCCGAGCTTCTCGGCATGGAGGGATGCATATGCCCGACGGCCGTGCAGCTGTTCGGCAGCGACCCGCAGTTTATGGCGAGGGCGACGGTTCTCGCGGAACCGCTCGGAAACAGCATCATAGACGTGAATATGGGCTGCCCCGTGCCGAAAGTAGTCAAAAATGGTGACGGTTCTGCGCTTCTGCGCAATCCTGAGATGATATACAAAATAGTAAAGGCTATGTGCGCCGAAACCGACAAGCCTGTGACGGTCAAGATAAGGACAGGCATACAGGGCGCGAAGCCGGACGCGGCGGTTGCGGCCGCTCAGGCAGCTCAGGCGGGCGGCGCGAAAGCGATAGCGGTCCACGGAAGAACGCGCGAGCAGTATTACAGCGGTGATGTGGATATCGAAGCGATGGCACGGGTAGTTCGAGCCGTGGATATTCCGGTAATAGGAAGCGGAAACATAGACTGCTTCGAAGCGGCTGCGGAAATGATGAAAGGGACAGGAGTCACTTTCGTTATGGTAGGACGTGCCGCACTTGGTGACCCGTGGATATTCCGAAGACTCAACGCCGAGTATAACGGGGAGGAGCCTTTGATGAAACCGTCGGTATCCGAGATAGCTGACATGATGACAGAGCATTACGAACGCATGGAAAAGGCGAAGGGAGAGTATATCGCCGTGCGTGAGATGCGAAAATTTGCCGGGCGCTACCTTAAGGGACTTAAGGGCGGCGCGGCGATACGAGGAAAGATAAATACCGTCACGAGCGGCAGGGAGTTTCGGGCATTGATAAACGGAGCCCTGCATGCGCGATGATCGCATTCGCCTGCGACGGGGGACAGCAACGGAGGAATTTGAAAATGGGTAAAAAAGTAACAGAAAAGGTAACGTGGGTCGGAAAGATAGACTGGGGTCTTCGGATGTTTCACGGTAACGAGCTTTCTACATTCAAGGGCTCATCGTACAATTCGTACCTTATACGGGATACGAAAAACGTTTTGATTGATACGGTGTGGGGCCCTTATGACAAGGAGTTCGTGAGCCGTCTGAAGGAGGAGATAAATCTCGAGGACATAGATTATATTGTCATGAACCACAACGAGAACGATCACAGCGGATCTCTGCCGGAGCTCATGCGCGAGATACCGGACACGCCCATATACTGCACCAAAAAAGGTGAAAGCATAATGAGAGGTCTGTATCATCAGGATTGGAATTTCGTAAACGTGAAGACAGGCGATGAGCTCAATATAGGAGAAAGCAGCCTCAGATTTACCGAGGCGTCCATGCTCCACTGGCCGGATACCATGTTCACATATATGACGGGCGAAAACGTACTGTTCAGCAACGACGGTTTCGGGCAGCATTATGCTTCGGAGCTGCTGTTTGACGATGAGGACGACGCTGACGTCATTCTCGCGGAGGCCGAGAAGTATTACGCCAATATTCTCAATCCTTTCAACGTATTCGTGAGTAAAAAGCTCAAAGAGATACTTTCCATGAACCTGAAGATAGACCTTATAGCTCCGAGTCACGGTGTAATATGGAGAAAGAATATCGGCGCGATATTGGAGCGCTATCAGAAGTGGTGCGAAAATTACAGCGAGGATCAGGTCACGATAATATACGATACCATGTGGAACGCTACGCGTTGGATGGCCGAGGCCATTGCCGAGGGAATAACCGAACAGAGTCCGGGAACCGCGGTAAAGCTGTTCAATGCGGCAAACTCCGACAAGAACGATATCCTCGTCGATGTGTTCAGATCAAAGGCCGTTCTCGTCGGTTCGCCTACGATTAACAACGGCTATTCGTATGCGATCGCAGGCATGCTCGAGATGATCAAGGGTCTGAAGTTCAAGGGCAAGAAGGCGGCGGCATTCGGAAGCTACGGATGGAGCGGCGAGGCGTCGAAGATTATATCCGAATTTCTCGAGGGTTCGGGCTTTGAGATTGTGGCCGATCCTGAAAAATGTCATTGGGCACCGGATCAGGACGCGATAGCGGCGTGCAGAGAATACGGAAAAACCTTTGCGGCAGTTCTGTAAGAAGGGCAAATGATAAGGGAAGCCTTGTTAGAAGGCTTCCTTTTTTGATATAATCTTTTCATAAGAGAAAGGGCCTCGAAGTAATGGAAAACAATATAAACACCGGAAATATAATGAGAGATTGCATAACGCATGCACTCACGGAGAAGAACTTCACCGAGGCTGCGTGCGTTACGCCCGAGAGTATGAAGCGCTTCATTTCGTCCAATCTCATAGAAGAAATGGCGGACATGATAGCCGAGTCTGCCGATGTAAACGGAAGGTACTCTTCGCTTACGATTGCGGAGACGGCCGCAGAATACGTGCCGCAGCTCAGAAGTGCGCCGCCGGGCGGATGGCCGGGATACTGCTTTGATTACATAAGAGGAGAGCTTTTCCCTTTGCTCAAGCCTGATGCGCCGCCCGGAGATTACCGGACGGGCGGCATGATTTTCCTGCAAATAATGAGAGGCGCGTACAGATGTGAGAGGCGCACGGCGGCCTTTGATCCCACGCGCGATATGGTGATGCTCGAACGCGATGAGTACGCAGACTCACATTATGCAGGCGAGTACGACGCGCTCATGGATACGGCTGACAAGCTCTATATCTACGAATTTATGAGGATCGGTTCCGACATCACGCCATACGACACGCTCGGTCACATGGGCGGCGTGCATTACGTAGCCATGTACGTTGCGCGCCAGCTTTCCGCGTCGGGAGTGCCGATAGATCTCGCGCTTATTTCCGGAGCGGCTGCAGGTCACGATATCGGTAAATTCGGCTGCCGCAAGAACGAAGAAAAGCGCGTGCCGTACCTGCACTATTATTATACTGATATTTGCTACCGGAGGTTCGGGCTATATGCGTTCGGACACTGTGCAGCGAATCATTCGACATGGGATCTTGAACTCGAAAATCTTTCGGTGGAATCGCTCGTACTCATATATTCGGATTTTAGAGTCAAAAGCGTCCGCGACGAAAACGGAAAGGAGCAGGTCGTCTTTCACTCGCTTGCCGACGCCTTTGATATAATACTGGGCAAGCTCGACAATGTAGACGCAAAGAAAGAAAAACGCTATCGCAAGGTCTACGCGAAGCTCAGGGATTTTGAGGATTATATGCATGAGCGCGGCATAGAAACGAAGCTCCCGGAGGTGCCGGGCAGCGAACCTCCCGTACCTGTCAGAGCGGCGAGAGAGCGCGTCCTGCTCGAAGGGGCGGATGCCGTGATGCAGCTCAAATACTCGGCGATAGACCATAACGTAAGGCTCATGAGCGTGATGAACGTCGATTCGGAACTTGCAGACCTCATCGAGGCGGCAAGGTCGGAGAGCCACTGGAAGAATGTGAGGACGTACCTTTCTATATTTGACGAGTATTCGACGTATATGACGGAGCGTCAGAAGCTAATGACGATCAAGCTCGTATATGAGCTTCTCGCACACAAGGACGGAGATATACGGACACATGCCGCCGAACTGATAGGAACGATGATCGCAGGCTTCAATACGAAGTACCTCAAGGAGCTTCCGGAGGGGATGGAGATGAAGCCTCACACGGTCGATGCCGTTTCGCTGTTCGCCGAATATCTCGAAAAGATAGTTCACCCTGAGCGCAGGTTTACGGAGCAGCATCGCAGGTGGATGCTCTATTCGCTGAACGCCATCGTGACGACGATAATAAACGAGGAACCTGATGACCGCAGCGGGATTATAGATATACTCGGAAGCTATTACGGCGCGGAGGATGACAGCGAGCTTACGATAGTACTGCTTGCCATGACGGATGTCATTGATCCCGCGATATGTTCCGAAACGTTTATAAGCTCCGTAAAGGCTGCGATAAAGAGCTGCTCGGCGTCCGACAAAAAAGAAGTGAGGCTTGCGGCGCTTAAAGCGGCACGCAGGGCGGAAGGCATGAGCGACCGCGAGTATTTTGACAGCATGATGGATATACTTGTGCCGCCGGGAGAACGGTCGAACGTATCGAAAATGGAGGGTAATCTCTTCCTCGACGACCTCAAGATGGGTACGCATTGGCTTATAAAGGTAATGAGCATAGAACTGATGGCGTACCTCAGTAAGGGAAACTTCGGTGCGGAGACTATAATGCACCTCGGCACTCACCTTGCGAATCTGCTGAAGATAAGTGAGAGGGTGAGAGTCAGGAAAGCCGCTGGGGACTCTTTGCTCGGTCTCGTGCCGTACATGACCGATACGCAAAGAAACGAGCTTGCGGTTGAGCTGTATAACGGACTCGAAACGGGTGACAGGCAGTATACGAAATATATCCCGTATTACCTCGGCAAAATATCGCTTTCACTTGAAAAAGCGGAGTTTATCGAGATGATAGACACTCTCGAAGCGGAGATTCTAAAAACGAGCTACAAATCGGCGTCGTTCATGATAGATACGATAGGCGTGATCCTTGAGGAGTACGACGATTACATGGTGCGCGCGGGCGGTGATATAAAGGAGCACGACGAGCTGAAGGTGCGTCTTCTTTATATAATGATAAAGGCGTATTCGCATTTTGATGATGAGTTCAGCCGCGAAGCGTTCGTCAACATCGGCCGTCACGTTTTTGCGAGCCGTATAATGACCCGGCACGACAAGGAGCTTTGCTTCACGCACTCATACAAAAAGATCCTCATGCTGCTCGACGAGAGATCGGAAGACGAGCTCGGCTTTTACAGCAATGCGGCCGTGCTGAACCACATATACAGGTATATAAGCTCGCACGAACAAAGCGTGGGGGAATTCGCATTCGACATACCCGAGAGGGTTTGCTTCTACCCGGGGACCTTCGATCCGTTCAGTCTCGGGCACAAGGAAGTCGCGATGCGTATACGCGACATGGGATTCGATGTATATCTGGCGCTCGACGAATTTTCGTGGTCAAAGCATACGCAGGCCAAGCTGCTCAGGCGCCGCATCATGACGATGTCAGCGGCGGAAGAGGAGAGGATATATTCTTTCCCGGACGATATACCTATAAATATAGCGAACAAAAAAGATATCAGGCGGCTCAAGGAGATTTTTGCCGGTAAGCAGCTGTACATAGCGGTCGGAACGGATGTGATGAAAAATGCATCGGCGTATATGATGCCTCCGTCAGAGGACTCCGTTCATTCTCTAAATACGATAGCCTTTGAGCGCGAGTCCAAGGTCGGGTCGGCAAACAGTTCGAAAAATTACCCGGTGCAGGGAGAGCTCGTAAGGCTTACGATAGGCAAGTACTTTGAGGATATAAGCTCGACGAGGATCAGGGACAATATCGACCTTAACCGTGATATATCGGGCCTTATAGACCGGGTGGCTCAGGATTTCATATACGCGAACAGCATGTACCTCAGAGAACCCGCTTACAAGCACGTTATAGAGTCGCGCAAGATAGGCATTGAGTCGTTCAAGCCGCGCGGCTCCGAAAGTATATGGCCTATTGCGGCGAGCTTGTCGGAGCTGGGCTACGACACGTCGCTCGTCGCGTCGTACCTTTCGGGGAACAACGTCCGTACGCTCTACATTCGCGATACATCGGAGGCAATGAAGGTGAGCGCTTTTGCTGCGTGCCACGGAGTCGGCACGAAAAATCTGCTCAGGGAATTCAAAGATCCGAAAATCGCATCGGTAATCAGGGCAAAAGCTGAGGGAAGCATTGCCGCTATAGGCTTTCTCTACGCTGAAGAGGGCAGGATAGCGGGAGTCAGTCAGATGATATTAACCGAGCTTCTGACGGAGCTTATCGCACGCGATTACGGATACGCGATATATAATCCGGCAGACAAGGCGGGCTACGACATCAGAATAGCGGAGGCTCTGATGCGTCAGGGTTTTGAGGACATATCGGGCGGTGATGCGCAGTATCCTATATATGCCGTATCTCTCAAAAAACCGGTGATCATATTCAAGGATGTCGAAACTGTCGTCAAAGCGCCGTTCAACAAGAACGAGGCGGTGCTGACGGCTATCGACGAGGCGCATGAGCGACTGCTGAACAGGCTCTCGGGTCTGTATCCCGGCAAGCTTCTCCTCTCGTTCAACACGGGTGAGATACAGAACAAGATAATCGCGAAGGTGGCGGAGCTGAACGGGACGTCCGCTGACGCGAATACAGACCGCAGAGGACCGTACATGGCAGTTCCGTTCGGTAAGGCGCTCGGCGACGTAGTGGTACCGAACACCGTGACCAAGATGCTCGTCGTAGAGAAGTATTTCAACCGCACCGTAAAGGGATTCACGGTTGCAGAGGCGAAAAACAGCTCTCCGCTCGACACTCAGGTCAAGATGATAAAGTCATTCGACCGTCCCGTGATACTTATAGATGATCTTCTTCATAAGGGACACCGCATGAACATGCTCGGGCCTATACTGAAGGCGAACGATGTTGATGTAAAAAAAGTTCTGGTCGGCGTTATGACGGGTGATGCCATGGACAGGCTTGCGGGGAGCGGATTCAAAACGGAAAGCGCATATTTTCTGCCGACTCTCGAGGTATGGCTCAACGAGAAGGACTGTTATCCGTTTATCGGCGGAGACAGCATCGAGGCCCCCGGCAGCGGGATGAAGTACAGATCGGGTTCATCGGCCAACCTTATACTTCCGTACATAAAGCCCGGTTTTATCGCGGGCGGAGGCGAAGAGGCTGTTTATTCATATTCGCTTACGTGCCTCGAAAACGCGAGACATATAATGGGAGTGATAGAAGCCGAATACCAGAAGATATTCGAACGCAAGCTTACACTTGAAAGAATAGGCGAGGCGATAACGATACCGAGGATCCCGGAGATAGACATCGGAGTTTCTTTTGACACAAACCTTGAACCGACGATTTTCATCGATAACGATATCGAACGTCTTACGAGGCTGAAATGGGGCATGTGATGGAAAGATACAGATTGAGTGATATAGCCGGATTACACAGCACACCCCGTCCTGACGATGTGCCCTGCCTCGGAGATGCTTCATGTCCTGACGATGCGGCAAGCTCAGTCAGGCTTCGGCTTGAGGCGTCATTTCCATGGGTCGGATCGGGTACCGCGAGCGTAAACATAATGGCGCTCGGCGACGTGGGCAGCACGATGCTGACGGGACTCAGGCTTTTAGCCGGCGATGCCGTATCGGATATCGGTATATACGATATAAACCGCATGCAGATGATGCGCCTTGAGGCGGAAATGGGACAGACCGGAGCGTACGACGGAAGGCGCATGCCGAACGTCAGAGCGATCAAAGAGGAAGAGCTCTTTGACTGCGACGTCTTTGTATTCTGTGCAAGCAAAGGCGTACCGCCTCTCGGAAGAAGGGGAGACATGAGGATGGCTCAGTTGGAGGCGAACGCGAGTCTTATATCTTCTGTAGGCAAAAGGGCGGGAGAATACTCGTTCAAAGGTCTTATCGCAGTTGTTTCGGATCCGGTTGATCCGCTTTGTTCGGTACTGCTCAGGTCGTCCGGTCTCAAACCTGCGCAGATAAGGGGACTGGGGCTCGGTGTAATGGATATGAGGGCGAGATATTTCGCTGCGCGCAGCGAAAGGTATGCCGCATATTTCGACGACGGCGTTGCGCTCGGACCTCACGGGGACGGCATAATAATAGCGAACAGTCTTTCTGAATACGACGAAGGAATATCGCTTGAGCTTACCGACATGGTCAGGCATGCCAACATGCAGATAAGGGAACTCGGCTTCAAGCCGTTTATAGCCCCTGCGTTGTCGTCTGCGGCGCTGCCGCTGATCTCGGCAATAAGAGGAGATTGGGATCTCGGGAGCGTTTATTTCGGAAGCGGAGAAAAAGGCGCATTCTTCGGCTGCACATCGAGACTCACCCGGGGAGGACAGGAGATAAAAGATATTGAACTTCCGAAGCCGCTTTTTTTCAGAGCATCAAAAGCGTACAGCGAGCTTTGTTCGATAGCGGAAAGCTGTGACGTGATATGATAGGCATCGCGATTTTCGACGGCACATCGGCCGGCCGCGCTACGGACAGGAGGCTGCGCGACGTACTGAAAAAGGGCCTTGAGAACTACGAAACAGTAGTGATAAATGATCCTGCGGATCCGGCCCGCATACACGCTGACCTTGCGGCCGGTGTCGACTCAGTGCTGTTTGCGGCATCAATACCGGCGAACGGCTATAACCGGGCTCTTTCGGAATTTATGGCCGGACTTGCGGGCGGAGATATCGATCTGTCCGGCCTTATCGGTGGAGTCGTGATTGACGGCGAAAGCGAGTTCTTTACCAAGAAGCTCGGAAGAACCCTTGTGTTTCTCGCGAACAGGGCGGGAATGTCATTTCCGGGAAAGCCGCTCGTTGAAGCCACAGGTCATCTGTATAACTTCAACACATCGGCGAGGGCGGCCGGTGCCGATAATATAACCGCGTACACTTGTGCAGTGTCGGCGCTTGCGGACAGGCTTGAACGGTTCTCCCCGGCGTCCGATCCGATATTAAAATCGAAGACTGAGCTTCAGCTACGGTTGAACCCGCAGTCGGAGCCGGGTCAAAAGCCCGATATAGTCACTATTCATGCGAGCTCGCGCGAAACGTCAAACAGCCTTTTGTTGTGGTCACTTATAGCGGAGAAACTTGAGGGTAAAGCGAATATACAAGAGATACCGATTCGAAACGGCACCGTCGTCGACTGCCGAGGATGCAGCTTCGAGACGTGCAGGCATTTCGGAGAGAGCGGGGATTGCTTTTACGGCGGGATCATGGTCGAAAAGGTTTATCCCGCGATTATGTCATGCGATCAGCTCGTTTTGATATGCCCGAATTACAACGATTCTGTCAGCGCCAATATAACGGCGTTCTTCAACAGGCTTACCGCCCTGTTTTATAATAATGATTTCTCGGGAAAACAAATCAGAGCGCTCATAGTTTCCGGATACAGCGGGGGAGATATAGTCGCCGAACAGATAATCGGCGCGATGAACCTGAATAAAGGCTTTGCTCTTCCCGCGCGTTTTGCAATGATAGAAACGGCAAACGACCCCCGCAGCATACTTGAGGTCGAAAACATAAGGGAGAGGGCAGCCGCCTTCGCCGGGGAAATGCTTAAACAGAGATGAAAAACAGCGATACAGTGATAGGAAACAGCAATAGAAAACAGCGGAGCTATATAACTCCGCCGTCCTAAACCCCGCGATGCCGGATTATTCGCACCGCTGTCTTGTGTTCACGCGGCTGGCTTATAATTCACGCCGCTGTTTTGTGTTTGCACCTGCTGCGGTGACCGTTATATTTCGCCCGGGAACGCCTGCATCTCCGTGCAGTATGCCTTAGCCGAAATATCTGCCGAGAAGGCCTGCAAACGCCCTGCCGTGTCTCGCCTCGTCTCTTGCCATTTCATGTACCGTATCGTGAATCGCGTCGAGGCCGGCTGCCTTGGCTCTTTTTGCAAGATCGGTTTTTCCGGCTGTTGCACCGTTTTCAGCCTCGACTCTCATCTCGAGGTTTTTCTTTGTGCTGTCAGTCAGCACCTCTCCGAGAAGCTCGGCGAATTTTGCCGCATGCTCCGCTTCCTCGTGAGCCGCTTTCTCATAGTAAAGTCCGACCTCAGGATATCCCTCGCGGAAAGCGACTCGCGACATGGCAAGATACATACCGACCTCCGAACACTCGCCGCTGAAGTTGGCTCTGAGATCCTCGATAATATCATCGCTGACACCCTTCGCAACTCCGACAACGTGCTCGGAAGCCCATGTCATTTCACCGTCCTGAGCGATGAACTTTTCCTTTGGCGCTTTACATACCGGACACTGCTCCGGAGCCTCGCTGCCTTCATAAACGTAACCGCACACTGAACAAACCCATTTCATAACTGATACCTCCTGTTATTTTTAGAAAATATTTTTCATCTTGCTGAATTTATTATACCACAGTAAAACAAAAAGAAACGGTTATTTTGAAAATGATAATCAAAATCAAAAATAACCGTACGAATTGAATAATCATGAGTTGTGAAGAATGGCATTCGGCATATAGACTGCGCTCAGGAGTGCCGGTGTTCCCGGCATTACCTTTTCGGCGGGAAACATACGCGCCCAGTAAAACGCCGGTCTGTGTACAAATACTTTTGCTTCGCGGATGCTAATCTTCTATAAGAATACCCTCCTCACGCAGAGCCTTGCATATGAGCTCGAATATTTTTTTGCTCCTGCAGCCGATGTGGTGCATATGCAGCCCTTCGGAAAGTGCGGAAAGCGGCTTCGCCTGCTGTACCGCCTTCTCCATGAAAAGCTGTATGTCGTAACGCGAAGAAATGTTGAGGTCGCCCGTCAGCTCGCCATATATCTTGTGCTCTACGATGACATCTATGCATGTGCCGCCGTAATCGACAATAGTCGTAAGCTCGCGCTCGATCTGTTTGGCGTCGTGATTTACGACGATAGTTCCTATATATGGAAAACCGGACCCGTAACTCATCACGTAACCCCGGCTCGTAGCTCTGATTTCGTTTCCCTCCGCTCTGAGCAGAGAAATGTCGCCGACTATAATCTGACGGCTGACGTCGAACTGAGATGCGAGAGCTGAGGCGGTAACAGGTGTTCCCATCTCCTCGAGCGTTGCCAATATTTGCTTTCGCCTTTGTTTTGCGTTCATCTTATCCTCCGATCAAATCGATGACAACCGATAAAGCATTATAGCACGTTTATATGTCTTGACACAAGACAAGACATATATTACAATTATCTCGCAAAAAGCATGAAAGTCTGTAAGGAGAACAAAATGAAAGAGTTTCTTAAACGTAAGGATATAGAATTCAGTGCAAAGCGGTATCTTCAGGACGCGCTGTCGGCGATGGCTCTCGGGCTTTTTTCATCACTGCTCGTCGGACTGATAATCAAAACCGTAGGACAGCAGTCGATAAACCTAATCGGAGAGCAGACATGGTCGAAGTTTTTAGTAACGCTCGGGCAGCAGTCGATGGACCTCATGGGCGCGGCGATCGGTATTGCTGTGGCGTGGGGGCTCAAAGCGCCTGCGCTTGTTATGTTTACGAGTGCAGTTACAGGTATGATGGGAGCTTATGCAGGAGGTCCTGCGGGAGCTTTTTTTGCGGTAGCCGTCGGAGCCGAATTCGGTAAGGCTGTATTTAAAGAAACCAAAGTCGATATAATAGCAACTCCGGCAGTCACGCTTATATTCGGCGGGATAACCGCGGCGGCGGTCGGACCGTTGATAGGCAGGCTTATGACCGGAATCGGCAGCATAATCATGACCGCTACGGAATGGCAGCCGTTCGTTTTCGGCATAGTTATCGCGACAATCGTCGGGCTTGCTCTTACAGCACCGATCTCAAGTGCCGCACTGTGCATGATGCTCGGCCTTTCAGGGCTTGCGGCAGGTGCCGCAACAGCCGGGTGCTGCGCGCAGATGATAGGTTTTGCGGTGATAAGCTTCGGTGATAACGGTATAGGCGGGCTCTTCGCTCAGGGCATAGGCACATCTATGCTCCAGATTTCCAACATAACGAAAAAACCGTGGATACTCCTGCCGCCGACACTTGCCGGCATTGTTACAGGCCCTGTCAGCACATGCCTTTTCAAAATGACAAACAACGCCATGGGCGCGGGCATGGGCACGAGCGGTCTGGTCGGTCAGATCGGAACATTTACGGACATGGGTGTCACATTCCGCTCGGTTGCAGGTGTAGCTGTCGTACACTTTATTCTTCCGGCAGTTCTTGCTTTGATATTCGATCGTGTCCTGCGCAAAGCAGGCAAAATAAAAGCAGGCGACTATAAACTCGGGGTTTAATCAAGCCGATCGTCGAATGCTCATTATGCCGGGAGTTGCCGGTAAGAGTGTGATTTGCGACACGGCGTGTTTTTGTTTCGTGTCGCATGCGACAGTGATTTTTTTTGCAGTGTCGCAGAAGCCGGCAAGAAGATTGTTGCCGGATATCTCAGCAGAAGATAAGAGGTGCTTTTACCGACAGGTGAGAGATGCTTTTTCGGTGGAACGGATTTCGATTTGATGGTATGCTATGCTATGGATGAAGATGACGGTCGGGTTTTAACTTGATACGAGAATAAAAATTCATGATCGGATGGTAAAAATGAGAAAACGTTTGCTGATGTATGCGCTGCTATTCACATCTTTTGTTCTTGCGGTGAAAATGGCCGACATCATCATACGCTATGACATCGGAATTTTTGATTACATTAAATATTCGATGCCGCTTAGTGCAGATGAAAAAAGGTATCTGCAAAAAAACGTTATCAGATACGGAATTGATGTTAACGATCCGCCGTTTGCTTTCGTGTCGGGTGATCTTGAGCAGAATACGGGTATAATGGTAGACTACTTTAATCAACTGTCGATTGTGCTCGAGGCGGAGTTTCGACCGGTTTTATACAACAGCTATAATCTTGCTGTAAAGCTTCAGACGGGATCAATAGACTGCTCGGTTCTTAATATGACGAATATAAATAAGAGCGTATTTTCCTTTACACAGCCGCTTTATACCGAGAAGAGCAAGATCCTGGTTGACGGTGAGTCGTCATGCAATTCGATATCGGATGTAAGCAACATGAATATTGCCGTCATAAGCGGAAGTACGGCGCATCATGCGGCCAATGAGTTCTTTCGGGAGCGGAGCAATGTCAACCTGGTACTGACCGCTGATCTCGACGAAAGCTTCAGGCTCTTCGGGCTCGGCGAGGTCGATGCGATTATCGGAGATGAGGCAAAGCTGTCATATCATCTTAATCAGGCATTGCGGGCAAACCGCTTCAGGTTTTTAGACGGGTCGATATCGGAGGAGGATGTTGCAGTTGCGGTCAATGCAGATCAAAAGGTCCTTTTTAATATCCTTAACAAGGGCATCCTCGAAATGAAAAAAAACAACGAGTACAGCCATATAAATTCCAAATGGTTCGGTTCATTTATACCGGAAACGGACGAAAGCAGCGACGGCGGAAACACCGCAAATCTCGTTTCGATGATTATAGTCTTTTTTGCGGGTTTTTTCATTTGGAACAAATCGGTAGCAAATCAGGTTAAAATAAAGACAAGGCAACTTAAAACGAGCAGACAGGAGCTTCGTGAACTTATTGATTCTCTGAAGGACGGGATTCTTCTCAGCGATCAGGAGGGTCATATTCTTGCGGCAAACAAGACATTTGCAGGGATAATCGGTATTCCGTTTTCCGATATGCTCGAGAAGAGGGTTGATGAAATAGAGCAGCTCGAGCCGTTCCTGCAATATGCCAACTCGCCGGAGGTATTTTACCTCAATAATCGATATTACCTCGTTTATACACGTGATCTTAACGAAGCATCAAACGACAACCTGATTTTGATTAAGGATTATACGGAACGTCAAAAGCTTGAGCGCCTTAACCGCCAGGAGGCCAAGATGATCGCAGTAGGCGAGCTAAGCGCCGGACTTGCTCACGAAATAAGGAATCCGCTCGGCCTAATAAAAAATTATCTGTACGTGATGAAAAAACGGGTGGACGACGAATCCGGGTTTCATGCGCTGGAGGTTATGAACGAGTCTGTAGACAGAATAAACCTGCTGATAGAAAATCTGCTCGGCTTCTCACGGCTTTCAAGCGACAAAACGACGTGTATCGATGTCAAAAAACTGCTGTACTCTATGACGGAGCTCACGAAAAAGGAACTCGAAAATGCGGGGATACGGCTTGATATAGATGCTTCAGGTGTGGATTCGGAGGTTCTCAGGGTAAACGGGGATATACTGAAGCTTTGCATAGTGAATTTGACAAACAATTCGTTTGACGCCTTTTCGGGATTTGAAAGGAATGACAAGAGAATCCTTATCAAAGCAGCGAACGACCGTGACAATTTGTACATATCTTTTTGCGACAATGCCGTCGGTATAGAAAGGGACGCGCTTGAGACGGTGTTTAACCCGTTTTATACGACTAAAGAAAACGGCACCGGCCTGGGTCTTTACATACTTCAATCCGAAGTGGGCAAAACGGGAGGAAGTATATCGGCGGAAAGCTATCCGAAAAAAGGTACGACGTTCAATATAACGCTTCCGATTGAGAGAGGGTGACAGGATGGAGAACAGCGAAAACTATAAAATCCTTATTGTCGATGACGAGAAGGAGTATCAGAACGTAGTCTCTCTGATACTGAGGGAGGCGGGTTACAGCACGCAGGCATGCTCCAACGGGAGAGAAGCGTTTGAACACGTTCTTTCCAACGATATTGATCTTATTATAACTGACCTCAGGATGCCCGTAATGAGCGGAGACGAGTTGATCCTTAAAGTTCGCGAGGCCGGCATAGATGTGGATATCATGGTTGTTACCGCTTACGGTTCCATAGAAAATGCGGTTAACGCGATACAAAAGGGCGCCGATGATTATTTCGTCAAATCGAGCAGCCCGGATGAGCTGCTCATAAAAGTAAAACGCATGTCCGAAATACATCATATAAAGAGAAAGGGCGATATCCTCCTGAAAAAGCAGAATGTGACCGATGCCTTTCTCGAATCGAAAAATCCGAAATACCGCCGGATTATAGACATGTGCAATCGAACAGCCGATTCCGATATAAATATTTTGCTGCTCGGTGAATCGGGCGTAGGTAAGGAGGTAGTGGCAAAGTATATTCACAGGATAAGCAACCGTGCGACGGAACCGTTTATTCCGGTCAACTGTCAGGAATTTCCCGAGGGTGTTATCGAATCCGAACTTTTCGGGCACGAAAAGGGAGCGTTTACGGGGGCGGTAGGATCGCGTACAGGTAAATTTGAGGAGGCGAATTTCGGTACTATTTTTCTTGACGAAATAGGCGATCTGCCGCTTACGACACAGGGGAAGCTTCTCAGGTTTCTGGAAACACGTATAATAGAAAGGATCGGTTCGAACAAAAGAACGGAGTTGGATGTCAGATTTATTTTTGCAACAAATAAGGATCTGCCGGCCGAAATCGAAAACGGGAGATTTCGCGACGACCTTCTGTATCGAATCAATACGCTGACTCTTACGATTCCTCCTTTGAGGGAGCGAAGAGAGGATTTGCAGGGGCTTATAGAGTTCTTTATCAGAAAGGTGGCGATCGATCAGAAGAAAAAGAACATTTCTGTCGATGATTCTGTGATGATGCAGCTGCTTGAATATGATTATCCCGGAAATGTGAGGGAGCTGAAAAATATAGTAGAAAGGATGATAGCGCTTAGCCGTGACGGAAGAATCACCGTAAACGAAAGCATGATGCCGCTCGAAAATCCGGTACGCGGAGAAATCTGCGGCGAAACGGGAAGTCTCGCTTTGAAGGAAGCTCGCGAGAGCTTTGAAAAAAAATATATAGAAAGCTGCCTTGCATTAAACAGAGGGAATGTTGCAAAAACCGCTGAAAAGCTTGAAATAAGCGCACGGCAACTGTGGAACAAAATAAGCCAATATAATATACAGGTCAGGAAATAGAGAAGAAAACTTCATGATGTGTGCAAAAGCGTGAATGGAATTTCACGCTTTTTTTCATATCAAAAAAGATAAAAGGATAAAACGCTGCATTTTGTGCGTGTATCGGCGATGAAAAGGATTGGCGCCTTTTTTGCTTTTTAGTGAAAGCAAAGACAGTTTACAGCAGAAAGGAATGATGTATTATGAAGAAAAACGGAGAGTTTTACGGAAGTCACAGAGTGATTTCGCCAAAGGGTCTGCTTCCGCAGGCGGCGGACGTCATAGACAACACGACCGAGATCTGGGATAATGAGATACTTCTGGATGTGATTGCTCTGCAGCCGACGGCAACGGCGTTTCACTCGTTAAAAAATAAATTCGGCGAGGATATCGAGGGCATAAAAGGTGAAATCATCAGAATTGTCGAGGAAAAGGGTAAATTTCAGGATCCGTTGACGAAATCGGGAGGCATGCTGATAGGCAAAGTCGACAAGATAGGCGAGGCAGTAGCCGATAAGGTCGACGTAAAGGTCGGCGATAAAGTTGCGACTCTCGTTTCACTTTCCCTTACGCCCCTTAAAATAGATGAAATATACGATATCAATCTCGATACCGAACAGGTCTTTTGCAGGGCCAAGGCCGTGATCTTCGAGAGCGGCTTATATACAAGGATACCTGACGATCTGGGAGAAGAGCTTTCCCTTGCGATAATGGATGTTGCGGGAGCACCCGCGCAGGTTTCCATGAACGCAAGGGCCGGCGATACAGTCTGCATCATAGGGGCGGGCAAGGCGGGCATGCTGAGCCTCGCGGAAGCAAAAAAAAGAGTTTCCCCGCATGGACGGACGATTTGTATGGAGTACTCCGAGAAGCAGTGCGATACTATCAGAGAGCTGGGGCTTGCGGACTGCGTTATACAGGTCAATGCCCAAAACCCGCTTGAGACATATCAAAAATATATGGATGCCACGGGAGGACGGCTTGCCGATCTGACGATAAGCACTGTAAATGTGCCGGACACGGAGCTGTCGGCAATCCTTGTCACGAAGAACACCGGAAGAATTTACTTCTTCACCATGAGTACAGACTTTGTTAAAGCGTCGCTCGGAGCCGAAGGAGCGGGCAAATACATGACGATGGTTTTAGGAGCCGGATATTATCCGGGACACGATATTATTACCTATAATATCGTTCGGGATAATGAGCCGCTAAAACAATATTTTATCAGCAGATACTGCAAACATTAGATTAAGGAGGAACAAGATGTTAAAGAAAGCTTTGGCGCTTGCGCTTGCATTCGTATTATGTTTAGGTCTTGCGGGCTGTGAAAGAGGATCGGCAGGCAAGGATACGGGCGGTTCGGATGACGAGCCGATCGTTATAAAAATAGGGCACACGGACTCCAACACGCGTTCGACGCATGTCTGGAGCGTATGGCTCGGAGATTATCTTGAAGAAAAGGCTCCGGGAAGATTTAAAGTTGAGGTTTATTCGGACGGTGCGCTTGGCGACAGTCCCGATATGGTCGCCGGTGTGAAGCTGGGTACACTGACTATGGAATTTGACCTTTCCTCAGTAATAACGTCCGTTGCGGGACCGGAATCGAGCTGTATAGACCTGCCGTATCTGTATCCTACATACGAAGCATGGGAGAAGGGAACCTTTGAGAACGGAGGCCTGGAACTGTTTAATGAGACTCTCAAGGATTCGGGTTATTACTGTCTTGACATGTATTATAACGGAATAAGAGAAATCATATCGAGAGATAAGGTTTATCACAATAAGGAGGATTTCGCCGGTCAGAAAGTCAGAATCGCGCAAAACGACCTTAACGTAAAGATGTGGGATGCTATGGGAGCAAACCCTACACCTATGGCCTGGGGTGAGGTTGTGACTTCACTTTCTCAGGGGCAGATCAACGCACTGGATCACAGTCTCGGCGTATTTAACGACTTCAATCTTCACGAGGTGGCACCGTATATCACACTTACGGATCACTGTTCATCACCGTTCCCTATCATCTGCTCGCTTTCATGGCTTGAGTCACTCGACCCTGAGGACAGGGCGGTGCTCGAGGAGGGAGTTCATCAGATGGCCGCAAATCAGCGCAAGGAGGAGCGGGCAAACGAAGAAAAATATATAGAACGCTTCAAGTCTGAGGGAGCTACGGTTTACGCGTTGACCGACGAAGAAAAGGCTGCTTTCCTCGAGGAGTGCAAACCTGTTTATGACTGGATGAGAAGTCAAATCGGAGATGAAATGGTCGACAAGTGGCTTGCCACAGTTCCTAAATAAAACTTCTGCCGGATTACGGGGGCATAAGCCCCCGTTTATTTCCTCTTAGAAGGAGGCTGATAACAGTGAATATGGGGAAAAACGCTTTTTTTAAGAGAATAGACCAATTGGAGAATATATGCCTGGTCGCCATGTTTGCGATCATGGTGGCGGCCATATTTCTTCAGATAATAATGAGATTTGTTTTTAACAATTCTCTGGTTTGGTCCGAAGAGCTGGGCAAGTTTATTTTTGTCTGGATATCATGGCTCGGTATTTCGATAGGTGAGAGGAAAAACGAGCACATAAAAATAACGCTTATAACCGACAAGCTGCCGCCGCTTGGTAAGAAAATATCTGAAATCGCTGCGTATACGGTGCTGCTTGTCATATTGGCGGTAACTTTCTATTATGCCGTCACACTCGTATTCTTTCAAATACCGGTCAAATATGCCGGAATTAAAATAAGTACATCATGGGGTTATTTGTCGCTCGTTTTGGGATGCGGATTTATGCTCCTGCGCGTGGCAGGTGTGATAGTGAGAGACATAACCGCCATAATCAAAAAGGATTTTACATCGGCCTCGCATCCCGGCATGGAGGATAAGGCTGATATCACTGAGGATGTGCAAAACGTGGAAGGGGGTAACAGCTGATGGCGGTTCCTGCGTTGTTCATTATATTGTTCATACTTTTGGTAATCGGCGTACCCGTAGGGTTTGCAATCGGAGGAGCTACAATGATGTCAATGTTCTTCTTCTCCGATATGAACATGGTAATTAATTCTCAGTACTGTTACAGCGGAATATTCTCCTTTACGGTGATGGCAATTCCGTTTTTTATGCTTGCCGGAACGATAATGTCGACCGGAGGCATAGCAAAGCGAATAGTTAATTTCGCAGCGGCTCTTATCGATTTTGTCGACGGCGCGATAGGCTGTGTCAGCCTGATTGCGTGCATGTTCTTCGGAGCATTGTCGGGTTCGGGAATGGCGACGGCCTCCGCAATAGGAAGTATGATGATTCCCGAAATGAAGAAAAAAGGGTACGATCCCGCATATGCGGCGACAATCGTATGCTTCGGAGGGATAGTCGGACCGATAATTCCCCCGAGTCTTTCGTTTGTACTCTACGGCGCATCCACTAACGTATCAATTCCTAAGCTTTTTCTTGCAGGCATCCTGCCGGGTATACTGATAGGCTGCATTTTCGTCGCAAGCAACATAATCATGTGCAGAAGATCGGGGGTAGACCTGAGAAAAAATTCCGCAAAGTCCGCGGAAAGCGTTCCGATGAAAAAAGCGATGAAAGCGCGTCTTCTGAATATCGGAAAGGCGACAAAGGACGGCTTTTGGGCGCTGCTTTCGCCGGTCATAATTCTGGGAGGCATTTATTCGGGTATTTTTACTCCCACCGAGGCTGCATGTGTTTCGGTCGTTTACTCGATCATCATCAGTTTGTTTGTTTATAAGGATATGAAGCTCAAGGATCTGTACAAAACATTTCTCGACACTTCGGTTCTAAACGGAATAACTTCGTTTCTGCTCGGATATTCTACTGTGTTTTCGACATTTATGACATTCGAGAAGGTCCCTCAGGGGATAACGGAGTTTCTGACGGGTGTTTCGGACAGCCCTTATGTGGTGCTTCTGGTCATAAACATTATATTGCTTGTTGTGGGGTGCTTCCTCGATACGGTTCCCGCAATTATAGTTATGGCGCCTATGCTTCTCCCTGCGGTTCAGACCATGGGTGTAGATCCGATACACTTCGGTGTGATTATGGCTGTAAATTTGGCTCTCGGTCTCTGCTCACCGCCTTACGGCTGCAACCTTTTTGTGGGAGCTGCGGTTGCAAAGATAAAGATGGAATCCATGTTCAAATACATAGTGCCGTACTTTATTATAGGAATAATAGCACTTTTGATAATCACGTACGTGCCGCAGCTGTCTCTGGCGTTCATATAAAGATGCTGTTGTATTAACGGAAAAACGAATATTTTTGCGGCTTTCAGCAGATCGTGCGGATATGGCGGTCGGCGGCAAGCCGCATTTTTGTTGCAGAGGCAAAGCGCCGGATTTTGACGCTCGGAGAGGCGGTCTGCTTCCGACGAAGCGCTAAATGAACTTCTTTGATTGCGTGCCGTGTGGTATAATACGAGGCGGGACGGATTTACCCGCCGTATGGCGGGGCAAATCCCGTGCACAAAACAAGCAGAAAAAGGAGAAACCGAAATGAAAGAAAAAATAGAATCTCTGCTCGAGCAGATCAGACCTATATTGCAAAGGGACGGCGGTGACATCGAATTCGTCGACGTGACGCCGGAGAATATAGTGCAGGTAAGGCTCAAGGGCCACTGCGCCGGGTGCATGGGAGCGAGGATGACGCTTTCAAACATCGTGCAGCAGGTCCTTCAGAATGAAATTCCGGAGATTAAGGGCGTAGAGGCTGTGGACTGATATGGACGATTTCATCAGGATAATAGATGACGATTTCGACGAGGAAGTTGAATTTCTTCAGAAGCTTATAAGATGCAATTCCGAGAGGACGGAGCCCGTTACGGCTCAGGACGGAACGGTATACCCTTTCGGACAGGGTGTTGAGGATGCCTATCAGCTCGTAATGTCAGAGGGAGAGAGGATGGGCTTTGCGACATGTGACGCCGACCATTACGGCGGACACGTCGAATACGGGAACGGGAGCAGGGTGATGGGGATACTCGCTCATCTCGATGTCGTCCCCGCAGGTGACGGTTGGAGCTTTGAGCCTTATTCAGGTGCAGTGGACAGCGGATATATATACGGACGCGGAACGACGGACGACAAGGGACCGCTCGTCGCGAGCCTGTTTGCCATGCGCGCTCTCAAGAAAGCGGGCTATGAGCCTTCTGCGAGGGTCAGGCTCGTTTTGGGGCTTGACGAAGAGACGGAATGGACGGGCATGAAAAGGTATATACAGGATGTCGGTCCGTGCGACTACGGCTTTACGCCTGATGCCGATTTCCCCGTAGTAAACGGGGAAAAGGGCATACTCACCTTTGATCTTGTCAGGAAGCTTCAGGACAGGAAGCTTAACGGTCTTGAGCTTACACAGCTTTCGGGCGGCGCCGCGCACAATATGGTTGCCGAGAAGGCTTATGCCGTTATCAATGCCTCCGATCCGGCGCTCTACGGTACCGTAAAGGACAAGCTGTTCCGGTATAAAACGACGCACGCCGTGATCAACGGGTTTGAGCCGAAGATAAGCGTAAGGGGCATAGGCAGAAGCCTGAAGATATCGGTCGAAGGCAAGTCGGCGCACGGCGCGCACCCCCAGCTCGGCCTCAATGCCGTATCGGTGCTTATGGAGATACTGGGCTTGTTCAGCTTCGCATCGGAGGATGTGAACGACGTCATTTCGTTTTACAACGACAATATCGGCTATGATCCGGGCGGTGAACGTCTGGGCTGTGCATTCAGGGACGATGTGTCGGGAATGCTTACGCTCAACGTCGGCGTCGTCGCGTATGACAGAAAGTCGATAACTTTTACGATCAATGTCAGGTATCCGATAAACCGCACCGCTGATGACGTATACCGCGCCATCGCTCGCGTGACCGACAGATACGGCATCGGAACAGTCAGGAAATCGCAGCAGGAGCCTATATATTTCGATCCCGAGAGCAGGATGATAAAGACTTTTATGGAAACATATCAGGAGTTTACCGGAGATACGGAGTCGAAGCCCGAAACGATAGGCGGAGGTACTTATGCGAGGTCGATGAAGAATATCGTAGCCTTCGGCGCTTTGTTCCCGGGAGACCCGGATCTTATGCATCAGAGGGACGAAAGGCTTGAGCTCGATCACCTCAAAACTGCGACAAAAATATATGCTCAAACGATATACAAGCTTACACAGGAGGGTTTTGAGTTCTGATCTTGAGAGAAGAAGTCATAAAAAGTGAAAGTGACACCGAAAGGTTCGGACTTGCGATAGCCGACGGACTCAGGGCAGGCGATGTGCTGGCGCTCGTCGGGGACCTGGGAACGGGGAAAACGACGCTCACCGGATATATTGCAAGGGGGCTTGGGATCACGGAGATGATTACAAGCCCTACTTTTACTGTTGTAAAGGAGTATTACAGCGGCAGGCTGCCGCTTTATCATTTTGATGTTTATAGAATAGAAGACGCCGATGACGCGTTTGAGCGCGGAATAGAGGAGTATTTTTACAGAGGCGGTGTGTGCGTGGTCGAATGGGCCGAAAAGATTGAGGAGCTGCTTCCCGGCAATACGAAGGTCATATTCATGGAGCACGGAAAAGCCGGGGAAGAAAGGATCTTCAGATGTACATTTTAGGTATAGAGACGACAGGCCCTGTCGGTTCTGCCGCCTTTATGGATTTGGACGGTTCCGGCACTGTCGTAATGAAGAAAACTGCGGAGGCGATGAGTCATCTGAGGCTGCTCACGGAAATGATACGCGGGCTGATGACCGAAAACCTGATAGGGCCGGAGGATATAAGCGCAATAGCGTGCTCCGCAGGTCCCGGATCGTTTACGGGAATAAGGATCGGTGTCACGACGGCGAGGACTATCGCACAGGTATGGGACAAGCCGTGCATTTCCGTGTCATCGCTTGAAGTATTCGCTCAGAGGTGCGGCGAGGAAAACGATGTCGCCGCCATATTCAACGCGCGCAGAGGCCAGGTTTACGGCGCTTTGTTTTCCGCCGGCTCGGGCGTGATGCTTAAGCCCGGACCGTATATGCTGGGCGATGTTATAGAAGCGGCGGAGAGCGCAGAGGCCGCAAAGTCCCCCGTCCGCGTGCGCTGGTACGGCGACGGTACCGATGCTTATCCGTCCGATTTGGAGGGCTTTGATATTGCGCCGCGGGAGGAACGCTATCAGACTGCGGACATGGTATGCGCCGAAGGAGCGAAGGCTCTGCGCGCCGGAAGAACGGTCCGCTATACGGAGCTTATGCCCGACTACATGAGACAGTCTGAGGCCGAACAGAAGCTCAGGGACGGTACGCTCAAACGCCTCAGAGAAGAAAAGATGAAGAGGTTCAGATAATGCCGGAGCTCACGATAAGAAAGGGTATGAAAAACGATATTGATGGTATCGCTTTGCTCGAGAATTCCTGCTTCGGCAGTCCGCTGTCAGCCGATATGATACTTAAGGATATGACCGAAAACAGTATGGCGAACTATATAGTAGCAGAGCTTGACGGTGTGCTTGCGGGTTACATAGGCTTCTGGTGCGTTATAGAAGAATGTCAGATAAACAGCGTCGCGGTGGCCCCGTCTCTCAGGAAACAGCATATAGGCACTACGCTTCTGAATACGTGCATAGATGCAGCGCGCGCTTCGGGCATAAAGCGCTGGACGCTCGAGGTCAGAGCGGGCAATGAGGCTGCGAAAACGCTTTATGACAGGTTCGGATTTGTCGAAAACGGGATACGGAAGGGGTATTACGATAATCCGAAGGAGGACGCCGTCCTCATGGTTTTGGGTGACTGAATGAAAAACGGAAAATTTCTCACGCTGGGAATAGAGTCGAGCTGCGACGAAACGGCTGCGGCCGTAGTGGCGGACGGAAGAACGGTGCTTTCAAACGTAATAAACTCTCAGATAGAGATACACACACAGTACGGAGGTGTAGTGCCGGAGATCGCATCGAGAAATCACCTTGTTAATGTTAACAGTGTTATAGCCGATGCACTTTCGACAGCCGGTGTCGCGACGGATGATATAGATCTGATCGCGGTGACAAACGGTCCCGGCCTTATAGGAGCTCTCGTCATAGGTGTGGCGTGTGCAAAGGCGCTTTCCCTCGCATCCGGAAAGCCTTTGATCGGTGTCAACCACATGTATGGGCATGTCAGCAGCAGCTTTATATCGTATCCGGAACTCGAACCGCCGTTCCTCGCTCTTGTCGTATCGGGAGGACATACGAATATAATAGAGATGACTGACTATACAAAGTGCGATATACTTGCGGCTACGCGGGACGATGCGGCGGGCGAGGCATTCGACAAGGTTGCGAGAGTCATCGGACTCGGCTATCCGGGAGGTCCCAAGATAGACGAAGCGGCACGGCGGGGAAATCCGGAGAGGATCAGGTTCAAGCGACCGTATCTTTCAAAGGATACGCTCGACTTCAGCTTCAGCGGCATCAAAACGGCCGTGCTCAATTATGTGAATACGGAAAAGCAGGCAGGACGCGCCGTAAATACGGATGACGTCGCCGCAGGCTTTCAGGAAGCCGTCATTGAGGTACTCGTGCAAAATACGATGGAAGCACTGGCGCCGAGGTGCGAAAAAAAGATAGTACTGGCCGGCGGGGTCGCGGCAAACGGCAGGCTTCGCGAAGTTCTGAAAAAGCGCTGCGCCGAGGAGGGCGTTATGCTGTATCTCCCCGACAGGCATCTTTGCACCGACAACGCCGCGATGATAGCGTGCGCAGGATATTACAGATTTATAAAATACGGGGCGGACGATCTTACGCTCGATGCGTTTGCCGATCTGCCGTTTTAGGAGAATATTTTGATCGTACTTTCAGCATCTGAACTGAATAAGGTTTACGGCACGGACATTATTTTGCAGGACGTTTCGTTCCACCTTAACGAGGGTGACAGGACGGGTATAGTCGGCGAAAACGGAGCCGGGAAATCGACGCTGCTCAATATTCTTACAGGTGAGGTGAGGCCTGACTCGGGACAGTTTTTTATTGCCGGAGATAAAACGACAGGATACCTGAAGCAGCGTGATAATTTTGCTCCGGGAAGGACGGTTATTCAGGAGGTAAACACAATATTCGAACCGCTTCGCATTCTGGAACGCGAGATAGGCGATCTTCATGAGAGGATAGCAGCCGCAGATCCTTCGGAGTCTAAACCTCTCTGGACACGCCTCGAGACACTTGAGAGGGAATACATCGACAAGGGAGGATACACATACAAAAGCGAGATTACTGGAATACTTCAGAGTATGGCGTTCGGCGAGGAGTACTACGATCAGCCGACAGGATCGCTTTCGGGAGGCGAGAGGACGCGCCTTGCGCTTGCCCTGCTGCTTCTCAAAAAGCCCGATATACTCATACTCGATGAACCGACGAATCATTTGGATATAGGTACGCTCAAATGGCTTGAGCAGTATCTCGGGACGTACAGGGGAACTATATTAGTCGTTTCGCACGACAGATACTTTCTTGATCAGCTTACCGATCATATTCTTGAGGTGCACGATCACAAGGTCACTTTGTACGAGGGAAATTACACGGAATTTGCGGACAAAAAGCGTGCGGCGCACGACGCCGCGATCAAAGCGTACAACAGGCAGGAAGCGGAGATACGCAGGCAGGAGGATATGATAAGGCGCTACCGCGAGCGCGGTACGGAGAAACTCGCGAAAAGGGCCGCATCGAGAGAAAAAAGGCTCGCACGAATCGACAGGCTCGAAAAGCCGGAGAACGGCGGCAAGCCGATGAAGATAAGCTTTTATCAGGATGTCCGAAGCGGCGGTGATGTCCTGTTTGCCGAAGATCTCTCTATGCAATTCGGAAACAGGACGCTTTTCAAAAACGTCGGATTTGATATAAAACGGGGCGAGCGTATATGTATAGTCGGCGCGAACGGCACGGGAAAAACAACGCTGCTCAGGATAATAACGGGTGAGATTGCTCCGACTGAGGGATTTCTGAGGGTCGGATATAACGTTGAATTCGGATACTATGACCAGGGACAGCTGATGCTCGACGACGAGCTCACCGTCATGGATGAGGTTCACAACGAATATATTCTCTATAAAGACCGCGAGATAAGGGGGCTGTTAGGGAGATTTCTGTTCAGGGGAGATCAGGTGTTTAACAAGGTTGGATCGCTTTCGGGCGGCGAAAAGGCGCGCCTCGCGCTTCTCAAGCTCATGATGAGCGGCGCGAACGTGCTCGTGCTCGACGAACCGACGAACCACCTCGACATAGAGTCAAAAGAAGCGTTTGAAGATGCTCTTGACGATTATCCGGGCACGGTCATAACGGTAACGCATGACAGGTATTTTCTGAACAGGATACCGGACAGGATACTTGAACTTGATCAGGACGGCATATCGACATACCTCGGCAGGTATGACTATTATGTACAGAAAAAAGCGGAGTTGTCCTCGGGTGTGACATATCTGAAGCAAATGGCGGACGGAGAGAATGCGAGTCAGCCTGTTGAGCCTAAGCTGAGTGCGGCCGACGAACGCGAGCTGAAGAAAAAGGCGCAGGCTGAGGAACGAAGGCGCGAGAGGGAAATAGAGCGGCTTGAGGCTTTGATAGAGAGAACGGAAAGCGAGACCGCAGACATATACGCCCGGATGTGCGACGAAAAAACCCTTCGGGATCACGTGAAACTGAGCGAGCTCGACATGAGGATGAAGGAACTGAAAGAGGTACTCGACAACGCGTATGACGAATGGGAGAAGCTCGGGGGATGAGAAAAATATGGTTGCAATGGTAATACTTGTTGTCTATAATATGGTTTGTACTTTAGAAATGAATTACGGAGGGTTAATATGGTATTCGATAAAATAAAGGAAATAATCGTCGATCAGCTCAGCGTGGACGAGTCGATGGTGACGGCGGATACAAATTTAATGAAAGACCTTGAGGCCGATTCGCTCGACGCCGTTGAGATAATCATGGCTATCGAGGAGGAGTACGGGATCGAGATACCTGACGAGGAGGCGGAGAAGTTCAAGACGGTCGGCGACCTTGTCAGATATGTAGAAGAGCAGACAGAATAAGATATACGAGGACCCGTCTCACCGGCTGATGGCGGGTATTATTATATTACGCATTACTGAACAGGAGGACCCGATGAAGAATACCAAAATTTCAAACGCAGTCATAAACAGGCTGCCGAGATACCGCAGGTATCTTATTGAGCTCGAAAAAAAAGGTGTTGAGAAAATTTCGTCCAAGGAGTTCAGCGCGCTTATCGGTTATACCGCTTCTCAGATCAGGCAGGATCTCAACAACTTCGGAGGATTCGGCCAGCAGGGCTACGGCTACAGCGTCAGGGGTCTGCGCGAAGAGATAGATGCCATTCTCGGACTCGACAAGGAGTACAGAATGGTCATAATGGGTGCGGGCAACCTCGGCCAGGCGATTACAAAATATACAAAGACGTTCAGACGCGGATTTAAGGTCTGCGGCGTTTTTGAAACAAATCATGACCTCATAGGCAAGTATATCGACGGAGTCGAGATAATGGATTATGAGGATATAGTCAATTTTGTCGAAAAGGAGCAAGTGGACATAGGTATTATCTGCGTAGGCAGGGAAAGTGCTCAGGAGGTCGCGGACAGGCTGTGCTTTGCCGGAGTCAAGGGAGTATGGAACTTTGCCAGAATCGACATAGAAGTGCCGAAGCACGTGGCACTTGAGAACGTGCAGCTTTCGGACAGCCTGCACTCGCTGGCGTATCACATGAACGACATCAAAAAAAAGGAACAGCATCAGATCAGAGGATAAAATAAAAGAGGCCGTCCGAAGACGACCTCATTTTTCCCCTGACTATTCAGCCTTAGGCGCCCCTACCGGGCAGGCCTCTGCACATGATCCGCAGTCAATGCATTTGTCGGCATCGATAACGTACTGGCTGCCGCCGTCCGATATAGCTTCTACGGGACACTCTGCAGCGCAGGCGCCACAGCTGATGCACGCATCCGAAATTGTGTAAGCCATAGTAAAACCTCCTTATGATGTCTCTGTAATTCAAATCAATTATAACAGAAGGGCTGACATAAGTAAAGATGAAAGTTTTTTCCCTTACGGGCAGGAGCGGTACGGGCAAATCATATCAGGCTCAGTCGGTTTGCGAAGGGCTCGGGATAGAGAGTATAATAGATGACGGTCTGTTCATCTACCATAACAGCGTCGAGGCCGGCGAATCCGCAAAGCGTCAGAAGACGAAGGTGGCCGCAATAAAAGCGGCGCTGTTCTATAAGGACGATAAGGCGCGAGAGGCAAAGCGCCGCATACGCGAGCTCGCACCGAAAACGATTCTGATCCTCGGCACGTCCGACAGGATGGCCGACATGATTGCGGACCGCCTAGGTTTGCCGGCCGTTTCCGAGCGTATATATATAGAAGAAATAACTACGGAGGAGGATCGCGAGGCGGCGCAGCGTCAACGCCTGAATGAGGGAAAGCACGTCATACCGGTGCCGACGCTTCAGCTCAAGCGCGATTTTGCGGGATATTTCCTCGACCCTATGAAGCTCTGGAGAAAGGCTGTCAGCGCAACGGAACGCACGACGGAGGCGATAAGGACGCAGGGCATATCAGGAGCCTTTTCGCAGTCGGGACAGGATAAGAGTATAGTAAGGCCGACATACAGTTACCTCGGTGATTTTCTCATATCGGAGAAAGTCATAGAGGATATAGCCGTTCTTACGGCCGAGTGCCTCAAGGGCATCGCATCGGTGCGCGAGGCTTACGGCAATATGTCTCCCGACAACCTTATAGTCAATACGATCCTCGAAATTGAAAGGGACGCAATGATAATTGACGTCGCCGAAAAATATCAGAGGAAGCTCATACGGGCGATAGAAACGATGACGGCCTTCAACGTCGTGAGGGTCAATGTGGAGATAAGCAATATAATATGAAGATACAGGTACGCGATTTCGATCTCGATCATATTTTTGACTGCGGACAGGCTTTCAGGTGGAGGAAGTTGAGCGACGGTTCGTATACGGGTGTCGCCCTGGGCAGTATCGTCAATATGCGCTTTGATGCGCAGGAAAAGGGATATAGCGGCGAGCTTGAGATAACGACGCTTGCGGGCGATAAAAACGAAGAAAAATGGCGTACATATCTGGACCTTGACAGCGACTACGGTGCTGCCAAAAGGCGCCTCGCCGATGCAGATCCCGTGATTGCGGAGGCGATAAAATCGGGTGAGGGTATAAGGATTCTCAGGCAGGAGCTCTGGGAGGTCATACTTTCGTTTCTGATATCCCAGAATAATAATATTCCGAGGATAAAGGGGTGCATAGAGGGTCTCGCATCGCTTTGCGGCGAACCGATACGCGCAGCTGCCGAGCGCCGGGAATCTGAGGAATGTCCCGGGGGTCTTACCGCTTTTAGGCTTCCGTCCGCGGAAAAGCTCTCCGGCATGGAACCGGGCGACCTTTCGCCGGTCAGGCTCGGTTACAGAGCGAGGTACATAATAGAAACGGCGCGAAAGATTACTTCGGACGGTTTTCCATCCTCTCCGGAGGAGCTGACGGAGCTTTGCGGCGTAGGGCCGAAGGTCGCCAACTGCATAAGCCTTTTCGGAATGGGAATAACAGACAGCTTTCCGATAGATGTATGGATGAAAAAGGTGATGGCGCAGATGTACGGCTTTGAGGAAAATGACGTTAAAGGAATGACTTCGTTTGCTGCTGACAGATTCGGCGAACTGTCGGGACTCGCACAGCAGTATCTCTTCTATTTCATACGCTGTCAAAGCGCCTCGGGCGGCAAAATCCCCAAATAATATATATCAAATAATTATGTTGACAAGGAGTGACAAAAAGCATAGAATAAGGATTGTGGTTAGCACTCGAAAAGATTGAGTGCTAACAAAATAACGGCTACGTTAAACTAAAATATTCAGGGAGGTATAACATGAGCGTAGGAATCAAACCGCTTGGCAGCAGAGTTTTGATCAAAAAGCTGGAGGCAGAAGAGAAGACAGAGGGAGGCATCATCCTTACGAGCTCGGCTAAGGAGAAGCCGCAGATGGCTAAGGTAATGGCGGTTGGCCCGGGAACAAAGGACGAGCCGATGGAGCTTAAGGTCGGTGATAAGGTGGTATTTGCGAAATACGCCGGCACTGACATCAAGTATGACGGCGAAGAATACACGATCATGAGCCAGGAAGACATTCTGGCTACGGTAAAATGAATTCGATATCGGAGGTAAACAAAAATGGCAAAGGATATTTTTTACGGTGAGGACGCCAGAAGGAAGCTTCAGGCGGGTGTCGACAAACTTGCAGATACAGTTAAAATCACTCTCGGCCCTAAAGGCAGAAACGTGCTCATAAGCAAATCATACGGATCGCCGGTGATCACCAACGACGGCGTAACGATCGCAAAGGAGATCGAGCTCGAGGACGGAACGGAGAACATGGGAGCGCAGCTCGTCAAAGAGGTCGCGACCAAGACTAACGACGTGGCGGGAGACGGCACGACTACCGCTACTCTGCTTGCTCAGGTCATAATCAGGGAGGGCTTCAAGAACGTCGCTGCCGGAGCTAACCCTATGGAGCTCAAGCGCGGTATAGAGGGAGCCGTGCAGAAATCTGTCGAAGAGGTTGAGAAGCAATCGCACAAGGTTGCGACAAAGGAAAGCATCTCGCAGGTAGCTTCTGTATCGGCGGGAGATACGCAGATCGGCAGCCTCATCGCCGAGGCTATGGAGAAGGTTGGCCGTGACGGTGTTATAACCGTAGAAGAATCGAAATCTCTCGGTACCGTTCTTGATGTAGTCGAAGGCATGCAGTTCGACAGAGGTTACCTTTCTGCATACATGGTTTCCGATACGGACAAGATGGAGGCTGTTATCGAAAATCCGTACATCCTGCTGACGGACAAGAAGCTCTCGAACATTCAGGATCTTCTTCCTCTCCTCGAGCAGATCGTAAAACAGGGCAGGAAGCTGCTTATAGTAGCAGAGGACGTAGAGGGCGAAGCGCTTGCTACGCTCGTTATCAATAAGCTTAAGGGAATCATCGATGTCGTAGCCGTAAAGGCTCCGGGCTTCGGAGACAGACGCAAGGCGATGATGGAGGATATCGCGATCCTTACAGGAGGTACCGTCATCAGCGACGAAGTAGGATATGAACTGAAGGAGGCTACTATCGACCTGCTCGGTACGGCTTCCACGGTGAAGGTCAGCAAGGACAATACGGTTATCGTCGGCGGAGCCGGCTCTAAGACCGACATCAAAAACAGAGTTTCCGCGATCAAGAAGCAGATTGAAGACAGTGACTCCGAATTCGACAAGGAAAAACTTCAGGAAAGGCTCGCCAAGCTTTCCGGCGGAGTCGCCGTTATCAAGGTCGGCGCCGCTACGGAAACGGAACTCAAGGAAAGAAAGCTTCGCATCGAGGACGCTCTCAATGCGACAAAGGCGGCCGTCGAAGAGGGCATCGTCGCAGGCGGCGGCGTAGCGTTCGTAAACGCTATTCCTGCGGTATCGAAATTTGCCGAGAAGCTCGAGGGAGACGAGCGCACAGGTGCGAAAATCATAGTCAGAGCTCTCGAAGAGCCTGTCAGACAGATCGCCGAAAACGCCGGCTTTGAAGGCAGCGTAGTCGTAGACGCGGTCAAGAATCAGAAAGCCGGAGTAGGCTTCAATGCGGATACCGAAAAGTATGTCGACATGATAAAATCAGGCATAGTTGACCCTGCAAAGGTCACGAGGTCGGCACTTCAGAATGCCGCTTCCGCGTCGGCACTTCTGCTTACGACAGAGGCGGGTGTTGTCGATATCAAAGAGGACAATCCGGCGCCTGCCATGCCGGGCGGAATGGGCATGAACGGAATGATGTAGACCGGAACATAAAGATAAAATGATAATGAAAAACGGGGTACGGTACCGGCATCAAGCCGGTACCGTACCCCGTTTTTCCGGGCTGCAGCTCCGTTTTTTTTACGCTCGAATTGTCAGGCTAAGCGCAGCGCGGCTGAGTAATAGACATCATAAGGGAGGTGAAACCCGGCCGCTTACCCGAATCATGACGGGAAATACGTATCAACAAAGCTTCGAAGAGATTCGGTTTCTTTCGTATCGTTGTTCATCAGCTGCAATTCATCGCTTTCCAAAATGCTGTTGACAAATTCAGAACCCTCCGAATATATGACCTCTCTTGCTCCGTATTGGACGCCGTCGATTAAATAATATCCGGTTTCCGGAATATGATTTGCAAAAAACAGATACGTCTTACCGACTTCCAGTTCGATATCGCCTTCCTCGAAGAACCTTTGATACGTAGAAGATTTGTCGATATTTTCGAGACCCGCCTCGCGCCTGTGCTTATCGTGGTTTTCAATCAATTCGGCAGGTGCATACTTCTCGTATTCGGCTATGGACATGATTCCGCCCGGTTTCGCGAAATTGACGGTGCTGTTGGAAATCTCACCCTTGAGGCTCTGCAAAACGGTAAGCTTGCCGTATTCATCCGGAACAGGACAAAAACGTCCTGAGGACACGGTCGTGCTGCAGCCGTCAATGCTGTCCACTCTTGCGATGAATACATTCGTAACGGCATCTCTGAGCTGATTCACGTCACTTATATCAATGATACGATCGGAGTCATTGATAACCGAAAAGAGATTTTCGTCGTTGAGACTCAAACTGTCGCGATAGTTCGGACCAATTTCATGTGCGGGTGCAGCCTGAGAATCGCCGGCATTCGCAGACCCCGTTTTCTCTTTGCCGCAGCCGGAAACGAGGACTATGAGACACAGCAGCAGAAGTATTGCTTTATAAATTCCTTTCATCGTGTTTACCACCCTTTCTGTTTCATATACGGCTTACCACTGTTCAATATGCTCTGTAAATGGACACTACCTCGTCATTATCGACCTTTTGAGGTCTGTCCACAAGTCTGTTATATGCTTGACACATTATGCTGTACGGATTGCCGTTGGAATGAGCTAAACCTAATACATGACCGATTTCATGTGCGGCTACCGCATCATGATTGACGCTGTAATCGTATTTAAATTTGTCATTAAACCTTACTTCACAAAAAAGATAGTTGTATGTATACGATTGTTGTTGGTTCATACTATTAAAAAATGATGTATACGCAAGAACGGTATTGTTGTGGTAATAAGTATAGTAATCGATTGTACTGCCATTCGTGCTCGAAACGGGGATAAGATATATAGGATTGTCATAGCCTGTATACATCCAATTATACGATGCATTATTGATATTAAGTGTGTATGCAGCAGCTCCACCGTTGACGGTATAGGTCATGTTTCTCGGTCCGTTGATGAGATGTCCGCCAAACTTGGCAGCATGTGCATTTTGGGGCGTCAAACATATTAGGCAGAGTATAATCGGCACGCATACAAGTAAAAAAATTTTTTAAACTTAGTAAGATAAATGAAACCTCCCGTTGAAATAAAATAATCATTATCATGACGGGAAATACGTATCAACAAAGCTTCGAAGAGATTCGGCTTCTTCCGTATCGTTGTTAGTTAATTCTATATTATATGTATATTATATACCCGAAATATACCCAAGTAAATATGATATGCAAAAAAACTGCCGAAAATTATGTTAAATGCAATTTGTCTGTATTTACCGGCGCAAGTTGAGTCGCCCGGCAACAGCTCAGACATATCGGGATCGTCAGCGGTCACTTTACAAGATCCTCTCGAGTCTGGTCCTCCACAGTATGGCGCGCGGAGTGTCGAGAGAGTCGAATTCCACCATATAGGCGTTGCCCGGAGTATCGATCTCGACGATCGTGCCGGGCCCGAAGATTACGTGATTTACGCGATCACCGATCTGAAGCAGTGAACCTTGAGGATCCAAACAGAGGAATTTGTCCGTAAATTCTATATTGCGGCATGCATCGTTGATAAGCGTCTCGTTAGGCTCGTGCGTGAAGTCGAGCAGCTCCTTATCAATATCGAGCAGGAACCTCGACGGATATCTCGGCGACCCGTCGAAATTTCGCCCCTCCGACGTGGAAAGAAAGAGCATCCTTTCGGCTCTCGTCATTGCGACAAAGGCGAGACGACGCTCCTCCTCCATAGCGGGCAGAGTCGTCGTTCTTCGCGTAGGGAAAATCCCCTCTGACATAGCACACACGAATACGACGGAAAACTCAAGCCCCTTCGCTGCATGGACCGTCATGAGCCTGACCTTATCTGACATCTCCGAAGCGTCCCCGGATGTGAACATGGCGATATGAGCGAGATAATACGGCAGCGTACATTCTTCACCGCATGAAAGTTCAAAATCGTGTATCGACTGCTTGAGTTCGGCGAGGCCGTCGAGGCGCTCCTGATTTCCCTCTGTTCTCAGCATCTTTTCGTAACCGCTGTCATTCATGATGACAGACAGAAGTTCTGATACAGGCATACCGGGGGTTATATACGCGTATCGGTCGATCAGTCGGATAAAGGCTCCGGCTCCTGTGCCGCGGAACTCGTCTGTATCCTGCAATGCTCTCAGAGCTTCGTACAGAAGGCAGCCGTTGGCTTCGGCAAAGGCTTTAATAGCAGCGAGTCTCGTCTTACCGATGTTTCGTTTAGGTATATTTACGACACGCATGAACGACAGATCATCCCGGAGAGCGATAAGTCTGAGGTAGGCGAGAGCGTCTTTTATCTCGGCGCGGTCAAAAAACTGAACACCACTGTATATGTTATACGGTATCTTCCTGTCAATGAATACCTCTTCCAAATTTCTCGTTATGTAATGAGCGCGGTAAAGCACGGCGATATCGCGGTATGGTGTTCCGCTTTCATGCAGCTTAAGGATACTGTCCGCGATCCACTCAATCTCGGCGCGCGGGTTTTCGGCGTAGTGGCATAACGGCTTATCGCCGTCTGCAAGCACTGGTACCAGATCTTTTTTTATTCTATCATTGTTTTTGGCGATCAAAGAGTTGACGGTACTGATAATCTGAGGGGTTGATCTGTAGTTTGCCGTCATCATGACAGTCTGTGTCTCGGGAAAGTCGCGGTCGAAATCGAGCAGGTATTTGGTGCTCGCGCCCCTCCACGTGTATATCGTCTGATCGGGGTCGCCTACGATGAACAGATTGCGATGATATCCGCACAGTACTCTCATAAGCTCATATTGCAGGCTGTCGATGTCCTGAAACTCGTCGATCATGATGTACTCGAGCCTCTGTTGCCACTTATGCTTGACATCGCGGTCGTGTGAGAATATGTACAAAGTGAATTTGATGAGGTCGTTGTAATCGAGAGCGAAACATTTCTTTTCCTGATAAAGATATCCGTAGAAGATGATGTCCGCCGGGTCGGTCGATGCGTAATACTTGTGTCTGAGCTCGTCGAGCGACATGTCTATCATGTCGTTGTAATACTCCGGCTCGCGAAAGAGCTTGCGGATTTCGATCATGTCTCTTGCATTGCAGTATGTCATATCGGAGAGTGTGAGACCGCGCTCTTCGTATATCATGCCGAGCATCTGATTTATGTCGCTGTTGTCTAAGACGAGAAAGCTCTTGGGATAGCTCACGACATGGCTGTCCTCCTGAAGCACGGATACGCAAAAACCGTGAAAGGTGTTGATATATCCGGTGTCATTATCGCCAGTAAGGTTGTGTATTCTCGCTCTCATCTCGCCCGCCGCTTTGTTTGTGAAGGTTACGCACAGTATGTGACCGGGCATGATGCCGCCGTATGTAACGAGATATGCGAACCGATGGGCGAGCGTTCTTGTCTTGCCGGAGCCTGCTCCCGCGATAACGCGCACTACGCCCTCCGTCGTGGTGACGGCCGTTCTCTGCGCTTCGTTCAGCCCCTGAAAAAGATCGATCATAGCATACCTCCCGTAATGTAAACAAATGTTCAACCGATATAATTATAAGCTTCGCGTATACCTGTTGCAACTTGTTTTGCCATTGCTGCTTCTGCCATTGCTGCAGTCTGACCGTATCGCTGCTTTTTGTCGTAAAGTACTGTTGTTTTGTCGTATCGCCGGTGATAGAATAAAAAATCATGAACGTAAAACTGCTCAAAACAGTATTTATAAGAACAATCCCCATAATGACGGGTTATATAGTTCTCGGCACGGGCTTCGGCATTTTGCTCTCCGAGGCGGGCTTTGGCATAGGATGGGCATTTGTTATGAGCCTGACAATCTACTCGGGAACGATGGAGTACATGGCGGTCGATCTTCTCAGCTCGGGAGCGTCCGTCATAACCACTGCGATAATGGCTATTGTCATGAACGCCAGATATATGTTTTATGGAATATCGATGATAGACAGATACAAGGGCACAGGGTGGATGAAGCCGTACCTCATCTTCGGACTGACCGATGAAAACTACGCTCTGCTGACAGGAATCGAGGCCCCTGAGGGTTCCGATTACGGTACGTACAGCCTTCTTGTATCGTTCTTTGATCAGGTGTATTGGATAATAGGTTCAGTGCTCGGAGTCCTGGTAGGATCCAGAGTGACGTTCAGTACGGATGGCGTGGAGTTTGTTATGACGGCTTTGTTCGTCACCGTATTTACGGAACAATGGAGAAGCACTAAAAATCATACGGCTGCTCTGACCGGAGTCGTTACGACGCTGATATGGCTGTTTCTGCTCGGACAGGACAGATTCCTCATACCGTCAATGATATCGATAACACTGTTGCTTGCCGCCGGAAGGAGGTTCGTTGAAGGATGAACGCATATACTCATTCCGCACTTCTCGTAGCAGTCATGTCCGCGACGGTCATCACCCTCAGGGCACTCCCATTCCTGATTTTCAAGGGAAAGAAAACGCCGAAATTCATAACGTATCTGGGGGTTTATCTGCCATATGCCATAATGGGCATGCTTGTCGTCTACTGCCTGAGGAACGTATCTGTAACAGCGGCGCCGCATGGTCTTCCTGAGCTCATCGCTATAATTGTAACGGCGGGTCTGCAGGTATGGAAGAAACAAAGCCTGCTGTCAATTCTCACCGGGACGGTCACATATATGCTGCTCGTGCAGCTCGTGTTCTGATGTCGGAGTATGTTGGGTGTCGCGGCGAATCCGGAGAGGCTGCTTTGTGAGGTACAGTGGTGGTTTTTTACAAAAAAAGTATCTCCGGGCGGTTCAATGAAAAAATATCCCGGTGTCAAGCGCCGGGCTAAAAAGTATCCCCGCATCAAACGCGGGGGCAAACTGAAAAAAAGACCCATGCCTTGTCATTTAGGCACGGGTCTTTTTCTAAACTGAAGGGCGTCTATTTGCCGCTCTTCATGTCTTTTCCGTATATGTCCTCGAACGCTGACATGTTGATTTCATCTCCTGCACTGCGTCGCTCGAGAGCGTCGATGATGCGGGCGTAATTTTTTTTGTTAATAGGATGCAGCTTCATGAGAAATGCGACAGCTATAAATATAAGGCCGGGGATTATCGTAGTGCATACGTCTATGCTCAAAATTGCGCCGGCGGGCTGTACGGCCTGTCCCTCCTGAAAGCCCGACGATTCGAGCACGATGCCGAGCAGTTGTATGCCGACGGCGCACGATATCGATTCCGAAAGCGCCTGCATCGATATGACCGAGCCGGAATGTTTCGCTCCCGAGACGAGCTCCTCGGCCTCGCATACATCGTATATCATCGACGGCATAAGCTGCCAGTAGCACGCGTTGCCGAGCGCGTAACAAATGCAGAGAACGCAGGCGGGCCGGAACGAATCGACGTTGACGAAATGGAAGGCAAACATCAGAGCACCGCTTGTGGCGAGTCCGATTTTGAATACAAATGTTTTGTCGGTAAAACATGACAGTTTGGCGAGCAGAGGTGAAAACACGATACCTGCAATCGTTATTGCGAGAAAGGCTATCGACGAAATACCGCCGGAAAGCCCGAGATCATAGCTGAGTCTGTAAATCAGCGACGATTTGAAGAACGTGCTTCCGATCAGGCAGATAAAGCTCGACAATATTAGGTATTTTGCCGGTCTGAGTTTGAAAATATTTATATACTCGCGAAACATGGCGATCAGCTTGGCCTTCGTGAACAAAGCCTTGAAGTCGTTTTTTTCGGGGCATCCGGGGTTATCGGTTTCGTGTATGGTGAGTGACGAAAAAAGCAGAACGAAAGCCGAGATCGCTCCCGTAGATATTCCTATAATTCTCCATGCCGCAGCACCCGACATGCCGGAATCCTGCAGCGAGGCCGTGACGAACGCGGGCAGAACCATTCCGATGGCCATACCTGTCTGGTTGCCGATATAAGCGAAGGATCTGAGACTCGTGCGCTCGTCATAGTCTTCGGTGAGGTCGGATCCCCATGCTATATAAGGAACAAAGAAAATCGCAAACAGACCCCAATAGAGCAATACAAAAACGGTGTAATATAAAATCTTGCTCACCGGCCCTGCGTCGAGATATGAAAAAAGAAGAGTCGATACGACAGCCGTAGGAATGGCGGCAATTATCATAAACGGTTTCCTTTTGCCATATTTAGTTTTGATATTGTCTGACGTGTAGCCTACAATAGGGCCACAAATTGATTCAAAGATGGAACCGAACGCCATTATGGCACCCGCGACCGCAGGTTTGATACCCGCTATCTGAGTCAGAAAGAACAATAAATACGTTGCTTCCAGCGTGTACAGCGCATTATCCGCTACACCTCCGATTCCGTAGGACAGTTTTGTCCGGAATCTCAGCTTCATTATAAACACCTCCAGTTCGCTGCATGAGAAATTATACTACAGAAATGACCGAATTTCAAACATCACAGGTTTTGTGATATAATACGAAACATGAACATTACTATACCCGAGCAAGTTTTCGAGGTTCTGTTCGCGCTTAGGCAGGCGGGTTTCAGCGCCTATTTCGTAGGCGGCTGCGTGAGGGATTTTATCATGCATAGAGAACCCGATGATTACGACGTCAGTACCGATGCAAGACCCGAGCAGGTAAAGGAGCTGTTCAGCGGGCATACGGCAGACACAGGACTGAAGCACGGCACCGTGACGGTTTTGTCGGATCACTTCACGGTAGAGGTCACGACGTACAGGGTAGAGGGAGCGTATACCGATTTTAGGCATCCCGACAGCGTTATATTCACGGACAGGATAGAAGATGATCTGGCGCGGCGCGACTTTACGATAAACGCAATTGCATACAGCCCTTATGCCGCGGGTACACGCCTGAATGGCCGCGTCGACGGGGCGAGTGACGGGTTTACAGATCTCCGTGCAGCTTCAGATGATGACCATGCCGGTTTTGTCGACCCATATGGCGGAATTGCCGATATAAGAGCCGGGCTGATAAGGGCGGTAGGAAATCCCGAAAAGAAATTTGCCGAGGATGCGCTCAGGATCATGCGCTGTCTCAGGTTTTCGTCTGTCCTGGGCTTTGAGACAGAAAAGAATACGGCAAAGTGCTGCCATGAAATGCGTTCGTCTCTGTCGTCTGTCAGCAGGGAAAGAATAGCCGCCGAGCTAATCAAAACGCTTTGCGGGGATAACGTTATGAGCGTACTTGGCGAGTATCCGGACGTTATGGCCGAAATAATCCCTCAGATACGACCTGTGATCGGCTTTGAACAGAAGAACACGCATCATTGCTCTGACGTTTACGGGCGTACGATACGCGCTGCCGCATCTGTGAGAAACGACGGATATATGCGCCTTGCGGCACTGCTCCACAACATCGGCAAACCGCACTGCTTCACGTTCGGCGAAGCTGTAAACGGCCGCTTTTGCGGACACGATGCCATAAGCGCGCGGATAGCCGGCGAGGTATGCGATTCGCTTAAGCTCGACAGCGATACAAGGCGCAGAGTTGTGAGGCTTACGGAAAATTGCGGCCTGATGACGGAACCGACGCGCATATCGGTTCGCAGGGCGCTGAACAGGCTCGGCAGGGATGTTTTTTTCGATCTTCTCGACCTGAAGCGTGCAGACAACAAAGCGCAGTCGCCGGAACTGCTGTACCGACAAAGGGATTTAGATGTGCTCGAAAAGATTGCACTTGACCTCATAGCTGAGGATGCGTGTTTTTCGCTTAAAACTCTTGCGGTAGACGGAAGAGATGTCATAGCGGCGGGCATCGCACCGGGACCCGAAGTAGGCGCTATACTCCGCGCGCTGCTCGACGACGTCATAGAGGACAGATGTGTGAACGAAAAAGAAGCGCTGCTCGGGCGAATCGACGTTGCAGCTGACAAAATCAGGGAGAGTAATCGTGATGAACAAGGCATAGCTTCAGAAAATCGTTTACAAAGCCGCATTCGCATGATAGAATAGTCCATGCGAAGCGGTTTGGGGGCATAGCTCAGCCGGGAGAGCGTTTGACTGGCAGTCAAAAGGTCAGGAGTTCGATCCTCCTTGTCTCCACCAATGCAAGATAATCCGAATCTCAGGACGATCGGTCAAGGGTTCGGATTTCTTGTTTTTATCCGGGATATTAAGCTGTGGCTTCAGAATAAACCGACATAAAATCATACAGTAATTACCGCAGAAGGATATAGCTCTGTATAGCGTTTTTCCAAGGCGGAGATATCATCATTGACGTTTTCGTTGAACTCGCCTTTGTTAGATTGTAAAAGCCTGCTGAGCGGGAGCCTGAGTACGGAATCGAGGAAATCCGTTAGACCAATGCATCCTCACGGCAACATCTTTTTATGTATCGATTTTACCACAAGGGTGACATTTTCCCCTGTAAGTCTACATAATGACATTATCACCTGATAACTGCATATGTCAATCTGTAGCGGCTTACGGACGAGCTTTGATTATGATATAATACAATTAAAGTTTATCTTTTTAGCCGTATTGTGCAAACCGTCCGGCCGCATCCGCACTCGGACGTCGAATATGAGCATGTCGAAATGAACGTTATAGCACGATGCGGTTTGGGGCGGGAAAGGATTCTTTTATGACTTGTAAAAAAAGAACGGCAATTGTTGCGATAATGTTCATCGGTATTGCCGCGGCATCGGCTTTGTCTTTTTTGCCGTCGGAGTGCTCGGCTTCGGACGGCGGCGCGACTGACGGGCAGATCCAGGAACGTCTTGCGGAGATGTATGAGGCGACCGCCGATGTTATGACGGGCTTCGGGGAGCCGGGCTTCGGCAACGAGTGGATCGTGTTTGCTCTCGCGAGGGGCGCGGGCAACGTTCCCGACGGGTATTTCGAAGGCTACCTCGAACGCGTAGCGGATAAACTGAAGGAAACGGACGGAGACCTTCTCGGATCCTCGGGGAAAAAATATACAGAGTATGAAAGAACGATTATAGCGTTGACATCGCTCGGCGTCGACGTAAGTGATATGGCGGGATATAACCTGCTGGTGCGACTGACGGATTACGACAGGGTCACATGGCAGGGATTGAATGCAGCCGATTTTGCGCTTATAGCACTCGACAGCCACGACTATGAGATACCTCAGGTGGAGACGGGTGGAAATCAGCTTACGCGCGGTAAGCTCATAGATAACATTATAGCCTCCGGAGTTTTTTCGCAGGGTGCAGAAGGCGATGCGGCTTCCGAGGAAGGCGGCGATCCGGACATGAGCGCGATATCTCTTCAGGCACTGACGCCGTACTACAGAGACGAAAGCAAATTCGATGCGGCGGGCAGCCAATATACATATGCGGAGCTTCAGGCGGCCGTCGAAGAGGGAATAGAGAAGCTGTCATCCATACAGAATCCCGACGGCGGATATACGAGTTGGGATTTGCGAAACTCCGAAAGCTGCGCGCAGGTTATAATCGCGCTGACGGGACTCGGCATAGATCCCGCCGGTGATCCGCGGTTCAAAAAAAACGGCGGCGATCCGCTCAGCTCGCTTATGTCGTTTTACGTGCCGGGCGGCGGCTTCATGCATATCGCCTCCGACGGATTGAACCATATTGCCACCGAGCAGGCGTATTACGCGCTGGCCGCGTACGGAAGATTCAAATCGGGTGCAAAAGCGCTTTACGACATGCGCGATATCGGGCTTGAGCCGTATGATGTGGAGTCAAACTTTTCGGTAGATACGGGCGACGCTTCGCGGAATACATTTTTTAGCTCGCTCGGCGGGAAACGGCCGGGGATTACGACTGCAGCGATCGTCACCGCGGTTATCGTTTTCAGCGTGCTTGCGGTTTTTATAACTATTTCCTTGATCCGCAGAAAACGAAAAAACGAGGGTATGTAAACCGTTCGGCGCTTTGATTGTGAGGCTGTAATTCAATATAAAATTATAAGACTTTTGCGTCTTTTGCGTATTATATAATTTCTGCTTGACGAATGAAATTTTTTATGATAAAAGATAAGTGAAAGCGTTCATACGTATGATTGTACGCCGGGCAAGGACGCAAGATGGACGTTTTATACGAAAACTGAAAACAGGCTCTATAGAATCCCAGAGGAACACGCATTCGGAGAGCTGAGGGGATGGGATCCCTCAGCGAGCGTACTGGTCCTTTTCGCCGTGTGATACCGCATATGGTATTCACCGTGAGTAAGGAACAACTGTATTGCGGAGCTGCTGTCCATTATGGCCATTGATATCTATATATTGAGAAGGCGGACAGCGAGCGTAGAGGCATAGTCAGGAGAATTATTCTTGGGGCAGATGACAGTCTACCTGTTGTTTGATTTGCAGACCGTTATGTGCCGAATGGATACCCCGCAGGATCCTTGCATATAGCGGTTTTTTGGTTTTCCGAATATGACAAATATGACATAAATATATTTACGGAATATAAAAAAGGCATCGCCGCGTACAGATCTGCAAATATGTCTGCGACGATGCCCGGAGCAAAACAAGCGTCGTGAGGCTCATTTCGCATTTTTATTCTACAATAAAATGCTTTAATTCTCAAGAGAAAATGCGATTACAGCCTCTGCGTGCGCGAACCATACGGCCGGGGCGGGAAGGCGGTAGATTCATACGCCCGATGCCGGGCCGGCCGGCAGCAAGGAGGCGCCCGAAATGAGGGTATTCGCATCGCCGTGCGGAGGGCGATGAAAAACATTTCTCCGGCATCAACTTATATGTGTAAATCGTTATTTTAGAGAAAGGATAGGTTTCGGTATGAAACAATACAAAACAAGGAAACTGATGATCCTGTTTGCGATTCTGATTCTCGTCATGGTGCCGTTCTCGAGTGTCATGGCGCATGACGCAGGTCTGCCGGCCGGCGAGGTCGCGCTTCAGGCGGAGCTTCAGAACGCGGGACATATCACAGTCTTGCTGAGCGCACCGACAAACAAATCAATGCTTACAGGTAGCTTGGAAAAACTTGATCTTACGACCATATTTCAGGATACGCAAGGACATGCGCTGACGTACAGCTTCAGCGGCGACAATCTTAACGACCATGTGAAGATAGGAATGGACGGTACTGTTCCGACGTTTTTCTTCACCGTGCCGGATCCCGGAACGTATCAGGTGACCCTTACGGCGACGTGCAGCGACGGAGACAGCGCGTCTCACGTTGTAACTTATACGGTCAGCACGGCGGCGCCGGGCGAGGGTTTCCAGTACAATTACAGGGAAACTGATGTAAGCGCAGGCAACCCGGCCCCCGCGACACCGGGGGATAATACGTACCCGGGAGAGAACAAGGCTAATGAAACCGTCGACGTATATGTCACCATATCAAACGACGGCATGCCTATACAGGGCAACGATACACAGGGCACGAAAATCGCCGGACTGGAGATTACCGTTCCGTATTTCGACCTGGCCAGCTACGGCCTGCAAAATTACTACCGCTACCATACGGCGAACGGACAGGGCTCATATAACGACAATGTGGTCGTACGAAGGCCGACCATGCTTCACCTTTACATCTACATGCTCGAGCGCTACTACATGGGTCTGCCCGAGGATCAGTGCGGTCAGGGCAGCGCTTCGGGAGTGCTCAACTACAGCACCAATACGCAAGTCAATTACATTGACACGTTGGAAAGCGGCACTCTCGCCTATTCGAGCGGCACGCGCAAGGCTATCGAGATAAGCGGAAGCGCGACGTCGTGCTTCCTGAACAACTTCTGGGGACACGATCTGAACCTCATGTATTACCGCAACGGGGCGTATCCTCTGATGAGCCCGGGCTGGGGCGCGACGTGCGACTATATATTGCTGAGCGGACATGATCGCGTTGACGTCGGTCTCTTCACCGACTGGGGCTTTTTCAACAACGGCGGATTTCTCACCATGGAAACTACACCGGGAGCTCCGAATTACGCTTTCGCGGTAAAGAAATTCGGTACGGACGCCATGATGGGCGGTACTTCGAACTTCCAGCCTGTGACGGAAACTCTCAAATTCAGAGTATACGACAGCAGCTGGAATCTCGTCGTATCCGAAATGGACGCCGTTCCTCCTTATCAGTACGGATTCACGGCGCCGGGGACGTATCACGTTCTTGGCCTTGACCCTGCCCGCGGCACAAGCGGCGCGAAGTATGCGCCCGCGGTGGACACGGTAAAGATCACGGCTGCGGCTTAGAAGCGTACAGCGCATTTTCAGCAAACGCGGCGCCGGCACTGCCGGCGCCGCGCGGACATTCGTTTAACGAAATGGGGAGTGTATATTTATGAACCGAAAATCTGTGCGGCTGATGCGCATAGCTCGGGCGGCATCATTTCTGCTGGTCTTTTTCTGTTTTTTCAGCTCGGGATTTTCGAGCGCCTCTGCCGATGATGAGGGCTGGAACGGAAAGCCGTCCGAAACACCGCCGGCGGGCATGGGAACGGAGGCTGAGCCGTATCTTATATCGTGCGCCGCCGAGCTGGCGTGGTTTCGCGACGAAGTCAACTCCTTCAACAAGGACGCGCACGCACGTCTCATCTCGGACATAGACCTTAACCTTAGCCATAACGGTCAGAAATGGACAGCTATAAGCAGGTATTCGGGGGTATTCGACGGCGGCGGACATTCCGTGACGGGCTTTGACGCCGACGTTACGCTTACTAAGGAAAGCCCTTGGTCTCCGGCTCCGCTGTTCAGCTTGGATAAGGGTTGCATAAAGAATCTGTGCCTTTACGGCAGCATCAGGGTCACGGACGCCCGTACCGGAGGGGGCTATAATGAGTCCGGAGCACAATTGGCCGGTCTGTGCTATTCAGCGAAGGATGCGGTTATAGCCGACTGCATCGTAGGTGTGGATTTATATTACGACAGAGGAAGCTCAAGACATTATGCTTACGGAGGCGGCGTAGTACTTAAGGTGCCTAACGGAAGCTGCGAGCTTTTGCGCGTCGTAAACCTCGGGAACATAGAAGGCGACTTCGTGCTTGCAGGAGGCCTTATCGGCAATACATGGAACAGCCATGAGTGCTCGATAAAATTGTCGGAATGTGCCAATCGCGGGAAAATAAATTGCGGATACCCGTATAAAATAAATACATACAGTGGTATTGCGAAAATTAAAGGAGCGGGAGGATTGATAGGCTCTGTCGATTCTGATAAAACGACGCTTTCCTTATCGCGTTGTTACAACGCCGGAGCTGTAAGCAGTGACAGCGGCGCGAACAGCAGTGCCGAACCTTTCTGCGCGCATAATGATTATAATTACGAAGCATCGACGTTTAAAGATCTTTTTTTTCTTAAGGACAGTGCTCCTGTAATATATGGCACGCACGGAGCCGAATGTGCCACCGCCGAGCAGTTCGCTTCGGGCTATGTTGCATACCGCCTGGGAATGGGACAAAAAATGGGAAAGGATGATTATCCCGTACCGACCGGCCCGGGAAGTTCCGAGCGGGTGTATAAGGTCGGATTTTGCGGCAGGTCACATGCTCTTATTAAGGAAGGCTATTTCAATTCAGGTACCCCGGTTGCCGACGTAGCCGGAGGCTTAAGCGAGCTTTCGGGGTATACCGGGTGGATCGATGAGAACGGAAATGAGGTGACCGTACTCAGCGGGGATATTACGCTGTGCGGGATAGGAAATACGCCGCCCGCACTGTGCGATGAATCAGGCCGGCAGATCAGGGTAAAGCCCGGCAGGCATTGTACGCTCGACCTGAACACCACCTTTTGTGATGCGGACGACGATACGCTGAGCTTTACTGTTTCGAGAGACGGCGGCGAGTCTGTATCTGTTGGAGCTGAGTTCGATTTTGTGCCGACTGAGATCGGAACGTATGAGTTTTCTTTTATCGCCAATGACGGATATGAAGACAGCGGAGAGGCTTTTGTTTTTACGGTTGTATGCGGCAATAACGCTCCCGTACTCGCGGGCGGGTATGAGGCAAGCGAATGGATGCTGCTCGGCGAAGCATATACGCTGCCGCTCGACGGTCTGTTCCGCGACGATGACGGGGACGAACTGAGCTACAAGGTGTCCGTGAACGGGGGCGCATATAAAGATACAGGTGCCTCTTACGTCTTTACGCCGGAAAGCGCCGGAGAGTATACTCTCGATTATACTCTTTCCTTTAAGGCTTATGACGGAGAAGACGAAAGCGAACAGTCGTATACCGTAACGCTCACCGTTCTTGACGGGAATAAGCCGTGGGACGGCAAAACAGTGCTGGCTCCGTCCGCAGGTGACGGAACGGACGAAAAACCGTTCAAAATCTCGACTCCGGAGGAGCTGGCGTGGCTGAGCGCCAATTTTAAAAACAAATACAGCGTTATTCTTACAGCAGATATCGATCTGAACGGAAAGGAGTGGACTCCTATAAGTGCAGTTAACACGAGCGCAGGTTTCGCTTTCGGAACGTTTGACGGTGCCGGGCATACCGTAAGCGGCATGACGATTAATAATCAGCAGAGCGAGTGCTTTGCGTACGGCTTATTCGGCAACTGCACGCTTTCATGCATAAAGAACCTGAATGTCAAGGGTGAAATAAACTTAGGTGAAGGCAGCGGCGGGGGCTTTTCTGTCGGAGGGCTTGTCGGGACTGCCAGCAGAATAACGATAGAAAAGTGCAGCACGGATGTTGATATCACATGTACGGGAGACAACCGCAGATATGTCGTCGGGGGGATCGCAGGAGAAGCTTCTCTCCTCGATATGAAACAGTGCGCCGCTTACGGCGCAATAAAACAGGCGTATTGCGCCGGAGGAATCGTCGGCCGCGGAGGAGGGATCATATCAGACTGCTACAATACAGGCGACGTATACGGCAGGAATGCCGCGGGAGGGCTGCTCGGCGATAATCTGGGCGGCGCGGAGGATGGAATATTAAGGTGCTTCAATACCGGGTACGTTTCAGGCGGAAACAGTATAGGAGCCGTCGTCGGTAAGGACTATTCGCGGGATTCGATATGGAAAAACGTTTATTATCTCGATGATGCCGCCGAAAAGCCGGTGGGGGAGTTCGGTCAGTATGCAACGGTAAAATCCGCTACTGCGCTTACCGCTCAGGAAATGAAATCCTCGACATTTGTCGAAACGCTTAATACCGCGGCAGGTGAAACCGTATACAGAGAGGGAAAAAGCAACCCTGTCTTCACATGGCTCATGCCTGATGTTCCGACGCCTGCAAAGGGTGATATCGACGGTGACGGAAGCATTACGGCGGCTGACGTTTCTGCTCTTGCATGGGCGCTTGTAGACGGCAGCGCGGGAGCCATCGATTTGGAGACAGCCGATATCGACGGTGACGGAAGCATTACGGCGGGCGATGTCTCAGGACTTATTCAACTGATAAAGTGAAAGGCGACACAAATAATCCGGTGAGCTCGCAGCACCGGGTAGATTTCTATGGATTTTAAGAAAGGGCAGAAAATGAAAAAGAAAGGGATCGCGAAAAAAATCGCTGTGGTTCTGCTCACACTGCTTACCGTTTTCCCGTGTTTCAGAGGGTTTGCATATGCTGAAAACCGCGGAGGCAGCTTTTATCTGACCGTCTGCACGGAGGAAGAAACGCTTCTTGAACCGGTGTCCGTACAGTATGACGCAGGTCAAAGCGTGAAGTCCGCGCTTCTCGGCAGCGGATATGATTTCGGAGGGCTCGCGGAGGTGGGATTCATTTACGCCTTTAACGGAACCTCAGGCAATTTTATGATGTTTTATGACGGCGGAGGATATGATCTGAATATACCCGCATCGGATATATCCGTGCTGTATATTACGGAAAAATGTGATTACCATGAGAGCATCTTAAATCTTGTAAAACGGATGGGTCAGTATGGGGAAATGGTAAATCATGTACAGGCATACGAGCCTGCTTCCCGAGCATACAGTGCTTCTCTCGATGCTCTGCGCACAGGAACGGACGGTTTTGCGGCGGAGGGCTTTCTGTCCGAGTTAAACCGATCAATTGCGGAATACGAGGCACTGCTGGCGGGGAAAAGGTATACAGTCTCATTCAGCATATCCGATCAGGAAGGCAATCAGGTCAACGATTACGAAATAATGATGATCGATCAATACGGCAACGAGACAGTCGCATCAATACCTGATGTGTCGGTAGTGGCGGGAGAGTACAGCTTCAGCGTTTCGTCGGGCTACAACCGTACCGAAGGAGCTTTGACCGTCAGCGATAACGGCAGTATTGACGTGACACTGCCGAGCCGTGAATGGTTCGGCGAGATCAGCATAAGCGAATATGTCGGTGATGTGGGAGAGACCGTTTATTTTCCTCTGGAACAGGATTTTTCTTCACACAGGGCAACCTGCTATGTCGAAGACACGACTCGGTATAATTACGACCTGAGATGGGGCGCGAAGCCGCAAAAGGGTGTTCCGGACATCGGCAGCACAAAACTTTATGGCTCGTATACTACAATATACGGAGAAAAAAAATACACGCAGCTGACATGGCAGAATGAATATCAGAAAATAGAATGGTTGCTGAAAGACGGCATGGACGAAAGCAGTGCTTTGCTCGAGGCGAAGTATACGGGTGACGACGGATATACCATGATTCAGGTTTTTGATGTCGATTTTATCCGAAGGCCGACTCTTTCAGCCCTTAGAATTTTTGATGACGCGGGGGTCAATTACCTGAAGGACTTCGACAGGCATAAAACTGATTATTCGTTTGTTGTACCGGTCGGTTCCCTCAAGGCTGAAGCTGTGACTGCCGGGGAAGAGGGCTATTCCGTTATCGTAAACGGCGTATCTCCCGAGCAGGCATTTGACATCTCGGAGGGAGACAATGAGGTCAGCGTTGCCGTCAGTCATACAAACGGGCAGAGTACCGTTTATAAGCTCAACATACGGGGGGGAGGGTATGCAGGAGTATCCTTTGAGATTCCTCAGGGAACCGAAGTGGCAGTGTATACTTCGACGGGACATCTTGTGGCTCCGCAGGCAGACGGAAGTTACAGGCTGCTTTCGGGGGCAGAGTATTCATACGTTGCGACGAAAAATACATATTACCAATGCTCCGCCGTGTTTACGGCGTCTGACGGCAGCGTCATAAGTGCAGCCGAGCCGCAAACGGAGGACCTTCTCCAGTGTGTCGAGTTTTATAACGCATCAAGCCCGATGATAAGGGAGAAATATAAACCTGACAGCAATTTCAGCAGCGCCGATCATACATATCTCTATGAGATACCCGATACGGCGGGGATAATATACGTTCAGGCTGATACAGCGGAAAACTCAGGGTACACCGCTTATGCGGAACCGGATATCGAGTGGAATAATGATATTTTCGGAGATAAAATGACGTCTACAGTGATCTCATCGCCGGTAGACCCTAAAAAACAAGCTGTCCCCCTGCGCGGCTACATATATCCGTCGGGATATTCGCGCATTATAAATATTGTACTTAAAAAAGAACAAAATGGCGTGACATTCAGTCAGAAGTACGTTATGAGCTTTGCACGTATAGAGCAATTGGGGACGCTCATGCTGACCTCGGGAGAAGACGAGATACAGCTTTATGATGCGGCGGCCGGAAAGCCCGTGAGATTTGACCGCAGGATAAAGGATTATTGTATAAAGATACTCAGCGATACGGAAAGCATAAGCCTCAGCGGATATTTCGCAACCTCTGGCGGTTATTACGGACGTAAAGACTACAGCGCGGAAATAAAAAGCTGTGAATATACACAGGAAAATCTCCAGGAGGGAATAAACGTTCAACTCGACCCGGACAAGGACGAGGAAACGATAGCGGTAAAAGTGCTGCATAAGGATGCAATAGCTGTTCCGGTGACATATACGATACGTGTGCAGAAGATTTTTCCCGTCAGGATATTTTTCCGTACGACACCGAAGGATTCAACCGTGTTTTTGACCGATAAGCTCACGGGCAGGCCGGTATATGCGGAGGGCGGAGCATATCTTCTTGCCCCCGGTGCCGAGTATAATTACACGGTGACGCATAACGGCTACGTCGGAAAAACCGGGTGCTACAAAGCGCCGGCTCATGATGCTTCTGTGGACATGTCGCTCGAGGCGGCGCCGGAAAACGGCGAGATAAAGCCGCTCAATGCGGAATGGCCATATTTCAGAGCGGATGCGGACAACAACGGGATCGTCGGATCAAAGACGCCGGTAAACGCCGAGGGAGCGGTTTTGAACTGGGCGACCAAGCTCGGTGAGGGCTGGAGCGACGGCGCCGTCGGATGTCCGATAATCGTCGACGGCTATCTGTATGTATATGCAAAAACCTTTCTGTACAAAATAGATACTGTAAGCGGTGACATCGTTGCAAAGGGAGCTATGGCGCGCGGCTCGAACTTTGCCATAAACACGCCGACGTATGCCGACGGAATGATTTTCGTAGGGCTTTCGCAGGGAGGGGTTCAGGCGTTCAACGCTTCCACGCTCGAATCTCTTTGGATATACAACGATCCTATCGGGGCACAGCCGAATTGCCCGATCGTATATCATGACGGATATATTTATACGGGTTTCTGGATGGGCGAGGACAAGAATGCGAGCTATATTTGTCTGTCCGTGACCGACGAGGATCCGGCAAACCGCATGGAGGAAAAGCCGGCGACGTGGCGCTATGTCTGCAGGGGAGGTTTCTATTGGGCGGGAGCATATGTCTGTGACGATTTTCTGCTCGTTGGCACCGATGACGGAGAAACGGGATATCTCAAAGGTCACTCAAAGATTCTCAGCATCGATCCGAAATCGGGAAAGCCGATCGATGCCGTGACGCTGCCGCATACGGGAGATCAGCGAAGCTCGATAACTCGCGATATTGAGACGGGGGATTACTATTTTACGACAAAGGGAGGATATTTTTATCGCATTTGCGTAGATTCGGGAGGTGATATCGCAGAGGATAAAATGCGCTGGGTGAAGCTCAACAACTACGCCGGCGAAGCAAACAACCCGCCTATGAGCACGTGCTCGCCGTGCATATATAACGGCAGAGCATATGTGGGCGTGTCGGGAACGGGGCAGTTCGCTCAGTATTCGGGACATAATATTACCGTGATCGAACTGAATTCCATGAGGATAGCCTACAAGGTCAGGACACAGGGATACCCTCAGACGAGCGGGCTGCTCACTACGGCATATAACGCGGGCGACGGCAGAGTATACGTCTACTTCTTCGACAATATGACGCCGGGCAAGCTGAGGATACTGTCGGACAGGCCGGGGCAGACGGCGCCGGAGGAGGTAACGCCGGAGAGCTTCACCTCAAGCGGCGGTACGGTAACGTACGATACGGCCTCAGTACTGTTCACACCTGTCGGAGAGCATGAGCAGTATGCGCTTTGCAGCCCGATAACCGACAGCTCCGGAACGATATATTTTAAGAACGACTCCGGATATCTGATGGCGCTCGGGAGCAGTATCGAAAGCCTCGAGGTAAAAAAGGCTCCCGCGAAAACGAAGTACTGCGCGGGTGAGCGCTTTGATCCCGCAGGTATGGAAATAGTCGCTCATTACGCCAACGGTACGACGAGAGATGTTACGAAATACGTCACATATTCCGACGAACCTCTTACCGGGGACGACATGGACTTTCAGATACGTTTCGAGCATGTGCTTTATCGGAATTCGAACGGGGAAACGGGTGTCAAGGCTCCCGTGCCTCAGGTGATCCTGGAGCTTGAGATAAGCGAAGCGACGGCTGTTCTCGGAGACGTTGACGGGGATGGCGCCGTGACGGCCGCGGATGTCAGCTTTCTGACTGATGCTGTACAGAACGGCCAGACGGCATCGCTTGATGAAGCCGCCGCAGATGTGGACAGGGACGGATCGATTACCGGAGCGGATGTCAGCTCGCTTGCAGAGCTTATTGCTGCATAATACCGCACAGCATGCATGTAGGGCCGGTCTTAGTATAGTTTTAATTTTTACATTTTTAATTTTTAAGGAGGAACAAAATGAAAGTAAAAAGGGCAATGTCTGTGCTGCTCGCACTGATGATGCTGATGCTGTCGGCGATACCGATTCCGGCATTTGCCGCACAGGTGCAGGATGTCGATGTGACTGTGACCGTCGATAAAACATCGGTAAAAGCAGGCGAGAGCATTGTATTCAGCTTCAGCTACGACAGACCTGTAAGTAATGTGGTATCGTCTCAATTCTATGTCGAGTATGATAAGAACGTATTCACCTATAACAAAGAGGCATCGGCTATGCCGGAGGAGTACGCTTCAAAGCTGAATGCGGGGGAAAATCATATTTTTGCAAAGACTACGCCGACAAATAAGTATTACCCCGAAAAGAATTTTGCAGGGTTTGAATTTATGATGGTGAATTTCAAATACAATCTGAATTTCCCTGCCGGAAACTTCTATCAAATGGTGCTGACCGCCAAAGAGGATATCGCGGATACGACCGAATCCGTCATAAATATGAACGCCCTTCTGACTATCGTTCACACGATAGATACGGACAATAACAACAAACGCTATCAGGCGGACGTCAAGGTGAACGGCAAGAGATCGTATATGGATATCCCGACGCATACGCCTCTCGGAGAGCCTGACAACGTTACGATAACCGTGAAGCCCGCTTCCCCGGAGGAGGGCTATACGGCTTCCGCAGCCGCGGCAGCGCCCAAGTACAAAAAAGGTGAAACGGCGTATATAAACGTCGACGTTTCCGACGATTTCGCCGCCTCCGAGCTCATACTGAGCTATGACGGCGCGGCGCTTACCTTTGACGAGAGCAAAAGCATGCTTTCGGGCGCCAAAACGAACAGCGAGACGCCGGGCAAGCTCATAGTCGAGCGATACGGCGAGGAGCTCAAAAAGAGCGGCGGAAACCCCGAATACATTCTGGCGTTCACCGTAAACAGCGACGTAACGGCGGCGAGCACCGACGTGAAGATGGAAAAGGCGTCCTTCAGCAAATCGAAGTCTGCGGGCGCCGACGATCTGACTGCGGCGACGATAAGCGCTGATACGGCGACCGTCAACATCGATCAGAATTACAGCGTCACATTCACCGGAAGCAACAAGGATGATATGATAGGCGAAAGCAGCGTAGCTCCGGGCGCCACATATACGTTCAGGCAGAAAAATATACACTATGAGTATCGTCAATTGAAGGTGACAGTAGGCGGCACGCAGGTAACCCCGAAACATGACTGGGATACGGGAGTATACACGATCGAAAACGTGACAGGCGATGTGACGATATTTGTGCACGGAAGGGTGGCTCGTCAATACTATCTTTACATATGGGGCTCCGGAGCGAATATCGACGATGAGTTCAGCAACAATCAATATAAGCTTAGTAATATACCAAACGGCGAGTATTCGCATTTAGAGTCGAATTCTTTTGTTTTTCAGTACAATAAAAAATGTGAAATAAATTTCAAGAAAAAGGACGGCTATACATATTACATCACGATGCTTATAGGCGGAAAGGACTATACGGGTGCTGGCGGAAAGCCGTTTACCAATTATACGCTGACCGACGACAAGATCATTTTTGAGGGAGCCGACATAACCGGCAACGTTTCCGTCTACGTAAACAGGGTGCCGGAGGGCACGGGCGTCGTGGCGGTAAACGTTACGGGAAACGGAGCGGAGGATCTCTACTCATACGCTCCGAGTGCGACGATAGGTCAGGAGTACACCTTTGTCCTCAACGAGCTCCCGCAGTTCGATTACGATGTTGCCATTTCCGTCGGCGGCGTCCAGCTCGCAGCCGGAGAGTTCATGAGGACGTTACGAAATTACAATTTATATAAGTACTCCATACCGGGATCAAAGGTGACGGGCGATATAACGATAAACGTCACGAAGACGCCGAAGGCGCCGCTCAAGGTCGAGGTTGCGGAATACGTCAAGCTCGACGGCAAAACGATGTATCTCGTTACGGCAAAGGGAACCCCGGGAGAGGGGAAGACTTACAATTATGAAGACAGCGTAATGTATCATTCCGACAAGTACGGCGCGTACTGCTTCCTCGTAATAGACGACAAGCCTCTGACGGCGGAGGCCGCAAAGGAACGCATAAGCCCTGTAAAGGCGGAGAGCGTGAACGTAGATTACGGTATGGATGTGAATATGTCGGGTATCGTCGATGCAAACGATTCACAGCTTGTTTACAACATGTACAACGTTAAATATGCCGATTTCGACGAGATCGGCATGGAGAAGTTCCTCCGTGCGGACGTAAACTTCGATAAGAAAATAAACGTACAGGATGCGGAAGGCATCATGGACTATATTTTCGCAAACCGCTGATAAAATACAATATAAGTTTAATCACGGCATCCCCCGTCTTTTCGGGGGATGCCGTGATGAGGGAAGAGTATTATGAAAAAAACGTTATGTCTTGTTATTGCCCTTATAATCGCGTTCTCCGCGTTGCCGCAGGCTGTATGCGCCGCCGACGGCGAGCCGGAGTTTTTGTTCACCCTGACGGCGGACGGCAAGGCCGAAAAGGAGGTAAAAACGGGAGACATAATCACGGTGATGTTTTCCCTCAGCCGTACAGACGCCGAGGAACCCTACACGATGAACGCCATGCAGAACGAGATACGCTACGACAGCCGTTTTTTCGAGCTTGTGCAGGGGAGCGAGCTCGTAAGCTCGGGTATCAGGTATAAAGATATCGCCATGACGGATTCGTACAGAGCATTTTATATGAATTATCTTGACGAAAAGGGAGGCACTCTCTGGCAGCCGTCGGTCAGTATAGGCAGCTTTCAGCTTAAGGTTACGGCCTCTCAGGGTACTACGGAAATAACAAACAGTGAATACCTCGTTTCGGCACCGGACGGCACCTCGTCGTACAGGGCCGAATGCAGCAATATAACAGTAACCGTCGAGGGAGAGGGAAAGCCCGCAGATAAAACCGAAACGGGAGAAGCCGCAGGGGCGAACGGACAGGGTGTGCCGCGTGCGCTTGTTGCGATCGGAGCGGCAATCGCAGGGGTTTTAGCCGCCGTCTTCATACTCCTGCTTGTTATGACGAAAACGGTTTCCTTCAACAGCGCCGGAGGGACGGCGATACCGTCCGTAAGGCTGATCAGAGGGAGGAAAATAAGCCCGCCTATAAATCCTCATAAAGACGGCGCGGTATTTGCCGGTTGGTATACGGACAAGGCATGTACACAGCCGTGGAGCTTCGAAAACGATACGGTAAGAAGAAGCATCACGCTTTACGCAAAATGGCGATAAGCGGCAGGAGCGGCTTCGCGGACACTGCCGTTTTCGGGAGGAACGGATGAACAGGAAAAGCACAAGACTGTTGGCAGCGGCATTAGCCGTGCTGATCCTTTTGATCGGTACGGCGGTGTTTGCGTCCGCTCCGCGCGTCGCCCCGGATAATCCGATAGAGGACAATACCGAAAGGCTGCAGACGGAAACTCTTTCGGACAACAGGGCTACCGAGGGGCTTAACAGTGACGGCTCGGGCGGTGATAAGCAGGGCGGTCCGGGTGACGGACGGGACAGTGAGGCGCAAAGCGGCGACAGGGATGAACCGGAAGACACCGAGGACGAGCCCGTACAGAAGCCGGAAAACGAAAACCCCGTTCCCGATACGCTGCCGGGGACGGCTCAAAGCGAAGCGAAGGACGGTGAGGGAAAGGCTCCGCCGACGCCGGGCGGCGGAGCACCCGTACAGTCGGAAACCGGCCCCGGGGGGAGCAATCAGCCCGGAACCGGGGAGGAGCCGTCGGGACCGGGAGAAAACGGCGAGCCGGGAGGCGAGCAGCCGGTCGAGGGTATAGTAACCGATCTCAAAAGCTGCGTCATCACGGTACCGGAGCTCGACGAAAATGTACTTAACTTTTATGTGTATTATTCCGATCCGGCGCATAATGCGAGGATAAAGGTAAACTGCCGTCACGAAAGCGACCACGGAAACGGTGTGTTTCTTAAGCCGAACGGCAGGAATTATTCGGCCGGACTGTCACTCGGGCTGAATTATATCCTTGTTCGCTATACTGATAAGGACGGGATCAGAAAAACTCTTCAGTATAATATAACGTATGCGGCGCAAAAGGCAGACGAGGAGCACCCGGAAGTCGGAAAGAACCCGCCGGAGATAACGACGAACCTCGATTCGTGGAGCGGCAATATAGACGTCGATCAGTTCACGTTTCAGGTATCCGCCAGAGACTATAACGGAAACACGATATATTCGAACCATATAACCGTCACGCTCGACGGCGTGTCGGTGATAAATCCGACGGGAATAGGCTCATACGAGTATATGCTCTATTTTAAGCCGCCAAACGTCGGTTATACGCGCGATTATACGGTAGGCGTACTCGCATGGGATGATGAGGGAAATTCGCGCTACAAGACTTTTGCCGTCACATACTTTCACAAGGGTGAGGGGATCCCGATAGGCGATGTCACCGTCGTTTTTGATGCGACAACGGTCGGTATGGGGATATTTGAAGCACCGATAGGGGTGGAGCTGCTCAAGGGCGAAAACGCCGCAAAGGTGCTCGTAAAGGCGCTTGACTATTACGGTTATTCGTATGAGTGCAACGGTACGCTCGACGTGGGCTTCTATCTCAGCAGGATAATGAGATACGATTCATTTCCGGATAAGGTTCTCATACCGGAGAAGCTGCAGAATATAATAAGGCGCGACGGGATAGACATGTGGCTTGATGAGTTCAGCCGCGACAGTCTCGGCGAGTACGACTACACGAGGGGCTCGGGCTGGGCCTACGCTATAAACGGCTACTATCCGGGTAAGGCGATGAGCGAATATTTCCCTAATCCGGGAGATACTCTGACAGTACGCTACACTCTCGCGTACGGCAAGGATATAGGTTCGCCGATAAGCGGCAACGGGCTCGGACAGTTCACGAGCTACTGCACGATATGGCGTGACAACAGCGAAATACTGCTGTCGCACTTTTACAGCGAAAAAACAAGGGTCGAGCCGACGTGTACCGAAGACGGCTACATAGAGTACGAGTGCCGCGTATGCGGAGAAACGTACAGAGATGTTCTGCCGGCGACGGGGCACAGCTGGAACGAGACGGACAGGCTCGAGCCTACGGAAACCGAAGACGGCTACATAGAATATACCTGCGCCGTCTGCGGCGACAAGTACAGGCAGATACTGCCTGCGAAGGGCAGGTCGGAGAAAAAAACAGCTATGCGCTTTTTAAGGAGGAAAACACGGGTATGCGTGAACTGACGGATAAAATACAGGATGAGATAAGAAAGGTAATAATAGGTAAGGACGAGGTCATAGGAAGGGTTCTGATGGCGATACTTGCCAAGGGGCATGTTCTGCTCGAGGACGTGCCGGGAGTCGGCAAGACGACGATGGCTATGGCCTTTGCCCGCGTGCTCGGTCTGACATCAAAGCGCGTTCAATTCACATCTGACACATTGCCGTCGGACATAATAGGCTTTTCCGTCTACGACAGAGAAGCTGGTAAGCTTTCCTACAAGCCCGGAGCCGTAATGACGAACCTGCTCCTCGCCGACGAGATAAACAGGACCTCGAGCAAGACGCAGTCCGCACTGCTTGAGGCCATGGAGGAGAGAAGGGTCACGGTGGACGGAATCACGCACGTGCTTCCCGAGCCGTTTGTCGTTCTTGCGACCCAAAACCCGGCAGGCTCGGCCGGAACGCAGATGCTTCCCGCATCTCAGCTCGACAGATTTTTGATGAGGCTGAGTATGGGGTATCCCGACAGGCAGAATCAGATCGAAATAATGAAGGGCCGGCATCATGAGGATCCTCTCGAGCTGTGCAGGGCGGTCACGGATACGGAAGAGCTCGAGACGCTTATAAGCGAGGTAAGACATGTATACGTATCAGACGCCGTATACGACTACATATCGGCGCTTGCGGAATCGACGAGAGAAAATATTTACGTTCAGCTCGGGATAAGTCCCCGCGGCGCTCTTGCGCTGTGCAATGCCGCCAAGTCGGCGGCATACCTGAAGAACCGCGATTACGTCATCCCTGACGATGTGGAATCCGTAATAAAGGATGTCTGCGCTCACCGCCTTATTCTTTCATCAAAGGCGCGTCTGCGCGAATATACCGCCGGGATGATTATTGAGAAAACGCTCGAGGAGACAGAAAAGCCTCAGATGCGTGAATTCGAGCGCCCATGAAAGGCGATGTGCTCGGCTCGCGGGCATGTATGACGGCGATACTGCTCGTCCTCATAATGATGAGCCTTATCACACGCAGTCCCGCCTACCTAATCGGTGCCGGCTGTTTCGTTCTGATCCCGTTGTTTTCTTTCGCTGTGAATGCGGCGCTTTCAAAGCGCATTACAATATCCTTTGAGAGCGCGCCCACGAGTCCGCGGGCAGAGGCATCCGAAATAACGCTTATTGCGGAAAACACCGGCAGACTCGGGGCGGGGAAGCTTTGCTGCGCGGTGGAAATAAAAAACGCCATGACGGGCGATACGTTTGTGCATACCGTGGAAACCTCCGTTTTGCCGAAAGCAAAAAGCAGAGCGGCATTTATTATGCAGTCTCAGTACTGCGGTCTTGTGACGGCAAGCCTGAAAAGGGCGTATATAACCGACTGGCTCGGTGTCATTACGACGGCTGTGAAAAGCGACGCTAAAAGCGAAATAACAGTGCTGCCGGATACTTTCAGCCCGCATATCGTCATATCCGTCCCGCCTCCCGCACCCGAGGAGGACGAGGCGTACTCTCCTGACATAAAGGGCTATGATTGCTCGGAGGTTTTTCAGCTCAGGGATTATGTGCCGGGAGACAGCCTGAGGCAGATACACTGGAAGCTTTCGGAAAAGGTCGAAAGGCTTGTAGTGCGCGACGGAAGCCTTCCGGCTGCGAGGAGTATGCTCATATTCTGGGATAAAAACGCTGCAAGAGCGACGGCATCCGAAATGAACACCATGGCGGAGGCGGTGAGCTCGGTATGCAGAGCGCTGACCGACAGGGGAATAGTGTATACGCTCGGCTGGTGTGCAGGACATGAGACGGTGCTTGAGGAAATAAGCGATACGGAAGGTCTGCTCGCAGCAATTCCGCTGATGCTCAAAACGGGATATGCGGACGGAGAATCGTCGGGTGTGGTGATGTATACTGAACAGTACGGGAGATCGCGCTACGGCAAGACGGTATGCATAGCCGCCGCCGTACCTGAAGGGACGGACAGCTTTAGAAGCTCTGATTTCAGATTGCTTCTCTGCGTCGGCGAAACCGACGGGAATCTTGAGGCTCCCGCCGATATACCTGCCGTCGTTTTTTCTCCGAAGACATATATAAGCGATTTGCAGAGTATAGAACTGTGAAGCGGCATTTGAGAAGGATACAGATGAAAAAAACGACAATGTCACTGACACGAAAAAAGATGAAAAACGTGCCGGCACAGGCTTCCTCAATCAGGTGCAGCGCTGCCGCATGTACGTACAGGCAAACCGGCGTACGATATGCGGCCGCTTCCTCTTTTATGATGATAGCGGGCTGGGCACTTTTATTCAGGTCCGCCTTTACGTCCGTAGAGGCGCCGTGGTATATTTTTGCCGCAGCGGGCAGCGCCCTTTGCTGGCTTCTCATATTTGCGGCAAAAAGAGGACACGGAGCCGCGGCTGCAGCCGTCGTCTTCACTGCTGCAGTTCTGACGGGCGCGGTATTTTATTCACGCACAGCAGGCGGTATCATGCTTCTTGCAAATGATTTCCTATCCTTTCTTACGACAAAGACGGGCCGAATATATCTCGATTTTGACGCCGACGCCGGAGGGGCTCTGCTCGCCGCGTCGCTGCTTTGGATACTGCTTTGCCTCTTTGCCGCAAAGTCCGCCGCAGATTCGGACCTTCTGCCTGTCGCGCTGCCGCTCGTCGCGAGTGTTTTCGGCGCTGCGTACGGTTTTTTCGATTCGGGAGCAGGGGAGTCTCTTCTTATTTCGGCTATGCTTCTTATAATGATAAGGCGAGTCCAGTTGAAGGCCGACAGCGCTACGGCGGAGAAGGGCTTCGTATTTCATATTACCGCCGTAGTTCTTGCTGCGGCTCTGATGTGCTGTGCGATATCATCGGCGCTTCCCGAAAGCGGCGTACTGAGAACAGCTGCGGAAAGGTATGATTCGTTCAGATACGGCTCCGAAACCGATTCGATGCCGCACGGCAGACTCTCAGGCCTCGGAGCATGGAGAAAATCCGATGCCGTAGCACTGAAGCTCGAGGCATCGGAGTACTGCAAACTGTATCTGAGAGGCTTTACCGGCGAGGTCTATACAGGAACCTCGTGGGAGGCGCTCGATACAGAAGCCCTTGCAGAATACGAGGCACTTTTTTATTGGCTGCACCGGGACGGCTTTTACGCTCAAAGCATGATTTCGGAAGCGGATAGCGCAGCGGGAAACGTTACGGAAATACCGGAGCCCGTAAAAATGACCATAGAGAATATAGGGGCATACAGAAAATACGCATATTTTCCATATGCGGTAAGGTATAATGAACTGCTCGACAGCAGGCTGATAGGTGACAGCATTGTGCGCGGCGAACAGAAGGAGGAGGCGGAGTACATACCGGGAGGGCTTCCTGAATGGTATTCGGTTCAGCGTCTGCTTGCGGCAACTCAAAATTCTCCCGATACTGCCGAATATCTGCGGTATGAGCGCAGCTACAAGGATTTTGTATATAAAAACTACCTTCAGCTCACTCCGGAAAGCATAAGTACATTGAAACGGTATCTCGACACCGACAAAAAAGAACGTACACTTGCAGAAATAAGGAAAGAGATATTCGGCTTTCTTTCCGACAGCTTGAAGTACGACGAGAATACGGGCGCAGCGAGCGGTGCATCCGATTTTCTGACGTATGTGCTCGATATAGAGCACAAGGGATACAGCGTGCAGTATGCGACTGCTACGGTGCTCGCTCTTCGCTACTTCGGCGTTCCGGCTCGTTATCAGGAGGGATATCTCCTGACAAAGGAGGAGGCGGCGGGGCTCACGGAGGGCGGGGCGATCACCCTCGATGAAAATCACGCCCACGCGTGGGCGGAATACTATCTTGACGGTATGGGCTGGATCCCGTTTGAGGTCACCCCGGGCTACGTCGACGAGGATGAATTTGAAACGGGCTGGGAATCGTCCGGAGGCGGTCAGGCCTATAACAGCAATGAACTCATCTACACGCAGGAGGACAAGCCCGACCGTTTTGATGAAATTTCCGGTCCGCGCAGCCTTATAGAACTCCCGAGGCCTGTGCTTCTTACGGCCGTCGTATGCGCATGTCTGCTCATACTGGCAGTGCTTGTCGCCGTGTCGGCCGTAAGGCGCAGGCGCCTGAGGAAAGCTCTCGACAGGATGAGAGCTGCCGAACCGGGAGAGGCCATAGCGATGCAGTTCGGCTACGCCGTAATGCTCCTGCGCAGAGCGGGGCTCGGGGAGCCGCCGGCGGAGTCGCGCGAGGCTGAGCTTAACCGCGAGGCGATGTTCAGCGATCACGTAATGACCGAGGAGCAAAAGGTATTCATGCAGGCTTTTACAGATGAGGTGCTTGGGCGGTGTAAAGCTGTCTGGGGCGTGTTCAGGCGGTTCAAATATCGTTTTATAGAGTGCATAGTGCTTTGAACCGACGAGAAGATGAGTTACAGAGCGCTGTCGTTTTCGGCAACGGAAATGCTTATCTCAAGATTTCCGTTCCGGCAGCGCAGCTCATCTATAAGTGCCTTTTCACTTCCGCCTTCGGCGAGCGTGATATCGTAGGTGAGCCTGTTCAGGCTGCCGAGGTTCGTGGTTTTGATCCTGATGAGAGCGTGCCTTTTCGTATATGCCGAAAAGATGTCGTCGAAGGTGCTCCCGTAGTCTAAATCCTCAGGGAGTGTTATATTGAGAGTCCTGTGCAGACCGTTTTTCCCTGCCAGTATGAAGCCGAATTTCTCGTATGTGATGTCTGCAAGGCTTATCACGAGCGCGAACAGTGCGGCAAAACCGGGATAACCTATGCCGCATGCGAGACCGATCGACATCGAGAAGAAGACGGCACATATTTCGCGCGCCGTGCCGGGATTGGAACGGAAGCGTACGAGCGAAAACGCACCTGCAACGGCTACCGAAGCGCCGAGGCTTCCGTTTACCATCATTATTGTAAGAGCAACAATAGGCGGAAGCATTGCTATCGCGCATAGAAAGCCTTTGGATTCGTTTGCCGTATGCCCGAACACAAAGGCGATGAATGCGCCGAGGAGAAGAGCCGCCGCAAGACTGATGCTGAACGATTTCAGCGTAAGGGCGGATTCCGCAAATATCGTTTCAAAAATCTGAGCAGTCATATCCTTAACCTATCCTTTCTTAACTTTTTCTTTCATTTCCTTTCCTGTGCTTTACTTATTCCCGTTAATCGGCAGCTCCCCTTTGAGTAGCGTTGCCGCCTTTATGAGGCGTCGCCGTTCAGCAGCATCTCCATATAGGCGTTTGCATATTTTGAAAAATTCGCTTTATGCAGACCGCATTTGCTCAGTACGGCTACGAGCCAGAGCGGTATCCCTCCAGGCGTTTTGATTTCGAGCAATGACTGATCCGCTTCGAGAAGCGGATCACCGCAGGGCGCCGACGACAGGTTCAGGTCACTTCTGCGCCAACGGATGTTTTTGTCAAAGGTCATCCTGAGCGACCTGTCAGCGAGCGAGTAATATGCGACTCTGTCATAGCATATATATACGCGCGGCTTAAGGTCAGGATAAAATGATCTGAAATAGTCGATTTCGCGCCCTATCTGAGACGATGCAGGCAAAGCCGCGGAGCCTTCCATATATCCGCAGGCCTCTTGCAGCGAGGCTTTGAGCCGGCGCTTGTAGACAACCCCATTATATTTTTTCTTGAGCTCAAGGAAGACATAATCATCGTCTTCCGCTCTGCCGTAGCTGCGCAGCCGCATTTTCTCCTTATAAGGGGGCTTCTCAATGGAGCGCCGTATAAGACGGAAGTCCGGCGTATCAAAATACAGGCTGCATATAGTGCTTTTGCCGAATTCGTCCTCGAGCATGCGACCTCTCATAGCTTCTTCGACGATGCCCCTCTGAGCATCGTTCAGAATGTATTTGATCTCATGTCTCATAAATATATATGTTTCCTTCACAGTGCGCACCTCCCTCCGTTGATTTGCTTCTGTACCTGTATGATTGCACATCAACTTAAAATCAACTTAAATGAAGGTGTCTGACTGAAGAAAAAAACGCAATTTCTGTGAAAGAGGGAAAAACTTTTTTTCACAGAACGGGAGAAGAACTGAAGCCGTTACGTGACAAGGGAACGGTCAAAGCTTTACGGGTAGCTTCACCGTTATTGTAAGAATTTTACCGTCTCCGCTGAAAGCGTCAATTTTGCCGTTGTGAGCGGAAACGATTGATTGCGCCATAGAAAGACCTATGCCGTAACCTTCAGGTCCGGCACTTCGCGACGAATTACCGCGGTAGAATCTGTCAAAGAATTTGTTCTGCTTCCCGACGGTGAGACCCTTTGCGGGATTTGAGGCTGTCAATACAGCACTGCGCCCCTTTGCTTCGAGCGTAAATGTTATTGTCGCCCCTTCCGGTGAATACTTGAGAGCGTTATCGGCGAGAATATCGATAAGCTCCGTAAGGTAGTGTCTGTTGCCCATAACGGCAATTCCGGGACTAATATCGGTATCGAATCTGAGACCGCAGTTCTCGGCTCTGTAAAAACATTTACCGAGAACCTCTCCGGCAAGCTCCGAAAGGTCAAGTGTATTTTGCTCGATGTCGTATCCGCGTTCGTCCATGCGGGCAAGCTCCACGAGCTCCTGAGTAAGTGAGTTCAGCCTGTGTACTTCACTGCGTATACCTTTTGTCCATTTCGTTTCGCCGCTTTCCATTTCGATGACATCGTTGCATGACTCTATCGCCGCAAGCGGTGTCTTGAGCTCGTGACCGGCGTTTGTAATAAAGCTTTTCTGCTTTTCGTAGCTTTCGGTTATGGGTCTGATCATGAGAGGTGACAGCAGAATTACGAGCGAGGATATTCCGCAGAAAGCAAGCGCGGCAATAAGAATACTCGTCTTGAGAAACTGCATTACGGAGCCGAGATCGCGCGAGCAGTCGAGAAAAATATACATGGTGCCGTCCGCTGTTTTGGTTTTTCTGTATTTATATCGGTGTACATAACCGCGTGATTTGCCCGTTTCGGCGACACGCTCGGCGAGCGCGACCGCCTCTTCGGAGTCGATTGCCGCTATATTGCCCGTATTTACGCCCGAAACCGTACCGTCGGCAGTGAAGCTTACGGTAAAGTATCTCGTCTCAAAAGGCGTTTCCGGCGTATAACCGTTTTTTTCGAACGTCGAATCGTCGTCAGCGTCACCGCCGGGACGGTTGCTGTCCGTTACGGTGGCGTCGTAATCGTCGTCGTCCGGTTCGGATGCGGAGCCGTCGTCGATATCGTCCGGTTCGGATGCGGAGTTATCGTCGGTGTCGTCCGGCTCGGATGCGGGGTCATCGTCGGCATCGTCCGGCTCGGATGCGGGGTCATCGTCGGCTTTGTCCGGCCTGGCCGTGGAACCTTCACCGGTATTATCCGAGTCGCCGCTTAATGAGCTGTCGACGGCGTCATCCGGCTTTGATGGCGGTGAGGGCGGGTGTATGCCCGGCTGCTGAGGGAAGCCTCCGCCGTTTTCGGCGATGATGTCGAGCAGGGATTCCGCCGCTCTGTCTTTATTTATATAGTTTACGGCGTTTATGAGTCCTATTATCAGCGATAAAACGATGAAAACCGAGCATATCGTTATTGCCGCGACTCTCCGTCTTAATTTTCTTACCATACCGTCATATTTCCTCAAGCATATATCCCGTGCCGCGTACGACCCTGATCGCGACGTGCGCGCCCAGCTCTGAGAGCTTGCGCCGGAGTCCGGAAAGGTTTACCCATACGACATTGATTTCGGCATCGCTGTCAAAGCCCCAAATCATCTCCATAAACCGCTCTGTGGAGATGAACTGTCCGTGATTTAGCATCAGATACTCCAATATCTGATATTCTTTATTGGCGAGCCTGAGACTCCCGGCGGGTGCGATGAGCATGCGGTCGGAACGTCGTAATCCGATATCGGAAAATCTGAGAGTATTGTCCGCAAGCGCCGAGCCTCTTCTTGTTACGGCTCTTAGACGGGCGAGAAGCTCCTTGACCGCGAACGGCTTTGTCAGATAATCGTCGGCGCCGCAGTCGAGTCCCGTTATTTTGTCGCTCGTTTCGCTTTTTGCGGTCAGCATAATAACGGGGATATTGTTCCCGGCGCCGCGGATTTTGCGGAGAACGGAGATGCCGTCGAGTCCGGGCATCATTATATCGAGGATTGCCACATCGTATTCGCCTACCGAAAGATAATCGAGCGCATCCTCTCCGTCATATACGGCATCTACTGAAAAGCTGTTTTTTTCGAGAATAGCTGCAAGCGCGTCCGATAATATTCTTTCGTCTTCGGCAAGAAGTATTCTCATGGCGACCTCCCGTTGCTGATATTGATTTTATCTTTTATCAAATGATACATCCAGCGCGGCGAATAGTCAAAGGCTGCGGCGTTTTTTCGATATTAACACAAAACAAAGGCTCATGTATGGTATAATAATACGGATATTTGACCGTTCGGGCTATACGGGCGACATGCCCGCGGTAGAAGATCTTTTGTAAATATAAGGGAGTAAGCGGACTGCAAACGAGATAAGGAGAAGTATTTTATCCGGTATGAGAAGAAATGACAGGGAAGTAACCGACATAAATGAAATAATGGAGATAATCGCAGACTGCGATGTGTGCAGGCTGGCTTTGAACGATGATGAGTATCCGTATATCATACCTCTGAACTTCGGCGCGGAGTTGGCGGACGGAAAAGTAACGCTGTATTTTCACAGCGCGCTCAAAGGGAAAAAGCTTGATCTGATCGCGGCGGATCCGAGGGCATCATTCGAAATGGATTCAGGGCATGAGCTTTGCTACAGCAAGGAGCGCGGCTATTGTACCTACGCGTACGAAAGCGTTGCGGGAAGCGGCACCGTGACCATGCTGGATGACGAACAAAGCAAGGTGCACGCGCTCGGCAGGCTCATGGAGCATTATCATCGCAGCGAAGAGGCGTACTATAATCCTGCGGCGATATCGCGTACGGCCGTATATAAGCTGACGGCGGACAAGGTGACGGCAAAGCGTAAGACGGCACCGTCAAGGTGACGGAGCTGCGGCGCAGCAACATCACGCGAGCACAGCGGCATCAGAGCGGATGCCGAAGCGGTGTCCCGAATAAAAACACGCCGGGGCAGGCTGAAAGCCGTTTACGGAGCGGCGAATTTATTAAGTTTTTTTTAAGCGCTTTTTAAGTCTCGATTAAATGGGTTTAATAAGAATTCTCTTTGATATATACTTGCATCATGGGGGAGGCATAAAATAATGTTGTTTTTAGATAAATTGTTCGCGAATGTGCGCAAAGACGAGAACGCTCCGGCATACGTGTCGGGAAAGGAAACGCTTTCATACGGAGAACTCTGGGATAAAGCGTGCGCTCTTTCAAGTGAGATCGCCATCAGGGCGAGTGACAGGAGGCCTGTAGTCGTAATAGGCGGCAAAGAGCCGTACATGCCGGTATCGTTCATCGCGTGTGCAATGTATGGAGCTCCATATTGCCCGGTCGATATCTCGATGCCGCAGGAGCGCATCAGGGATATAATCGCGGCAACAGGAGACCCTCTCGTCATCATGGCGGACAAAAAGACTCCGCTGCCTGAGGGCGTGCGGTGTCTGACATACGGAGAGCTCGAAAAAACAGTATCAGGTGTTAAGCAAAGCCCCGCACAGAGGGAAACGGTAAGAAAATTGCTTCATACACTTGAGTCTGAGGATACGATGTATATAATATTCACATCGGGAAGCACAGGCAAGCCTAAGGGCGTCGAAATTTCGTACGGAGCGCTCAGCCGGTTCACAGACTGGTCGGTTACGCTCGCCGAGGGTGCACGCGTATTTATAGATCAGGCGCCGTTTTCGTTCGATTTGTCCGTAATGGACACGTATACGGCGCTGTCTATGGGAGCATCCGTATATTCGCTGAGCAAGTATGCACAGGAGGATATGAGGACGCTTCTTGAATCGCTTCGGGAGTCGGGAGCCGACACATGGGTATCGACGCCGTCGTTTGCCGATCTCGTCCTGGCGGACAGGGCTTTCTCGGAGGAACTGATGCCGAAGCTTGAAAGGTTCATATTCTGTGGGGAAAGACTGACACTGAGGACAGTTACAAGGCTTTACGAAAGATTTCCGAAATCTCGGATTATCAATACGTACGGGCCGACGGAATCGACGGTCGCCGTTACGTGCGCGGTGATAAAAAAAGAAGCTGCAGAGGCGGGTGAGGAGATACCTATCGGCGAGGTCAGGCCGGGTAGCGGCATAGATATCGCCGATGACGGAGAGCTTATAATATGGGGCGATACACTTGCAAACGGATATTACAACGACCCGGAGCGGACCGACGCGGCGTTTTATACGAATGAAGAGGGACGTCGCTGCTACAGGACCGGCGATATAGGATACCGGAAAGGCAATATGCTCTATTACACGTCACGTAAGGATTCGCAAATCAAGCTTCACGGTTATAGGATAGAGTTGGGCGATATCGAAAACAATCTGCTTAGGATAGAAGGTGTCAACAGGGCTCTCGTAGTACCGGAAACGGACGAGGAAACCGTAAAATACCTCAAAGCGTACGTTGAAACTGAAAGCGAAATGACTTCACGGGAGGTAAAGGCGAGCCTTGCAGAGCTGCTGCCGCAGTATATGATACCGAAGCGAATCATATTTACCGACAGTATCCCGATGACGGCAAACGGCAAGGTGGACAGAAGGGCATTATGATACTTTTCGGTGAGGGATACTTTTTCTTTGTTCTGATTATTGCCTGCCTGCCTGCAGTGGTGTTGGGTCTGACGGAGCGCAGCATCAAATGGTACGGACTGGCTGCCAGCGTCTTCATAGTATGTCTGGCACTGGGGACGTGGCAGGGCATGCTCAGGCTCGCGGGATATTGTCTGTTCGAGTATATTCTCATAAAATGCTGGACGCTATACTGCGCGAGGAAGCCGCATGACGGAAAGGCTTATGCCGTCGTGCTGCTGCTGTCGCTCACCCCGCTTATAGTCTGGAAGGTATCATCGGCGGCAGGGACGACTTTGTTCGCCTGCATAGGGCTGTCGTACATGACGTTCAAGTGCGCACAGATGGTAATAGAAACGTATGACGGACTGATAGAAAACGTGTCGCCGTCAGACTTCGTATATCTGCTTATCTTTTTTCCGTGCATATCATCAGGCCCTATCGACAGGAGCAGAAGATTTCTGTCGGATCTTGCGCCTATACCGCGGGCGGAATATATAGACCTTCTCGGTGACGGAATATACAGGATAATCAAGGGACTTTTGTACAAGTTCGCGTTCGCCTCGGCGTTTTATCAGGGGATGATTTGGCTCGGCGCCGGAACAAGCATACGCGAGAGGCTTATATGCATGTATATGTACGGGCTGTATCTGTTTTTTGACTTTGCGGGCTACAGTCTCATGGCCGTCGGTGCGTCGTACATTTTCGGCATAAGGACGCCGGACAACTTCAACAAGCCGTTCGCCTCGACGGATATAAAGGATTTCTGGGACAGATGGCACATGACGCTGTCGTACTGGTTCAGGGATTACCTCTTTTCGAGGTTCATGATGCGTTCGATCCGTGGCAAATGGTTCAAAAACAAGCTTACGGGAGCATCGATAGGCTTTATGCTCGATATGCTCGTTATGGGGCTGTGGCACGGGCTCGAACTCCACTTTATTGCATACGGTCTTTATCACGGACTGCTGCTCGCAGGTACGGAGATATATCAGAAAAAGAGCGGCTTCCACAAAAAGCACAAGAAAGACGGCTGGTATATAGCCGCAGGCAGGATCGTTACGATTCAGCTCGTATTTATAGGATTTTATATATTTTCAGGGAGGTTTTGATCATGGAGGAGAAGGTACTCGAGATATTGGCGGAGCTTTGCGCCGATGATATAGTAAAGGAAGACAGAGACATAGATATTCTGGAGGAGGGGCTTATAGACTCGCTCGATTACGTCGAACTTCTCGTGTCGTTTGAGGATGCGTTCGGTATTGTCATGGCGCCGTCGGAATACACGAGAGACGAGATGAACACGCCAAATAAAATAATCGAACAGGTAAGGAAGAAACTCGCAAAATGAGAAAACTCAAGTCGCTTGGGGCAGGCTTTCTGGCTTTTTTATGTTTTGCAGTGATACTGCATTTTACGATTGTGGCGGCAAAGCCGGATCCTCAGGGCATCGGTACATGGGTCGACATGCACAAGGATCTGTCGGCTGCGGCGATAAGGAACGGACTGACTGACGATACGATAATGGTCATGGGCTCGTCGGAATTTCAGCACGGAAAGGGTACTATATACCATCCGACAAAGCTTTTCAGGTCGCGGAATATCCGCGCAATGTTTGTCGGCGCGGCGTATAACCAATGCCTTTCGCACGCGATAACTCTCGGAAGCGTCGCAGAAGGCCTGAAATCAAAAAAAGTTATACTTATACTTTCTCCGGCATGGTTTGACGGTGCGGGTGTAAAGCCTCACACATTCACGGTCAGATTTTCGGAAAGCGAGTATATCTCTTTGATGGAGAACAAAGAGATATCGGATGATCTGAAAAATAAAATAGCCGCAAGAGCGGAGGAGCTTCTTAAAGGGCAGGGCGGTCTGTACGACAATGTCAGGCGTTACAACGCCTATTATACACGCAAGGGCGGGCTTCCGCTCGACGGACTGTTTATATGGCTGAAAAAATGTGTGCTTAATGAATGCGAACAGATAAGCATCAATACGATGTGGATCTGCAAGGGTAAAAAGCAGTATGATGAGGACGTGAAAAGTGCCCAATACGCATCGATGGATGAACTCTACGCCAAAGCCGAGCGAGAGTGGAGCGGGGAGAGCAGCAACCGGTTTCATATGCGGGACAGCTTGTACAAAAAGAAATTTAAGCGTGCCGCCGGAAACCAAAGCGGCAGTATGGCAAACCGTACATACCCTGTGTCATCGCCGGAATACGGCGATCTGGAGCTGTTTCTTCAGGTGTGCAGGGAGGAGAATATCGACGTCGAGGTCCTGCTGCTGCCGGTAAACGGCTGGTGGTATGACGAAATGGGCTTCGGTGCTGAAGCGAGATCGGTTTTGCCTGATCAGATCAAGTCCGTTACCGATAAGTACGGCGCAAAGTGGGTGAGCTTTTTCGATCACGGTTATGACGACGGTTTCCTGGAGGATGTTTTCCACCCGGCACAGAAAGGTTGGCTGATGATAAATGAAAAAATTATGGAATTCTATCAAAACTGATTTCAAGAAAAAGGTTGTTCCGGCGCTTATGTTTTTTGCTATGCTCGCCGGAGTGTATCTTTATCTTGCTTTCGCAGGCTTTGCAAGTGCACCGGGACTTGCATACGCGGAATTTTAATTTCAGGCAAAAATACCCTCGCGGCCGGCTCGGATGAGATGTTTGCGAGGGCGTTTTTGTCTGCGCCGGCGTCCGCAGGCACAGGAAATGCGTCCTTATCAGTACGGATTGTATGAGCTCTGGCTCAGCGTCGAGATCATTGCGATGATGACGCTGCTGAAGATGATCGAGAACACGATCGCGATGAGAGCGATTATGAATGAAACAAAACCTGCTCTGTTCCACGAATCCATAGCTGCACGGAAAGATTTCTGTTCATCATAGCATCCGCTGTTCCATGACCATTCCTCGCCCTTGAAGCCGGATATGAATATCCATACCATGTTTAGAAACGGCACGAAACAGAGAAGCGTAAGATACGCCTTGTTGCCGAATCCGAACGGTATGCTCATCATGAATGCGCCCCAGTTCCATTTTGTCAAAGGCTGTCCCTGCTGCGGATACTGCTGATACTGAGGTTGCTGCGGCTGCCCGTAAGGCTGCTGCGGCTGTTGATAGTACTGCCCGTTTTGCCCGTAGTTCTGCTGCTGGTACTGCCCGTAGCCCGGCTGTTGATATTGCCCGTTCTGTCCGTAGTTCTGCTGATTGAAGTTGTTATTATCTGGCATAGCATTTCCCTTTCTTATTTTTGTATTCTCTGCATTTATAGATACTACATAATTTTACCATATTCGTATGTGATTTTCCATACCTGTGTCCGCGATTGTTGAAATATGGCTGAAATATGCCGTCATGAGGGATAAAATACTTTTGCCGGTCCGCAGGATACATGTATTGGGAGCTCATATATACAGCGGTACGAGCGCATACGGAGATATATATCAGGTATAAGCGTACCGCTTATTGATTTTCCGAATGTATTCTGATAACATATGCTATATTGCCCACCACATATTTTTTCACCGGTAAGAAGCAATATACGAGGTATTGCACGATGCAGACTGAATCCCGAAAACCGGGGATAATGGATATAATCAGAAGTCCGTATGCTCGCCGCTTTGCGGTCAGATATAGATGGAGCTATATCCTCGGGATGGTTATACTTATAGTCATAGACGTTGCTCAGACAAGGGTTCCTCTTATCGTCGGGAATATAATAGACAGAGTTGATGAAGGAACAATAGTATCAGATGATTACAGAAGCGCGATCGTTACGATGGCGCTGATTTGCGTTCTCGTTCTCGCGGGAAGAATGGGATGGCGCTATTGTATTTTCGGTGCGGCAAGGCATATAGAAAAGGATCTGCGCGACGATCTGTTCACACACCTGCTTACTCTTCCGGCTTCGTATTTTCATGAGCACAAGGCGGGCGAGGTCATGGCATACATGACGAACGATATTGAGGCTGTCAGGATGACATTTGCCGTTATCGTTATGATGGGGATGGACTGCATCACCATAGGCGCCGCCACTGTATACAGCATGGTGACGAAAATCGACCTGCGCCTTTCAATAATAGCTGTCATTCCGCTGCTGCTCGTAGGACTGATAACGCGCTTTATGGGAAACGAGCTGCACAGGAGATTTACGAGGCGTCAGGAGGCGTTCTCGGATATTTCAGATTTCGTTCAGGAAAAGCTGTCGGGAATAAGGGTTATCAAAGCCTTTGTTCAGGAGGAAGCCGAGGTAAAGGCTTTTATGAGGGTAAATCAGGCTTCGAAAACAGCAAACATCAGAGAGACGAGAGTGGCCGCGATAATGTTTCCGTTCATGAGGATGATAACAGGCGTTTCAATTGCTCTTACCGTTTGTTACGGCGGATACATTGCTGTGCTCGGCAGAATTTCGGCGGGTGATTTCGCGGCGTTCATACAATATCTGAACATGCTCGTCTGGCCGATAGCTTCTATCGGAAGGATTATAAACGTGGTGACGAGAGGTTCCGCATCGCTCAGGCGCATAGAGGATGTGCTTCATACGGAGTCGGATATCAAAGCCCTTGCGCATGACGACGGACAGATGCTGAGCGGTGATATAAGTGTAAGAAATCTTACATTTGCTTATCCGGGCACGAACAGAGCCGTGCTCAGCGATATAAGCTTTGATATACACCGGGGCGAAACTATAGGCATAGTGGGCCGTACGGGGGCAGGCAAGACGACGCTCGTCAATCTGTTCATGAGAGTCACAGACCCTCCCGCGGGCACTGTCTTCGTGGGAGGCAGGGATGTGCACGATGTGACGCTGAAAACGCTTCGAAGCGCTACGGGATACGTTCTGCAGGATGATTTTCTCTTTTCGATGTCCGTTGCTGACAATATCTCTTTCGGCGACCGCAGCAGGACGCATCGGGAAATAGAAGAGGCGGCAAAGCTCGCATGCGTACACGATAATATTATTGCGTTCAAGGACGGTTACGACACGCTCGTAGGCGAGAGGGGCGTTTCTCTTTCGGGCGGTCAGAAGCAGAGAATAGCCATCGCCCGCGCTTTGATCCTCGACCCTGAAATTCTCATACTCGACGATTCTCTTTCGGCGGTAGATACGGATACTGAAGAAAAAATAAAGGAAAATCTGAGGCGTGCGCGCAAAGGCAGGACGACGATAATAATCGCGCACAGAATGTCTACGCTTCAGGACGCTGACAATATAATGGTTCTTGAGGACGGGACGATATCGGAGTTCGGAAATCACGATCAGCTCATGGCGCGCGGCGGATTTTATGCCGAGCTTTACAACCGTCAGCTCATGGAAAAAAAGAGAGAGGAGGAGTACAGGCTTTGAATGAAGACAATGCCGTAATGAAAAGTAAAACAAAGCATCCTTTTCTGAGACTCCTCTCATACGGAGTGCCGTATACCGGATGGTTTGCGCTTGCTCTCGCTATAATTCTGGCATCGGTATGGGTTGAGCTGTATCAGCCCAAGCTGCTCGGCGATGTCGTCGACGATTTTGTCGGCAGGTATGAGCTTGTTAAGACTGACGGGGCATCGCTCGGCGAGCTGAAGGCGGCGCGCGCGGATGACATATCGGGTGTCATACAGACGGGTATAAAATACATGATATCCGTCATAGCGGCGTTCGCCCTTACGTACCTTCAGGCTATGATACTCGCCACGACGAGCCAGAAGATCATATACAATCTGAGAAATGAACTTTTCGGACACCTGGCGAGGCTTCACACGGGCTTTTTTAATGATAATCCGGTCGGAAGGCTCGTGACGAGAGTGACAAACGACTGTGAAACGGTTGATGAGCTGTTCACGGAAGTTATAGTCAACATATTAAAGGGATTTTTTCTGCTGATAGGCGTGGTTGTTATGATGCTGAGGTATAATGCGGATCTGGCTCTGCATATATTTATCGTCATACCTCTCATTACGATAACGACGTTCGTTTTTACAAAATCGACCCGCAGGATATACCGACACATAAGAGCTTTGATATCCGACCTGAACGGGTTCGTGGCCGAGCGGATAATGGGCATGGAGGTGGTTCAGACCTTTAACGCCGAGGGCGATGTGGGCGGTGATTTCAGGAAAAAGACCGAAGCGTTGCGCAGGACTAATATGAAGCAGCTTTTCGCGTTTGCGCTTTACAGTCCGGTGTCGTATGTTATGAATATACTTGCGCTCGCGATTCTCGTCGTTCGCGGCGGACAAATGGTAACGGAGAGTATCGTGACGATAGGTACCCTCGTGGCGTTCCAGAGGTATATAAGCAAATTTTTTCAGCCTATCGAGCAGCTTGCGGAAGAGTTTAACACGATACAGTCGGCTATGGCGTGTGCAGAGCGCATTTTCTGGCTGCTCGACACCGAGCCGGAGGTTGCGGATGCGCCGGACGCTTTGCACTTTGATGCCTTCAGGGGCGATATAGAGTTCAGGCATGTCTGGTTCGCGTACAGGGAGGGAGATTGGGTTCTTAAGGACGTATCTTTTCACATCAGGCCGGGCGAACGCATAGCTTTTGTCGGTGCGACGGGCGCCGGAAAGACTACCGTACAGAATCTGATATGTCGCTACTTCGATATTCAGAAGGGTGAAATACTTATCGACGGCACCGATATACGAAAGATCGCTCTGAACGACCTGCGCGGCAACATAGGTGAGATGCTTCAGGATGTTTTCCTTTTTTCCGGGACGGTCAGCGATAATATAAGGCTTGAACGCGGCGACATATCCGATGCCGAGATCGCTACAGCCGCCGAGACTGTTAACGCGGACACATTTATCGAAAACCTGAGCGGACGATACGATTACAAGGTGATAGAGCGGGGTGCGGCATTTTCAGCCGGGCAGAGACAGCTGCTGTCGTTTGCGAGAACACTGGCATTCAGACCGTCGGTTCTTATTCTCGACGAGGCGACCGCTAACATAGACACCGATACGGAAATACTGATACAGGACGCGCTGCATAAACTTATGCAGCGGCGTACGACAATAATAGTTGCGCACAGGCTTTCAACAATCAGAAACGTTGACAGGATAATCGTCATGAACAAAGGAAAAATAGCCGAGCAGGGCAGTCATCAGGAACTGCTTGCCGGGGGCGGCATATACTATAAGCTGTATAAGCTGCAATATGAGCACGAGGCTGACGGTGAGGCGTAATGCACGCTTTCGCGGGGCACTTCACGGTTGAGTGCCGGTAATCGGTAAGCACCGGCGAAAAAGCCTGACGAAAAAAGTCTGAGGAGAATGTGTTCTCTTCAGACTTTTATTCCGTCTTTTGTTCTGTCGTGCTCACGTATGTTCACGCGGTCTTTAGGTCTTTATGCGGTTACTCAGTTGCAGGGAGTGAGGAAAGGCTCTTTTCGAGCTCTTCATCGGCAGGAATGTAGTCCGTCATCTGTCCGTCGTTGAACTGCTTATATGCAGTCAGATCAAAATATCCCGTGCCGGTCAGGCCGAAGAGGATATTCTTTTGTTCACCCGTCTCCTTGCATTTAAGAGCTTCGTCTATCGCAACCTTAATTGCGTGGCTGCTTTCCGGAGCAGGGAGAATACCCTCTACGCGTGCGAAGGTCTCTGCCGCACGGAATACATCCGTCTGGGCTGCGGCACGCGCTTCAATAAGCCCCTGATCGTACAGCTCGGAAAGTATCGGACTCATACCGTGGTATCTGAGACCGCCTGCGTGATTCGGAGCCGGTATATAACCTGAGCCGAGCGTGTACATCTTAGCAAGAGGGCAGACCCTGCCGGTATCGCAGAAGTCGTAGGCGTATCTGCCGCGAGTAAGGCTCGGGCATGATGCGGGCTCTACGGCGATAAACCTGTATTCGTTCTCGCCGCGAAGCTGCCTGCCCACAAATGTGCTTATGAGCCCGCCGAGGTTTGAACCGCCGCCGGCGCAGCCGATAATTATATCCGGATCGATATCGTACTTGTCCATAGCAGTCATCGTTTCCTGACCTATTATCGACTGGTGCAGAAGCACCTGATTGAGCACCGAGCCGAGAACATATCTGTATCCGCCGGCCGAAGTTGCGGTTTCAACGGCTTCCGATATGGCGCAGCCCAGACTTCCTGTCGTTCCGGGGTGCTCGGCGAGTATCTTCCTGCCGATCGCCGTCGTCCCGGACGGAGACGGTGTTACTGACGCGCCGTAGGTTCTCATCACCTCGCGGCGGAACGGCTTCTGCTCATATGAGACTTTTACCATAAAGACTTTGCAGTCCAGATCAAAATACGAACACGCCATCGAAAGGGCTGTTCCCCACTGACCGGCTCCCGTTTCAGTAGTAACACCCTTAAGCCCCTGTTTTTTCGCGTAGTATGCCTGCGCGATCGCGGAGTTGAGCTTATGCGATCCGCTCGTGTTGTTGCCCTCAAATTTGTAATAGATGTGAGCGGGCGTTTCGAGCTTTTCTTCCAGGCAATATGCCCTTATGAGCGGTGACGGCCTGTACATCCTGTAAAAATCCCGAATTTCCGCGGGGATGGGTATAAACCTCGTCTCGTCATCGAGCTCCTGTCTTATGAGCTCATCGCAGAATATCGGTCTCATCTCCTCGAATTTCAGAGGCTTGCCGGTAGCCGGACTGAGCAGCGGAGCAGGCTTTTTTTTCATATCCGCTCTAACGTTGTAGTAATGGGAAGGCATTTCGCTCTCCGACAGATAGATCTTGTAAGGTATCTCTTTTGTTGTTGACATTTTTTTCTCCCTTCGAATACCTGACGACGAGGGACAAAAATAGGCTCCTGTCCCAAATGCTGGGACAGGAGCCGTTATTGTCGTCTCCTGCGGTGCCACCCGGCTTGGTATCGCAACCGATACCCTCTCAGGCATACTATCATATGCCGACGCCTGTAACGGAGCATCATGCCGTCGCACCTACATAGCATGCACACTGACGCGATGAAAACCGCGGTCTGTGCGGAGCCGTTCGGATTGCCCTCTGGAGCCCATTCCTTTCGATCTCTTTCGTCCCGCCTCTCACCGTCGGCGGGTCTCTGTAACGCGAATACCGAAAATACTATTTCTCCTTCATCGGTTTGTTTAAGTTTGAAATAATACTACACCAACGCCGACGGCATGTCAACCGTTTTTGCAGGAACTGATTTTACGCTTATTATTCTGCTTACCTTTTTATTTTTGCGAAGCTGCTATTGCGATTATCTCTGAGTATCTCTCGATGATTTTATCGTAGTTGTCGCGCTTGTGCGGAAAAAGGCATCCGCTGCAGTCCTTGAAGCCGTTGTCGAGATATTTGAAATTGCCGCCGCATTTCGAACCCAGCGCATACAGCGGGCAATAACAGAACAGGCAGTTGAAATTCTCTATATCGTTCGTTTTGTGACAAGGAAAAAACTCACATTCCTTGTGCTGAAAAAATTTGTAGTTACTCGTCGTCATCTCTTTCATTTTGTACCTCCTTGTCGCTCGAATCGCCGCCTACCGCAATAATCATAGCATAAAAATGCCGGCGCAACAACTTTGCCGCGGCAGTGTGCAGGGGCGGAGGCGCTTTGCTGTTTCGCAATATAAACGGTTTTGCGCTTTTGACTTTTTTGTTCATCGTATATGTGGTAAAATTATAAAAAAACATGATACGAGCCGATGTGAAAGCAATTGTGTCAGAGACGGTTCATATCATTTATCTCCGGGCGCCGTTGTGCCTGCGCCCGGATTTACGGAGGTATATACGTGGCATTTACGCATCTTCATGTACATACGGAATACAGTCTGCTTGACGGAGCGGCGAGGATAAAGCAGCTTGTCGCAAGAGCCGCGGAGCTCGGCATGGACTCGCTTGCCATCACCGACCACGGCGTCATGTTCGGAGTGATAGACTTTTACAAGGAATGCCGCAAAAACGGGATCAAGCCTGTCATTGGCTGCGAAATCTATATGGCCGCGCGCTCAATGCACGACAAGGATCCGGACAGGGACAGATATCAGAACCATCTGTTGCTCCTCGCGGAGAACAACGACGGGTACAGAAACCTTATTAAGATAGTATCAAAGGGGTTCACCGAGGGCTTTTATTATAAGCCGCGTGTGGATAAGAGCATTCTCAGACGGTTCAGCGGGGGAATCATAGCCACAAGCGCCTGTCTTGCGGGCAGGGTACAGCAGTGCCTGCTCAACCGCGATTACGACGGAGCCAGAAGAGAGGCTGTGGAGTTGGAGGAAATATTCGGACGCGGCAATTTCTTCCTTGAGCTTCAGGATCAGGGGCTCGACGAGGAACAGAACATCAACCCTTTGCTCGTTAAGCTGTCGGAGGAGACCGGAATACCGCTCGTCGCGACGAATGATGTCCATTACATAAGGCGGGAAGACGCCGAGGCGCACGACGTTTTGCTGGCGATACAGACTGCAACGAGTGTTAACGACAGCAAGCGCATGCGCTTTCCCAACGACCAGTTCTACCTCAAGAGCGAGGATGAGATGAGGCGCATATTTGCCTATGCTCCGGAGGCGGTAGAAAATACGCATCGTATTGCCGAACGCTGCAATGTTTCGTTTGTTTTCGGCGAATATCATCTGCCTCAGTTCGTATCGCCGGAGGGATATTCAAATAGGGATTATTTGCGCAGACTTTGCGGCAACGGCCTGAGCGAGAGATACGATGACGTTACGCCGAAGCTGAAAGAGAGGCTTGAAAATGAGCTGAACGTAATAGAGTCGATGGGGTACGTCGAGTATTTTCTGATAGTCTGGGATTTTATACATTATGCGAAGACTCACGGCATAGCCGTAGGGCCGGGCAGAGGTTCGGGGGCGGGCAGCATCGTGGCTTACTGCCTCAGGATCACCGATATCGATCCGATAAAATATAACCTTATTTTCGAAAGATTTTTGAACCCCGAGCGCGTGAGTATGCCCGATATAGACGTCGATTTCTGCATCGAGCGGCGCGGTGAGGTCATAGAATACGTAAGAGAAAAGTACGGCGAATCAAACGTATCGCAGATAATTACGTTCGGCACTATGAAGGCAAAGCAGGCAATCAGGGATGTGGGAAGAGCGCTTGACCTCACGTACGCCGAGGCCGACAGAATAGCAAAAGCCGTGCCTTTCAGCCTCGACATGACAATAGATAAGGCTATGGAAACAAATCCGGAGCTCAGGGGTATGTACGAATCCGATTCCAAGGTGGCCAAGGTTATAGATATGGCGCGAAGGATAGAGGGAATGCCGCGCAATGCCTCGACGCACGCCGCAGGAGTCGTGATATCGAAGCTTCCGCTCGACGAGTACGTGCCGCTTTACCTGTCCGACAAAGGTATCGCCACGCAGTTCAACATGACGACGATCGAGGAACTCGGTCTGCTCAAGATGGACTTTCTCGGTCTCAGAAACCTGACGGTAATCAGGGATGCGCTCGCGATGATAGAAGAAAACCACGGAGTTGCTATAGATTTTTCAAATATGAACTATGATGATCCGCAGGTCTACGAGATGATCGCGGACGGCAATACGGACGGTGTGTTCCAGCTCGAGAGCCGCGGCATGACGGACTTCATGAAAAACCTCAAGCCGACGTGCTTTGAGGATATCATAGCAGGTATTTCGCTTTACAGGCCGGGACCGATGGATTCGATACCGAAGTATATAGAGAATAAAAAAAATCCGGACGGTATAAGATACGTTACACCGGAGCTGGAGCACATACTCGGCGTTACATACGGTTGTCTCGTATATCAGGAGCAGGTAATGCAGACGGTCAGAGATCTGGCCGGCTACAGTTACGGCAGATCCGACCTCGTGCGCCGCGCGATGAGTAAGAAAAAGCACGATGTAATGATGGAGGAAAAGGAGTGGTTCATAAACGGCAAACTCGGCGAGGACGGCAGTATCGAGATACCCGGCTGTGTCAGAAATGGCATCAGCAGCGAGGCCGCGGAAACGATTTTTGCCGACATGGCGTCCTTTGCTCAATACGCGTTCAATAAATCACACGCAGCGGCATACGCGGTTATCGCGTTTGAAACGGGTTATCTCAAGAGGTATTATCCGGTGGAATTTATGGCAGCGCTTATGACGAGTGTCATGGGGGATACTGCCGCAATATCAAAGTATATTGCCAACTGCCGCGACATGGGTATAGAGGTTTTGCCTCCGTCTATTACCGAAAGTCAGAAGAAATTCTCGGTCAGGGACGGCAGGATACGTTTTGGTCTCATGGCGATAAAAAACGTCGGAGAAAACGCTATAGACAGCATCATAAAGACGAGGGAGGAGCACGGCGCACCTAAGGATATATTCGATTTCATAAACAGCGCGGATACATCAGTCGTAAATAAAAAAGCCGTCGAGAGCCTGATCAAGGCGGGAGCTTTTGATTCGCTGAATCCCAACAGAGCAGCGCATATGGCTGTGTATGAGACTCTCCTCGAGTCGGCACAGGCGAATGCCAAAAAGAACATAGAGGGACAGCTGTCACTGTTCCAGCTGAACAGCGAGGAGATGGATGCAGGCGACGTGAGGATGAATCTGCCCGATGTCGAGAATTTTGACAGGGAGTATCTGCTCAGTCTCGAAAAGGAGATGACCGGCGTATATATAAGCGACCATCCGCTAAACAGATACCGCGAAAAATTAGATAAGATAGCCACTATCAAGACGATTGATCTGCAAAGCTTTGAGGACGGGCAGTCGGCGCTCCGTGGCGGTCGGTCCGATATCGACGATGGCCGAACAACGTTCGACGCCGGCCGGTCCGCGTCAGATGGCGATCAGCCCGCGCTCCGTGGCGGTCGGGCCGATATCGACGATGGCCGAACAGCATTCGACGCCGGCCGGTCCGTACTCAGGGACGGCCAGAGCGTTATAATAGCAGGTATGGTTTCGGGTATCCGCACGCTCATAACGAAAAAAAACAAGCTCATGGCTTTTGTTCAGCTTGAGGATCTTTACGGTACGGCAGAGGTTGTTGTATTCCCGACAGTATTTGAGCGAGCCGGAGACTGTATACGCGAGGATTCCGTCATCGTGGTCTCAGGCAGGCTCGACGTAAGAGATGATGAGCAGGCGAAAATCCTTGCGGATAACATAACCGACATCGCGAATGCCGATAAGCTTGCAGAGGAGTTCACGTCGAGGAGCAGGAGCGCTTCTCATGCCCCGCATTTCGGCCGAAACGCTTCGATGCACGCTTTGCAGCAGGGGAGTCACGGCTGGCAGCACAATGCAAAACAAAGGCGCGACGACTCGCATGCAAGAAGCATCTCAGCCCGCGTAAAGATAAGGATCCCCGAAGAGGGTTCCATTGCCGGAACCGCAGGTGCAATGACAGAAAGGGAAGTGCTGAACGCAATCAAAAAGATTACTGACGCCTACCCGGGGAGCGAACCTCCGATGATATATCTCAGGAACGGCAAAATAGTTACTACGGGCAGCGGAGTAAGGCCGACGCTTGCGTTCGCTGAGCGGATGGCTGAACTTGTCGGCAACGCAAACATCAGGATAAGGGAGATAGCAAGGTGAAAAGGATAGCAGTGCTCACAAGTGGAGGCGATTCACCCGGCATGAACGCAGCAATAAGAAGCGTTGTACGATGCGGGATAGATCTGGGACTTGAGGTTTATGGAGTATACAGAGGATACGAGGGGCTGTTAGAGGGCGAGATCGACAAGCTCGATCGTTCGAGCGTGGGAGATATTCTCCACCGTGGAGGAACCATGCTAAGAACCGCAAGATCAGCGAAGTTTCAAACGGCGGAAGGGGTAAGGCAGGCCGCGGGGATACTCGACACATTCGGGATAGAGGGGCTGTGCATAATAGGCGGCGACGGTTCTATGCGAGGTGCAAGGGATCTGATGCACGAGGGCGTAGGTGTCGTCTGTCTGCCGGGAACGATAGACAACGATCTCGCGTATACGGATTATACGATAGGCTTCGATACTGCGGTAAACACCGTCCTTGAAGCTATATCGAAAATCAGGGATACGAGCTCGTCTCACGAGAGGACGACAGTAATCGAGGTGATGGGCCGCCGTTGCGGAGATATAGCTCTTTATTCTGGTGCGGGCGGTGGAGCCGAGGCTGTTCTCATCCCCGAGATCGTGTATGATGTAAACGATATATGCAGGCGTATCATATCTGGAATCAATCGGGGAAAAGCACACAGCATAATAATAAACGCCGAAGGCTCAGGTATAACATCCAAAGACCTCGTCTCAGGGATACAGCAAAGGACGGGACGTGAAGCAAGGCTTGTAGTGCTTTCGTACCTTCAGCGCGGCGGCGTTCCTACGCTTCAGGACAGGCTTCTCGCTACCCTTACCGGGGCAAAGGCGGCAGCGGCGCTTGCGAGTGATGATTACGGCAAAGCCTTCGGCATAGTCCGCAGTATGATAACCGGTTTCGATCTCGATGATGCTCTCGGACAGACAAAAGAATTCAACAGTGAGCTTTATGACCTTATAGGCGTACTCAGTAAATGAGAAAAACTATGGAAAAACAAAGAATATACCTCTGCGGTAATATTCGTGAGCAGGGGCGTGCAGGGGACCCTCTGCTCACGAAAAACGCCGTTTTTATCTAATGCGCTCACCGGATCGGGCTCTGTGGGGCAATACCCGTGAGCAGGGGCACGCAAGGGACCCTTTGCTCACGAAAAACGCCGTTTTTATCTAATGCGCTCACCGGATCGGGCTCTGTGGGGCAATACCCGTGAGCAGGGGCACGCAAGGGACCCTTTGCTCACGAAAAACGCCGTTTTTATCTAATGCGCTCACCGGATCGGGCTCTGTGG
>CALIXS010000020.1 GCA_938046095.1 uncultured Clostridia bacterium
CTATGCTATGAGGTTTTCTAGGTTCATGCTGTCTCCGTGAGGCAGCTTATTTATATTACCATCTCACTTAGATACTGTCAATAACTTTATACAATAAATTTACCGGTAATTTATCATCTTATCGTCACCGATATACGCGCCTGTCATCGGACAATGTTTATCGGTATATTAAATGTGTAATAATACTATTAAGTTTTCATGCACATAATGATAAGGTATAAAAAAACGACCGCAAAACAGAATTAAGGAGAAAGAATAAGATGAAATTTTATGAAGCAAAACTTGTAAAAATCGTAAAAGAAAACAGTGATTCGTACAGCTATATCATGAATATTCCGCAGGGCTATGCCTGGAAGGCCGGCCAGCATGCAATGTTCAGACTCAAGGGCTATACTGTCGCACCGGAAGACAAGGATACGCGTATATTTACCATCGCGGCAGCACCTGAAGACGGATATCTTATGTTTACAACGAGAATATCGGATAAGCATTCGAGCTTCAAAGATATCCTGCTTAACTGTATAAAAGCGGGCGACACGATCGAAATCGCCCCCGCAATAGGAAGCTTTGATATGGATCTGAATAAATTTCCCGAGACTCTTGTTATCGCCGGCGGAATCGGGATCACACCGATCCGTTCACTTCTCAGACATTATTGCAGAAATAACAACGAAAACCACAGGATAACCGTTTTATATTCCGATGACCGGGGTGAGTTTGCATACGGAGATCTGTGGGATGAACTTAAAGCCGATATGCCGAATCTCGATTTGCATCTTATATCGCAGCGCGAGGAGTTTGCAGAGAGTACAAATCGATTTGCGGCGAGGGCATTAAATGCCGCCGAATATCTGATTGCGGGCTCTCCGGGCATGAACGCGGCATTTACGGAGACATTGACCGACCTCGGTATAAAAAGAGATAATATCAAAGTCGATAATTTCATGGGATATTGATCGGAACGGACCGCTATTATATACCGTCGATCGTTCAAAGAGCTGCAAATCGCAAGGTGTGCAGCTCTTTTGCATGTGAGCTCAGGTCATTTCAGCCGTTTATCACCTCATACATTCCGGCGGCATCGTCCTTGCGGACAGAATCCGCAACGTTAACGATGCGTACCGTTATTGAACTCATGCCGAACTCTATATGGATTGTATCTCCCTGCTCTACCTCCGTTCCCGGCTTGGCGATCCTGCCGTTTACCGATACCCGCCGTTCGTCGCACGCTTCTTTTGCTATCGTTCGCCGTTTTATAAGTCTTGAATTTTTGAGGAATTTGTCCAATCTCATATCTTCTTTCCATCCTTATCTTATCAGGTATTATCAGGATTAAAAAACAGCCCATGAGGACACGAGCTGTTTCGAGAGCGTTATTGCGCTTATTTTTTCTTGTTTACAGCGTCCTTGAGAGCCTTGCCGGCCTTGAACACAGGAGCCTTTGAAGCGGCGATTTTGATCGTCTCCTCCGGCTTCCTCGGGTTTCTGCCCTCTCTTGCTTTTCTCTTTCTTGTTTCAAAAGTTCCGAATCCGATAAGCTGTACCTTGTCACCCTTTACGAGAGCTTCCTGTACGCTCGTGAGTACGGCATTGATAGCCGTCTCTGAATCCTTTTTCGTGAAACCGGTCTTGTCAGCAACCTTTGCTACTAATTCAGCCTTGTTCATAAATAAAATCCTCCTTAAATACCTTAGCACGGATCATTTTTTGACCTCATTCCAAAGAGCATCCAACTCTGCGAGGCTGAGATCATTAAGATCACGTCCGTCGGCAGCTGCCCTTTTCTCCAACATCTCAAACCGCTTAATGAATTTATCCGTCGCTTTGTTGAGTGTTTCCTCGGGGTCAAACCCCGCGAGTCTCGATACGTTCACTACGGAGAAAAACAGATCACCAAGCTCCTCTTGCATTGCAGCTCGGTCAGCGATCCTGTCGGCATTGATGAATTCAGTTGTTTCCTCCGCCACCTTGGCTATCGGTCCTGAAATGTCGCTCCAGTCGAATCCGACGTCGGCCGCGCGTTTCTGAACCTTTGCGCTGCGCAAAAGTGCCGGAAGAGCAAGAGGCACATCATTGAGCCTGTGGGCATAGGAAGTGTTTCCGTGCTCTTTACTTTTAATATTCTCCCATTTTTCAAGGACTTTGTCAACTGTTTTTGCCTCTTCCGTTGAAAAAACATGGGGATGACGGCGTATCATCTTTTCGCACTCTTCATTTGCCACATCCGTAAAAGTAAATTTGCCCGTTTCGGAGGCGATTTCGGAGTTGAGTATCACCTGCATAAGCACGTCTCCAAGCTCCTCCCTGAGGTTCGCCGCATCCTTTCGATCTATGGCGTCACATGCCTCATAAGCCTCTTCTAAAAGGCATTTTCTAAGGCTTTCGTGCGTCTGCACCATGTCCCACGGGCACTCGCGCCTGAGTACCGCGATAACTCTGCACAGCCTGTCTGCGGCTTCGGCATCTGTCGCCGCATCCTGATAGAGATCCGCATATCGCTGATCGAGAGATGTTTTGTCAATCATTCTGCTCCCACCTTACAAATTTTGATATAACACGGTTCAGCCTGCCTCCGCCCGGTATCTGTTCAAGCTCGCCCGGTGTGACGATCTTTACGGCAACGACGAGAACGGCGTATACTATCACTCCAACGATCACGGCGACGAGTGCGGATACAGTGTTTCCCGCAGCCAGACGCATGGTCTTGTATACTGCTAAAGCGGCCAGCGCCATAGCAACCGACGCCGCGCACGGTTTAACATACGTTTGAAGCACGTCTACGGCAGTGCCGGTCAATCTTTTTATCGATACGTCGTTCAAGACGAACGATATCATGTATGCGACGAGCGTTGAAAGCGCGGCTCCCTTAATGTTAAGCGAATTGATCCCGACCAGAACAAACGTAAGCGCGACCTTTACGACCATCGCGACGGCGAGATTCCTGAGCGGTATGTTTTGTTTGCCTATCGCCTGGAGTACGCCCGTAGATGTCTGACTGAGAGCAAGTCCGATGATACCGACAGCCATTATCATCAACGTAGGTACCGCCTCTGCCACTTCATCAGGCCTCGAGCCGTAAAGCAGAAGAAGTATCGGCTGTGCAAGGAAAAACAGCCCGAAAGCGCAAGGAAACGCCAAAAGCATCGTAAGCCTGTATCCGAGTTTCGTATTTTCTCTTACTTCGCTAATGTTATTAAGCGCCATGGATCTCGATACGGCAGGAACAAGGCTTATTGCCACAGCCTGCGTAAATATCTGCGGAAAGCCTATCAGCGTACTGCAATAACTCGATATCAGTCCGAACAGATGCTTCGACTGCTCGTAGCTGAAGCCGGTGGCCTGAAGCCTCCTCATTATGATCGCGGTATCGAGTATGTTCATAATGGGGCTCACCATAGAACCTATGATGATAGGTATCGCGATAGTCAGCATTTTCGAAGCTATCCGTCCGAAGGGTTCTATTGTCGGATCGTTCTTTTCTATTTTGTATTCTATCACCCTGTGGTTCAGGACGTATATTATGAATATGACGCAAAGCGCAGCCATCGCTCCGCACGTCGCTCCGAATGTCGCCCCCGCTGCGGCTTCTATATATCCGGTCGAGATAAAATGCGCAGCAAGCGCAAGTCCGACAGCGATCCTTATTATCTGCTCCGTTATCTCCGATATCGCCGTCGGATTCATGTTCTGACGCCCCTGAAAGTATCCTCTGAATGTCGATACTATAGGAACAAAAAACAATGCCGGAGATATGGCTCTTACGGCAAGCGCCGCATCCGGATTTCCGAAAAGTTTCATGAGAAACCCGGCTCCGAAAAAGGATATCAGAAACAGGACAGCTCCGAGAGCGACCATTATAATCATTGACACGCGAAACACCTTGTGTGCATTTTTGTAGCGCTTTAATGCGATATTCTCCGATACCATTCTTGAAATTGCAACGGGAACGCCAGCGGTCGCCAGAATGATCAAAGCGCCGTATATTGCGTAAGCAAAACCGTAATACGACATGCCGTCCGCACCTATCCAATTTGTCAGCGGTATACGAAAACATGCGCCGAGCAGTTTTACTATGACACCGGCGATACCTATCACGGCAGCGCCCTTCAATACTTTTTTGTCCATTGGTACTCCCTGTAAAAGATCAGAGTCTCGAGAGAATATCTCTGACTGCATGACCTGTTTCATACGCGGTCTTTTCGACATCTATCGTAGGAAATTCACCGAAATCGTATACGATCCTGCCGTCAATTATAGTCATCAGAATATCGCTGTCGGTTGCCGAAAGTACAATGTTGTTCATCAGGTCGTGACACGGCTGCATATTGGGAGAATCGGTGCCGAGCACTACGAGATCCGCTTTGTTTCCTGTCTTTATGGCACCGCAGTCGCGCCTGCCCTGAGCTTTCGCCCCACCCCTTGTCGCCATATAAAGCGCCTGCTTAGGCGTTATCACGGTAGGATCTTCACTTTTCACCTTCGCGAGCAGCATCATTGTTTTCATTTCCTCGAACATGCTGAGATTGTTGTTTGAAGCGACGCTGTCCGTTCCTATCGCCACGTTTATGCCCATATCTGTCAGAGCCGGGACATCGCATATTCCGCTCGCAAGTTTCAGATTGCTCACGGGGTTTGTCACGACCGTAACCTTCTTTGATTCCAGTATTTCCCTGTCGGCGTCGTCTATCCAGACACAGTGCGCCGCAAGAGCGGGCACGTCGAAGAGCCCGCAGTCAGCAAGAAACTTTACCGGTGTCCTTCCGCCTCGACGCTCAATACATTCTTCGTGCTCAGCCTTCGTCTCCGAAACGTGTACATGCATGCCGACGCCGTGCTTTTTAGCGACCTCGGCGATACCTCTTGCGGTTTGCTCATCGTTCGTATACTCCGCATGAAGGGAGGCATCTATCCTTATTCGTCCGTTTTCCGCGCCGTTATACCTTTCTATCGCTTCAACCGATTCCCTTGCGGAGACGAGCTGTGCAAAAGGTTCTCCCGCCATGTTCGATATCCCGCGCGATATATTGCCCTTCGCTCCGGACTCCGAATACGCTCTTATCATGTCATCCGTAAAATAGTACATATCGCTGGTCGACACGATACCGTATTTGAACGACTCGGCCATGCCGAGCATAGTAGAGCCGTACACCGCATCTGCCGTAAGCTTGTCCTCGAAAGGAAAGATCCTCGTGAAAAGCCAGTCGTGAAGCGAAAGGTTCTCGCCGTATCCTCTCATCAGAGACATCGGCGAATGGCCGTGAGCATTGACAAAGCCGGGTATAACCACTCTGTTCCTGCCGCTTATCGTCATACCGTGATCACCCTGCGGAATATCCTTCCCTATATATGTTATGATATCTTCGGTTATCGCTATGTTTACGTGCTCTTCTATTTCAAAATCCGAATTTACTATCGTGATGTCCTTAAAAAACATATCGCTTCCTCCCTTCATCACAGCTTATACCGTGCATTATATCATGACTTGAGAGTATTGTCTTTATTGGCGAGCATGAGCTCCAGAAGCTCAACGGTGTCGTCAAGCATGCCCTGCCTGTCTGCGGAAAGCCTTACGAACGGATTTGCACCTCCGTGGAAAAAGACCTTACGGCCGAACCTTTCCCCGGCTTTCATAAACGCGTAGGCAGAAAGAGGGTTCCTTTGGTCGAATTCCACGACGACCTTGCCTGCCTTCTCGTGTATGCGTTTCAGTGCGAGCTTTTCGGATAATGTCCTTATTCTCGATATCCTGAGGAGATTGAGCGTCTCCTTAGGCAGATCCCCGAAGCGGTCCATGAGCTCATCTACAATATCCTCCATATCTTCCTGCGTCTGTATTGATGCTATCCTCTTATACATCTGAAGCTTGATGGTTTCGTCCTCGATGTACCACGCGGGTATGTTTGCCGTCACATTCAGTTCAACAGTGATTTCCTCCGGCTCATACGGAACCGCTTCCCCCTTTGCTCTTCGGACGGCGTCATCGACGAGCTTGCAGTACAGCTCGTATCCTATATCCGTCATATGCCCGCTTTGCTCCGCTCCCAGCACATTGCCGGCTCCTCTTATCTCAAGATCGCGCATCGCTATCTTAAAGCCCGCTCCGAACTCCGTAAATTCTTTGATCGCCTTAAGCCTCTTTTCGGAGACCTCGGATAACACCTTGTCTTTCTGATACATCAGATAACAGTACGCGATGCGGTTTGACCTGCCGACTCTGCCCTTAAGTTGATAAAGCTGTGAAAGCCCGCACTTGTCGGCGTCGAGCACTATCATCGTGTTTGCGTTCGGTATGTCAAGCCCCGATTCTATTATAGTAGTAGCGATGAGCACGTTCGTCTCGCCGTCGACAAATTTTTGCATTACCTCCTCGAGCATGTGCTCGCTCATCTGTCCGTGCCCCACCGTAACCTTCGCGTCAGGTACGAGTACTCTGATGCGTTCCGCCACTCGCACTATGCCGCGCACTCTGTTGTATACGACGAACACCTGCCCGTCGCGGTCGAGTTCCCTCTGTATTATTTCACGGAGCAATATATCATCCTGTTCAGTCACGTATGTCTGGACGGGATACCTCTCGCCGGGCGGCTCCGTTATGAGACTCATATCCTTTATACCTGTCAGCGACATGTTGAGCGTCCTCGGTATAGGTGTCGCCGAAAGCGTCAGTACGTCGACATTCGCTTTCAGTTTTTTTATCTTCTCTTTATGCGCGACGCCGAAACGCTGCTCCTCGTCTATGACTAAAAGGCCTAAATCTTTAAACTTCACATCGTTCGATAGCAATCTGTGCGTCCCTATAACCAAGTCAACTCTGCCGTTTATTAAACCGTTTATCGTGGCCTCTATCTGTTTGTCGCTTCTGAAACGCGACATCATCTCGACAGTAAAAGGGAAATCGACGAATCTCGCCTTCAGAGTAGCGAAGTGCTGATTGGCCAATATCGTAGTGGGGACGAGAAACGCCGCCTGTTTACCCTGAGCGAGACATTTGAAAACAGCTCTCGCCGCCACCTCGGTTTTCCCGTAGCCGACATCTCCGCACAGTAACCTGTCCATAGGTACGGGCTTTTCCATATCCCCTTTTATCTCTTCGACGGACTGAAGCTGATCGTCCGTTTCATCATACGGGAACAAATCTTCAAATTCCTTTTGCCAGACAGTATCCGCCTCAAAGGCGAAGCCCTTTTCGCGGCTCCTTCTCGCATAGAGCTCAAGCAGCTCTCCCGCCATCTCGGCGACAGCCGCCTTTGCCCTTTGTTTCGTAAGCTTCCATTCATCGCCCGAGAGCTTGTTGATTTTGGGAGTGCCGCCGTCGGATCCGATATATTTCTGGACTATATCCATCTGCTCAACGGGAACGTAAAGCATGTCCGTGCCTGCGTATTTTATTTTTATATAATCTTTCGTCTCTCCGTCGACTTTGAGCTGCTCAAATCCTATAAATTTTCCGATACCGTGATTTTCGTGCACGACGATATCCCCCGGCTTAAGGTCGGCAAACGAGTCGATCTGCCTGCTCTTTGACCTTCGGCGATGTCTGCGTCCGATCTTCGACGATGAAAATATGTCGTTGTCGCTTATATAGCTGATCTTTTCTTTCGGGAAAAGCATTCCGGACGAAAGTGAGCCCCGCCTTACAGCAACTGTGCCGTCAAAGCCGTTCGATATAAGAAAGTCGCTCAAGGCACATGCTCTGCCCTCAGTAGATGCGGCAATTGTCACGGCATACCCGCCGTTAAGCTCTTTTTTTATCTCGGATGCCACAAGCTCCATGTGACCGGCAAAGTCCATCATCTGCCTTCCGTCCGAACTTATGAGCTCATCGATTTTATCGGTAAGAGGATTTGCGGAAGCAAACGGCATCATGAGATATACCGTATCCGCATCCGCACACATTGCACGCCTCAGTTCAGCGGTTCCTGTGATCAAAGCGGCGTCCTCGCTTACCGCCTGCCCCCGTTCTATCATTACCTCGAGATCGTTTTGAAGCTCCTTCTGCCTCAGATCGAGGTGTTCGCATACCCTCACCGGGTCATCTATCACTATCGTTCCGCCGAGCATATAGTCCCATACGTACTCGGTATCATCGTAAAAATAGTGAACGTAAGATTCAAGCAGTGCGGTATTGTCAAGCTTGTCTATATATCCGATCAGCTCATTTTTTCTCATTATAAGGCGTTTGGCAGCTTCAGCATATTTGTCTCCCGCTGCCGCGAGCTTCCAGCTCTGAGCATTATAGCTCTTTTCGATGTGTTCCCTCGCGCGAGTCAGGGTCTCGACATTTCTGCCCACCTGTCTGGCGGGATAGATTTCTATGGTTTTGAGGTTTTCAATGCTCCTTTGAGTATCGTTGTCAAAGCTTCTGACGGAATCGACATCAGTACCGAACAGTTCTATCCTGTACGGATCCTCAGCGTCAGGGGTGAATACGTCGATGATGCCGCCTCTTACGGCGAAATCGCCCGGACATGCTACGATCGGGCGGCGTTCATAGCCCATGCCGACGAGCGACTGCTTAAGCTCCTCTATGTCGATCTCACAGCCCGTATTCACCGTAAATGCATCAGATTCGTATACGTAATGAGGCGGTATAGGTTTTACGGCAGCCGAAACGGGAGCGACGATTATCGCTTCATGATCGGTTCTGAGAGCCTTGAGCGCTCTCAGCCTTGCAATATTCGAATCGTTGCTCCTCGCTTCGTAATCTAAAACTATTTCCTCCTCCGGAGGAAGTACCGTTATTTTTCTATTCGTAAAAAAAGAAAGATCCGATGCCAGCTTCTCAGCACGGCTCCGACCGGATACTATGACGAGACATTGTCTTTTTTCTTCTGTTATCAGGGATATCTCGCGGGCCGAACGGCTGTCAGATACCCCCGTTATGCATATTGTCTTTTTACTCATTGATTCCCGGTTTTGTCCGGCGAACGGACGGGGTTATACCTGTTCATAGCTATGTCTATTCCCCGCTCAATAAAGCATTCGAGCGCGTCCGCGGCTATGTCGATCTGTTCTTCCAATATCGGTGCCTCGTCTTTTGTGACACCGCCTATGACGTGATTTACGAGTTCTCCTCTGTCCTCCCTGCCTATACCTATCCTGATGCGCGGAAACCTGTCGGTAGCCAGCTGACAGACGACTGAACGCATACCGTTGTGCGTACCGGCGCTGCCTGCCGATCTTATCCTGATGGTTCCCTCGGGTATATCGACATCGTCATAGACGACTACGAGGTCACTCGCGGCGACCTTGTAAAACCGTACAACCTCGCGCACGGCCTCACCGCTCAGGTTCATATATGTCTGCGGCTTGACGAGCAAAACCTTTTTGCCGGAAATGTCCGCCTCACCTATGAGCGATTTGAATTTTATTTTGCTTACCGATATTCCGTGCCTTTCGGCAAATCTGTCTATTGTTATAAACCCCAGATTGTGACGAGTATTCGCATACTGCTTTCCCGGATTGCCGAGTCCTACGATCACGAACATCCTCTTGCTCCTACAGCGTCTTGGAGGTATCGAACAGCCTGCTTATCGAGCCGTTCGTGAATACTCTCGTCATAGCTTCCGCGAACAAAGGCGCGACGGACAGGAAAGTCATTTTATCGAGCTTTTTCTCGTCGGGCGTAGGAATCGTATTGAGCAGTACGAGCTCTGAGATCGTTGAATTTTCTATCCTCTCGATCGCAGGTCCCGACAGGACGGGATGTGTCGCGCATGCCATTACGTCCTTCGCCCCCATATCTTTGATGGCGTTTGCCGCATTCGTTATGGTACCCGCCGTGTCTATCATATCGTCTATTATAATACAGTTTTTACCGTCGATATCGCCTATTATGTTCATTATCTCACTCTTGTTCGGTTCAGGACGACGCTTGTCGACTATTGCGATCGGACAGTTAAGGTATTCGGCCAGATTTCTCGCCCTCGTAACCGACCCGTGATCCGGCGAAACCACGCATACATCCTCCATGTTCTTTTCTTTGAAGTACTTCGCGAGTATCGGAAGCCCTACGAGATGATCTACCGGTATATCGAAATATCCTTGTATCTGATTTGCGTGAAGATCCATAGTCAGGACCCTGTCGGCGCCTGCCGCGACTATCAGGTTGGCGACGAGCTTTGCCGTGATCGGATCTCTGGCTTTCGCTTTGCGATCCTGACGTGCGTATCCGTAATACGGAATCACAGCGTTTACGCGACCCACCGAGGCTCTTTTTACAGCATCTATCATGATAAGCAACTCCATGAGATTATCGTTTACAGGACCGCATGTCGACTGGACGATATATACGTCTACACCGCGGACCGATTCCCAAAGATTGACAGAGATCTCACCGTCGCTGAATTTTGTAACCGTAGCCTTGCCGAGCGGCTTGCCCATTATCAATGCTATCTCCTCGGCAAGTTCATTGTGCGAATTTCCCGTAAATACCTTGTAATCCGAAAACGCGCCGTTTTTCATTTGGTTGATACCTCTTCTTTCGTAATATTAGTTGTATATGCTTCAGGTGTCTATTTCCTGTATAAGCCTCTTTGTTTCGCCCAACCTTCTATGACCGTCTGGCGTGCTCTCGCTACGCAAAGCGAATTCTCAGGTACATCCTTCGTGACGGTACTGCCTGCTGCGATATACGCCCCGTCCGCCACATTGACGGGAGAGACGAGGTTCGTATTGCAGCCAATGAAGCAGCCGTTTCCTATCGTCGAACGATGCTTGCTGTTGCCGTCATAATTTACGAGTACGACACCGCACCCGAAATTGACGTCACATCCGACATCAGCATCTCCGATATATGTGAGATGAGCCGATTTGGTGCCGTCGCCGATCGTAGAATTCTTTACTTCGACAAAATCTCCGATCTTGCAGCCCGAACCGACACTGCTGCCCGGTCTGATATACGCGAAAGGTCCCACATCACTGCCGCATCCGACCGTGCTGTCCATGATTACAGAACTGTCCACAATAGTGCCGTCGCCGATCACTGCGTTTTTCATTCTCGTATTCTGACCGATCGTACATTCTTTACCGATACGCGTCTTACCCTGAAGCGTAACGACGGGTCCTATGAACGTTCCCGCTCCGACCTCTACCTCATCGTCGATATAGACGCTCTCTATGTCCGCAAATTCAACCCCACACTCCAAAAGCTCGAGCGCCTTAGCTCTGAAAGCCTCTCTTGCGGCCCGGTATTCTTCTATTGTCATTTTTCCTCCCTGTCGAGTATAAGCCGGCCCACTTTATATATGTCTCCGGCCCCCATCGTGATAACGAGATCTTCATCCTCCGCCTGTGCCCCGACGCGTTCGGCGATCTCCGCAAAATCGCTTATGTATGCGATATCCTTGTCCGGATGTGTCCGTCTTATTCTCTCTGCCAGCTTCTCTGACGATATGTTATATATATTCTGTTCTCTCGCCGCATATATATCGGTAAGTATAAGCTTATCCGCGTCGGCAAAGGCGTCCGCAAAATCGTCGAACAGAGCGAGCGTGCGCGTATACGTATGCGGCTGGAACAGACACCATATATGCTTGTGAGGAAGTTTTTTCGCAGCGGAAAGCGTTGCCTTTATCTCGGTAGGATGATGCGCATAATCATCCACGATGAGTACACCCCCGTCAGTTGTACCTATTATGTCAAATCTCCTCTTTGTCCCGTGATAACGGGCAAGCGTCCCGGCTATAAATTCAGGTCTCACCCCGAGCTGATGACAGCACGCAAACGAAGCGGCCGCATTCAGTATGTTGTGCTCGCCCGGTACGCTCAGTTCAATGGCGGCAAGCTTCTCGCCGTTATATACTATTGAAAACTCCGGCATCCCGTCGGTCTTGAATTTCACATCGCGTATCGAATACGTACATCCGCTGCTGTATCCATACGTCACTATGCTCTTCATACCTGTTATAACGCTGCTGACGAACGGGTTCGCATCGTATGCTATTATCATGCCGCCCGGCTTCACGTTATCGGTAAACATGTCAAACGAGTTTACAATGTGTTCTATATCCTTAAAATAGTCGAGATGATCGGAGTCTATATTCAATATTATTTCAATCTTCGGCCTGAGCTGAAGAAAGCTGTCACGGTACTCGCAGGCCTCGGTCACAAAAAAAGAACTCGTACCGACCTTGCAGTTGCCGTCAATCTCACTGAGATTGCCTCCGACCAGAATTGTCGGATCGAGCTTTGCTTCCTCCAATATCAGAGATATCATCGAGGTCGTCGTAGTCTTGCCGTGTGTGCCGCTTATGGCTATGCTGTTTTCGTATTCGTCCATGAGGAGTCCCAAAACCTCGGCCCTCGACGCGAGCCTTACGCCTCGCTCCCTGGCTCTGATAATCTCGGGATTATCTTCGGCTATAGCCGCCGAATATATTATAAGATCCGCATTATCCGCATTTTTGCAACGATGGCCGATGTATACGCTTGCACCCTGCTCCTTGAGCCTGTCAGTAATATCCGACTCCTTCATGTCGGAGCCGGAGACGTTATATCCTCTTGCAAGAAGTATCTCTGCTATAGCGGAAAGTCCAATGCCGCCGATGCCGACGCAATGGATATTCTTATAGTCCTTTAAATCCATGATATATAGTATGTCCTCCTACTATAAATATCAATATTATAGCATATACATAGTAAAAAGTGCTCCGCGTTGACAAAAAATATGAAAAGAAAAGAAAAGAAATATGATGAAAACAGAGTTCGGAAAAGGGAAACAAAAGAAGAAAACCGACGCGATTCATAGCCGATCCGCCTTTTTTAGGCATTGTGCTATTGATTTTCTGAATTTTGTGAAGTAAAATATAGTTGCATGCATTACTTAAGAAAGGTGGACACATATGGAGATTACCGATGTGCGCATCCGCAAGATCAACGATGACGGCAAGATGAAGGCAGTCGCTTCAGTAACTTTCGATGATGAATTCGTCGTTCATGACATCAAAGTCATCGACGGGCAGAACGGATTGTTTGTAGCGATGCCGAGCCGCAAGATGGGAGAGGGGGATTTCAGGGACATTGCCCACCCGCTCGTTTCGGAAATGCGCAACCGCATTCGCGATGCGATTTTCGCCGCGTATAATGCGATGCTCGAGGATCAGCCGACAGCAGAAAACGATACAGCCGACAAATAACGATGTATCGCAAAAGACCTTTGCCCCGACGCCATAACGCGTTCAGGCAAAGGTCTTCTTTTACTCCCCGGGCACCGTCATGACCCTTATCATGTTTGATCTGCTGTTCGGTTCCGCAGGAAGCCCCGCCGTAATGACTATTTTATCGCCGGATTTTATCAGTCCGGTTTTTTTCGCTTTGATCGTAAAGCTCTCGAACAGGTCGTCCACGCTCTCCTTATAATCGTCTATTATCGGCTCCACACCCCACATAAGCGCCATCCTGTGGTACGATTTCAGGTTCGGCGTAGCGCCTATAACCGTTATATCCGGTCTGAATTTAGACATCCTCGCCGCGGTAAATCCCGTGTTGGTCGCAGCGAGTATCGCCGTCGCGTTTATATCGTTTGCGAGAGTGCATGCCGCATGGGCGATCGCATTTGTCGTATCCCTTACATTCATCTCGTGCCAGATCCTGTCGGTCCTATATGCTTTGGCATCGTCATCCTCGGCCTGAACGCATATTCTCGCCATGGCGCGAACAGCCTCGACAGGATATCTCCCTGCAGCCGATTCGCCGGAAAGCATTACGGCACTCGTACCGTCGTAGACCGCATTTGCCACATCGGTTATCTCCGCTCTCGTCGGTGTAGGGCTTTCCATCATCGATTCGAGCATCTGCGTAGCCGTTATGACTATTTTGCCGGATTGTACGCATCTTTTTATAAACCGCTTCTGTATGCCCGGAAGCCTCTCGTATGCGAGCTCCACTCCCATATCGCCTCGCGCGACCATTATACCGTCCGAAACTGCGAGTATCTCCTCAAAATCGTCTACACCCTGAGTGCTCTCTATCTTTGATATTATCTGTATTTCACTTCCGCCGTTTTCGTCCAGCAGCCTCCTTATTGCAAGCACATCGTCTCTCGTTCTTACGAAGGATGCGGCCACATAATCGACGCCGTGCTCTATGCCGAAAATAATATCGCTTCGATCCCTGTCGCTCATGTACTCCATCTTGTAATCCACGTCAGGCAGGTTGACCCCTTTGTGCGCTTTAACTTTTCCTCCGTGTACGACTATGGTATGAACGCTGTTTTCATCCGTTTCCGTTACCCTGAGCACTACCTTGCCGTCGTCAATAAGGATCTGATCCCCGCAGCTCATGTATTTGGGAATGTCCTTATATGTCACCGATACGATAGAATCGTTCCCGGCCGTATCATGCGTCGTAAGAGTAAACGGTTCGCCGTCTTTAAGCATTGCGCTGCCGCCCTCGAAATCCTTTACCCTTATTTCAGGTCCCTTTGTATCGAGCATCACCGCCGCAGGTATGCCGAGTTCGTCTCTCACCCTGTGAAATTTTCTGATGGATGCATCATGCTCCTCATGCGTTCCGTGCGAGAAGTTGAATCGCGCCACGTTCATCCCTGCGAGCAGCATTTCCCTGAGCGTTTCCTCGTCGTTGGACGCAGGTCCTATGGTACATACTATCTTTGTCTTTTTCATTTTTTGTTCCCCGTTTTTAATATAATACATAATACCCCCAATACCCCCGTGATTGCAAATATAACATATTCAATGTAAAATACAGGTAAAGAAAGCTGGGGCATTGTATTAAAAAGATATCCATCGCCGCCGAACGCGACGTGCCTTTCCTGATGGCTGTCGACGCCGATGCTCTCGAATGCGATATGACCTTTCGGCAGGTAAACCCGGCTGACGGCGCGATGAGAATACCGGGAACAAGGCGTATTGACGCATTCATCGTAGCGACTGACTGTGTTTGGGCCGAATCGCTCATGAGTATGCGCCGGATAATCATCGAAGCGGCAGGCGAATTTTACGATTCGTCATTTCAGGTGGAAAATGCAGTACAGGAGAAAAAATGGAAGACTCGAGGAAAGATCCGGAATACGAGATATGTCTTTGCAGGCACATTAAACGCGCAGAGGTCGAAAAGCTCATCAAAGAGCAAAACATATACGATCTTAAAACACTTTGCAAAAAGGGCCGCGTAGGGGACAAATGCGGAGGCTGCCGCGAAGACCTGCAGCAGTTACTTGACGATATTCGGCCGTAGGCCTATGCTTACACCGTCCAAAAACGTCACAAATCAAAACCGCCTCAAAATTCTATATTCCGAGACGGTTTCTTCTGTTGGCTAGGGTAGCAGGATTCGAACCTGCGAATGACGGAATCAGAATCCGTTGCCTTACCGCTTGGCGATACCCCAACGAAATGGA
>CALIXS010000021.1 GCA_938046095.1 uncultured Clostridia bacterium
CCAACAACGACACACATAAGCATTAGCAAATACAGTATTGTTGTTCCTATGGCAAGTAAAAATGTCAGAAATGCAGTGAGGATACTTAACACCAAGCTAATTGGAAATAAGATTATTTTTAATATCCATCTCATAAATACCCTCCATTTCTACTAAATCATTTTAAAATGCCTTAACGCATCCATGATAGCTTCCTCTTTTTCCGGTGTGCATTGTGGAATAACCTGTTTCTCTTTTTTTGATTTATTATAATGCTCCCTCAGTACAATTCCACATTTCTTTTTAATCTGTGCAATATAGAGTGTCGAAACCTTTAAATCAAATTTTTCCAATATATATTCCTTAATTTGTGCATAAGACGCTTTACTTTCAGCACTTGTCAAATCAAGCTCATCAAGCTTAATTTCAACATCTATATGCTTATCGACATTAAGTTTGGACAATAACGCTACCGTCTCGACATGCCGTGTCCAGACGAAATTGTCATACGCCTGTATTGTTACAGGCTCATATCCCGATGAAATGAAGTGTTCAAGGTCTGCTGCGCAAGTCTTCGGATTGCACGAAATATAGACTATCTCCGGTACGCCATATGATGCTACGCGTGAGACCGCCTTTTCACGCATACCTATGCGCGGCGGATCGACGATTATCACATCGGGGTGTTCGGATACTCCATCGAGTGTTTCGAAGACGTCACCGCATATGAATTCGCAATTTTTTATTCCGTTCAGGATCGCATTGGCCTTAGCGGCCTCCACAGAATCAGCCGCGAGCTCAATACCGATAACCTTTGCCGCACTTTTTGCTGCAATCTGACTTATTGTTCCGGTGCCGCAGTATAGATCAAACAGAGTCTTTCCGTTTATGTTTTTTAATAATGAAACCGCATCGTCATACATGCGTTCGACAGCTTCAACATTCGTCTGAAAGAAAGAGAAGGCGTTCACCTTGAATCTGAGGCCGTTGATCATTTCATAATAATAATTCCTTCCGAAGAGCACCTTCATTTTATCGCAATATACAGCATCGGCGAGCCGGTCGTTTAACGTTCGCAGTATACCGACTACCGTACCCTCGAGCTTCAGCGAAAGAATCATCTTCACAAATCCGATCTCGTCGAAGCCGTCCTCGGATGACGTGACGATATTTATCAGGAGCTCTCCCGTCCTCATCCCTTTTCTGACTATCAGATTACGAAGGAGTCCCTCGTGCGTTTTCTTGTGATAATGCGTATAATCGTTCGATATGCAAAAATCGAGAGTCCGTCTCAGGATCACGTTGAAATCGTCCGCGACGAGTTGACAGTCGTCAACTGTTATGATCGACATGAAGCTTCCGGTTTTGTGCATGCCGAGTGTCATTTCTCCACCCTTGACAAGATCACCGAACGTGTACTCCATCTTATTGCGATATCCGTATCTCGAACGCTCCTTCGCCGGAATCACTCCCTTGTAGCACGACAAATCGACGCCATGCAAACAGAGACACTCGCGCACCTCTTTGTCCTTTGCCGCCAATGTCTCTTCATAAACCATCCCGTTGTACTTACAGCCACCACAGACAGTGCGATGTTTACACGGTTCAAAATTCGCCATAATTGTCATAAAACGTTTTCTTGTATTCTAAAAAGCGATCCTCCATTATCGCCTTACGTATATTCATCATCATATTTTCGAGGAACTGAATATTATGTATCGAAAGAAGCGTTGCACTCAGCATCTCGCCCGCCTTGAACAAATGCCTGAGATATGCTCTGGAATAATTACGGCATGTATAGCAGTCACACTGCGCATCGAGTCGTCCGAAGTCCCTCTCGTACTTTGCGTTTTTGATATTTACCCTGCCGTGCGTTGTTGTCGCCATGCCGTGACGGGCAATTCTTGTAGGCTGAACACAGTCAAACATATCTATTCCGCGTTCGACCCCCTCAAAGATATAATCTGCCGTGCCTACACCCATCAGATATCTTGGTTTTTCTTCGGGCAAAAGATCGACACAGCCGTCCATAACTTCAAGCATCATCTCCTTAGGCTCGCCGACGGAAAGTCCGCCTATCGCATATCCCGGCAGATCAAGATCGACTATCTGCTCAGCACTCTCACGTCTCAGATCACGGTACATGCCTCCCTGCATTATTCCGAACAAAGACCGGCTCTCCGTATTTTTGTGTGCCGCCTTACAACGCTTAAGCCAGCGGGTCGTCAACTCAAGCGACTTTCTTACGTATGAACGGTCGGCGGGGTACGGTGTGCATTCGTCAAAAGCCATCATTATATCAGAACCGAGCGAGTTCTGCACCTCGACCGCCATTTCGGGAGTCAGAATTCTCGAAGAACCATCTATATGACTCCTGAACGTAACTCCCTCTTCCGAAATCTTGCGCAGACGACCGAGCGAGAACACCTGAAATCCGCCGCTGTCTGTCAGGATCGCGCCGTCCCAGTTCATAAATCTATGAAGCCCGCCGGCCTCCCTTACTGCTTCGTGCCCCGGTCTGAGGAAAAGGTGATACGTATTCCCGAGCAAAATGCGGGCGCCCGTTTCTATTACCTGCTCGGGAGTCAGCGCCTTTACCGCCCCCTGCGTCCCGACAGGCATAAAAACGGGGGTCGGTATGCTCCCGTGAGGTGTATGAAGAACTCCCGCTCTTGCACCCGTCCTGGCATCACGTTTTATAAGCTCATACGTGACTGCATCACTCATCGCAGCTCTCCGTTTTTTTATCGTCGGCAACCGTAAACGGATCGTCTTTTGCGGTATCTTCCGTTGATGCATCTTCAGGCTGCGAATGTCCGTCAGTCTGCGTTGCGTCATCATCAGGCGCCGCCGAAACGGGTACATATGTCATCACATGCCCCTGTGCAGGCGCCTGATCAGACTGAGCTATTTCAGACTGCGTCGTTTCAGACTGCATCGTTTCGGACTGCGACATTGACGGTGTTTGCGTCACGTCCGCGGCATCGGCACCCTCCCCGACATGCGACTGACACTTTACATAACGGCTCCTTACGACTCCCACTCTTCCCGCTATAAGGATCGACATCAGGCCGTCTATTATAAGTGCGACCGCTACGAGTATCATCAGAGAAGAAACCGTGCTGAACGGATTCCAGAAGATGACTGCAGCAAAGCCGATACATATAAGACCCATGAGGAGAGTATGCGTCCATTTGAGGTCATCATATTTTTTGCTGCTCACTCCCTCAATAATATCGCTTATTCCGTGAATCGCAAGTATTATGGAAAATATCCATCCGACAAATCCGATAAACGTTCCGGGACTGAAGGCGAGTACAAGGCCGATAGCGAGTATCATGACCCCGATAATTATATCCCCGTACGACGAAAGTCCCTTATTTTTGTCGAAGAGATATCCCAGAACGGCTGAGATACCTGCGGCTATCAGAATGTAACCGATTATCCTTATTATGGTCTCCACCGCCGTGTGAGGGTTTCTCAAAATCAATATGCCTGTTATAAGGCTTATAATGCCCATTACGAGCATGCTCCACTTGAATGATTTCAGAAAGTCTCTCATTTTGATTACCTCTTTACGTATTGCTCTATTTTATAAGCATGGCATCGCCATAGCTGAAAAACCTGTATTTTTGGCGTACCGCCTCATTATACGCCCCGAGTATGTGTTCTCTGTTGTAAAGGGCCGATACGAGCATGATGAGCGTCGATTCCGGCAAATGAAAATTCGTAATCAAAGCGTCAACTATCCTGAATTTGTAGCCAGGATAAATAAATATATCTGTGCTGCCGCTTCCGCACGCAATCAGGTATTTGCCTAATGCTTCATCCATATATGCGGCGCTTTCCAGCGTCCTTGCCGACGTCGTCCCGACCGTTACTATACGCCCTCCCGCAAGTATCGTCTCGTTGATCGTGCATGCCGCCTTCCCGCTCACGCAGTACTGCTCAAAGTGCATGTGGTGATCTTTTATATTATCGCATTTTACCGGTCTGAACGTTCCGATACCGACGTGAAGCGTAAGATATGCACACTTCACGCCCTTTTCCTCCGCTTTGGCCAGCAAATCCTCAGTAAAATGAAGTCCGGCGGTAGGCGCAGCTACGGATCCCTCTTCCCTGCAATACACCGTCTGATAATCGTCCTTATCCTCGGGTGTTTCCGGACGGTTGATATACGGCGGCAGCGGCATCCGGCCCATTTCCTCGAGGCGCTCCATAAATATACCGTCGTAGCTGAAGCTGACGATTCTCGTACCGTCCTCTCCTCTGCCGTTTATCCGCGCCCTCAGCGCTTTGCCCGGCTCGTCGGAAAATACGACGACATCACCGTCAGTGAGCCGTCTCCCCGGTCTTACCATGGTTTCCCATTCGTCGTCACCTATACGTTTGATTAGCAGAAACTCAATGCGCGCCCCTGTCTCCGACTTTACCCCGTAAAGCCTTGCCGGTATTACCTTCGAATCGTTTAGAACAAGGCAGTCCCCCTCATTAAGGTAATCTGTTATATCGTAAAAATGTCTGTGCTCTATCGTGTTTCTTTCTCTGTCCAGGACCATAAGCCTGCACGATTCTCTCTCCTTTACGGGCTTTTGTGCTATCAGCTCCTCGGGCAGTTCATAATAAAATTCTTCTGTTCGCATCACAAAAAACTCTGCTGTTCGTCTTCCTGCACATCATCATTATCTTCATCGGACGGTGTATATCGGATTCCCGTAAATTCAAATCCAAGATGCCTGTATGCGGTCTCAGTCGCCATCCTGCCCTTCTGTGTACGGTATAAAAGACCGCGCTGTATAAGATACGGCTCATACGCATCCTCTATCGTTACGCGCTCCTCGCCTATCGATGCGGCTATCGTATCTATGCCGACAGGACCGCCGCCGAAGCGTGTGATTATTGTTTCCAATATTTCCCTGTCAAGCTTTTCGAGGCCGAGCTCATCAATGCCGAGCGCCCTGAGCGCTTCTCTTGTCATATCAATATCTATATATTCACGGCCGTTCACCTGAGAAAAATCGCGCACCCTCTTGAGTATCCTGTTCGCCACCCTCGGAGTTCCGCGCGAACACCTTGCCATTTCGGCAAGCGCCGGTTCGTCCGCCGGCATACACAGCAGCCTCGCCGAACGCCTTATTATCTCACAAAGATCGTCTTCACCGTATACCTCAAACTTATCCACGACGCCGAATCTGTCGCGAAGCGGCGCGGACAGACTGCCGGCCCTCGTCGTAGCGCCTATAAGCGTAAACTTGGCGATATCGAGCCTGATCGACCTCGCCGAAGGCCCCTTCCCTATTATTATATCAAGTGCAAAATCCTCCATTGCCGAATAGAGAACTTCTTCTACGGATCTGTTCAGTCTGTGTATTTCGTCAATGAATAAAACATCATTCTCGTTAAGATTTGTCAGTATGGCCGCGAGATCTCCCGCTCTGCCTATGGCCGGGCCGCTCGTTATCTTTATGTCGACGCCCAGTTCGTTCGCTATTATCCCTGCGAGTGTAGTCTTCCCCAAGCCCGGCGGACCATAGAAAAGTACATGGTCGAGAGGCTCACCCCTCAGCTTTGCCGCCTCAATAAAAACCTTAAGATTTTCTTTTACGTTTTTCTGACCTATAAAATCATCCAAGTACTGCGGTCTGAGTGTCGCTTCCTGACGCTCCTCCGAGATGCCTGCACTCGTCTGGGTAATTCTTTCTTCCATCAGCTGTCCTCTATAAGCTCTTCAGCGCCTGTTTTATATAATCCTCAACGGTGTACCCGTCGCCCTTCACCTTGCTGACGGCCGCAAGGGCCTCGTTTCTCGTATACCCGAGCGACACGAGAGCATAAACCGCTTCCGTTTTTTCGTCCGACGCCTCAATTTCATCCTGCAATACCGTGTATTCTTCGACCGCTTCAAAAGAACCTATCTTGTCTTTAAGCTCGAGTATCAGTCTTTCTGCCGTCTTTTTGCCGACACCGTTAGCCTTTGATATGGTCTTGGCGTCTCCCGTCGCTATTGCACGTCTCAGATCGTCCGCCCTGAGAGTGCTCATTATGGACATCGCACCCTTCGCTCCTATTCCGCTTACGGTTATGAGAAGCTCAAACAGAGCAAGGTCATCCTTGCTGTCAAAGCCGTAGAGACTTATATCATCCTCCTTGACTATCATAGCCGTATAAACCGCGGCTTCCTCGCCGTCCGACATCTTGAAAAATGACGATCCCGACGGAATAAACACCCTGAAGCCTATTCCGGACGAGGTTTCTATGATTATACTGCCGCCGTCCGCATGACTGACGTTTCCTCTTATAGTTCTGATCACCTGATGAGCCTCCTGCCCCTGCTGTGCCCGTGGCATATCGCTGCGGCTACGGCATCCGCCGTATCATCCGGCTTAGGTACCTCCTTGAGGTTAAGTATAGCCTTCACCATCGCCTGCACCTGTTTCTTGTCGGCTCTGCCGTATCCCACGAGCGCCTGCTTGATCTCAAGCGGGGTATATTCTGCGATGCTCAGCCCTCTGTTTGCACACGCCAGCAAGGCAACGCCTCTTGCCTCACCGACGAGAATTACCGTCTTGGCATTGTTTTGATAGAAGAGCTCCTCTATCGCCGCCTCCTCAGGCTCATATTCGGCAATTACCGAGCAAAGCTGTGAGTACAGATATCTTAATCTTTCCGGCATCTCCGCCCCGGCATCCGTCGTTATTGAGCCATAATCCACGACGCTGAAGCGGTTCCCGACAAAATCAAGAACACCCCAGCCCATTATAGCATATCCGGGGTCTATTCCCAATATTCTCATGTAACGTCTTTCTCCTGTTTAAGGTAGTCATCCGATTATAACATGAGAACGCATGTTTGTCTATTTTGTCTGTTATTATAAACATCCTTCTTTATTTATTCTTTTATATATGATATAATATTCATACATTTTATTTGCTTTAGGCTTTTGGCCGTTTAAGCCGATGGAGGAGTAGATATGAGGTACTCAAGACAGAATAAAATTCTGGAAATCATTGCGAACAATGAGATAGAAACTCAGGAAAAACTGGCTTCCATGCTGAGAAACGAGGGCTTTGACGTGACACAGGCGACGATCTCACGCGACATCAAGGAACTTCAGCTGATTAAGGTTCTCTCCAATTCCGGACGTTATAAATATGCAGTCAGCACACAGCAGGATGCACCTATTTCCGACCGCTTTGTCAAGATATTCCGTGAGACGATAACTTCCTTTGCTTCAGCTCAGAACCTTATCGTCATCAAAACGCTTTCAGGATGCGGCGCGGCGGCAGGTGAGGCGATAGACAATATCAGCCTGCCTCACGTAGTCGGATCTATTGCAGGTGACAATACACTTCTTCTTATCATAGATACAGTTGAGCATGTGGAGGAGATACTGAAAATCTTCAACAATATGCTTATTCTCAGGAACCGCAAACAGCAATGATATATCATATTTCCATAAACGATTTTGCAATAATAGAAAATACCGAGATAGATTTCGACTCCGGTCTTTCTGTCATAACCGGAGAGACGGGCAGCGGCAAATCGATCGTGGTAACAGCTATCAGCCTTGCTCTCGGCAGCAGGGCTGATTCTTCATATGTCCGCTTCGGAAAGGATAAGGCAACGGTTGAGCTGGCAGGCGAGCTTGACGGTACGGAGTACGTGCTCTGCCGCGAGGTCAGTGCACAGGGACGCAACGTATGCCGCGTCAACGGGCGTCTTGTAACGCTCGCCGAGCTTTCCGGGATATGTTCAAGGCTCGCCGACATACACGGCCAGTACGACAACCAGTCTTTGCTCGATCCCGAAAATCATATAAATGTCCTCGACCGTTCATCCTCCGAAATATCTGTTATTAAATCGACATACATGAAATCGTACGCAAACTATAGAAAAGCACGCGGAGAGCTCAACACCCTCATCTCTCACGAAGCGGAAAACAGGCGCAAGCTCGATTTTTACAGGTTCGAGATAAATGAGATAGACAATGCCTCGCTAAAAACAGGAGAAGATACCGATCTCGAGGATCGGATAAACCTGCTGAAGAACAGCGAGAAAATATTCGGCCATGCCGAAAAAGCTTATGCTGCAGTCGCCGGTGAGCGCGGCGCATATGAAACGCTCGGCGATGCGTCATCAGAGCTCGAATATATAGAAAGCTTCACATCAGGTCTCGCATCGGCATCGAAAGAGATCAACGATATTTATTACAGACTTGAGGACGTCATTTCCGATCTCCGGCGCATACTCGAAGACAGCACATATTCGCCGCATGATCTCGATATCGCTATCGAGCGTCTCTCTCTTATCGATGATCTCAAGAAAAAATACGGCCCTTCAATCGATGAGATAAATGCCTATCGCGACAGGATTGCTGCCGAGTTAACAGAAATCGAAAACTTCGACGACGAACTGGCAAGACTTACTGACGCTTCGGATCAGGCAAAGGCAGTACTGCTTAAGGACGGCAAAACGCTCACCGAAGCGCGCCTCAAAGCCGCCGAAGAGCTTCAGACGCGTATAATAACCGAGATGCGCGATCTTAATTTCCGCGATGCAATGCTTACCGCAGCTGTTTCTCCGCTCCCATCTCCATCCGAGAGCGGTCTTGACAGCGTGGAATTTCTCGTTTCCACCAATAAGGGTGAACCCGTCAAACCGCTTGCAAAGACGGCCTCCGGAGGTGAAATATCGCGGATCATGCTCGCAATCAAAAAAATAACGGCAGAATACGATCTTATCCCCACTTTGATCTTCGACGAAATAGATCAGGGAATCAGTGGAAAAACCGCCGCCGTAGTCGGGCGAAAGCTCCGCGAGATATCAAAAACTCATCAGGTGATATGCATAACTCACCTGCCCCAGATCGCCGCCTATGCCGATACGGCTTACAGGATATACAAGGATTCCGACGAGAGCAGCACATATACGCATGTCGACAAACTCGACCGTGATTCGCGCATAGAGGAGCTTGCCCGTCTGCTCGGCGGAGAGATGGTAACCGAAGCGGCACGCGAAAATGCCAGGGAGCTCATCGAAAAAGCCAAGCAACCTGTATCCGAATAAAAGGAGCTCCGCCGTGCAGCATGAAGAGGCCGCCGGACGAAGCTCCTTTTATCATCTCATTCGCTTATACTTTTGATTATCATTCAGCCTTGCTGAACGGTGCAGGAATTCTTTCCGCATTGATGTTCATGAGAGCATCGGTACATTTTATCTCATCTACGAGCATCGTATCCTTTATCGCAAAGAGCTTAGGTTCGAACGGTCGGATCACGCCTCCGAATATCTCACCCGTTTCAGCGTATTTGTAGAACGGAAGTCTGTCCTCCATCTCTTCGCTGATGTCGGCCTCCTCTTCGAAACCGAAGTCTTCCTCAAATACTGCGGCAAGTTCCGATGCGATCTCCCAATTTGAGAGTTCGACCTCCTCGTTTATCGCTTTCTCTACAGGCAGAAGTCTTCTTTCGGTATTTGTGTACGTCCCGTTCGTGCTCGCAGAGCCCGTACCCGGAATAAATACCCTCGCCTTCTTTGCGGTTTCCGTCATGTATATATCGCTGACCATCAGGAACTCAAGATCTGAAAGGTCGACATCGGCCGGGTCCTCTCCGAATATCATAAGCCCTTTTACACCATTAAGAGCTTCTCTGCCTGCGGATATTCCGAGGTCTACTATGCCCTGCGAGTTGTTCTTTGACTTGACCATAAGTATCCCGTCACGAGGCGATCCGATATGTCCCGATATGAGTGCAATGCCTCCCAGAAGCCTTGCAGCTTCTTCCGATAAGACATTTTGCTGGTATACTATCATCGCTTTTTTGGCGTTCAGGTATATGTCGGCGACTTCCTTCATCTCAGGAATCACCTTGACCCTTGACACGGACTTTTTGAAATCATCAAAGCCCTCGGCCTCCGATGTTTTTCCGGCTTCGATGACTGCTCTTGCGACACCCTTGAGGAAGCGCGTGCTGTTTTCGATGTTTATTACTCTTTCGGCAAAGGCGAAATCGCTGTGCGTCTCCTCCGTATTCAGTACGATCACCTTCGCACCCGCGTCGGCAGCCTTCCTGATCTTATTCCATATGACAGCCGAACGGTTCTTTATAAATGCCGGTACGAGTATTACATCTGTGGATACCAGCTCGTCTATAGTGTTCGGTGATGCGTCGAAACCGAATATGTCGAGCAGGGCGTTGTGTCTGTTGTTAAAGCTGAATACCCTCGCCCCTATGAGGTTCGCGAACTTTTTGACAGCATATGCTTCCTCATTCGTATATCTGTCCGAAACGGCGACGGCGATCGAATCTGCTCCATGCCTCACTTTTACCGCCTCAAAGCACTTCGCTGCCATTATCATTGCTTCGTGGTAATCCGTCTCTTCAAAATCTCCTTCGGCCCTCTTTATCATCGGATCCGCGATTTTGCCCTCGAGGATGGATGCATCAAAGCCCCATTTACCCTTGGCGCAGCATATACCTTTGTTTACGTAACCGTCCTTGTCCGGGTTTGCTTTGATCAGCATGTCACCGTATGACTCAAGGTCAAAAGTGCATCCGACAGCGCAGTTCGCACATGTCGTGACTGTTATATCGGTATCGAGCGGAACCTCCTTTTGTACCGTCTGCCTCTCCTGAATAGCACCTACAGGACATACTGCAACGCACTGCCCGCACGAGTCGCACGCCGTTGTGAGAAGCGGCTGTTCGAGCGCAGGTTTGACTACCGTGTCAAAGCCTCTGTGAACGAGACCGAGCGCACCGATACCCATAACCTCGTCGCACGCCCTTACACAAAGTCCGCAAAGGATGCACTTATTTGGATCTCTCACTATGAACGGGTGATCGTCGGTAAATTCTATGACGCTTTTCTCACCGGCAAGTCTGTCGGGTTCTACGTTATACTGATTTGCAAAATCTATGAGCTTACACTCGAAATAGTCGTGGCAGCCGCACTCAAGGCATCTCGATGCATCCTTGACAGCCTGCTCAGGTGTAAGTCCGTTGTAGACGACCTCCGTGAAATTATCCCTGCGCTCTGCCGCCGTAAGCTGATCGGC
>CALIXS010000022.1 GCA_938046095.1 uncultured Clostridia bacterium
TGTACTACACAGGAAGCGTTCTCAAAAAGGTTGTCCGAAATTTAGTCTAGCACCAGAATAGAAACAAGCAGAGCTGCAAATATAAAAGTCAAAAATGTGTCTTTGAATGTTATGTTAAGTTTTGTGAATGCTGTTCTGGGCGCGGGATTGTCCAATCCTCGAGTGATCGATGCTGCCGAGAGCTCTTCCGCAATGGTAGATGCCCGAACTAAAAGCGGTGTAATAAAGCCTTCAAATACAAGCGCCGGTCGTAGTCTCAGATTTCGCAAAGAAAATCCTATTCCTCGAAGTGACATGGCATCTCGCACGTGAGAAATTTCTTCTTTTGCAGTAGGGAAAAAACGCATGGCAACTGCAAAAGTAATGACAAAGGCACGAGGAATCTTCATTGCATAAAGTCCTGTTACCATTTCACTGACCGCTGTTGTTTTCAAAAATGTTTGTCCATAGAGCATGATTGGCATGCACATTCTTATACATAAAACAATCATTAAAATCATGCTGCTCAAAGTTGCCGGTATATAATTTGAAAAAATAATAAATAAAAGCAATAAAGCATAAGCAGCAGTGAATTTTATTGTCTTTTTTCTTTGTCCGAGAAGAAAAGAAAGTAAACATACAATGATAAAGACAATACTCCCATATATAATATCCTTTGCGGAAAACGCCACTAAACTGATAAGTATCAACAAAAAGAATTTACAGCGCACATCAAGTTTCAAATCGGTTATCTCCCTTGAAATATTAGCCTGGTTGTGCTAAAATCGCATTAGTTAGCTATATCTAACTGAAAGTATAATATATCCTCATTCGTTTGAGCAATAGATTGAATGTGTATATGTCTTTTCTCAAAAGAAAAATGTCTGATAGAAAAAATGGAGATGCGTAATGATAAATATAATAAGCTCCACGTGTAATGATATGGGAATGGTAAAAAATAATGAAAACAATCCCTTTGGTTGTGGTTCTTTCTTTCAGGGAGATGGTCATATAACGCAGGGGTATTTTTGGTTTCTGCCTCATGGAGAGCATTTTGTAATTACAAAATGTGATTTTTATTTTTTAAAAGATACAGAGCTTAGAATGCCGAACGATTCGCTTTATATCTCGCTTCGCCTCGAATATGCAAAGCATCTTCCTCCGGGCAAAATCATAGCTTACTTAGAGGAAAACGGCGCCCCTGTAAATACTTTAATGCGCAAAGGAAGTCGCGTTGCTTATACCGAAGTTCTATATTCTCCGTCATTCTATAAAATGCATCTTGAAACTCTTTTTACGGCACAAAAAGCAAGCCCGCTTGAGATTTTGAAAAATATGGGCGGCGAGCACAATTGGTCAGCCGAAATCATGAATGTTCTAAAAAAAATATATGCATGTTCTCTAAACGGAATGGCCGCAGAGCTATATTACATAGCAGGTGCTTATGCTCTGATGTCGGCGGTGCTCGAAATGGGAAACGGAAGATTGCCTAAAAAAAGCACGGATTATGAAAGCATCGTTCATGTTATTCAGTATATTGATGATAATTTTTCGCGCACAATAAAATTGACGGAGCTTTCCAGATTAGCGAATATGAGTACAACAAAGCTAAAAAATTTGTTCAGGCAATTTACGGGGTGTACCGTTACTGAATACATTCTGTCAAAAAAAACCGACTATGCGTCTCATTTATTGGCTGATTCTGATTTATCTATAGAAGAGCTCGCAAAAAAAGTGGGGTTTGATACTGCTGCCGGTTTTTCTACTTCGTTTAAGAAACAAACCGGTATACCTCCATCAGAATACAGAAAGCGAATTGAATTTAACTGTCTGAAGAATCCATCAGAAGTCGCAAACCTCACATTTGAGAGCAACGATACTGAAAACACAATCCAATCGATATATTGAAAAACGTTAAAGCATTACAATTGAGGAAATTGCAGTGTTTTTCTTTGCAATCTTTGACAAAAGCAGAGAATATACCGTCAACGTCGGCAGGTCCGAAATTGATTTCGCGGCAGTTCGTCAAAACGAAAAGCTCTACATGCAGGTCACGCCTCAACTGTTACGAAACGCTGCATGCATAACGCCTCAACATCCGGCGGTACGGTAATGAACAATGGATTTGAAACGTATTATCGTGTTTTTGAAATAGCCGGAATCCGAATCACCCGGTAACCGGAGTATTTTTCTGAAACGTGTTGACCAAAAATATAAATCGTGTTAATATACCAGTGGTATATACCGGTGGAATATAAACTTGAGGGCTGCAATGAAAATATCGGAAACGCAACAAAAAATATTAAATGTCGGTAAACGGGAATTTTTGGAAAAAGGCTTTAAGGATGCATCCCTTAGAAGGATTGTATCGGAAGCGGGCTTTACCAAGGGGGCTTTTTACGGATATTATCCGGACAAAGCGGCTTTGTTTGAAGCGCTTGTTTCTGAGGCGGCAGATGGACTGAGGGAGCAGTTTAAGGCGGCACAGGATGCGCATTTCGATTTGATTCCCGAAAATAAGGCGGCTGAGAGCAGGGAGCTGTCTACAAAATATCTTTTGCACTTTGTGAATTATATTTATGATCATTTTGATGAATTTAAGCTTGTCGTTTGCTGCTCGGAAGGGACGAAATATGCGGATTATATTCATGAACTTGTAGAGCTTGATGTGTCCCGTACGGAGAAATACTTTGCCATACTCAGGGAGAAAGGCAAAATGAGGGGGAATGTGAGGCATGAGCTTCATCATATGATTACAAGCGCATATTTTACGGCTGCATTTGAAACCGTCGTCCATGATATGACGAGGGACGAGGCGATCGGATATGTTGAGGAGCTGGCGATTTTTTTTAATTCCGGTTGGGAGGGACTTCTAAGGCTTATGTAGGCCTTAAAATTTTCTATTGGAGTTAGACGTGTCTAACTTTATTGTTCAGGAAGGATTTCGGTGATTATTATGAATAAAAATGGACTGCAAACAAGAGATTACATTTCCATAGGGGTTTTTTCGCTTATTTATTTTGTGATCGCATTTGTGATAGGCGGTATTGCTCAGATGACACCTGTTACTTTCCCTTTTATGCCGATGGCAGTTGCCTTTTTCGCCGGCAGTGTTTTTATGCTGTATGTGTCGAAGATACCGAAACACGGCTCTATATCCATACTCGGAATACTTGCCGGGATCTTGTTATTCGTTACGGGTATGTTTTGGATGATGTCCGTGTTCTTCGTCATATTCGGATTTATTGCGGATTTTGTCTGCTCGACGGGAAGCTTCCGGTCGTTCAAAAGAAACTTGCTGGCATATTGCATATTCGCATTATCTCCGATGGGCGCTTATGTTCCTATGGTTCTAATACCTGCGCAGTTTGACGAGTTTATGCAGAGGAAAGGTGATGTTTCTTCCTTTACAGGAATTATCAATGATATCAGAGCAAATTGGTGGGCTATTCCTCTGATGATTTCAGGAACGCTTATTTGTGCGGTAATCGGCGGATTTATCGGCAAAAAAATGTTGAAAAAACATTTTGAAAAAGTGGGGATCGTATAAATGAGACTGGATCCCAGAACGAAGCTGCTTATTTTATCTATAACCGGCATTTCCGTTTTTCTTAATAAAAGTATAGTTATAGAGTGTTTTTTTACGGTAATACCCACATTATTGTTTTTATATAAAAAGGAGCTTCGGATCGTTTTAAGGTACGGCGCCCTTTTTATCGCTTTGTTGATGATACAGCTGCTTGTCGTTCCGAAGCTGCCCGTTATGGTCGGAGGCATCGTATATATGTTTGATGTCTATATAAGAAAGCTTATACCGTGCTTTATGCTGGGCTCGTTTTTGATACGCACGACAAAGGTAAGCACCTTCTTGGCAGCGCTCGGCCGGCTGCATTTGCCGAAAGGCTTTACCATTGCACTTTCTATAACACTGCGATATTTTCCGACAATGGCTGAGGAGTGGAGTTCTATCAAAGACGCCATGGCGCTTCGCGGGATAAGCGTTTCTCCTGCGGGGACTCTGTGCCATCCGGTAAGAATAATGGAATATGTATATGTGCCTATGCTTGTATCCGCTTCCAAAATTTCCGATGAAATCACACAGGCTGCCATCACAAGAGGAATTGATCATTTCGGAAGGCGCAGCTGCATGGAGAAGGTCTGCTTTTCATGCGGAGATGTTCTGATTGTAATCATGTACATAGGAATCATTTGTATGATGCTTTTTGATTTTTTACGGGGAGGAATACTTCCGTGATTGAATTTGAAAAGCTGTCCTTTGCTTACAAGGACATGGAGACGGGTTCCCTGTATGAAGTGCGGTTAAGTATCCCGAAAGGGCAATGTGTTCTTTTGTGCGGTGAATCCGGCTGCGGAAAAACGACTCTTACGAGATTGGTAAACGGACTGATTCCTCATTTCTTTGAAGGAAGGCTTTCAGGTAAAGCAACCGTAGAAGGTGTGGATGTTGTCAAGACTGAAATTTCAACGCTTTCCGATATTGTGGGTACTGTTTTCCAAAATCCGCGAACGCAATTTTTCAATACGGATACAGACAGTGAAATTATCTTCGGACTCGAAAACAGAGCCCTTGAACCGAAAAAAATAGAACGGCAGCTTGAAAAAGTCGTTAAGGATCTGCATATAGAAAAACTGAGGAGATGCAGTATTTTTCGGCTTTCCGGCGGAGAAAAACAAAAAATTGCCTTTGCATCGGTATATGCCGCAAATCCGGATATCTTTGTCCTGGATGAACCTTCGTCCAATCTGGATTTTCAATCTGTAATCGATCTGAAATGGCTTATAAAAGGGATAAAAGAACAGGGAAAGACTGTCATTATTGCCGAACACCGCCTGTGGTACTTAATGGATATTGCGGACAGGGTCGTTTTAATGAAGAACGGCCAGATCTCCAAAGATATGAATATACGTGATTTCCTGAATCTCCCGACGGAACGGATAAAGCGCATGGGGCTTCGATGCCGGGATTTTTCTGAAATCGAGGCATGCACAAATGTTAAGGGGAATTCAGAACGTTTTCTGGAATTAAAAGATATTGCGGCCAAATATGAGAAGCGTACCGTTATTCAAAATGTTTCCTTTACGGCAGGCGGCGGGGAAATCATTGCAATAACAGGTGAAAACGGTGCGGGCAAGACAACACTTGCACGCACCGTATGCGGACTGATAAAAGAAAGTTCGGGAAGCATATCTGTGAATGGGAGAAAGCTGTCGTCAAAGGAGCGCATAAAAAAATCTTACATGGTTATGCAGGATGTCGGGCACCAGCTTTTTACGGACAGTGTGGAGACTGAATGTAAACTTGGAACCGAAGCGGCAAGTGATGCTTACATTGATGAAACCCTGTTGACACTTTCACTTGCGGAATTAAAGAGCAGGCATCCTCTGTCGCTCTCGGGAGGACAGAAGCAGCGTCTTGCAGTCGCGATCAGTTTGCTTTGTAATAAGGAAATCCTTATTTTCGACGAACCGACGAGCGGACTTGACTTAAAAAGCATGCGGGAAGTGGGAGCTATGATAGAAAAAATTTCCGCACAGGGAAAAATTCTTCTTATCATTACACATGATATCGAATTTATAAAAACGATATGCTCGCGGGTCTTGATCCTATCAGGCGGTAAAATTATTGCCGATTTGGGAGAAACGGAAAAGGGAAATGTCGAGGAGTATCTGTTATAGGAGGATGCTGAAATGAAGAACAGCAATAAAAGTACATTACATCAATTGTTCGGGTTTGCGGATTCCTGCAGAGGTCTGCTTTTCAGTTCGGTTCTTTTTGCCGTGTTAGGCGCGGGCTTCGGAATAATTCCGTATATAGCAGTCTCGCGGATTATCATTCGAATATGCTCCGGCGATTATGGTTTGAGACATGTAATTATGATGGCATTGATCGCGCTTTCGGGGTATCTTTTGCAGCTGTGCTTTTCGACTGTTTCTACTGTACGATCACACAGGGCTGCATTTACCATACTGAAAAATATTCGTACAGCGCTTATAAAAAAACTGTCACGAGTACCCATGGGGTTTGTTATAGATACGCCTTCCGGTAAATTCAAGACCATGATAGTTGATACAGTGGAGAAATTGGAGCTTCCTCTTGCACACATGATACCGGAACTGACAGCTAATATTATGATTCCCGTTTTAATGCTTGTTTATTTCATGCTTCTTGATTGGAGACTCGCGCTTATTGCTTTTGCTACTTTTCCCATCGGAATGCTCTGCTATATGGGAATGATGAAGGATTATGAGAAACGATATGCCAAAGTCCTTTCTGCCGCTAAAGCTATGGATGCGGCTACGGTCGAATATATAGGAGGGATAGAGGTAGTCAAAGCCTTTAATCAAAGCAGTTCTTCTTATCGTAAATATGCAGATGCTGCGGAGGAAAATGAAAAATTCAAATCGGAATGGTTCAGAAAAACAAATCCTTACTATGCCGCAGGCCTTGCAATAGCACCTTCCAGTCTGCTTGGAGTTCTTCCTGTCGGCAGTTTGTTTTACATAAACGGAAGCATAAGTGCGGGTGACTTTATATCTTGTATTATCCTGTCATTAGGTCTTATTGCTCCTTTGATCCAGGCGCTGAGATATACGGACAGTTTTGCCATGGTAGATTCGACTGTTAAAGAAATCGGAAAGCTTTTAGATACAAAAGAGCTGAAACGACCGGAAGAACCTGCAAAGCTTGAAGGGGAAAGGGTGGAATTTTCACGGGTATGCTTCGCTTACGACGACATGGAGGTTTTGCACAATCTTTCATTTACAGCCGAAGCAAATGAAATGACAGCCTTTGTCGGACCGTCGGGATCGGGGAAATCCACTGTCGCACGATTGATTGCTTCCTTCTGGGAGGCGGGAAGCGGAACGGTCAAAATTGGAGGCACCGATGTGCGAAACATGCCTCTTTCACAGATTATGGAGTATGTCGCATATGTTTCACAGGACAATTACCTGTTTCATCTTTCCGTAAGGGAAAACATACGGCTCGGAAAGCCTGATGCTGCGGACGGGGAAATTGAAGAGGCTGCCGAAAAAGCATCCTGTCACGATTTTATTACATCTCTTCCAAAGGGATATGACACCGTCGTCGGGGACAGCGGAAGTAATCTTTCAGGCGGTGAAAGGCAGCGCATCGCTATTGCGAGGGCGATATTAAAGGACAGTCCGATAGTTATTTTAGATGAAGCTACCGCGTTTACAGATCCGGAAAACGAATCGGTTATACAGCGTTCCATAAGCAAATTAGTGGAAGGAAAAACTCTGATTGTAATTGCGCATCGCCTTTCAACTATTATGAAAGCCGATAAGATTATAGTTATGAATAAAGGAAATAAAGAAGCCGAAGGCACACACTCAAAGCTGATCGAAAACTGTTCTCTCTACAGAGACCTTTGGAATGCCCATATAAGCACTATAGATACCAAGGAGGTGATGTCGGCATGATTCAGATGTTCAGAAGGCTGTTGGATTTTTCAGGGGCAGAAAGAAAAACACTGGTTTTATCCTTTGTTTTTCATATGTGTAATTCCGTATTTGAAATGCTTCCTATTATGGCCGTGCTTACTGTTCTCAGCGGAATTCTGTCATCCGTCTCAAATGGGGAAATGCCCGCTAAAACCGTATGGGTATCCTTTGCTGTTATGCTTTTAAGCATTTTGGGTCGCATCATTTTCACAAATATTTCCTCTGTAAAAAGAACTTTGGGAAGCTTTTCCATGTGCACCGTATGGCGTATGGAGCTTGGGGAAAAATTAAAACGAGTACCTATGGGATATTTTAATGAGCATAGGCTCGGTGATATTACGGCCGCAGTTACAACTACGCTCGGGGATCTCGAAAACAATGCGGTTGTCATTATGGAAGCGGTCGCCGGGGGATTCATTCACGCCGTAGTTATAGGAATATGGCTTCTATTTTACGAGTGGGAAATCGGCATTTTGATGTTTGCAGGACTTTTCTTTTCCCTTTTGATATATACAAAGACACAAAAAGCAGGCGTAAAGTATTCTCCACGCAGACAGGCTGCGCAGGCGGGACTTGTGGCTGCCGTTTTAGAATACATACAGGGTATGGCCGTCGTAAAGGCGTTTGGGCTTGCCGACCGTTCGGACAAATCTATGGATGCGGCAATATGTGAAAGCGCAGAGGCAAATATCGTGTTGGAAAAAGTATTTTCAGGGCTGTCGGCAGCCTTTCAGACGGTATTCAAATTTGCAAGGTTTGCTATCCTCATTACGGCTCCGTATCTGCTTATGAATGGAGAAATGAGCCCCGAGAAGTGCCTGCTCCTTATCGTCGCGAGCTTCATGATATATACGACCGTTGAGTTGGCCGGAAGTACAGCTGCCGTTGCAAGGGTCGTCGATGCCTCTTTAGACAGGCTGGAAGGCATTTCGAAGATGCCGATTCTGGATGAGCATGGAACTGACTTAAGCCCGGACATCTACGATATCAGCGTTTCAAATATCTCCTTTTCATATGATGAAAAGGAAGTGATACATAATGTGAGCTTTTACGTTCCTCAGGGAACGAGCTGCGCTATAGTAGGACCCTCGGGCTCGGGAAAGACGACTCTTTGCAGCCTGATTGCGCGTTTCTGGGATGTGAAGGAAGGAGAAATCCTCTTAGGCGGTACCAATGTGAAGGACTACACCTGCGACAGTCTTCTCAGGAATTTTTCCATCGTGTTTCAAAGGGTGTATCTTTTTGAGGATACGATCGAAAACAATATCCTTTTCGGAAAGCCGCACGCCACAAGAGAAGAAATGATTTCGGCAGCGAAAAAAGCATGCTGCCATGACTTCATATCCGCACTTCCGGACGGTTATCAGACAAAGGTCGGAGAAGGAGGCGCAACGCTTTCCGGCGGAGAAAAGCAGCGAATATCTATTGCACGGGCAATTCTGAAGGATGCACCCATAGTGATTTTAGATGAAGCTACGGCGAGCGTAGATCCCGAAAATGAGCGCGAATTGCAGCAGGCCATTTCGGAGCTTACAAAGGATAAGACTCTTTTGATGATTGCTCATCGCCTAAATACGATACGTACTGCAGATCAGATTCTCGTTCTTGAAGACGGACGGATAGTGCAGGAGGGGAAGCATCAAGAACTTATAGAACAAGAAGGGTTGTATCGACGTTTTGTGGCAATTAGGGAGAAAGCAATCGGATGGGAATTGGGAGGTCGCCGATGACATACGAGAAATTTTATTCAGGAAGATTAGATGAACATATCTTAGATGGTATAGACGCGGAGCACAAAAAGAAAATGAAGCTTATCATCGAAGAAATCAATCAGGGTGAATGGACGGAAAAACAAAAAAAGAGGCAGAAAAAAAGCATAATCTCCAATATAGCTTTGTACAGGAGCTTTATAGACAAAGGGCTTTCGAAAAATGAGGCAAAAGAATTGGTAAAGGAGTATTCATTTCACATTGCGGAAAAAGCGCATAAGCTGCTAAATGCGTTTTTCCACATACCCGGTTTTTTCGGATTGTTTCGGTTTTTCATGAAGAAAGGAATGGCGGGCGACGAAATATGGAATAGCATGATACTGTCGAACGACAGCAAATGCTATTCCGTTGATGTACTGAAATGTCTTTGGGCAGATACCTGCAGCTTTCTTAAATGCCCGGAGCTTTGTGAAATATTTTGTTTGTGTGATCATATTGTATTCGGAAATATAAAGGGCTTTGTATTCGAGCGGAGTCAGACTCTGGGAATGAACGGAGATAAATGCGACTTTTGTTTTATAAACGAAAGAGGGAAAAAATAGATGAGTAAGGCTGAAAAAATATGGTCAAACGATGCCGGAAAAATGGGAGCTTTTCTTTTGCGGGAATTAAAGGATACAGGTGCGGAATGGAAGAAGTTGTTAAGCGATTGTCTTGAGGATTACAAAAGAGGGACAATTTTAGATGTCGGTTGTGGAACAGGCTTTATTTCCTTGCTCCTTGCCCAAATCGGATGTGAAGTTATTGCAATAGATAATAATGCGGCAATGCTTGAAGAAGCGAAAAAAATATCTAAAGAACTGGATACTTCGGATAAAATTACTTTCATACTTAAAGACGCGGAATCAACGAATTTTACAGATAATACTTTTGATGCAGTCGTTTCAAGACATACTTCCTGGCTATTTAATAAGCCTGAAAAGGTTTATGAGGAATGGTACAGAGTTTTGAAATCCGGCGGCTGTATGTTGAATTTAGATGCCAATTGGCTTTTCCCGTTTTGGGGAGATGAAGAGGAAAAACTCTTCCGGTCGGACGAAGCACTTTTGATAAAACGCTATGGATCATTTAGGGACTACTATCATGATACAGATATGATGAATGAATTAAAGAAATTACCTTTGAGCTATATAAAACGGCCGGAATGGGACTTTAAAATATTTAAGGAAATAGGATTTAAGGATGTTGAGATCGAGATTCTTAATCAGGAGAAGTATTGGAATCCGTTTATGTTGCTTAGATATCGCACTATGCCGACATTTTTAGTTAAAGCGAAAAAATAAAATACACGGAGGGAAACAAATGAACAGTGAAAAAAACAGAATATCAAAGTGGGAAATAAAAGATGTAATTACTGTAATATTGCTAAGCCTTTTTCTTATTGTTATCCAATTTCTTATAAATATGGTGTGTATGATAAATCATTTTACCAGTATGGTTTTATCAATTGGATTTACTATGCTTTTATGTGCACCGGTATATTATCTGCTCTTGTGCAGGGTAAGGAGACATTTTGTTACGCTCGTTTATATGAGTATCGTCGGTATTCTTTATATGCTGATGGGGAATTGGTATCTTTTGCCTTATTTTATTGTTGTCGGAATTATATGTGAGGCTATTCTGTGGAAGGATTGCACCGAAAGAAATCCGAAGCAAATTACGGCGGCATGGACGATTACCAGTCTTTTATATAACGGTATCAACATATTGCCGATTTGGTTCTTTTGGGAAACATATTATAACTTCGCCAAAAGCAGTGGAATGGATCAAAGCTATATAGACTCATATGTTCATTACTATAGAAGTTTGGGATGGACTATATTCATTGTAATTTTTACTACGATCTGCGGATTCGCAGGAAGCGTGGTAAGTAAAAAAATCAGTCAAAAGCACTTCGAAAAAGCGGGTCTTTTGTAATGAAGAAAGGTTCATTTTCTGTAGTAACTAAAATATGGTGTTTTCTATGTGTGCTTATAGCCGTTTCTTTGGGAAAGAGTGTTGTACTCAGCTGTATGCTTACGATTACAGCCTGTTTGCATCTCGCCGTGCAGGGAAAAGGAAACATTGTCTTTAACTATGGAATATTCTATATATTGCTGGGACTTTTGCTGTACGCGATACAATACCGCGGCCTTCATATGTTGATTTTCTCGGAATTTTATGTGTTGATGTTTTGGAAGCTGTCTCCTGTTATTTTACTATCGTGGGATTTAATTACAACGCCTCCAGGAAAGATTTCCTCTTTCCTGAGCAAAAGCCATATCCCGACACCTGTCATTCTGGGTGTACTTGTAGTATTCAGGTTTTTCCCCACTATGAAATCGGAATTGAGGAGTGTGTATCTGTCAATGAAAAACAGAAATCTGACAGGTATCAGGCAGGTGCTGAAAGCTCCCGCAAAAAGCTGTGAATATGTTTTGATACCACTTCTCATCAGAATTTTAATGATAGCGGATCAGCTTTCTGTTTCAGCCGTTGCAAGAGGTGGAGAATCACCGGGAGTGAGAAGCAGCTATTATGAAAGCAATATTGGAATGACGGATATCCTTGTCATGGTTTTCTGGGTAGTTTTGATATTGGCCTATCTGTATATCGGAGGAATTGAAATATGATTGAATTAGATAATGTTTCCTTTCAATATTCCGAGAGCAGGCATGGCGTAAAAAAGATAAATTTAAAGATAAAAACAGGCGAGTGCATTGTCCTCACAGGAAAATCCGGATGTGGAAAAACTACGGTTATAAGACTTATAAATGGTCTTGCTCCGCGGTACTACAAAGGAACAAAAACAGGTGATATATACATCTCGGGAAAAAATATTGAAACGATGCCGTCTTATGATATAGGCAGAATCGTCGGCAGTATATTTCAGGATCCTAAGAGGCAGTTTTTTTCGTCGGAGCTTGAGGGAGAGATAGCATTTGGCTGTGAAAATTATGGATTTTCACAGCTTGATATACGGAAAAGAACAGAGGATGCCATTTATAAGATGGGATTGGAAAATATAGGAAGGATATCCCTGGACTTACTTTCAAGCGGGGAAAAACAACGAACGGCAGTAGCTTCGGTGTATGCTATGCAGCCAAGGATTTTTGTGTTTGATGAGCCTACCGCAAACCTCGATAAAGACGGTATTGTTCAAATGAAAAACATTCTTATGGAGTTAAAGGAATCGGGATACACTTTACTGATTGCCGAACACCGTATCAGTTGGATAGGAGCTCTTGCAGACAGATATTTATATATGGAAGACGGACAGATACGAAAGCAGTATTCAGCTTCGGAGTTAAGTGCAATAAGCGACAGTGAGCGTATTTCAAAGGGACTTCGCTATACTGTAGATACAGCTTTTCCGAAAATGCCCGCACCGTCAAGGACAAATCCCATTGCTGTAAAAGCGGAAAGGATATTTCTTATAAAAAACAAAAAACAAATATTAGAAAATGTAGATCTTGTTGTTAATGAGAAAAGCATTACTGCAATTACGGGAGATAACGGTATAGGTAAGACCACTTTAGCTTTGATTTTAAGCGGACTCCAAAAAATAAGAAAAGGAAGCGTTTATATTAATGGAGAGAAAACGGGATACAGAAAGCTCCGCAATACCATTTATTACTGTTCAAATGACACGGGAACGCAGTTTTTCACTGAAAGTGTTTCAAAGGAGCTTTTGCTTGGCTTGGAATTTAACACAACAAATTTAGAAATGGCAAGAAACTTACTTAGGAATATGCAACTGTATGACTATAAAGATTCACATCCTGCCTCATTATCGGGAGGACAAAAACAACGGCTTGCAGTATGTTGCGCACTGCTGTCGGGTAAAAATATTTTGATACTCGATGAGCCTACCGGCGGCTTAGATGCCGAGAATATGCTTTTGATTGCAAAGGCATTAAAAAATGCGAAAAACAGAGGTAAAACAATTTTGCTGATAACCCATGATGATGAATTTATGAATGCTTGCTGTGAATACAGATTAAATATGGATAAAGTACAGAAATAAAAATTCAGGAGGTTATTTATAATGGATGTTCGTGACAGGTTACTTACGGAAAATACCTGGAGACTGATGGTTAAACTCAGCTTGCCTGCTATTTTGGGCCAATTGATAGTAGGACTATACGCCTTTGTCGACTCGATTTATGTAGGTCAAATGGTGGGGATTGATGCTATGAGTGCAGTTTCCGCAGCATCGCCGTTTGTGCTGATAAACAACGGAGTTGCCGTATTGTTGGGAATAGGTTCGGGTTCCGTTCTCTCCCGGGCAATCGGGAAAAAAGATCAGGAAACAGTCGATAAGATTATGGGGAACCTCACTTTTTTGGTAATTCTGTTGTCCTCGGCGGTTATGCTTATAGGTATTGTATTTGCTCCCGGTCTTTTGAGTTTATCGGGTGCTGAGGACGATGTGCTTAAGATGGGAGTTTCTTATTTGAGAACGGTGTATCTCGGCTCTATATTTGTGAATTTTATGCAGGCTGCAAATATGGTGATTCGCGCGGAAGGCCGAATGAAAACCGCAATGGCAATTATGGCTGCAGGTGCAATTCTGAATATTATATTGGATCCGATCTTCATCTTGCTGATGCATTCGCGGGGTCCGCAGGCTGTTGCCGCCGCGACCGTGATTTCTCAATTTGTTCAGGCTTTTGCGACCTTAATATACTTCCTGAAAAAGAGTCCTGTGGTGCGCTTTCATGGGGTGAAGCCTGCAAAAGATTTATTGCCTGAAATATTTTCCGTAGGTATGAGCGCCATGTTCATGCAGATTATGATGCTTGTTCAAATGACCGTTATATATAATACTGCGGTGCGCTTCGGCGGAGAAAATCAGATAGCTCTTATGGGGGCAGCCCAAAGAGTCATGCAGCTTGCATTTGTTCCTATATGGGGGATGAGCCAGGGGATGCAGCCTGCTGTCGGAACAAACTTCGGGGCAAAGCGATATATGCGGGTAAAAAAACTCACGAATGTATTTATAATGGGTGCAACCTGCCTTGCAGGCTTCTTCTTTGTCATAATTGAAATTTTTTCGACGCAGATATTATCCGCTTTTATTACAGACTCATCTGTCGTGGCCTCCGGTTTATTGAATTTCCGACTTATGTACTGTTTATTTGCAACTTACGGACTGCTTATAATGACAGTTACTTATTTTCAGGCGCTCGGCAAAGCAAAACAAGCAGGGTTATTGGTCGTACTAAGACAGCTTGCGCTTATAGTTCCTTTGGTGCTGCTGTTGCCTCGCCTGTTAAACGGAAATGTTCTCGGAGTATGGCTTGCAGTCCCTTTGAATGATGCTATTATCATTTTGATTGCAGTTATTTTGTTGATCGGTGAATATAAGCACCTTATTAAACTGGCACGGGAAAGCGGAAATCCGGAAGCCGGGGAAATGCTATGAAGAAAATCCGTATTTTAAGCTGTTTCATCGCTTTTGTAATAGTTGTCGGGCTTACTGCTTCCTTTGCTTTTGCGGAGGAAGAAAGCGTTGATTATGAAGCCGCCGTTGATAAGGTGGCAGATAAATATATAGGCAAAACGGTACCGGGTGCCTGTGTAATCGTATCCGAACACGGAGAAGTTGTTTTTTCAAAGGCATACGGATATGCCGATTTAGAAAACCGGCTGCCTATGGATACCGAAAATACCGTCTTTGAATGGGGTTCAATATCGAAAACCTTCATATGGGTCAGTGTAATGCAGCTTAAGGAAGAAGGGAAAATAGACCTGCATGCGGATATACGCAGCTATTTACCCGAGGGATTCCTTAAGAATCTGCACTATGACAAGCCTGTTACAATGCTGCATCTGATGAATCATACAGCCGGGTTTGAGGAACAGCTTCTCGACCTTCGTTATTTTGAAAACGATGAGGAGCTTCCCCTGAGTGAGGTTCTGTCCGCTTATCAGCCCGAGCAGGTATTTTTGCCGGGAGAGGTCAGCGCATATTCAAATTGGGGAGCGGCGCTGGCGGCATTTGTTGTAGAAAGGGTCAGCGGTCAAAGCTATAAGGAGTATGTGAAGGAGCATATTCTGAAGCCCCTTAATATGAACGATACATCAATGGGACCGTTTCAGGATGATAATCCTGAGATTTTAGAAAGAAAAGCAAGCGGCTATTCTTTTTCTAAAAACGGATTCAATAAAGAGCCCGATATGTATCTGAGAATGTATCCTGCCGGAGGAATGAACGGCTCAGCAAAGGATCTGTTAAATTATGTGCAGGAATTGGCTAAAAAATACGAAAAAGGCAGTTTGCTGTTCAGTAAAGACAGCACTAAAGCAGAGCTTTTTACAGAAACATATCGTTCCTATGGTGCAAATTCCGGTTTATCTCACGGCTTCTGGCAATATGTAGGGAATTCTCAAATCCTTGGACACGAAGGTGGAACGTATGGATTTAAAACACAAATATGGGCGGAGCCCGAAAGAGAGCGGGCGGTTTTAATACTAACAAATGTGATGGAGACCGAATTCTGCTCGGAAATAACGGAGCGGATTGCATATAAAGAAACGACAAAAGGTAAAACGGAAGTGAATGCGGATCTCAATATGCTGAAAGGGGATTATCTTCCAGCGCGATCCGCCCTGAAAAACGTCGGAAAAATGCAGGGGAAAATGCAAATGATTTCCATAACGGTGACGGATGATAACATGCTTTGTTTAAGGAAGCCGTTCGGGGATAAAAAACAGTATTACGAACAAATGGGGGATAATGTTTTCTTCTGCAGGGATGCAAGCCCGGAGGAAAAAATACTTGCGTTTAAGGTAAAGGACGGTAAAGTGCATTCCATGAGCTTTAGATTGGCCCATGACTATATTCCCGCCGCCGAGACACAGGGAAAGGTGTTTTTTGCGGCAGGCTTCGGAGTTTATATTTCAATGACAATATTGTTTTTAATATTATTGACGGTGCGAAGCGTTTCATTTTTGCGAAATCGGAAGAGCCGTACGCGATCTCGTACATTGCTTTGTATTTCAGGAGCTATGCTTGGGGTATCCGGAGTTGTGGGAATGTTTCATTGGTTTTCCTTATACGAGATACTCTCTCACGAACTAATCTTCATTGCCGTTGCCGGATGGTGCTTTTGCATTATCGGAGTTTTATGCGGAGGATATGCATATATCAAAGAAAAAAGCTTCAAAAATGCGGTCTTGCTCCTTGCATTTATCGCTCAGCTTTTTTCCGCGTATTATCTTGGCTTTCTGGCCGTTGTATAGAAACAACAGTTTGATCAATACGGATTTCTTCGGGAAATATTGCATTGTGATCAAGAAAGAAGCCGACACATTAACGCTGAAGAAAGTCCCGACGATCTCCCGGACAGCTATGGCGGCTTCTCTGAATGCGAACATCGACACATTGAGTCGACACATTGAAATATCATGTGCTGAAGCCGAAAGAAAAGAACATCATTGAGCGAGGCATTTCTTTACAAAAAGGTTGATGGATCGTAAAATTGTAAAAAACAGGCTTCTACAACAGGATGAACCGTTGTGAACAATAAATCGTTATCATTGAAGACCGCCGGTTTCTTTCTCGGCCCGGGCAGGTGGAGTATATAACCACCCCAAAATGTATTCACGACTTTGGAGATATAATAATGCGAATATTAATATACGGTGCAGGAGTAATCGGTTGTTTATATGCGACCTTGTTCAGTGAAGCTGATTATGAAACAACCCTTTATGCAAGAGGTAAACGTTTAGAAGCTTTTCAACAAAACGGCTTATTATATTATAAAAGTACGCGGGTAAAAAAAGCAAATGTAAATATTATTGATAAGGTCGAAGATGACGATATTTATGATTTTGTATTTTTGACCGTGAAGGAAAATCAGGTGAATATCGCATTAAAGGAATTGAAAAATAATCGTAGTTCCAATATTGTGACGATGGTAAATACACTTGAGAAATATGATGTATGGGAAGAAATATGTGGTAAAGGAAGAATTATACCTGCATTCCCCGGTTCCGGAGGCGGCTTTGAAGGAAATGTGCTGAAGGCCGCTCTTACACCTCGTATTATTCAGTCAACCACATTTGGTGAAATAAGCGGAAATAAATCGAAAAGATTATCTCAATTGGCTGTTATTTTTGAAAAAGCTCATATTCCATATCAAATCGTAAAAGATATGCACCAATGGCAGTTGTGTCATTTGGCAATGGTAGTACCGATTGCGGATGCTTATTATGAAGCGGACATTCCCTCAAAAGCAGGGAATGACAAAATACTTATGCGAAAAACAGCATGGAGAATAAAACGAAATCTTTGCACTCTATATAGATTGGGGATAACATTATCTCCTAAGAAGATGAATTTGTTCCGTTTACTACCGACATTTGCTTTAAGCCTCGGTCTTCATTTTGCCTTTCAAAGCGATTTCGGAAATATATTTATGTATCAGCATTCAATGAATGCACCGGATGAAATGCGGCAATTGCATAAACAATTCTATGGTTACATCAAAAGTAGAATTGAGATAGAAATTCTAACCTGAAGAGATAAGAAGTACGAAAAAAATATAGGAACAGTCACACTTATAAATTTAAAAGAACAGAATTTGCTTCCCGGTACCATAGGGATCAAACTCAGTTATAAAGCGGTAATTGCAGCTATGGCACCAAATATTACACCGAGTAAATTTGCTACGACAATTGGCCAGTCCTTTTTCTTTTGAAAAAAACCGTAACTGACCCATAAAATGCAATTTATTGCAGCAACTGCGGGCTGTAAGAAACCGCTTTTATCTCCGTGTATGTTGTTTATGATCTGAGGAAAGTAGGATATGTACATCAGCATAGCGGTAAATGTTGCTATCCATCCTATGGTTTTAAGTGCTTTCGGGTTCATAATTTTCATGTCTTCCTAAATTACATATTAAAATTAAATTGACAATTGCATTCCCTGGAAATTTATCGATGCGATATTATTATATAGTCCTGCAATTACAACGTCATTAAATAAACCAAAATGTATACTATCATAAAAAAAAACAAATGACAATATTAGATATTCGAGTTATGGGTCATGTAGCTTTACAATAGATGTGAGACCTCAGGTATAGAAAAAAGCGATTGAGTCCG
>CALIXS010000023.1 GCA_938046095.1 uncultured Clostridia bacterium
TGCTGCACCTCGTGCGGGAGGGTATATGACCCTTACCCGCACATGTGCAATATCTGCCGCATAAGCCCGGGCTTCAACCGACGGACAGGCTTATCGGCAGTGCTGCCCGTTCGGACAGCACGCAGGCATTACCTTTCCCTTTTCATTCTGCGGCGTGCAATCAGAACAACCACCGCTCCCGTAAGGAGGAGTGAGCCGACTACATAAAAGATCGTCGTGCCTATTCCGCCCGTCTCAGGAAGAGTCGTTCCCGTCTTATTCGGAATCTCCGATTTCTGCGATACACCTATGTTAAAGACTTTCCCTCCTACCGTAGTCGTAGTGTGAAGGATGGTTACCTTAATATCGTGATCGAGAAGGTTAAAGCCGTGAGGGGCTACCGTCTCGCGAAGGTAATAGTCACCGTCCGAAAGCCCTATAAAGGAGGCCGCTCCCGTGTTGTCCGTTGTCTTTACCGTCGCATCGTTCTTGTCTGCTACCCATGATACGGTATCCGTAACTTCATCATACTTATAGAAAGTCTCGACGCCTCCGGTCTTCCTGACCAGAATAAACGATGCTCCCGACAGCTTTTTGCCCGGGTTTCCCGCATCGTACTTGTCAACTACGATCTTTGAGGTATATACTTCCTTTTCTACAGGCGGTGTTGTCTCCGTCTTGGAGCTGTCGCTCGGATCGTTGCTGTATGTCAGTGTCGCGCTGTTCTTCGTCAGATTTGTAACCGCATCCTTATTTACGACAGCCTGATACGTTACCGTGATCTCCTGTCCCTTATAGGCCTGGTACTGCGTCATATCGAACGTAAGTGTAAAGCCGTTGCCCGAATATACGGGAGCCACGCTTATATTGCTGCCGCCGAACTTTACGCTGAAGTTTGCAGTGGTGCTGTTAAAGGTAAGTCCGCTGCTCATGGTGTCTTTGATCTCGTATTTGTATGTGGTGTATCCTGTGGTATCAGGTACCTTTCCTTTGACCGTAAACGTAACCTTCTGACCGACCTGAACATCCGGATTGTCCACTTCCTTGTCTATCACGGGATACTTCGCTTTAACGTTCACCGCAGCTGAAGGATTGGTTGATGTAAGTGAGCAGATGGATGCGTAGTTATCCTTTATATCTGTCGCTCCTTTAGGATATACCAGATAATATCCGAGATCGAGATTGGTGAACTTCACGCTGCCGCTGTTATCCGCCGTCTTGCTCGCATCAGGCGTCTTTGCGGCCGCATACTTAAGCGCATCCTGCGCAAGCTGAGCCACGTTCGAATCCGTTATATTGATGTAGTATGTTGTTCCCTTGTACGTCAGCGTATTCAGCCCCGGTGTCTGCGTTGTCGTAACATACGCCGATCCCGGACCTCCGTTAAAGAAGAAGTTCTCCCAATCGCTGTCGACAGTATACGCTACTCCCGTTCCCCCTGCTTCCTTCGTCAGGTCGAAGATCTTGTAGATGTCGTATGTCTTCCCCTCCGTCGTGCCGTTTACCGTAAGCTCGCCATCTGCTGCGAATACCGTCGTACCCGCTGCGAGAACCATTGCGACTGCTATCAGCAGCGACAGCACCTTTTTCAGTTTCTTCATTGTAGGTTTTCCTTTCTCTTTTTCCTTTTCTGTTATATTTTTCTTTCTTACCTTTATCGATTCAGCCGGGCGCTTCTCTTTCGCCGTAAATGAGGTGCTTAATCTCCTGCCCTCCTTTCACGCCTGCGCCTCAGTCTGAATCCTGTTATTATGGCTGCGAGGCAAAGCGCTCCGCCGCCGAATGTGTAAACATATGTACCGCCTCCGCCTGCCGACGGCAGTACAACTCCCGGGTTATTTATTACCTCGACCTCTTTGTCCGTTGTCACAGTGACTGTCGCGGTGTCCGTTTTGCTTAATACGGCTCCGCCCGCAGTCGTATCCTTGATCAGCACCGTGTAGCCGTCGTGCTTCGTCTCAGTTATCGTCGCCGTTGTCCCTACAGGGATCTTCTGCAGGGTCACGCTCTCTCCGTTTTTCAACGAAAAGCTCACCTTATACGGAGAAGCGGAAGACACTTCGTAGCTCTTAGGGCTTGCCGTATCATCCGGGATCTTCACCGGATCGCCGTTTGCATCCGTAAACAGCACCTCAAACGGGAAGCTTCCCGTTCCGGGCCCGATAACCGTTTTGCTGATC
>CALIXS010000024.1 GCA_938046095.1 uncultured Clostridia bacterium
CGGGCTCTGTGGGGCAATACCCGTGAGCAGGGGCGCGCAGGGGACCCTTTGCTCACGAAAAACGCCGTTTTTATCTAATGCGCTCACCGGAGCGGGCTCTGTGGGGCAATACCCGTGAGCAGGGGCGCGCAGGGGACCCTTTGCTCATGAAAAACGCCGTTTTTATCTAAAGTGCCCACCGGAGCGGGCTCTGTGGGGCAATACCCGTGAGCAGGGGCACGCAGGGGACCCTCTGCTCATGAAAAACGCCGTTTTTATCTAATGAGCTCACCGGATATCGCATTTTCTGTTGCCGCTCTTTTCCGAATTCGTGCCATCGTTAAAATGTCAGGGACTGCTGTCATGACCAAAGAGTTTACATTATGATCAAAGGGGTTATGTAATCACAAAGGTTTTGCATCATGACCAAAGGTTTTGCGTCATGACCAAAATGGTTGTGTCATCCCAAAGAGTTTACTGTCGGTTTCAAATTGCGGTCATATTCCGGGCGGAACGCGGTCAAAGATTCCGCAGGCGATACGGTTTCAAATTGCGGTCATATTTCTGATGAAGGCTTTGTATGCTTTGTATGCTTCGTAGATGTCGGCTTTGCTCGCAACCTCCCAGGGACTGTGCATGCAGAGTACGGCAACGCCGGAGTCGATTACGTTCATGCCGTAATTGGCGAGGATATAGGCGATCGTTCCGCCGCCGCCCTCATCGACTTTGCCGAGCTCTGCAGTCTGAAATCCGATCTTATTCGCATCCATGACGGCACGAAGCTTCCCAACATATTCGGCATTGGCATCATTGGAACCGGATTTGCCCCTCGCACCCGTATATTTGTTAAACGCGATACCGCGGCCGAGATATGCGGCATTTTTGCGCTCAAACGCGCTGTCGTAGACAGGGTCGAAGCCTGCACTTACATCGGACGAAAGCATGCACGATGATCGCAGGGCGCGCCTCAGACCGAGATCCGAGAAACCGTCAGTCAGCGCAAGCAGCTCGGCGACGGTGTCTTCAAAAAACAGTGACTGAGCGCCGGTGGCACCGACACTTCCGATTTCCTCTTTGTCGGTAAGTATGCACAAAGCCGTGCGTTTTACGGACTTGGTATCCAAAACGGCTCTGAGGCTTGTGTACGCGCATACTCTGTCGTCATGCCCGTAGCCTATGACCATGCTGCGGTCGATTCCTAGATCCCTTGCTTTGCCGGCGGGCACGACCTCGAGCTCGGCGGAGAGAAAATCCTCTTCTTCTATGTCGTACTTCTCCTTTAGAATTCTAAGAACATTTGATTTTACAAGTTCCTTTTCTTTATCCGCATCGGATGACGGGTCTTTTCCGGGGCGACTTGCGAACAAAACGTCGAGCGCTTCGCCCTCCACGACGACGCTGCCTTTCTTTGACATCTGCTTTTCGGCAAGGTGGATCAGGAGATCGGTCACACAGAATACCGGATCGTTATCGTTGTCCCCGACGGCTATATCAACGACGGTGCCGTCTTTTTTTGCGACAACGCCGTAAATGGCGAGGGGAATTGTGACCCACTGATACTTTTTGATGCCGCCGTAGTAGTGAGTGTCGAGATAAGCCAGCTCGGCATTCTCGTACAGCGGATTTTGCTTGATGTCAAGGCGCGGAGAATCGATGTGAGCACCGAGGATATTGGTACCGTTCGCGAGCGGTTCGGATCCGACAATGCCGAGGATTACAGTCTTACCCATGTGGCTGCGGTAAAACCTGTCGCCCTTCTTGAGTGTTCTCTGTTTTTTTACGCATTCATCAAGATCGACAAAGCCTGCATCGCGTGCGAGCCTTACAGCTTCAGCCGTGCACAGGCGCTCGGTTTTGGCGTATGAAATAAATGATTTGTAATCTTCCGACAGAGCATTAAGCTTTTTTTCTTCAGCTGCCGGATAGTCTTTCCATAAATTGTTTCTTTCCATGTTATCCTCCTGTAAACTATTTCTTATTATATTTAATAATTCCTTACATTTCAACGCAGGACTACAAAAATAAAGGTCCATGGGGTATAATTCAATATGGAGGGTGCGCCGGTGCGGCGCTCGAAATTATGAACGAGATTTACGATAAGATCAGAAAATGCTGCGGGCAGATAAGGTCGAAGACGTCGTTCGAGCCCGAGATCGCCTTGATATTGGGTTCGGGGCTCGGCGGCTATGCGCGCAACATGAACATCGAATTGGAGATACCGTACAGCATGCTTGAGGGGTTTCCCATATCTACTGTGCCGGGACACGACGGACGATTCCTTTTCGGAACGGTCGGCGGCGTAAGTGTTATCGCGATGAAGGGCAGGGTGCATTATTACGAAGGCTACGACATCAGCGACGTTGTTTTGCCTGTAAGGGTAACGGGTCTGCTGGGAGCAAAGAAAGCAATATTGACAAACGCTGCGGGCGGTATAAATTTAGAGCTCAGACCGGGCGATCTGATGGCGGTAACAGATCATATAACATCGTTTGTACCGAGTCCTCTTATAGGAAAGAATATAGATGAACTCGGAACGCGTTTTCCGGACATGAGCGGCGTATACAGCAAAAAACTTACGGATATGATTCGGCGTGCCGCACGGGAAACAGGCATAGATATCAAAGAAGGCGTTTACCTTCAGACCACGGGGCCGCAGTTCGAGACGCCGGCGGAGATACGGATGTTCAGGACGCTCGGCGCGTCAGCCGTAGGAATGAGCACGACAGTGGAGGCGACGGCCGCGAGGCACATGGGTATGGAGGTATGCGGCATTTCGTGCATAAGCAATATGGCGGCGGGGATCCTCGATCAGCCACTGACGCACGCCGAGGTACAGGAAACTGCAGACAGGGTCGCAGGTGATTTTGAAAGGCTTGTAACGAGACTCATTGAGCTCATGGGCAGGGACAGTATTGATGCTGAATAATATAACACCGAAAATACCGGAGCTGATTTCGGGCATAATTGATTTTATAACAGGACTCGGTGATCTGCCGACGCCCGGGTTGATTTATACTGCTGTTGCAAGGTGGGTGTTCGTGATCCTTTCACTGTTTATCGTCGGCAAGTGCATCGCATCGCTGATCAGAGCCAAAAGTCCGTCAGAGGTGTGGGCGTATTTTAACGTCAATGAACAGACCAGCGTTCCGATAACGCACTGGGAAAATGTCATCGGAAGATCAAAAAGCTCTGATCTGAAGCTCAACGATCCGAAGGTTTCAAGGAGTCACGGAACACTGTCGAGAGACGAGCGCGGAAGATGGCGCTACATGGATCTGGGATCGAGTAACGGATCGGTCGTAAACGGCGAGAGAATAGGCAGGGGCGAGAGCAGATATGTGGAGCCGGGTGACGTTATCGAAGCGGGTGACTGCAGATGCACGGTCTTTCCGATAAGCCTCGAGGAACGGAGAAACAATCTCGCCATGAGAAAAAGCGAAACGTTTCTTCATGCACACTGGACGGCTGTTATAGCCTTGACCGTGTTTCAGATAATGACACTTTTTCAGCTTAAAACAGCGCTTGGCGAGAGTTTTTCAGATCGGATACCGGTCGCGTTTATAGGGCTGTCCGTACTCATGTGGGTGTACTTTATCGTAATGAGAGCGATGCGCCGCAAGGGCTTTGAGGCGGAGATACTTGCGTTTTTCCTGACGACAATAGGGTTTGCGGTAACAGCGAGCAAATATCCGAATGCGGTGCTCAAACAGGCGGCAGCAGCGGGTATCGGCGTATTCCTGTTCGTTTTTATGTGTGCATTTTTGAGGAATCTCGACAGAACAAAAGCCGTACGCAGATTTCTCTGTATCGCTGCGGCGGCGCTTCTCATACTCAACCTGCTCATAGGGACGACTATCTTCGGGGCGACAAACTGGATACAGATCGGCGGTTTGTCGGTGCAGCCGTCGGAGATAGTAAAGCTTGTATTTATATGGGCGGGCGCGGCATCGCTCGATGAGCTGATGGAAAAGCGCAACACGATGATATTTACTATATTCTCCGGCTTTTGCTTCTGCTGTCTGGCGCTTATGGGAGATTTCGGCACGGCTTTGATATTCTTCGTCACTTTTCTCGTGATCTCATTCCTGAGGAGCGGCGATTTCACAAAGCTCATATTGGTGCTCGGCATCGCGTTTGTCGGCGGTGTGCTCGTAATCAAATTCAAATCGTACGTCGCGGATCGCTTTGCGGCATGGGGGCATGTATGGGAATTCGCTGACTCCTCGGGATACCAGCAGACGCGCACTATGTCAGCTGCGGCGAGCGGCGGCCTTGTCGGCTGCGGTGCGGGGAACGGCTGGCTCAAATCGGTCGCCGCGTCGGAAACGGATCTTGTCTTCGGATTTGTTGCAGAGGAATGGGGGCTTATCATAGCGATACTGACGGTCATCGCGATATTGGCCCTGTCGATATTTGCCGTGAGATCCATACTCACCGGGAGATCGACGTATTACACGATCGCCGCGTGCTCGGCGATGTCGCTCTTCCTGTTTCAGACGATGCTAAACGTATTCGGATCGATAGACTTATTTCCTCTTACAGGTGTTACATTTCCGTTCGTATCCGCGGGGGGAACGAGTATGCTCGCTTCGTGGGGGATGCTTTCCTTCCTGAAAGCTGCCGATACGCGTCAGGGGGCGAGCATAGCGGTAGCGGATGAAAGCAAAGATGTCGGCGCTGACGCCGCCGGGCGAATTGATGGCGGCGAGACCGCTGAAATAAGGGATTTCAGTGATATTGACCTTATATCGGGGGAGGTGCGCACATGAAAAAGCTTGAAATAAGATCGATTATATGCCTGATGCTTGCCGCTTTGCTGGCGGCGGGTGTGATTCTCTTTGCTGTGAGATTTGTAAAGAATGGCGCAAAGTGGGCGACCTTCTACGGAAACGGGAGCATTTATACGAACGGCGTGCTCAACAGCGGCACGGTCTATGACGTAAACGGTGTTCTGCTCGCATCCATGGGCGATGGGGAGATAACATATAACGGCGACAGTGAAATCAGAGCGGCAACCGTTCATGCCGTCGGTGACGTCAGGAACAACATAACAACTTCCGCATTGTATGTAAACAAGGATAAGCTTATCGGGTACAATCTCGTAAACGGAACATATAAGCTGTCGGGGAAGGCTCAGGACATAAAGCTGACTCTCGATGCGAACGTGTGCAGGGCTGCGTACGAGGCTCTGCTAAAGTACGATGCCGGCTGTGTAGGTGTATATAACTACAAAACAGGTGAAATAGTATGCATGGTAAGCACTCCGAGTTTTGATCCCGAATATCCGGATGAGGTTTCGGCGGATGACGGCACCGGCATATATATAAACCGCTTTCTGTCATCGAGATTTACTCCGGGGTCGATTTTCAAGACTGTAACGGCCGCAGCGGTGATAGAAACCACGGATGATTACGACAGCTTTGTTTACGAATGTACGGGAACGAGAGTCGTGCACGGCGAAGACCTGAACTGTGCATATGAGCACGGTACGGTAGACTTTAACGGTGCGCTTGCCGCATCTTGTAATGGCGCGTTTTCTGTCCTTACGGAAAATGTCGGAGCCGAAAATATGGAGAAGTATGTGAATAAGCTTGGCCTTATGACGTCGTACGATATAAGCGGCACACATAACGTGTCGGGATCGTTCGAATTTCCGACAGACGCGACACTCAATCTCGATTGGGCGGGCATCGGACAATACCACGATCTCGTCAATCCGTGTTCGATGATGGTATATATGGGTGCGATAGCAAACGGCGGAAGCGCCGCTGTTCCTAAGCTCATAAAGGACGGATCATCGGCGGAGATGACGGAAAGAATGATCGAAGCTTCGACAGCCGAAAGGCTTCAGCAGATGATGAAGCAGGATGTGATCGAAAGCTACGGTGAATACAATTATCCGGGACTTGACATATACGCGAAAACGGGGACTGCCGAGGTAAGCGGACAGGATCCGAACGGCTGGTTCGTCGGCTTTATCAAAAATGATGAGCACCCTTATGCATTTGTGGTATGCCTCGAAAATGCAGGCGAAGCTCTGTATACGGCGGCACCGATAGCAAATGACGTTCTTCAGGCCGTCGTTTCGAGATGATTGCGGGTCACAAGCGGACTCGACTCGCAAAGTGGCAGAATCACGACAGTACGTATACTGTTGTGTATCTTACTCCCCATGATCTGCACTCACTTTCGCTTTCCATAAACAGATCGACTGAGTATCCTTTGATTGCGCCGCCCGTATCGTTTGCGTACGCGTAGCCGTAGCCGTCTATATAAAGCTGTGTTCCGAGCGGGATAATCGACGGGTCGACTGCGACCGTCCCGTATCGGCAAAGTCCTCCGTAAGCACCGCAAGCACCTTCGGGAGCCGTATATGCGAAGGCTTTGACTTGAAATTTGTCGGAGTACGATATGCCGGAATCCGTTGTACCCGCCGTTGATGTTCCGATGCTCGTGATTTCGTTTATCATCTCCTGAGTTGTTTCAGAGCCGGTAAGGTCTTTTGAGACCTGTTTACCGTCGTGATATGTTATGCGGTAGGTGTTTCTTACTATCCGGTCCTGACCCTGCTGAACGACGCTCTCTTCTCCCTTCGGCGCGGAATCATCGTATTGTGTTTCCTTCTCGCAGGGCGTTACGGTCTCTTCGCTGAACTCATCGTAGCTGACGCGTGTGACGGTGACCGTTCCGCTGCAGTTTATTTCAGCATCGGACGACGGAGTCACGATGTCGTCGGTTCCTGTTGATATCCCGGCTTTTGACAAAGCTTTGCCGACCGTAGTCGCGGTCGTGCGGACAGTTACGGTTTTGCCGTCCGCGGTGATATCAAGGCTGAAAGCCTTTGTGATGCTGACGGTCGTCCCGTTTTTGATCGGCGTGTCATCCGGGGTATCTATCAGATCGGCGGAGCTGTCGTAGTCGATGCCCTCTTTTTTGAGAAAGTCCCCTACACATTTTGCCGTGGTTTCATATACGGAAGTCGTAACACTGCCGGAGTCAGTCATGACGACGGTTACGGTCCGCGGCACATATCTGTAAAGCAGCGGTATTACGGCCGCCGAAGCTGCAAGTACGACCGTACAGATGATCATATACGGTTTAAGCTTGTGTTTGCGTGGCATAAAATTGACCTCTGATAATTCGCTTTTCGGATTTCTTAAGAAATGTTAAGAAATTCATTCATGCATATTAGCACATCTCAAATAAAATGTCAAAAAAAGTATGTGTCATGTTATAATATGCCTGTAGGCTTTCATGGAGGAAAATAAAAATGAGAGATGAAACAAAATGTGTACGATCGGGGTATACGCCGAAGAATTCCGAACCCGGCGTCATGCCGATAGTGCAGAGCACGACGTACGTTTTCGACTCGACAAAGGATGTTGCGGCCGTATTTGACGATCCGACAAAGGCCTTGATATACTCGAGGTTCGCTAACCCGACCGTTATGGCTGTCGAGGAGAAGATATCCGATCTCGAGGGCGGAATAGGAGCGATGGCGACATCGTCCGGTCAGGCGGCCAATCTGCTCGCCGTGCTGAATATATGCAAGGCGGGCGACAGCATAGTGAGCTCCACGCAGATATACGGCGGTACTGTAAACCTATTTACGTTTACACTCAAGAAGCTTGGGATAGAGTGTATCTCCGTTCCGGCGGACGTATCGGAGGAAGAGCTCGATGCGGCGTTCAAGCCGAACACGAGACTCGTATTCGGCGAGACGATAGCAAATCCCGCACTTACCGTATTTGATTTTGAAAAATTCGCTGAGGCGGCTCACCGGCATAACGTGCCTTTGATTGTCGACAACACGTTTGCTACGCCGCTGCTTTGCAAGCCGTTCGAATGGGGTGCCGATATAGTCACTCATTCGACGACAAAATATATGGACGGACATGCCGTACAGGGCGGCGGCGTTATCGTTGACAGCGGCAGCTTTGACTGGAGCAGGGGTGATTTTCCCGAGCTCACCGAGCCGGATGAATCGTATCACGGAATTGTGTATACTAAGGCATACGGCAATGCGGCATATATTATTAAAGCGAGAATGCAGCTCATGAGGGATTTTGGCTGCTATCCCGCCGCAAATTCGGCCTTTCTGCTCAATCTCGGTCTCGAAACTCTGGCGGTACGCATGCAGAGGTACTGCGAAAACGCGCTCAAGGCGGCCGAGTTCCTTCGGGGCTCAGCAAAGGTTGAGAGCGTCACATATCCGGCACTTCCGGGCGATGCCAATTATGAGCTGTACCGCAAATACCTCAAGGGTGCGAGCGGGGTGATTTCTGTCGTCATCAAAGGCGGCAGAGAGTCTGCCGTGAGATTCATGGACTCGCTTAAGCTTGCATCGAACGAGGTTCACGTAGCCGATATAAGGACGTGCGTGCTCCACCCGGCAAGCGAGACGCACAGGCAGCTTTCCGATGAGCAGCTTTTCGCGGCGGGCATAAATGCCGGAATGGTCAGAATTTCGATCGGTCTTGAGAATATCGACGATATAATAGAAGACTTGAAACAGGGGCTTGACGCGGTATGATTCGGACGAACGGAGATTTGCAGGCGCCGCATCCGGATCGCGGCATGATGCGGCATCACACCGGCGGGAAAAAGGCGCCGTGCCGTGTAATACGGTTTGCCTCAGTCGCTTTGGCGCTTTTTACAGCTATGATATTGACGGCGGCGTGCGGTTCACATACAAATAAAGCTCAGACGCTCGAGGATTATTTCAACAGGGATAGGGATGAGTTCGAAGAGATTAAACGGACGGCAAAGGATAACGGATTCGAGTTCATAATTGAGGTAAATACCGTTAAATACACATATACGTACGAAGGTATTGAACTGACGGAGGAAGAAATAAAGGCGATGGCACCGGGGCTTCACGAACAGATGAATTCGGTGTCGGAGAGCTTTACGAAGCTGGCGGATGGTCTGGCTAAAGCCTCGGGAATACAGGGCGTCTCGGTGAAAGTTGTATTTGCCGACGGTGCGGGAACGGAAATATACAGCGTAGAGTATAACGCAGGCAGCGGTTCGGACGTGTCTGCAGGGTGACTTGGAAGAGGCGATATGAACGGCAGAGATTACGAACAGTATATAAGAAATTTCAGTATCATAGCACACATAGATCACGGCAAGTCGACGCTTGCCGACAGGATCATAGAAAATACCGGTCTTGTTGCGCACAGGGACATGAAGGAGCAGTTCCTCGACAATATGGATCTGGAGAGGGAGAGAGGCATTACGATAAAGCTCCGGACGACAAGGCTTGTGTATAAGGCAAAGAACGGCGGCGAGTATATATTCAACCTTATCGACACACCGGGTCATGTCGATTTCAATTATGAGGTCTCAAGAAGCCTCGCCGCATGCGAGGGAGCAGTGCTCGTAGTCGACTCGACTCAGGGTGTCGAGGCGCAGACAATGGCAAACGTCTACCTTGCGCTTGAAGAGGATCTCGAGATCCTTCCCGTGCTGAACAAGATAGACCTCGCATCGTCGAGGCCGGAAGAGACAAAAGAGGAAATAGAAGAGATGATCGGAATCGACGCTTCAAATGCGCCGCTTGTTTCTGCAAAGGAAGGGACGGGTATCACAGAGCTGCTCGAGAAGATTGTCGACGATATCCCGGCGCCTGCGGGCGATCCTGACGGCAGCCTCAGGGCTCTGATATTCGATTCGGTGTACGATAATTACAAGGGCGTCGTAATATACGCGAGAGTATTCGACGGGACGGTAAAGGTCGGAGACGTAATACGGCTTATGAACACGGGCAAAAGGTACGAGGTGACGGAAGTCGGCGTGATGGCCCCCGGACACGTTCCGGTAAGGTTCCTCAGAGCCGGCGAAGTGGGCTATATATGCGCAGCCATTAAGCAGGTCAGGGATGCCAGGGTCGGCGACACCGTGACGCTCGATACGGCTCCTGCCGAGGCGCCGCTTGCCGGGTACAGGAAAGTCCAGTCGATGGTTTATTGCGGAATTTATCCGGCGGAGGGTGAGAAATACGAGAACGTCAAGGATGCGCTCGAAAAGCTTCAGGTGAACGATGCGGCGTTCGCTTTTGAACCGGAGACCTCGACGGCTTTGGGCTTCGGCTTCCGATGCGGTTTTCTCGGCCTGCTTCATATGGAGATAATTGTCGAGAGGCTTGAACGCGAATTCGCTCTTTCAGTCATAACGACGAGCCCGAGCGTGGTATACAAGGTCGTCATGACCGACGGGAGCGTTCAGATGATACAAAATCCTACAAACCTGCCGTCGCCGCAGGAGACTGACCATATAGAGGAGCCTATCGTCAAGGCCGATATAATGATACCGAAGGAATACACGGGAGCGATTATGGAGCTTTGCCAGAAGAGGCGCGGCGTGATGCAGCACATGGAATATGTGGCTAAGGACAGAGTTACTCTTCACTACGAGCTGCCGCTGAACGAGGTAATATACGATTTTTTCGACGCCCTGAAATCCAAGACGAGGGGCTACGGTTCCCTCGATTACGAGTTTATCCGATACGAAAAATCGCAGCTCGTCAAGCTCGATGTGTTGCTTAATAAAGAGATGGTCGACGCCTTTTCCATGATAGTCCACGAGTCGGAAGCTTATGACAGGGCGAGATTTGTCTGCAAAAGGCTCAAGGAAGTCATACCCATGCATCAGTTCGAGGTACCCGTGCAGGCGGCAGTCGGCCAGAAGATAATCGCAAGAGAGACGGTCAAGGCGTACCGCAAGGATGTAATAGCAAAGTGCTATGGCGGCGATATATCGCGAAAGAAAAAACTCCTCGAAAAGCAAAAGGAGGGGAAGAAGCGTATGAGGCAGTTCGGCAGGGTCGAGGTTCCTCAGGAAGCGTTCACGGCTGTCCTCAAATACGATGAAGACAAATAGTTTAGGCATATACATACACGTGCCGTACTGCGTCCGAAAGTGTATATACTGCGGATTTTTCTCGTACGCTCACGTACCGGATGAAAACGAACAAAACACTTACGCGGCATCTATAGAGCGCGAGCTTGAGAAAGCCGCAGAAGAATTCGGCATAAGGCGTGTCGATACGGTGTTTTTCGGCGGTGGAACGCCGACCGTGCTTAAGGCGGCTATACTCAGCAAGCTGCTCGCCGCCGTGAAGAGGGCATTTGACGTTGCTGCAGATGCAGAAATAACGACCGAGTCAAATCCGGGAACGCTGACGGAACGTGATCTTACGGTACTCAGAGAAGCGGGATTCAACAGGCTTTCGATCGGATGTCAGTCCTTTGATGACACGGTGCTCAAAGCCCTTGGCCGTATACATACGGCCGAAGAAGCGCTGGAAGCGTATCGTGCCGCACGAAGATGCGGGTTTGGCAATATAAACCTCGATCTGATGTTCGCAGTGCCGGGGCATACGCCTGAAATATGGGAGGATACGCTGTACAGGGTTACCGATCTTAAGCCGGAGCATATTTCGGCGTACAGCCTTCAGATGGAGGAGGACACTCCTCTTTTTGATATGCTTCAAAGGGGAGAAGTCGAAGAGGTGCCGGACGAGTCTGACAGACTGATGTATCACCGTGCCGTAAGCCTGCTGAAGCCGGCCGGCTATGATCACTACGAGATATCGAATTTTTCTCTGCCGGGATACGAGTGCAGGCATAATCTCAAATATTGGTCGATGGGAGAATACCTCGGATTCGGGCCGTCGGCTTCGTCGTTTGCGGGAGGCATCCGCGTGACGAACGCGCCGCGCGGAGAAAGACATGTAAACACGGTATTCGACTCGATGTCCGAGTTCGTATTCACCGGCCTCAGAAAGGCGGACGGTATAAGCTACCGGGATTTCAGGGAGATGTTCGGCAGGGATCTGTGGGATGCGTTCGCCGACAGGCGCGCCGCAGCCGAACGCTTTATTCGAACCGGTGCTCTCATAGATGACGGGAAACGCCTCAGACTTTCTGAGTACGGGATCGATATATCGAACAAAGTAATGGCGGAATTCGTGTAGGAGGGTGGATATGGACAGGTACATCATGGCGCTCGATCAGGGCACGACGAGTTCGAGATGTATAATTTACGACAGAGCCGGTACGCAGATAAGCACGGCGCAGCAGGAATTCAAACAGTATTATCCGAACCCCGGATGGGTCGAACACGATGCTGACGAGATATGGTCGTCGCAGATGACGGTGGCATACGAGGCAATGATAAAGGCCGGGACGACATTCAGGAACATAGCGTCGATCGGCATAACAAACCAGCGCGAGACGACTGTCGTATGGGACAGGATGACGGGTGAACCCGTCTATAACGCCATAGTGTGGCAGTGCCGCAGAACGGCTGATTTTTGTGATGAATTAAAGAAAAGGGGATTTGAAGAATCCGTCAAGGCAAAGACGGGGCTTCTCATAGACCCGTATTTCAGCGGGACAAAGCTTCGCTGGATACTCGAAAATGTCGACGGCGCGAGAGAGAAGGCTCGTAACGGCGAGCTGCTGTTCGGTACAGTGGAGACGTGGCTGATATGGAAGATGACGGGCGGCAGGGTGCATGTCACGGACTGCTCAAACGCTTCGAGGACCATGATGTTCAACATCCGCACGATGGAATGGGACTTGGATATTCTCGATATGCTCGAAATCCCGGAATGTATGCTGCCTGATGTACGGCCGTCGAGCGAGGTGTACGGGGAAACACTGCCGGAGCTTTTCGGAGGGGCCATAAAGATAGCAGGCGCTGCCGGAGACCAGCAGGCCGCATTGTTCGGACAGGCCTGTTTTGACAAAGGGTCCATCAAGAGCACGTACGGCACGGGATGTTTTGTTCTGCTCAACACGGGGGACGAGCCGGTCGACTCCGGGAACGGGCTGCTTACTACAGTAGCGTGGAATATCGGCGGACGTGTGACGTACGCGCTCGAGGGTTCCGTTTTCGTATGCGGCGCCGTGATACAGTGGCTTAGAGACGAGCTCGGCCTCCTGGACGACGCGGCCGAGTCTGAGCGGATGGCTTTGTCGGTCGAAAACTGCGGCGGCGTATATATTGTTCCGGCGTTCGTAGGACTCGGCGCGCCTTATTGGGATCCGGGTGCGAGAGGAACGATCTTCGGGCTGACGCGCGGTACGAACAAAAATCACATAGTCAGAGCCGCTCTGGAATCGATAGCATATCAGTGCCGCGACCTCATGGAGGCCATGGCTCAGGATCTCGGCAGAAAGCCCGGCACTCTCAAAGTCGACGGCGGAGCATCGAAAAACAATTTTCTGATGCAGTTTCAGGCCGATATATTGAATTCATGCGTTGTCAGACCGAGCTGTACGGAAACGACATCGCTCGGAGTCGCTTATCTCGCCGGCCTTGCAGTAGGCTACTGGGAGGATCTGGACGATATAACGGATCATTGGAGGGTCGACAGGATGTTCGAGCCGATGATGGACGGAAACGGCCGCATACGCAGACTCGAGGGATGGCGTGACGCCGTGCGGCGTACGACGACAGGCCGTGACACGTAAAGCAGCGCATCGGCACATCGCGGTGCACTGCCAATTTACGGGTAAATATGCGAAATAAAGTTATCGACAAATATTTGTTGACAATCGGCAAGTATAGGAGTAAATTATAGACAGCGGTTAGCACTCGACAACGGTGAGTGCTAATAGCCGGATGACCCGGGAGTGATTATATGGAACTCACAGAAAGAAAGCTTAAGATACTTCAGGCTATCATAAGCGATTATGTCAAAACAGCGGAACCTGTCGGATCAAGAACTCTGTCAAAGAGAATTGATATGAACATTTCCCCTGCGACCATAAGAAACGAGATGAGCGATCTGGAGGATATGGGGTACCTTACGCATCCTCATACATCAGCGGGACGAATCCCGTCGGATAAGGCGTATCGGCTTTATGTCAACCGGCTTATGGAAAAACCCGAGATCTCGATCGATGCAAAAAAAAGCATCGCGAACGAGCTTCAGGCGGACATAAACGAATTTGACAGAACTATACGTCATGCGGCGAGGATACTCTCGAGGATTACAAACCTGACCTCGTTTGCGGTCACCCCGACGAAAAACGACGAGACGCTCAGGTTCGTCAACCTTCTGCCTGCAGACGACAGGACCGTTGTGATGATGATAGTGTCGGAAAGCGGAGACGTCAGCAATACCGTGCTCAAGCTCAAGGATTCATATACCGAAGAGAACCTTCAGCTGATGTCCAAGAGCATGACGTACAGATTCAGGGGCAGAACCCTGACGGATGTTCTCAGGAACACGATGGCTGAGAGCGTTGAAACGAATGTGCGTGCAATGGGCAGGCTCGCCGAGGACGTTATGCCGGACTTTATGAAAACACTCGAGGATATGCTCAATGTGCAGCTTTATATGGACGGTCTGACGAATATCTTCGATTTGCCGGAGTACAGTAACATAGAAAGCGCCAGGAATTTCCTGACAATGCTCGATCAGAAGGAGGAATTCCTAAAGACGATCATAGACAGAGACGACGGAACGATAGTTACGATAGGCGACGAGAACATGGATGAGGGACTGAGCGATTATTCGCTGATTACCGCAACGTACACCGTCGATGGCAGATCCGTCGGCAAGATAGGAGTCATCGGGCCTAAGCGTATGAAGTACGGAGAGATCACATCCGTTATGGAATATCTTACGGAGAACCTGAACAACAGTTTTAAGCTCGAAAGCGGAGGAGACGACGAAAGTGACGAGTAAAGAAAAAATGAAAAAGACATCAGAAGAAAAGCGCACGCCTGAGCAGGAGAAGAAACAGGCTTCAGAAAGCGATTTCGAGGAAGTTGCGGAGGCCGCCGAAGCACAAGGCGACGAAAAGGAGATCCCGGAAGCCGCCGAATCGGAGGAAGATTCCATGACGGTCAAATATATGAGGCTTCTGGCCGACTTCCAGAATTTCAAAAAGCGCACCGCAAAGGAAAGGGACGATATATGTCAGTACGCGAACGAGAATATAATGACAGAGCTCCTTCAGGTCCTCGATAATTTTGAGCGAGCACTCGAACACGATTGCCTCGATGATAAATACAGGGACGGCATGGAGATGATATTCAGACAGCTTACAGACGTGCTGCAAAAGGCAGGTCTGAAAGAAATAGAGGCGCTCGGTGAGGATTTTGATCCGAACTTCCATAACGCCGTGATGACGGAGGATAACCCTGACTACGAAAGCGGTAAAGTTTCTGACGTTATGCAGAAAGGGTATACTCTGAACAATAAAGTGATAAGACCGTCTATGGTCAAGGTAAACAATTAAGAGAAAAAGATTTAATGAGGAGGAAAATAAAATGGCAAAAGTAATAGGTATAGATTTGGGTACGACAAACAGTTGTGTAGCGGTTCTCGAAGGAGGAGAACCGACAGTCATAACCAATGCGGAGGGCAACAGGACGACCCCGTCGGTAGTCGGATTTGCCAAAAACGGCGAAAGGCTCGTCGGAGAGACGGCAAAAAGGCAGGCTGTAACAAATCCGGAGAGGACGGTCGCATCGATCAAAAGACACATGGGAGAAGATTTCTCCGTTGAGATAGACGGTAAGAAGTATACGCCGCAGGATATCAGCGCCATGATCCTTTCAAAGCTCAAGGCTGATGCCGAAAGCTACCTCGGAGAGAAGGTCTCGGAGGCGGTTATCACTGTACCTGCGTATTTCTCCGATGCGCAGAAGCAGGCGACGAAGGATTCAGGCAAGATAGCAGGCCTCGACGTAAAGAGGATAATCAATGAACCTACGGCGGCTTCACTCGCTTACGGACTCGATAAAGAAGAGGGTGATCACAAGATCCTCGTTTACGATCTCGGCGGAGGCACCTTTGACGTATCGGTGCTTCAGCTCGGCGACGGCGTGTTTGAGGTGCTCGCTACGAACGGCGACACACATCTCGGCGGTGACGATTTCGACAACAAAATCATGAATTATCTCGCCGATCAGTTTTCACAGGAGCACGGCGTCGATCTGCGCGCGGACAAAATGGCTCTTCAGAGGCTCAAGGAGGCTTCCGAAAAGGCCAAGAAAGAGCTTTCGAGCGCTCAGACTACAAATATAAATCTTCCGTTCATAACCGTCACGCAGGACGGGCCGCTGCACATGAACGTAGACCTTACGAGGGCAAAATTCGAGCAGCTTACGGCGGATCTGGTGGAAAGGTCGGTCGCGCCTATGCAGAAGGCGATGCAGGATGCGGGCGTAACGAACTCCGATATTGCAAAGGTCATACTCGTGGGCGGATCGACAAGAATTCCGGCCGTACAGGAGGCCGTCAAGAAGGTTACAGGCAAGGAGCCGTTTAAGGGTATAAATCCCGACGAGTGTGTCGCCGTCGGTGCAGCCATACAGGCCGGTGTACTTACGGGCGAGGTCAACGACGTGCTTCTTCTCGATGTGACACCGCTGTCGCTGTCGATAGAAACACTCGGCGGAGTCGCTACAAAACTTATCGAGCGCAACACGACGATCCCGACCAAGAAGAGTCAGATATTCTCGACGGCAGCCGACAACCAGACAGCGGTAGATATACATGTAATGCAGGGCGAAAGGCAAATGGCAGCCGACAACATCACGCTCGGCAAATTCCAGCTCAGCGGTATCGCACCGGCACCGCGCGGTATACCTCAGATAGAGGTCACGTTTGACATCGACGCCAACGGCATCGTAAACGTGAGCGCCAAAGACCTCGGAACGGGCAAGGAGCAAAAGATCACTATCACCTCATCCACAAATCTCTCAGAGGAAGAGATAAACAAGAAGGTCAAGGAAGCCGAGATGTACGCTGCCGAGGACAAGCAGAAGAAGGAGTCCATCGAGACGAGGAATCAGGCGGAAAGCCTCGTATATCAGACGGAAAAGACTCTCAAGGATCTCGAGGGCAAGATCTCCGCTGAAGACAGTGCCTCGCTTACACAGGCAAACGATGAGCTCAAGAAGGCTCTCGAGGCGAACAATCCCGATGATATAAAAGTAAAGACGGACGCATTGACCGCCAAATTCAACGAGGTATCGACGAAGTTGTATCAGCAGCCGGGCGCACAGGCCGGACAGGCCGGGCCGGACATGGGGCAGAGCTTCGATGCCGGACAGACGGGCACAGGTGCTCAGAGCGGACCGGCTCCGGGCGGAAACGACAACGTCGTCGATGCCGATTATACGGTGGTCGATGACGACAACAAACAGGCATAAGATTTAAGGCTGATTTACCCCGGGGCGTATGGCCTCGGGGGTAAATCTTTGTGTAGAGATGCCTGCGAAAGGCAGGTGACAATAATGGCGGAAAAAAGAGACTATTACGAGGTGCTCGGGCTCTCTAAAGGGGCTTCCGAGTCGGAGATTAAAAGTGCATACAGAAAGCTTGCAATGAAGTATCACCCTGACAGAAATCAGGGCAACAAAGAAGCAGAGGAGAAATTTAAGGAGATCAACGAATCGTACGCTGTTCTCAGCGACGCCGATAAAAAGGCAAAGTATGACAGATTCGGTCATGCGGGAGTAGACCCGAACGCCGGATTTGGCGGCCAGGGCGGCTTCAGCGGATTCGGCGGTTTTGAAGATATATTCGATATGTTCACCGGCGGCTTCAGCGGTTTCGGCGGCTTCGGGGGGAGGTCGAAAACCGGCCCGCAGAAGGGAAGAGATCTCCAGAAGGGGATTGTGATAGAATTTGAAGAGGCAGCGTTTGGCGCAAAAAAACAGGTGTCTATAAATAAGCTCGTGCAGTGCAGAAAATGCGGCGGCTCGGGCGCCGCACCGGGTACGGGCAAGAGGACATGTCCGAAGTGCGGCGGTTCGGGCAGCGTCGTCCAGGTCCAGAGGACGGCGCTCGGCAATATACAAACGTCGAGGACGTGCCCCGACTGCAAAGGAACAGGCAGTATAATTGATACGCCGTGTCCTGACTGCGGCGGTTCGGGAACGGAAAGAAGAACTATAAAGGTCAATATAGATATTCCGGCAGGTGTGGATAAAGGTACGGTTATTCCGCTTCGCGGGCAGGGTGAACCGGGAGCAAACGGCGGACCGGCGGGAGATCTTTACATAGTTCTCGACGTCAAACCGCATAAGCTGTTTGAACGCAGAGGTTCCGATCTTTACCTGAACTTCCCTGTATCTTTCGAGCAGGCGGCGTTAGGTGATGAAATAACGGTGCCGACGCTCGGCGACAAGGTTAAATACAAGCTACCGGCGGGTACTCAGCCCGGGACGGTATTCAGGCTTAAGGGAAAGGGGATCAGGGAGCTTCGCTCGAACAGATACGGAAATCTTTACGTAAAGGTCGATGTTGAAGTGCCGACAAAGCTCAGCTCAAAACAAAAAAAAGCGATACAGGATATGAGCGCTGCGCTCGACAAGAGCTGTTACGAGAAAAAAACGGGCTTTGCTCAGAAGGTGAAGGATATTTTCGGCTTCTGACATGATTTTCAGAACTTCAAACAGGTGATATAATAGCCTCCGTGATGATTTGATTACGGAGGTTTTTGATTGTTATGACTGTTTCCAAAACTAACCGCATGGTGATGTGTGCCCTTATGGCTGCGATCACGTGTGTACTCGCTCCCGTATCGCTGCCCGTCGGCCCCGTTCCGATATCTCTGTGCACGTTTGCCGTAATGCTTTCGGGCATACTGACGGGAGGGAAAGCCGGATTTTTGTCGCAGCTCATATACGTACTTTTAGGCACGGCGGGTCTTCCGGTGTTTGCCGGGTATACGGGCGGATTGTCGTGTATCGCCGGCGTTACGGGCGGGTATATAGCAGCCTATCCTGTCATGGCTCTGACCGCGGGAGGTCTTTATACCCGCTTCGGCAGAAGGGAGCGCGGAAGGCGCAAGGTGCTCGTCATGTTCGCGGCGATGGCGGCGGGCACGATTTTGCTTTATGCTTTCGGTACGGCGTGGTTCTGCGCAGTGAGCGGTACGGCTCCGCGAGCCGCTTTTACGATATGTATTTTGCCGTTTATACCGGGTGATCTTGTCAAAATGGCTGCCGTCTGCGTCATAGCCGTTCCGATAGAAAAAGCGCTGACGCAGTAAGCTGCGGCTCCGATCACCTGAGCCGACCGCGATGCGCAGCTGCCGTTGATAAAGCGGTTTTATGCGGTGCGGCTGTTTTCTTTTTTATGCGGTGCGCCTTTCTCCTTTTGTCCTTGAATTACAACGTCTCCGATGTTAAAGTGTATACGAGGAAATGAAAGGAGTATTCCCAATGGGCAAGTATGATTTCGATGAGTTTATCGATCGTAGTAACACGAACTCGATGAACGTTGAAGGCTGGCGCTCGTACATATTCGGCGCCGACTGTGACAGGGTATTTCCATATAGGGATGACGAGTTCGTACGTATGTGGATCGCCGACATGGAATTCGCCGTAGCACCGGAGATATGTGACGCGATAAGAGAGAGGCTCGACAGGCGTATCTTCGGATACACCGCAATCTATGACGAGGATTTTTACAAGGCGTTTTCCGAATGGTGCATGAACAGGTACGGCTGGGAGATGGAGAGAGATAACCTCGTATTCTCTCCGGGCGTCATCCCCGCGCTCTATCAGCTGACGGAGGATATTACGTCGCCGGGAGATAAAGTTATGACACTGACGCCGGCCTACGGATATTTCCTTCGTGCGGCGGATTACGCGGGCGCTGACATGGTGGAGTGTCCGCTTCAAATCGAAAACGGCCGTTTTGTTATTGACAGGGAGGATTTTGCACGGAAAGCGGCGGATCCCGATCTTAAGATGATATATTTCTGCAACCCGCATAATCCGACGGGCAGGGTATGGACGCGAGAGGAGCTCGATTTCATAGCCGGAGAGGTTCGGAAAAACAATCTCTGGCTGATATCAGACGAGATTCACTGCGATATATTGAGAACGGGAAAGACGCACACGACGATGGCGACGGTGATGCCTGACTACGACAGACTTATCGTATGTATGTCGGCAAGCAAAACATTCAATATAGCGGGGATGCTTCTTTCTGAAATATTTATCAGAAACGATGCGGAGCGCACGAAATTCAAAATTCGTGATAAGCTCCTCGGCTCGACCAATCCTCTGTCGGCTGCCGCGCACAAGGCGGCATACCAGAAGGGCGGAGAATGGCTCGCCGAATTCAGGGAATACATCGACGGTAATATGAAGACTGTCAAGGATTTTCTGTCTGAAAATCTTCCGGACGCCGTCTATGAGATAGCCGATTCTACATATTTTGCATGGATCGATCTCAGCAAATGTTTGCCGGGGGTCGAATACGTGCCCGATTTCTTCGCGGAAAACGCCGGTGTGCTTCTCGAGGGCGATGACAGGCTTTTCGTCGGAAATGCCAGGGGATATGTAAGGCTTAATCTCGCGATGCGAAGATCTGTCGTCCGCACCGGTCTCGAACGTATGAAAAAGGCAATAGACGAATATAACGCGGGACGCATTCAGTAGATAAACGGCAATCCGGATTATAACCGCGGCATAGCCGCGTCGGATGACACCCGAAGCGGTGCCCTAAACAACGACATGAAATATATTCAGGTAAAAATAACAACAACACATGAGGGCGCCGAGATACTTACAGGCGTCCTCATGAACGCGGGCATAAACGACATATCAATTCACGACCCCGACGAAATAAGAGCAATGCTCGATTGTGTCGGCGAAGGCGAATGTTACGACAGCCTTCAGGTGCCTGACAATGATGATCGCGACGTTACGCTCAGCGTTTTTCTGCCCGACACGAAAGAGGGCATCAGAAAGGCTTCGGAGATCAAACAAAGGGTCGGCCGGGTTCGCGAAGATATCGGAGGGCTCATAGATCTCGGGTGGCTCGACGTGACCGCTTCGACAACAGATGATGCTTCGTGGCACGATAAATGGAAGGATTATTTCGTGCCTTTCCGCGTTACCGAAAGCATCGTAGTAAAGCCGACGTGGAGAAAGTACGAGCCTCTGCCGGGTGATCTCGTAATTGAACTCGACCCGGGCATGGCATTCGGTACGGGATCTCACGAGACGACGTCACTCGCCATGAAAATGATGGAAAAATACATCAAAAAAGGCGACCGCGTTCTCGATGTTGGTACAGGATCGGGTATCCTGTGCATTGCCGCAAAGCTTCTCGGAGCATCGGATATTCTCGGGACAGATATCGATACCGAAGCTGTGCGCACGGCGCGCGACAATATAAAGCTCAACTGTGCCGACGATTCGGCGAGGGTCATCGAATGCGATCTCGTCGAAGGAATCGACTGCACGGCAGATGTCGTAGTGGCGAATCTGCTTGCCGATCTTGTAATGACACTCTCTGATTACGTAAAGAAACACATGTCGGATGATGCCGTGTTCATATCGTCGGGAATCCTGACGAAAAAACGCCGCGTCGTCGAAGATCACATGGAGTCGGTCGGGCTTGAAGTCATAGATTCGATGACCGACGGGGAGTGGACATCGCTCGCAGCAAAGAAAATACGGCCTTTGACGGCGTTCTTATGAATGAAGCACTCTCGTTCGGTGCTTCACGGCGGGTTTTTCGTCCTTAATTTCCCTCGCCCTTCCTGCAATATCTGTTTATGACCTGGCCTATAAGCAGTATTTTGCCGACAAGCTCCGGCGGGATATCTTCGATGCGGGTATTCTCATCTATTATATTCATCTCGATACAGCTTTTGAACGCTTCCATGAATTCGCACCTTTTTTTTGCATCGAAGTAGTCTTCGTCCCAATAATGCTGTGTTATATCGCGGTACGTAAACCCGAGCTTTCTTTTTAATCTTGCGGTTACGCGGGATATCCAGAAATTAAGCTTGCGCAGCCTTTCGGATTGCATCTTGATATATCGGGTGCTGCATGAATATCCGGAATCTGTCGGAATCTCCGACAACGAACTGTCGGCATTGAAAATCTCGGTGCGCAGCCACATCGCCATAGAAAGCGAGGCGGGTCTGACCTTTACGATACTTCTGATAAGAGAAGGCTCCATGAGCGGATCGACGTTTATGATGTATCGGCTTATATTGTTTGCCAGAGACGATACGCTGCCACGGAGCCGGATTCCACCGGCGGCATTATAGCATGTAAACGCGCTCGTTTCTTTGTAGGCTGCAAGCATAGAAATGATTTGAGATCTGATGCTTCCGAAACGGTTTTTTATTTCTTCGCTGATAAAGCCGGGGATACCCGTGCCTGGGAATATGTCGTCGACTACGGTTTCATGTGAAAAACCGATATTATGTCTGATGTTGAGGAACGGCTTGTAAAATGCGTTTTTATAGAACTCTCCGGCAGCTCCTCCAAAGCATGCTCTCGATCCTATTCCGGACAGGTATCTGCATTTTATGAGATGACGGTACCCGAGAACGACGTCAAAATTTCCGTCACTGAACAAAAAACCCTGTTCGATCCAATTATCCTCCTTTTCACTCGGATCAATCACTGCTATGTGTTCACCCGACACGGCAGCCACCGACCGGGCGACACCAATATCAGGATTACCGCGGTGAGCCGTAAGGACGAGCGGGGGATAACAGTCCGACTTATGCAAACACGCCAGAACTGCGCGTGAATCGGTTCCTCCCGTGATCGTACACGCTGCATAATCTTTGCCGATAATAGCGAGCAGATCGCGGCACAATTCGTATAAGCTGTATTTGCAGCGCGTTGTCGAGTAGCCGGCGAGTTTTTTTGATTCAGCTCTGATGCCGTGATCATCAAGAATATAGTAGAGGCTGAAATCGGTTTTCTTAATACCCTCGATCACGGTTCTCTCGGTCACTATGCTGTCGAATGCCATGAGCTCACAGACCCCGTCCTTATCTATATTCAATTTCTGTTCATCTTCCCTGAAGCGGTCGGCTATGGCTAACAGACTGTCCGAAGCAATCGGCATATCCTCGCTGTAAAAAAAGAGCATTGTCCCCGCATTGTCTCCCCAAAAAAATGCTGTCTGTGAGTCTTTGTCAATAACGAGTATTCTGTAAAAGCCGATCAATTTATTGAAGTCCAAAGCTCCCGACACAACGCATTCCGCAATAGCCGTGAGATCGTTATTTGTTTCGGTACCGTCAGCGGAAAAAACATAGCCTCTGACGAAGATTTTGAGATGCTCATTTTCTTCAACCGTGTATCCGTCGCCGATACATATATTATTAAGCACTTTACATTCCATAATCTCCGGTATGTCCTTTAACAAGCTTTTGGCAGCTTTTGTCCGTACGGCTTATATTATACCACGAATTATCTGCAGATTCAGTACGCATATGGTGTGAATCCGAACTGAATGATTTGTCCTCAATACGCTATGCTTGAGTGCGCATAACGGTCAAAAAAGATAAACAAATGTCATAATTACCCGATGTGTGAAAAGGCCGAACGGTGCATACAGGCGCCGGCCGGCTGCATCGGTAAGCCTTGTCAACCCGCTCAAAATGCGTTAAAATATAGTATCTGTGTTCGCGGCAGCGGGGAGCAAATTATATATGGGTAAAGCAAGATACAGAATAGCGTTGTGTGCCGCCCGATTGTCAATACCTGTGCTTAGGCTTACGGGGCATAAGGCTACGGATTTTCCGGGCAGGGTGGCGCTGAAGATTTGTCCCGATTTTCTTAAATATATCGACAGACCGAGGCTTGTTTTGGGTGTCACGGGCACCAACGGCAAGACAACTATCTCCAATCTTCTTACGGATCTGCTCCGCGAGTTCGGAACCGAAACTCTTAACAACGCAAGCGGATCGAATACCATAACGGGGCTGGTTACGAGCATAGTCAGGGACTGCACCGCCGGCGGCAAACGAAATCACGATATCGCAGTCTTCGAAATAGATGAACGCTCCACACGGCTTATATGCCCCTATCTTAAACCGGACAAAATGATAATCGCCAATCTTTCGAGAGATTCGATCATGAGGACGGGGCATCCGCAATATGTCAGAGACATCCTGACGGAATTTATACCGCCTGAAACAAAGCTTATTTGCAATGCGGACGATCTCAATGCGTCGCTTGCGGCACCCGGGAACGACAAGGTGTATTACGGCATAGAGAGGATGCCGTCCGACATGGCGGAGTGTACCAATCTGATCAGGGATGTCGTCATCTGCCCCGAGTGTCGGGGGATTTTGAAATTCAGGTATATAAGGTACAGCAATATCGGAAGAGCATATTGCCCGCAGTGCGGTTACGAGGCGCCGGAATATGATTACGCAGCGTCCGATGTCGACAGAAAAAGTATGAAAATGCGTTTTACGGGCGCAGGAGGCTCGGCCGTGTTTCCTTTGCTTAACGAAAGTATTTTCAACATATACAATCAGGTGGCCGCTGCGGCCATGCTATCGGAACTCGGATATGATGCTGAAACGATAGCCGATGCTATGAGGCGTGTTTCGATAGCTAAGACGAGGTATAATTGCGTTGAGGTTAACGGGCGCAGAGTCATCACCATGCTGTGCAAAGGGCTTAACGGATATGCGGCATCGCGCGTGATGGAGTATATACGCGAAACTTCCGGCGATAAGGAGATAGTTATAATGACTAATTCTCTCGATGCGCAGATACAGTGGTCTGAGGATCTCTGCTGGTTGTACGACTGCGATTTTGAGCTTCTCGCGGATGACAGCGTAAAGCAGATAATAGTCCACGGCGACAGGAGATACGATTATAAGATGAGGCTCCTTATGGCGGGGATACCGGAGGAGCGGATAACCGCCGTGGATGCTCCGGAGGATTCGCTCGGCAGGCTTGAGCTGTTTGCAGGAGACAACGTATATGTGCTGTACGATCTTGATGTGATAGACAAAGGTCTGAAGCTGGCGGATACCATTGCCGAAAGGTGCAAAAAGGAGGGCGTGCGATGAAGATAGAATACCTTTATCCCGAGATATGCTGCCTTTACGGCGAGCACGCCAACGTGACATATATAGAACGTTCAGTGCCGGGCTGCGAGGTGATAGGGACCTCTGTAAACGAGAAACCGAAATTCCTTGACGCGCAGGACATAGATCTCGTATATATGGGAACCATGACCGAGGAATCGCAGGAAATCGTCATAGACAGGCTCAGACCGTTCCTCGGCGGTATACGCTCCGCCGTGGAGCGCGGCCAGTTTTTCCTGATAACGGGAAATGCGATGGAGGTTTTCGGTCATGAAATAAAAGATGTCGGGAAGCTCGTTTTCGCGAAATCCGGCGGAGGGACGGTCAAGGGTCTCGGCCTGATAAATATACGGACAGAGCGCGACATGCTGAACAGATATAACTCGCTTTGGCTCGGCAGTTACGAAGGCATAAGACTTACGGGGCTTAGGAGTCAGTTCACGCGCAGCTTTTATACGGGCGAACCGGAGCCGCTGTTCAAGACGGAGCGCGGTCCGGGACTGTCGCCGGATACCGATATGGAAGGGTACAGGCATAATAATTTCTGCGCCACGTATTCCCTCGGTCCGCTCATGATCATGAATCCGCCGTTCATGGTGAGGTTTCTGTCGGAGATGGAAATATCGAATATAACGCCTGCGTTCGCCGATACGGCAAACAGGGCGTACGAGGAAAGGGTGGCTGAATACAGCAATCCAAATACAGGGTTTATTTACGACTGACAACAGTATCACAGGAGGTGCGAAAATGAAATCAAGTGGAGCAGCGGGCGAAAAGAGGACGGCACCGAAGCGCATGCTTACGGCATGCTTCATGATATGCCTCGCCATATACACCATATCCTCCGCTTTCACGATATCTTCGTTTGCGGAGAATACACAGCTTGAGGATTACCTTGCTGCTGCAACATCCGAATCGTCGTCGATCGGTTCGATGAATATCACGAGGATATACGGCAAGGACAGGTACGAAACGTCCGAGAAGATCGCGGAGCGGATGATGTCGATTCTCGGGATAAACAGGTTCGATACGGTTATAGTCGCGAGCGGAGACGATTATGCCGATGCGCTGTCGGCCAGCTATCTGGCGGCGGTCAACAATGCCCCGATTATAATAACAAACAGCGGACATATCGCTAAAACGGCCGATTTTGTCAAACGGATACTGAAGACGGGCGGCAGGGTGTACCTGATAGGCGGCGTCTCCGTGCTTCCCGACGATATACGGTCGCGTTTGAGCGGATATGATGTCGTAAGACTTTACGGTGATGACAGGTACGGAACCAACATCGCGGTGCTGAGAGAGACAAATGTGACATCACAAAAAGTACTCGTATGTTCAGGGCATAATTATCCGGACGCCGTTGCGGCATCAGCCGTCGGTTATCCTGTCCTTCTCGTCGGTTCATCGTTGACTTCCGCTCAGGTCAGCTATACCGCCACGCTGCCTACGAAGGAATATTATCTTATAGGCGGAGATGCCGTCGTTCCCGAAAACATAGGGGCTGAGCTTCCCGACGATGCCATATACTACAGGAAAGGCGGGGCTGACAGATATGAGACGGCGGCTATCGTAGCCCGGAGTTTTTTCGGAGCATATTCCACATCGGCGGTGATTGCGAGTGGAGAAGATTATCCGGACGGGGTTTGTGCAGGACCTTTAGCGAGAACAATAAATGCACCTCTGCTGCTCGCCGGCAGTTCGAACACAAAGTCAGCTACAACATATATGAATATGTATACGTCGTCGGCGTATATTGTCGGAGGTCAAGTCGTTTTGAACAATACGAGCATGCACGGTATCGATGTTTCCTTCGCACAGGGCCCGAATATAGACTGGAACCGCGTGGCGGCATCGGGGATAGAGTTCGTAATAGCGAGAATAGGACGAAGGACAGGTGTCAGTGCCGAACTGGGTCTCGATATCGACGGAATTAACGATATAATTCAGGCAAAAAAAACGGGGCTTCAGGTCGGCGCATACTTCTTCACACAGGCCGTAAACGAGGCGGAGGCTATTGAGGAGGCCGACTTTGCCGTAAAAGCCCTGAAAGATAACGGCATATCGCTCGATCTGCCGCTCGTAATAGATACCGAATATCAGCCCGGCTTCAGGCACAACTATATAAGCTGGGAGACGAGGACGCGGGTCGTCAAAGCGTTCTGTGAAAGGGTAAAAAGTCAGGGCTACACGCCTATGATATATGCGAGTACCGATTGGCTCAACAACCATCTCGATATGAACTCACTTCCTTATGATGTCTGGGTGGCGCAGTGGAGCAACAAAGTGACATACGGCGGTACCTATTCGTGCTGGCAGTATACGTCAAGCGGCAGAGTTGACGGCATAAGAGGCAACGTAGATATGGATATATGGTACTTCTGAAGATTGAAACCGTAACAGTTTAATGATATAATTATTTAGTTTCGGATATCGACTGCTTATGGAGTGATATATGGGCTTCTTTAACAGCAAAAATTTCAGGATAGGCATTCTTATGGCGGCGGATGCGTGCATAGCGTTCCTCGGGGCCGTATGCTCGCTCGCTCTGCGATTTGATATAGGCATGATTCCGCGCGAATATACGGCAAATGCGCTTCACAGCGTGCCGATCTACATTGTGGTGACTATACTCGTGATGTGGATATTCAGGCTTTATACGAGAGTCTGGGCATATGCGTCCATGAAAGAGCTGTTCGATGTCCTGAAGGCGTCTTTTGTTATTGAGGCGGCTGTTCTCGGATGGCATGTTCTGATTCAGGATACGATGCCAAGGAGCTATTATCTTCTCGACCTGCTTGTCACGGCTATAATGTTTCTGACGGTCAGATTCTGCAAGCTCTTTTACAGGGCGATCAGGGGGACGTACGGCAGGGAAAAGATAAACAGGCAGATCATGATCATCGGCGCAGGTGCGGCTGCTTCGATACTCATCAACGACCTGTCCAAGCCGGGCACCAGAGCCAAGATAGTATGTGCCGTCGACGACAACGTCAACAAAAAGAACAAATATCTTCACGGCGTGCCGATCGTCGGAACGCGTGACGATATCAAAAAAAATGTCAAAAAATATAACATAAACGAAATCATAATATCTATGCCGTCTGCGTCTGCGAACGACGTCAGGAAGGTTATAGCCATTTGTCAGGAAACGGGGCTTCCCACCAAGATACTTCCGTCCGTTACGAGGAGCCTTTCGTCGTCTATAGTCAGTGAGCTGAGACCCGTGAGCTACGTCGATCTGCTCGGGAGAGATCCTATAGAAGTCGATGAGACCGGAATAGGTGATTTTATAAAGAACAAGGTAGTCATGGTAACGGGCGGAGGCGGATCTATAGGATCGGAACTGTGCCGCCAGATCATCAGATATTCTCCCCAAAAGCTTATAATATTCGATATTTACGAAAACAACGCCTACGATATACAGACGGAGCTCGAACGTCACTATCCGAAGGCGGATATATCCACACTGATAGGTTCTGTCAGGGACTACGACAGACTCGAGTTCGTATTTTGCAAATACAGGCCTGATATCGTATACCATGCCGCGGCTCACAAGCACGTTCCGCTCATGGAAAAATCGCCTAACGAGGCTATAAAGAACAATTGTCTCGGCACGCTCAACGCCGCAAAGCTCGCGGACAAATATCATGTAGATAACTTCGTCCTCATTTCGACGGACAAGGCTGTAAGACCGACGAATATCATGGGTGCGAGCAAGCGTATATGCGAAATGATTGAGCAGACATATGCCAGGAAATCCGAGCATACGAGATACGCTGCAGTCAGATTCGGAAACGTACTCGGAAGCAACGGTTCCGTCATTCCTTTGTTTCTCAGACAGATAGAAGAGGGCGGCCCCGTTACGGTAACGCACAGGGATATAAGGCGTTTCTTCATGACGATACCGGAGGCGGTGTCGCTCGTTCTTCAGGCGAGCCTTTACGCGAGCGGGGGAGAAATATTCGTACTCGATATGGGGAACCCGGTAAAGATATACGACCTTGCCGAAAATCTTATAAGGATGAAGGGGTTCAGACCGCACGAGGATATAGAAATAGAGATCGTAGGGTTAAGGCCGGGTGAAAAGCTGTACGAAGAGGTTTTGATGGACGAGGAGGGACTCGACCGAACCGCAAACGATATGATATACGTAGGCAGGCCGATACAGATGGATGAAGACCGGTTCCTGAGCAGCCTCGACAAACTTATAGAAGAGGCCTACAAGAACGGACGGCGCATCAAAGAGCTTACAGAGGACGTATGCGGCACATATACTATAACGGACAATTAGGAGACTGCGATGAAAGTGCTTTTTTCACCGCCTGATATAACGGAGGCGGAAATACGGGAAGTATCCGAGGCTATGAGATCCGGATGGATTACGACCGGCCCGAGAACAAAGAAACTCGAATGCAGGATAGCGGACTTTCTCGGAACGGGAAAAGTCGCCTGCCTGAATTCCGCTACGGCCGCGATGGAGATGACGCTGAGGATACTCGGAATAAATCCGGGGGATGAGGTCATAACGAGTGCGTACACGTATACGGCATCGGCTTCGGTTGTCGAGCACATCGGAGCAAAAATAGTCCTGATCGATACTGACGAAGAATCGTTCGAGATGGATTATGAGAAGCTGGCTTATTCGATCACGGAGCGTACTAAAGCGGTGATACCGGTAGACCTCGGCGGCCGCATGTGCGATTACGGGAAAATCCGCGATGCGATAGACTCGAAACGCAGTCTGTTCAAGCCGTCGAATGATATTCAGTCTCATTTCGGCAGACCGGTGATCGTTGCGGATTCGGCGCATGCCTTCGGTGCCGCAAGGGACGGGTGCATGAGCGGACTCGAAGCGGATTTCACGTCATTCAGCTTTCACGCCGTCAAGAATTTTACGACGGCTGAGGGCGGAGCCGTGACGTGGAGACCGGACGCAGGCCTCGATGATGAGGATATGTACAGGCAGTTCATGCTCGCGTCGCTTCACGGACAAAACAAGGATGCGCTTGCAAAGGCCGGAGTAGGAGCGTGGGAATACGATATAATCTATCCGGCATATAAGTGCAATATGACCGATATAACGGCTGCAATCGGGTTAATACAGTTAGACAGATATCCGGGACTTCTTGCGAGACGCCGCGAAATAATATCAAAATATGATGAGACGTTCGTTCCTATGGGAATGAAGAGGCTCGTACATTTTGACGAACACTCCGAGTCAAGCGGGCACCTATATCTCCTAAGGATACCGGGCGCCGACGAGAAGACAAGAAATGAGATGATACAGCGTATGGGCGCGCGGGACATAGCCTGTAACGTCCATTACAAGCCTCTTCCGATGATGACCGCATACAGAAATTTAGGCTTTGACATCGCGGATTATCCTAATGCGTACTCCATGTACCGCAATGAGATCACACTGCCGCTTCACACGAAGCTTACGGACGAAGAGGTCGATTACGTAAGGAACAGTATGAAGGAAATCATAAATGATACCAAGCTGGGATAAACTGCCGCCCGACATGCGTACCGCCGTTGTGAGGGAGTATTACGATATCCTGCGCTGTAAAAAAATATCTCTGATTGCAAAGCGTCTCTTTGATATCGTAGCTTCACTCGTGTTGATAGTCATCGTATCTCCGGTGCTCGTCGCTGTCGCAGTAATGATAAAGCTCGATTCCGAGGGAAGCGTTTTTTACAGACAGGAGCGTGTCACACAGTACGGCAGGCACTTCAGGATATACAAATTCCGTACGATGGTACAGGACGCCGACAGGATCGGCTCACATGTGACCGTAGGCAACGACCCCCGGATAACGCGGGTCGGAGCGAAAATAAGGAGCAGAAGGATCGACGAGCTGCCGCAGCTTTTCAACGTGCTTGGCGGGTCTATGACGTTTGTCGGAACAAGGCCTGAAGCCGTAAAGTACGTTGAAGCATATACCGACGAAATGAAAGCGACGCTTCTTCTTCCCGCGGGGGTGACCTCAAGTGCGAGTATCAGGTATAAGGATGAAGCCGAGCTGCTCAAGGCGTCGGACGATCCGGACAAAACATATACGGATAAGGTGCTTCCCGAAAAGATGCGGATAAATTGTGAATACCTCAGAAATTACAGCTTTTTCGGGGATATAGCTCTGATGCTGCGCACGGTCAGGAGTGTATAGGAGAAAAACGTGAACATAACCTTGATCAACCATTATGCCGGCTCGCCTGATATGGGAATGGAGTTCAGACCGTATTATTTCGGGCGTGAATGGGCAAAAATGGGCCACAGGGTCGACATCATAGCCGCCGATTTTTCGCATATCAGGCGAAAAAATCCGATCGTGGCGCATGACTTTGATACCGAGGATATAGACGGTATAACCTACCACTGGGTAAAGACCCGAAAATACAGCGGAAACGGCGCGGCGAGAGCTGTGACTATGATCGAGTTCGTCTCGAAGCTCCGCAGGAACGCGAAGCGTATTATAGATGAATGTGATCCCGACATAATCCTATGTTCATCGACGTACCCGCTCGATACATATGCGGGACAGAAGCTCAGACGTGTATCGGGGCGAGCGAAGCTGATTCACGAAGCTCACGATATGTGGCCCGCGACACTCGTTGAGATCGGCAAAATGGCGAGAACAAACCCGTTCGTCGTGATGATGCAGATTGCTGAAAACAGCGCGTACAGAAATTCCGATTACGTCATATCCATGGCGCCGTACACCGAGGATTACATGAAGGATCACGGTCTTGCCGACGGAAAATGGATTCACGTTCCGCTGGGAATCGATATGAACGAATGGAGGGAGCGGAAGCCTTTGTCGGAGGATCACATGAAGCATTTCAGAAAGCTTCACGATGACGGGAATTTTGTAGTCGGGTATTTCGGAGGCCTTGCCCTTTCCAACGCCATGGATAATTTTCTCGATATAGCCTCCATATTCCTCAGGAAAGATGAAAAGGCATCGTTCGTGATAGTCGGCAAGGGTGTGGAAAAAGAACACCTTATGAGAAGAGTAGAGGATGAAGGGCTTACGAACGTCTCATTCCTTCCGCCGGTGAGCAAAAAAGAAATTCCGGAGCTTACGGCGCAGATGGACTGCATATACATGGGTGCAAATGCCACATCGCTTTACAGGTTCGGGCTCTGTCTCAACAAGATGGCGGATTCCATGATGGCTCAAAGACCTGTACTGTGTGCGATAACGGCGCCGCCCACATGGGTGGATATCGCAGGCTGCGGCATAACGACGGACTCGGCGAACGCCGGGCAGGCTGCCGGGGCGATTAAAAAAATCATGGATATGACGGAAGAAGAACGTCGGGCGATGGCTGTAAACGGCAGGAGGTATGCCGAACAGAATCTCGACATAAAAAAACTTGCGGAGAGAACAGCCGATCTGTTCATGTCGTTAAACGGAGGAGAAAAATGATAAAGGAAGAGTTGCTCAATAAAATCAAAAACAAAGATATAACGGTCGGAGTCGTGGGACTTGGATACGTAGGGCTTCCGCTCGCTGTCGAAAAGGCAAAGGCGGGCTTCAGAACGATCGGCTTTGACGTACAGAAGGAAAAAGTCGATATGGTAAACTCGGGGAAGAACTACATCGGGGACGTAGTCGATGACGACCTCAAAAGACTCGTTGACGACGGAATGCTTTCGGCCACATCGGATTTTTCTTTCGTAAAGGACGTCGATTTTATAGCTATATGCGTGCCGACTCCGCTCGACGTTCACCAGCAGCCCGATATCAGCTATGTGAGGGATTCGGCGATAGCCATATCAAAACACCTTACCGAAGAGACCATGGTCGTCCTCGAATCGACGACATATCCCGGCACGACGGAGGAGCTCATAAAGCCGATAATGGAGGAGGGCTCCGGACTCAGATGCGGAGTGGATTTCTACCTCGGCTTTTCACCGGAAAGGGTCGATCCGGGCAACAAACAGTACAAGACGAAAAACACTCCTAAGGTTGTGGGCGCAATAGGAAAGGACGCGACGGAGGTGATCGCCGCCATGTACAGAGCCGTCCTCGAGGGGGATGTATACGAGGTATCGTCGCCTGCCGTTGCGGAAATGGAGAAGATACTCGAAAATACGTACAGGAATATCAACATCGGGCTTGTCAACGAGCTCGCGATGCTCTGCAACAGGATGGGAATAAGCCTTTGGGAGGTAGTCGATGCGGCGAAAACAAAGCCGTACGGCTTTCAGCCTTTTTATCCGGGACCGGGTCTCGGCGGGCACTGTATTCCTCTTGACCCGTACTATCTTACGTGGAAGGCGAGAGAATACGGCTTCCATACATCAATGATAGAAGCCTCGATGATTATAAACGACAAGATGCCGGAATACTGTATCGGCAGGGCCTCCGATGTACTCAACCGCGCACGGAAGTCTCTCAGCGGCTCAAAAATTCTCGTTCTCGGTGTCGCATACAAGAATGATATAGACGATTACCGCGAAAGCCCGGCTATCCATGTTATAGAGCTTTTCAGGCGCGAAGGAGCCGAGACGGATTTTTACGATCCGTATATTCCCGTGTACAGGAGCAATGGTGAGAGCTTCAGCGGGATAGAGAAGATAGACCCTGAGATTATAGCCTCGTATGATCTCATATTCATTGCTGCGGCACACTCTAACGTCGATTACGATATGATACAGAGGAATGCAAAGGCGATATTCGACTCAAAGAACGCCATGGCGGCCGTAAAGGACAGAGATAATATCGAGGTGCTTTAGAATGAAAAAATATTTTGTTCACGAGTCGAGCTATATAGATGATGATGTCGTAATAGGCCGGGGAACGAATATATGGCATTTCTGTCACGTGCAGTCGGGCGCGAGGATAGGCGAAAACTGTTCTTTCGGACAGAATGTAAATATATCGAACAACGTCAGAATCGGAAACGGCTGCAAGGTGCAGAACAACGTTTCGATATACGAGGGAGTGGAATTGGAGGATGATGTGTTCTGCGGACCGTCTATGGTATTTACCAACGATCTCACACCGAGGGCGAAGTATCCTAAGGGTCATGACAGCTACAGAAAAACGATACTGCGTACTGGCGCTACAGTAGGTGCAAATGCTACGATAGCGTGCGGCCACGAGATAGGGAAATGGGCAATGGTTGCCGCCGGCGCTGTCGTGACGAGGGATGTTGAGTCTCACGCTTTAGTTGCAGGTATTCCTGCCAGAAAAATAGGATGGGTCTGCGAGTGCGGATGTGTACTGCCGAAGAATCGTATATGTCCGGATTGCGGACGAAGATACAGGGAAGCCGCATCAGGACTGGAAGAGATAAAATGATGCTGATATCAAAGGAAATAACAAATGGTCTCGGAATACGGTGTACAGCTGTAAACGAATGTGAGACGGAAACGCTCGGGCTCAATATATCGAAACCGGGGAAGAAATATGCGACATTTATAGAAAGCCCGAAATATATATCAAACCTCTCGGATGATATAAATATGATTATCGTAAATGACGCGGTGTTTGATGTACTCAAGGGCAGCGAATACGGAATGTGCGTCGTCGAAGATCCGAGAACGGTATTCTTCAGGCTGCATAATATGCTGTCCTCCGACAGCCGGTATGCCAGACAAAAAAAACCGTCGCTTACAGGTGCGGGCTGCAGGATATCCGATACGGCGATAATTGCCGGAAACAATGTCGTTATAGGCGAGGGAGTTACTATTGAAGAAAATGTTATAATCCGCGAGAATACCGTAATAAAGGACGGTGCGACGATAAGGGCAGGTTGCGTAATAGGCGGTGAGGGCTTCGAATTCAAGCATGACGGTGATAAAACGTTTCGGGTCATACATGCGGGCGGAGTCGTAATAGGAAAGCGTGCCGAAGTACAATACAACACCTGCATAGACAAGGCGATATACTCCTGGGACGATACGGTATTGGGCGATGAGGTGGTGGTCGATAACCTCGTGCACATAGCACATGCCGTAAAGATCGGAAGCGGTTCCATGATTGTTGCGCAGTCCGGCATAGGCGGGCGCGTTGAAATCGGAGACAACGCATGGATAGGCTTCGGCGCCACGATAAGAAACGGCATTACGATAGGAGCCGGTTCACGAGTCAACATGGGCGCCGTCGTAACGAAGAGCGTGCCTGACGGTACAGCGGTATCCGGAAATTTTGCGATGCCTCACGATAAATTCATCGACTTCGTCAGGTCGAGATGAAAGGAGAGGAGAACCGATATGAAATATGCATTGATAGGCTGCGGCAGAATCGCCGCAAATCACATGAAGGCGGCAATCAACAATGAGCTTGAGATTGTAGCCGTATGCGATATTCTGGATGAAAAAATGAATACATTACTTCAAAAGTATGACCTCGCGGGCGGCGCATCGGTAGGAAAATATACCGATTATAAAGAAATGGTCGAAAGAGAGTCTCCGGAGCTTGTCAGCATCGCCACCGAAAGCGGGATACATGCGGAGATAGCCCTTTATTGCATAGAAAAGGGAGTAAACTGTATAATAGAAAAGCCTATGGCAATGAGTATCGAGGACGCTGACAGGATAATAAAGCTCTCTGAGGAGAAGCACGTAAAGGTAAGCGCGTGCCACCAGAACAGATTCAATGTCGCCGTTCAGCAGCTGCGCGCGGCTATTGAGGCGGGACGCTTCGGAAAGCTTTCGCACGGTTCGATCAACGTGAGATGGAATCGCAACAGGGATTACTACGATCAGGCTCCGTGGCGCGGAACGTGGGAGCAGGACGGCGGAGCCCTGATGAACCAGTGTATCCACGGAATAGATCTTCTCAGATGGATGCTGGGAGACGAAATCGAGGAGATATACGGCGCGACGCGTCGGCAGTTCCATGATTACCTTGAGGCCGAGGACGTCGGCGTAGCGGTAATCAAGTTCAAAAACGGCGCAATCGGCACTGTCGAGGGGACAACTAACGTCTACCCGAGGAATCTCGAGGAGACGCTGTACATATTCGGTGAAAACGGTACCGTCAAGATCGGCGGCACATCGACGAACAACATAGATGTGTGGGATTTTGCCGACGAGACGGAGGATGACGCAAAAAATAAAGGTCTGAAAGAGCAAACGAGCAACGTGTACGGCAACGGGCATACGAGCCTGTTCGCCGACGTTATCGACGCGATAAACAATGACCGTAAACCTTATGTAGATGCTGCGGCGGGACGCGGTGCACTTGAGGTCGTGCTGTCGATATACAAGAGTCAGAAAACCTGTGAGCCCGTAAAACTGCCTCTTGAGGGCTTTGCGAGTACTGACATGAAAGGTGAGTTTTAGTGTATAAGGTATGTCACATCACAAGTGTACATGATCAGGGCGACGTACGCATTTTCGAAAAGGAGTGTACGTCGCTTGCCAAACGTGATGATTTTGACGTATATCTCGTTGCCGCCGGGGAAAGCCGAACACAAAACGGCGTAAAGATAATAGGTGCAGGAACAAGACCTCAAGGAAGAATAAGGCGGGCGACGGGCTTTGCAAGCCGTATTGTCGATACGGCTGTCGGTCTCGGAGCAGATGTTTATCATTTTCATGACCCGGAGTTTGTGCTGTACGCGAAGAGGCTCAAAGCTACCGGAGCAAAGATCATTTTCGACAGCCATGAGGACAATTACACTCAGATACTATATAAACCTTATATACCCGTGGCTGTGCGAAAGCCTGCAGCGACGGCTTATCGGAGGCATGAAAACAAGGCTCTTAAATATATAGATGCCGTAATTTTTCCGTGCATGATTTCGGGCAGGCATCCGTTCGAGGGCAGAGCGAAAAGATACATATTTATAGACAATCTGCCTATAATCGGCGATGTGTCCGAACGGGAGCTGACAGACGAAATGAGACGAACCGTGTGCTGTGTCGGCAGTCTGACCGAGGCGCGCGGCACGACGCAGCTGGTGGAAGCCTGCCGACGTGCGGGCGTTAAACTCATACTTGCCGGGAACATCAGCCCGCCTGAATACAAAGAAAGGCTTACGACTGACGATATTTTTTCGTACGTCGATTACAGGGGATATTGCGATCGCTCTCAGGTGGAGCGGATATATAGCGTGTCGGGCATAGGTGCAAGTACGATCCAAAGAGTAGGGCAGTATCCTATAATATATAATCTGCCGACAAAGGTGTACGAATTTATGTCTATGGCGATTCCCTTTGTCGTATCGGATTTCGATTTTGCCAGGCGCGTGACGGAAGAATACGACTGCGGCATTGCGGTTGATCCGGCTGATATCGACGCTATAGCCGCCGCGATAAAAACACTGGCGGATAATCCGTCGCGTGCCGGAGAGATGGGACGAAACGGGCGCAAAGCAGCCGAGGAACGATTCAACTGGGCAATAGAGGAGAAGAAGCTGTACGACCTGTACGACGAGCTTTTGGGAATTTAAGGTGTATAGCATGAAGGTCCTTAAGATATGCGCGGGTACATGGAGTAATGAAAGCAGAGACGAGCGCGAGATGAGTGTTTACGGCAGTCTCGGAGCCGAAACTGCCGTTATGGCAAAGGGAGATCGCTGCGATTGCGGCAGGATGGATAACGTACACGGGTTCGCCGTGTACAGATATTCGACAAAATTCGGAGGTCCGTCAGCCTTGGATAAGGTGCGTTCGCTGCGCTTCTGGGCGAGGCATGTGGCTGACATAAAGCCGGATATCATATCGGGACATGATGTCCCGGGAATGGGGATAGCGTGGCTTTATGCCCGGCATCTTCCGCAGGCCGAGCGGCCTTTTCTGATATACGACGCTCACGAGTATGAACCCGCAAGAAATACGACGAGATCGCGGCTGCGGACAAAGATGGTTTGCCGGATAGAGAAGTTTCTGATCGGAAAGTGCAACCTGATGATCGTGGTCAATCAAACAGTGGCAAAGGAATACAAAAAGTATTACGATCTCAGGTTGTTACCTCTGTCCGTAAGGAATATACCACCTGAGGCCGAACGTGAGCCGCAGGCTTCGGCTGCTGTAAGAATGAAATACGAGCAGACGGTCGGAGAGGGCTTTTTTATAATGTATCACGGTATTATATCCCCGGGACGCGGGATCGAAAAAGCGATACGAAGCCTTGAGCCGGATAGCGGACTGAGGCTTGTGATACTCGGAAACGCGACATCACGGGAATATATGGAAAGCCTCAGGGCTCTCGCCGCAAGCGAGGGAGTATCTGAGAGGATTTATTGGCATCCGGCCGTGCCGAATACGGAACTTACGAGGTATATAGGTGCTTCAGACGCGAGCATCATGATAATAGAGCCAATAACAAAAAGCTATATGTATGCTCTTCCGAACAAGCTGTTCGAGAGCATACAGGCGGGAATTCCGGTCATAGCGTCAGATATCCCGGAGATGAAAAAAATCGTGAACGACTACGGAGTCGGCCTTGTATGTTCGCATGAAGACCAAAACGATATAAATGCTGCAATCGCACGCATTAAAAACGAAAAGGACAACTATGCGGGATATAAGAGAAATGTAGCTGAGGCGGCCGGGAAGCTGTGCTGGGAAAACGAGTCACTGATCCTTGCGGAGGCGTTCAGAACGATGATAAATAATGGCAAAAAAAACAGACCGTACTGAGAACGGAAAAGAATTCAGAAGATGCAGGAGATGCATCATGGACAATGCCGACGATCCGACTGTCGTATTTGACGACAAGGGACGCTGCAGCTACTGTATTCGGGCGTACAAAGAGATGCCTGCGGTATATTTCCCGAACGATGAGGGAAAACGCAGGCTTGATGCTTTGCTCGCAAAGGTCCGGGAAGAGGGAAGAAAAAAAAAATATGACTGCATAATGGGAATTTCCGGCGGTCTCGATTCCTCATATTTGGCGTATCTCGGATATACGTGGGGGTTGAGGGTTTTTGCTGTTCACGTAGACGACGGCTTTGATACTGAAATTTCAAAGTCGAATATCAGCAGACTCATAGACAGGACAGGCTTTGATTATGAGGTTATAACTCCGGATCCCACGCAGTACAACGCTCTTATTAAGGCGTACCTTAAAGCCGGAGTGCCGAACATAACTGCACCTCAGGATAACGTCCTTTTCGCGTTCCTGTACGATAAAATGAAAAGGAACAAAATAAAATACTTTCTCTCGGGAGGTAATTTTGCACTCGAGAGTATCGTTATGCAGGGGAATTCGCACAGCGCAAGCGATGTCATAAATATAAAGGACATAGCGGAGCGTTTTGACCCCGAGCCGATAGACCGTCTCAGGTTTATATCGTCGGCACGCAGACAGATAAACGACAGACTGCTCGGAATAAAAAGCCCGAGGCCGCTCAATTATATTGACTATAACCGCGAGAGGGCGTTTGCGGAGCTCGCTGATTTTTGCGGCTTTGAATACTACGGCAGAAAGCATCTCGAAAACATTCTGACAGCGTTCGTGCAGCTTTATTGGCTTCCGGTCAAGTTCGGCGCGGATAAGCGCAAGGCGCATCTGTCGAGCATGATAGTAAGCGGTCAGATGACGAGAGATGAGGCGCTGTGTGAGCTTGCCGAGCCGCTTTACGATCACGGGATGATGGAGGATTACATACGCGTGATTAAAGAAAGGCTCACCATATCTGATGCCGAGTTCAATGCCATAATGGAAGCGCAGCCCCGTCAGCATGATTATTATAAGGTCGAAGACACGACAGTTTCGTTCAGAGTGCTGAATTACCTTTATTGGAAGCTGAAAAGATAAGGGTGTCGGAATACAGGCTGCGCCATCCGCTGACATATCTGTCGAACGGGAAAAGCTTATTTATCTTATCGGAATTGTCAGTCCTGATTTCGCCCGATTCTATATGGCTTTGTATTATGGCGGGCAGTTCTTCTGCCGAGTCATATTCCTCATAGAAAATGCCTGCTTTTTTGTATTCACTGTAATTTATTCTTCTCGGGTTTATGACGAGCGAACCTGCAGCCAGATGTTCCCTTACCGATGCCGAGAAGGCGTCGGTAGGCTGAGCGTGGATCATTATATCGGATGCGATTCTGAACCTTAAGCTCTCGTCGCTATCCATAAAGTCGAAAAACATTTTGTATTCAAAGCCGCTTTTCTTAAGCGCATCTTCTATTTCAATTACGTATGCGGGCGCGTCATCTCCGTAGGTGAGCTGCAGCAGAAGCATAATATCGCCGCGCTTTGCGAGTTCGGATGCCGCAAGAGCGGTAATCACCGGGATATGATTTTGCGCTGGAAAGGCGTTATATCCTATGGCTATCGTTATAGTGTCATGGGATATTCCGAAATACTTTTTTGAGTTGGAAACCGCGTCGGAGGATTCCCCGGCGAGCGTCCGTGATATTTTTTCGAGTGTGTTTGTCTCGAGAACGAGCTGCCTGAGCCGGCCGTCGTATTTATCGCCGAAAACGTCATGAAACCTTTCGTTCATAAGATTTGAGGGAACAGTTATATAAGCCGCTTTGTCGAGTGCATACTCCTGAGCGTGCAGAGTATCATCGTCCGCACGCAGAAGATCGCTGCCGAAGTACGTAATTATGGTGCTGCCCGTTCTGCCTTCGAAATCGACCTGATTTACCGCGTTCTGCGTCATTTGCATCACGTGTACGACATCGTACCGGTTGCTCCCGGTATGCCTAAGCGACAGCGCTCTCAAAGCATAAGCCCTTATTTTCGGTATCTTCGCCAGAAATGAAGGTTTGACACTTATAACCTCGCAGCCCAGCGTCCTGTAAAAATCAGCCGTGGCGTCATCGCAAAGCTTGATGACGGTGACGTGATGCTCAGGCAGCAGACAGCTTTTGACGAGCTCCTTTATGAAAATTGACTCCGGATCTCCGATTATAAGTATTCTCATTCCGTAACTCCTTTTATTTGTGTATTTTAATCGTACGATACGCTTTTGTCGGGCAGGTTTCGGATTACGCGTATAAAGTGCGATGTGAATATAAACCCCGAGAACATGGTTATTATGAGTGTCGTCCATGCAGCTCCCGCAGCCCCTATCGCCGATACGAGGATGAAGTTGGAAATCACGTTAAGCGCGCCGGAGACAAGCGTCACCCAGAAATTGTACCTCAGTCTGCGCTGTGTGACGAGCAGATTGCCCGGTATCATCCTGAATGTTCCGAGGAAAAAGTAGCTTATGGATGATATACGGAACACGTCGACCGAGTCGATATATCTTTCGCCGAAGAACAGCCGTACTATAAGAGGAGCAAATATAAAAAGGGCAGCGCTTATAAAAAGGTTCAGAGCTCCAACAGCGAACATAACCTGTTTGAAACGCTCCTTAACCCACGGCTTGTTATTTCTGTTCAGAGAGAAATACGGGTAGATGTACGTTATGATCGCCTGGGGAACAAAGGCTGCGGCGGTCGGTATCATTATCGCCGCCTTGTACTCCGCAATGACAGCTTCGCTCGCTATGACTTCACTTATGACGAAAATATCAAATATGGAAAGAAGAGTCGAGATTCCGTTGTTCATCATAGATATGAGAGAGATTTTCATCATTATTTTTTGTTTTTCTTTTTCGTAACGGCCGCTTCTGAATATGAGCGGTGCTTTGAATATGAGCACGCCGATCGCCGTCGTAAGAAGAGAGGCCGCATATCTGCCTGTGATAAGTCCCGGAATACCTCCGGCAAAGGCACCCGTGATGGAGCATGCGACGACAAGCACCGATCCCGCAGTATTGATGTATGCGAATGATTTGTTGTCAAGCGTCGAACGGAAATATGCCTTCTGAAACTCGTTGATGCACTCGACAAACGGTATAAAAGAGAGCATTGTAAGATAATGATTAGATCCGTGAATCTTCTCCGGCATTATAAGAGATGCGATAAATATGATGACCCCGAGGATGAGATTGAAAGCCATGCCGCGGCTTGCGCCGAACCTGTAAGCTTCGAGGTTCGCCTGCCTGTCGGCCGCGTTTTCGCTCCCGATCTGAAGCACGCCCGATATCAGCCCGAGCGCAGAAAGAAGGCAGAAAAATGAAAGTCTGTTCAACGCGGTGGAGTAAACGCCGTACTCGCTCTTCGATACGATGGCTATGACGAATACACTGCTGAAAAAAGCGAGGATGTAGTTTATGACGTTTGAGCCGAAAACATGAAAAAAACCCGTGCCGAACAGCTTGCCGAGTATGGCTTTTTTGTCGATTGCTCGTATTTTTCGGAACATTATCGGTAACACCTCAGGTTTAATCATCAATCGGCGCGCATGAACGACAATCATACCGCGCCGGCTAATATATGATACCATAAAGCAGAACAAAACACGAGATTATGCGGCGGGCAATTACGTTTTTCAATTACACCTTTCAATTAGATTTTGCAATTTTACTTCGCATTGATTTTGGAGCCGTCGGTTTGCAGAAACGGATTACTTTGACATAATGGAACCTGCGGCCGGTTGCATTTATACGGGTTGTCAAAGCGTTCGCGGCCGACTTTGCCGAATATCCGTACATGAAAAAACGAATATTTGTGCATGAAAAACATCTTGTTGACGTGAATATTGTCTGTTTTGTATAATTATCAAAGAGAAAAAGATATATTCAGCATTTATATGCATGAACGGTCTTCGAAGCGAAGCAGGCATTTCACTCTGATATTCAGGATAAATGCTTTCAGTGAGATCGCTTTTAAGTTCATCGTCGGAATATGCCTGATAGTTTTGAGTTGTCCCATACAGAGATAATGGGCTTTTGGGGAGGATCAATGAAAAGAATAAAGAAAAAACTGCTCGCGGTTGTCATCTCCATATACATGATCATTTCATGTGTTCCGTCTTTCGCTGCAGGTCAGCCTTCATACGGTAACGTATATACAAGCGTAGTCGGAACTTATACTAAGATTTCAAAGGCTTCAGTAAAGAATCTGCTTACCCTTATCAACAATTACAGGTGGGAGGCGTGTGCGGGAGGCAACGTTCCCGATCCGCGAAACAAATCAAGATACCTCGTAGCAGGCGATTACGTGCCCATCAAATGGTCCGGGGATCTCGAAGAAATTGCGATGATCAGGGCTGCGGAGGCTGCGCTGAAACAAAGTCATGAAAGGCCTAACGGATCATTTTTTAATACGTGTGTGAGCAGCACCGGAGTCAGAACGTACTGCGAAAGTCTGGCATGGCTTCAGGATTTGATATCGGTAGTTGAATGGATACACAGATACGAAAAAAGTGATTGGATAAATTCTCCCGGAGCTATAACACATTATTCGATGATGATAGACCCGTCAAATACATATGTCGGCTGTGCCGATTTTTATGCGCCTGCATTTGGAAAGTATCAGGCGATGGAGTACAACCACAGCTCCGCGCTCGATGAACAACCGCGCGAGGAAGGCGGATCCTCCGTATCCGTAGATATTGAAATCAAGGCGACTGGAATCAGCGTAAGCGGCATTGCGGAAACCAAACCCGGCGATGTGCATAAACTCAAAACAACAGTATCCCTTGTCGGAGGCATGACGGACGATGATGTGCATGGCGGAGTCGTATACGAATCGTCAGACAGCAGTGTGGTAGAGGTATCATCCGACGGAACGGTAAAGTCGCTGTCGGGAGGTAAAGCAACGATAACGGCGAGAGTAGGCGTGTTTTCGTCGTCGTTTACTATATATGTCGAAGAGAATATCACGCGTTTCTACGGTAAAGACAGGTATCTGACTTCATTCGCCGCGGCGGATGCCGAAAAAGCATTGAACGGAGGCGCTATGTTCGACTCGGCCGTGCTCGCATCAGGTGTCAATTATCCCGATGCCCTTGCCGGCAGCGCGCTTGCAATAAAGAAAAACAGTCCGCTCCTGCTTGTGAATGATGTGTACGCGGCGGAGGCTGTCAGCTACATCAAAAAAAATGTGAAAGCAGGTTCATCTATATACATACTTGGCGGCTTTGCAGTCGTCCCGGAGGAAATCGATACGGCACTTGTCTCCGAGGGTTTCAGACCCATAAGACTGTACGGCGACAACAGATATGTTACGAATGAGTGTGTAATCAGGGAAATAGGCTCCTTATCAGGAGATTTGATCGTATGTTCCGGATACGGATATGCTGACAGCATTTCGGCTTCAGGAAGCGGGATTCCGATTCTCCTCGTCGGAGAAAGTCTTACCCCTGAACAAAAAGCTCTTATCAGCGAAGGTTCCTTCAGATTTTATATAGCCGGCGGCACCGGAGCAGTATCGGAAAGTCTTGCCGATGAGCTCCGGCAATACGGAAGCGTTGAACGTCTCTCCGGTGCAAACAGATATGAAACGTCTGCTATGTTAGCCGAGAAATTATGTCCTGCTCCTAAGTCGGTACTTCTTGCGTATGGACTCGATTTTCCTGATGGACTCTCCGGCGGACCGCTCGCATACATGATGGGCGCGCCTATGATGCTGACCAGCAATGAGGCAGCACACTATGCAAGCGGCTATGTGAGAAATCATCCGTCGGCAACTTCTGTCGCGGTCATGGGCGGACCTTCATTCATAAGTTCGGCGACAGTTATCCGTATAAGAGACGGCGTATGACGCGATTGAAAGTCTGCACTCCGTATATATTTTCGCAATCCGGAGCGAGCATTGCTTTTCGCAGTGCTCGCTTTTTGGCATTTGTTGCCGTTTTCACGTCACCGTGTATCGGTCTTCCGAGACACCGTTTGCTGACTTTATTCAATATCCCACACCGCTGATGTGACACCTTGTATCGTTTCTGCGACACTATAGCAAAAAGTGCCGTGTCGCATTCGATATGGAGTAAAAATGAAGAGTGTCGCAGAGTTTTCACGGATTTTGTGCCACGCTGTTTATGCACACTGCTTATTGTAAGGCGCAGGGGTTTTTATTAGCATTGATAAAAGTCGATGGAACGATGATAAAAATCTTTTGAAATCCCGGAAAACCGGAAAGAATAATAAGAGTTGGTTAATATAGATTTATAGGTGAGATCTTAAGCGAAAGGGAGATGAGCGGTAATACACACTCAAAACGTAATAAAACTTTTATCTTGAAAAAACAGGTGGAATGTGTATAATAATTAAAGTGATCGCTTGATCACTTCATTCTTTTGAGCGGTCTTGGCGGAATTGGCAGACGCGCACGGTTCAGGTCCGTGTGAGGAGACTCATGGGGGTTCAAATCCCTTAGACCGCACCAGATAAGGGCAGGCATACTGCCCTTTACAATTACGGGATGTGGCTCAGCTTGGTAGAGCGTTGCGTTCGGGACGCAAAGGCCGCAGGTTCAAATCCTGTCATCCCGACCAAGGACAAAAGCTCTGCTTTTCGTTTTTTAAAATCGAAAAGCAGAGCTTTTATAGTCACTTAATTGCCGGCTGTCGTCATAAAAGAGAGATCTGCTTACTCACCGCCGCGAAGAGCGGGGTACCCGGTACAGAATAAAAAAATGTCAGTATCGTAAATATCAGTGCCGTTATTCCTTTTGCGGTAAAGGTGAGTTCGGATTGTCCGATATCATGTTCGGGTTGCGTAGTCATGTTCGGAGTGCTCGATATTATACCTGATTATATAAACAATAATATATAAATATATCATGAATATATAAATTGAAAAATGTTGTCGAAACAACATCAATTCGGATGCAGTAATAATATACTGAATTTAAGAAAGGTTAAATTCAGGAAAGAAGATTACATTCAAGAAAGGTTGACTTCAATAAGAAAGGTTAAATTGTTGAATTCAGGACAGGAAAGCAGGTGATATGATGGGGAAAAAAGCGGGAGAGGTATTTTCGCCGGCGAGGGATAACGCTCCGATCAGCGGCTGCACGGTTTCAGAAGAGATCATCGGCGGTCGAAACTGCGTTATCTGTTGCTCTATGGCGGATAACACGGATATCAGCGCTGAGATTTACCCATACCATAAGCTGATAATCATGATAAAGGGAGAAGCGCAGATATATACGGCTCACGGTACTGAAGGCATCCTGCATGATGGCGACTGCATTCTTACACGTGTGGATGTTCCGACGGGAATAAGGACGGCTAAATCGGCAGTTTATACGGAAATTACAGTATGGAGGGATGATAATATGAATGAATTGATTAAACCGGGCGAAGTGTTTTCTCTGGCGGAGCTCGTACCGTACAGAAACGGCAAGATCGTCAATATGGATGTTGCTGCCAATGAAAAGATGAAGCTTGCACTCATGGCTTTTGATGCCGGTACCGGGCTATCGGAGCATGCGGCGCCGGGAGAGGCTCTGATATTCGCGCTCGACGGCGAGGGTCTGATCGGTTATGAAGGGAATGAGCATCATATAAAGGCAGGCGAGAATTTCAGATTTGCCAAAGGCGGCATGCATTACGTAAAGGCCGAGAAAAGGTTCAAAATGGCGTTGCTCTTGACGCTTGAATGATATAAAATGAAGCGCAGTATGAGGAGGTAAATAATATGAGAGCTTATGTTGATCAGGATATGTGTATCGGATGCGGTATGTGCGCATCAATAGCTCCGGACGTGTTCGTTATGAACGATGACGGGAAAGCGGCGGCGGTTGCCGATACGACAGATGAAAATCGCGGATCGGTTTCTGAGGCGATTGAGGGCTGCCCGGTATCGGCTATCAGAGAAGAGGAATAGGCGATTTTAACATCATCGCAGCTTTTTACCAAGTTAACTAAATATGGCTTAATACAGAGTCCGGTCAAATTTGTTTGACCGGGCTCTGTTGCATTTTTCGCAAAATAATTATATATTTATTATAGACGGACGTAATACGATTTCATACCAGCGACAGTTATTATATTTTATAGGAGGTGGATTTCTGTGATTAGCTTTGTATTATGCCTTATCATACTGATCCTCGGTTTTTTCACCTACGGCAAGCTCGTAGAGAAGACCTTCGGACCGGATGACAGGGAGACACCGGCAGTGGCAATCAACGACGGTGTCGATTACGTGGTTATGCCGCAGTGGAAACTGTTCATGATCCAATTACTGAATATAGCAGGCCTTGGCCCTATATTCGGTGCCATGCAGGGAGCGCTTTGGGGACCGGTCGTGTTCCTCTGGATAACCTTCGGTACTGTTTTTGCCGGTGCAGTACACGACTACTTTTCCGGTATGCTGTCCGAGCGTAACAGCGGCGCTTCCATTTCAGAGGTTACCGGCACTTATCTCGGAAACGGAATGAAGAACGTTATGCGTGTATTTTCCGTAATACTGCTCGTTATGGTAGGAACCGTATTCGCGGTAGGACCTGCGGGTCTTATCGTAAAACTGATCACCGAGAAGGGAGTATCGGGACCTTTCGCATCAATGATAGTCTGGCTGGGCATTATAATAGCTTACTACTTTATTGCGACGTTTGTCTCGATCGATAAGATCATAGGCAGGATATATCCTCTGTTCGGTATTTGTCTGATAGTTATGGCTATCGGTGTCGCTATCGGAATCTTTGCGAAAGGGTACACAATACCTGAGATATGGGATAATTTCACAAATATGCACCCGAGCGGGAAGCCTGTATGGTCGTTCATGTTCATAACCGTAGCCTGCGGAGCTATCTCCGGCTTTCATGCGACACAGTCACCGCTTATGGCGCGCTGTCTGAAGAGCGAGAAACAGGGACGTTTCGTATTCTACGGCGCAATGACCGCCGAGGGGATCATCGCACTCGTATGGGCTGCCGCCGGATGTGCGCTTTATGCGAAATCGGGCGGACTGTCGACCGGTCTCGGTGAGATACTCGCCGACGGGCAGTCCGCAGCCATCTATGACGTCTGCGTAAAGACTATGGGAACCGTCGGGGTTATACTCGCCATGCTCGGCGTTGTGGCATGTCCGATAACGTCAGGCGATACGGCCTTCAGAAGTGCGAGGCTGACTCTTGCTGACTGGATCAAACTGGATCAGGGTAAGTGGCGCAACAGGCTTATACTTGCGATACCTCTTCTGGGCGTAGGCGCATTCCTCGGATTCGGCAATGCGCTGGGGAAGATCGACTATTCGGTGATATGGAGATATTTCAGCTGGACGAATCAAACGCTTGCCATGATCGTACTCTGGGCCGGCGCGATGTATCTGCTGAAGGAGAAAAAGAACTATTGGATATGCGCCGTTCCGGCGACATTTATGAGCGCAGTTTCAATCACATATTTCGTGATGGCGCCTGAATGTCTCGGTATGATCGAAGCGCTCAGGGACAACACGGCGGTCGCGTACCCGGCAGGCATAATAGTGGCTATTGCTTTTCTGGCTATTTTCCTCAGGGCGGCAGGCAAAGCGAAGAAAACAGCCGTCTGATATGTAATCGGACAGCTACCGGATTTTGCGGCGGAAGGGCTGATACTCTTCCGCCGCTTGGTATTAAAGGCAAAACAGATGCAACGGGGGAGTTTTGATATGATCATTGCACCAAGACCTCTGACTGACAGAACACTTACACGCGGCGAATTGTCGGACGATAAACGAAAGTGTCTGAAAATAGGGCCGTGCGGACTGGGAGATAAAGCGATATATCTCAACAGCTTTTATATCGACAGGATATATTATGTGCCGTACACGGAGGTTGCGCGCGTGTTCAAGCGCGTAGCGATGAGCAAGGGCGGATATTCGGGCAAAGGGATGTTCGGTTCGATGCCTTATCTGGTCGTCAGATTCAAAAACGGGCAGGAAAAGCAGTGCAACTTCAAATATGAAGATCAGGTGGATGCATTGCTCGATGTGCTCAGGATTCAACATCCCGAGATTAAGCTTATGAGCGAGAGCGGCGAAAAAAGACTTGCGGAGGCGGAGGCGGCCGAGCAGGCAAGATACGTGAAGTACCTGAGTGAACAAGCGGAAGCCTCGATACGGGAGCTTAATGAAGCAAAGGAAACGCTGAACGAGATTCCGGCTTCATATACAAGGCTTTCGCATGCTGCAAGACAAAAGCGGACGATCGACAATATAAACCCTACGTACAGAGCTGTGGCTCTTGTGATACTGCTTATGGCGGCGGCATCCGCAGCTTTCGGCTTATATGCCATGATCCGCGGAGGTTTTGATTACGCTGTTTACTTTGTTCTCTTCGGATTTGCCGGCGTTTTTTTCGCTATGGCTACGAGAGTTCTTCCGACAGGCAGGAACAACCGCCGCTTTGCCCAGCGCGAGTGGGATGAAGCAAGAAGTGCGATGGCAAATATGCTCGCGGGAGAAAGATCCTTCCCTCTGCCGGCGCAGTATGCACACCCGGTCGTCATTGACCGCATGATAAGAGTTATAAGAGAGGGACGTGCCGAAACACCTCAGGCGGCTCTCGAAACGGTAAAGGCCGATCTCAGAGCATTGAATTCCGATGTTACGGTGTCGCAGAGGGAGTACGATGAAGTCGTAAAAGTCAAACCGATGTTTCTCGTAAGCAACTATAAATAGGAGGCGCGGGGTTTGAATAGCAAAATATACAGGCTTTTGGCCGAAGAGGGTGTGGATGACGATATCGTCGAGGGGGCGCATGCTTTTGCAAAATCAAATGATGTTGACCCCCGCTTTTCGGATCGCATACCCGAACCGGAATATTTCTATTACGGAAGAGAGGTCTGGGAAAAGGCGCTGGCGGTTTTGCTCGCCGGAAAGAATTTGCTGCTGACGGGTCCCAAGGCTACGGGGAAAAACGTTCTCGCCGAAAATCTTGCCGAGGCGCTCGGGCGTCCTGTATGGAACGTGAGCTTTCACATAAACGTCGACGCGGCGTATCTCATAGGTGTAGATACTTATGACGGCACCAGGGTCACATTCCGCCCGGGCCCTGTGTGGATGACTGCAAAAAACGGCGGCATGTGCGTTCTTGACGAGATAAATATGGCGAAAAACGAGGCGCTCGCGGTCATGCATTCCGTGCTCGACTTCCGATTCGAGATCGATGTTCCCGGATATTCTATGATCAAAGCTGCTCCGGCGTCGCGGTATGTGGCGACTATGAACTACGGATATGCAGGCACGCGCGAGCTTAACGAGGCATTGTGCTCACGATTTGCCGTTCTCGATATGCCGCTTATAGAAGAGTCGGATCTCGTTAAGCTCATCTCCCGCAAATTCCCGACAATCAAAGTCGCGATGCGCGACCAGCTGATAAGGCTTTTCTACGAGCTTCAGAAAAAGGCCGAAAACGCCGAAATATCCGAGCGGGCTGTCGACCTGCGGGGGATACTGGATGCGATAGGGCTTGTATCTCAAGGACTTACTACGGGACAGGCGCTCGAGATGTGCGTGACAGGCAAGACGTTTGACCGCTATGAGCAGCAGTTGATACGTGATACGGTTGCTGCCCGCATACCGCAGGATATTAAGAGTGCGGAGATGTTTGAGAGTTGACGGTATCGGAAAAATACAGCGCCGAAGAGCGGCGTGCAATGAACATAATATGGAACGCCGCTTCGGATTACGGGTTCAGGCCGGACTTTAGGGCGTTTCTGCCGGACGGGAAAAGCGATTTTTATTTTAATACTGTCATAGGCCTGGCAGCAAAATGGTTTGACCGCAATACGCTATCACTCTTTTTTTCTTCCTATGCAGGGAACGACACAGCCGGCGATATTGACGCTATAGTCTGGCTTGCGATAGAAAATTCGGTGTACGAGAAGGAAGTGCCGTCGCGTCCCGTACTGGGCATGCTCAGGAGAGAACACGCGGATATGTTTTTTCGCAGAGAAAGGATGCTTTTGCGCGGGGATATGACGACACCAAGTCCCCGCGTGTACGAACAGCAAAAAGCAAGGTGGGCTTCAGTATCGGGCAGACCTGCTCCCGATCTCAGGAGGCACGCGCGGGAGCTTTATTCGGCGCTTTTGATTCCCGGATCGGCAGACACCGACGAGCTTATAAGGCGCCTGAAGAGCATACTCGTAATATATATGAGCGTCAGAAGCTTCAGGATAGAGCGGGCGGTTCCGCTGCGCAAACGAGGCTCTTTTGACCGTATCATGAAGCGCGAAATAAGGCACGTCGATTCCCTGTTCGTAAGAAACCGCGGCGTATTCTTCGATACGGACGTTCATTCTCAGTCGTTCTTTGCAAAGCATGCGGCGCAGCGCAGTGAAAGGGATCGTGAGTATATATGCGAAACTTTCGGGGCGTGCATATACGGCAAAAAAGATATGCACATCCTCGAAAATAATCTTTGTACGGGTAATCACGAAAACTGCCGATTATGGATAAGCGAAGGCGGCACCGTATCATCTTCGCGCCGCGACAGGCTCGGTGCGAAAGCCGTTGAAGACGCACGCGAACAGAACAGAAAAAACGAAGCATTTTTTGAAAAGAACAGGAGGCTGATGGCGGCAAGCATTAAAAGCCTTTCGGCAAGCCTTGAGACGATATTGGCCTCCTTTGCCAAACCGCTTCCTGTCAGATCACGGCGCGGAGCTCTCGATACTCCGCGTGCTTACAGACTTCCCGCAGTAAATGACCCGAATGTGTTTACGAAGCCGGGTGACGAGGCGGAATACGATATATCGGTGGATATTCTGCTCGATGCTTCCGCATCGCGCCTTGAGGATCAGGAAATAATCGCGGCGCAGTCGTATGTCATAGCGATGAGCCTCGAAAAGTGCGGAATACCGGTACAGGTAATGTCATTCAGAAGCCTGAGAGGGTATACAGTGATCCAAATTTTAAAGCGTTATTCGGATTCGCGGGGTAAAGGTATTTTTCGTTATTTTGCGGGAGGCTGGAACCGTGACGGGCTTGCTTTGCGAATTGCGGGGAATCTGATAAGAAAACCGGGAAACGGTACACATCGCATATTGCTCGTAATGACAGACGCTCACCCGAATGATTCGACTCCGCTGCCGCCGGAGGAGGGCAGCGTGTTCAGGCGGGAATATGACGGCGCAGCTGCGGTGGGAGACACTGCTCGTGCGGTCAGCGACATTAAGGCCGACGGCGTCAGCGTAGCTGCAGTATACCTCGGAATTCCCGGCCGCCTCGAAAGCCTGCACGCCATATACGGCAAGGAATACATTCGCGTGGCACGAATCGGCGACCTTGCCTGCGGCATATCATCGCTCGTACAGATGATACTGAGGGAGATGAAAAACTAACTTGAGGTTAAATATGTTCGAAAAAAAAACAACGATATTTAAGAAAAAAGACAGAGAAACATGGGAGCTTATAAAAGCGGCCCTTAAAGAGGATAAAATCAGAGGGGTACATGCATTTCATTACTTCGCGGATGTCGTCGCTCCCGGCGGCTGCGCTTCCAAGCTCGACCCGCGCAACTTTGCCGGTAAAGGCAGGATTGACCATGACATTTATGAGATAGAAGTCCGCGACAGCGATATCGAAGCAGCGCTTCGTTCGATCAGGGCGCACGGTATAGTGACAACAGTCGATGATGATGCCGCGCTTGATGCTGCTGTAAAATTCAACAGCACGAAAGCAGACCGAACATAAAGGCGTAAACGTAAATATGTTTCCTGATCGCGGACTTTAATTTATCGATTTTGAGCCGACGATGATATTTTACGGCAGCAGCGAGTCTCATTTCATAATAAAGAAGATGCCGGATACGGCGGCGGGGTCGGAGAAGGCTGCGTTGCCGAATGTTGTCCGCAAAGACGGTGCGTTGACTATACGCAGTATCTGAAATATAATTATATGATCAGGAAGTGAGGTGCGGATTATGCAATTCAGAGATCTGAAAAAACAGTATCGCGTATTGAAAGCAGATATTGATGCTGCGATGCAGAGGGTGGCTGAAAACTGCAATTTTATAAGCGGAGGTGAGGTCGCGGAGCTCGAAAGGCAGCTTGCGGAGTATGTAGGAGCGAAGTACTGCATCTCCTGCGCAAATGGAACCGATGCACTCTCGATAGCAATGATGGTATGGGATATAGGCTCCGGCGATGCCGTGTTCGTGCCCGACTTTACGTTTTTTTCGTCGGGTGAGATAGTTTCGCACTGCGGCGCCGTACCCATATTTGTAGATGTATGTGAGGAGACCTTCAATATTGACCCGGACAAGCTCGAGTCGGCGATCATCAATGCGAGGCAGGAGGGCAAATACGAACTTAAGGCAGTTGTAGCCGTTGATCTGTTCGGACTTCCGGCCGATATGCCGAAAATCAGGACTATATGCGATAAATATGGGCTTTTGCTGCTTGAGGACGGTGCGCAGGGTTTCGGCGGTCGTATAGGTGATAAGACGGCGTGCAGCTTCGGCGATATGTCGACGACGTCATTTTTTCCTGCCAAGCCGCTCGGCTGTTACGGAGACGGCGGAGCTTTGTTTACGGACAACAGCGAGTGGGCGCAGGCGGCGATGTCGATCAGAGTCCACGGCAAGGGCGAGATGAAATACGACAATGTCAGGATAGGCCTGAATTCAAGGCTTGACACAATACAGGCAGCGATACTTAAGGTCAAGTTCAGAGCGTTTACTGAGTATGAGCTTACAGATGTCAACAAAGCGTCCGAGATGTACGACAAAGCATTCGACGGCTGCGACAGCATGCTTGCAAGGCCTGTTGTTCCCGAGGGTTTCTATTCAAGCCGGGCTCAGTATACGCTGAGGCTTAAGGACAGGGAAACACGTGACGGACTTCAGGCGGCGCTTAAGGGCGACGGTATTCCGACGATGGTGTACTATCCTAAGCCGATGCACAGGCAGCTTGCGTTCGGAATCGCCGGAGATACCGACAACGACCTTTCGGTGACGAATAAGCTCTGCGATACGGTACTTTCGCTTCCGATGCATCCTTATCTTACCCGAGAGGATGCGGATATCGTGGCGGCGGCTGTCATAAGGTACCTCAGGTAGTACGGACTCAGACAGCCCGGACTCGGACAGGCAGTGTCGGAGTGCCCGGATTCAACCCGAGTGACGGCAATGCTTTTACCGTAAGAGTGTGCGCGGCTTTTTCAGGCTGTAAGGGAATTATTCCCGTACGCCCTCCCCCGAAGCATCAGTAAACGGAGTTTTTCAGGCAAATGCGAATCGATCAATCCGCGAAGAACGTAAAGACAGCATGGATGCTTCAGCTGGTACATATCATGTGCCAGTTTTTTTCCCGTACGGTGATAATACAGATCATGTCGCTTGACTATGCCGGGCTTTCGGGTCTGTTCAGCAATATACTGACTATGCTTTCTCTGGCGGAGCTCGGCGTAGGTGAGGCCATTATTTTCAGCCTCTACGGTCCGATTGCGCGCACGGAAACGGATACGATAAAATCGATAATGACCTTCTACCAAAAGGTATACCGATTCGTCGGAGCGTTTATATTTGCAGCGGGTGTTGCCGTTACGCCGTTTATCTACTCTTTGATAAAGGATCCGCCGGATATTCCGCATCTCAGATTCATATATGTTCTGTATGTTATCAATTCGGCCATGTCGTACTTTTTCTCATACAAGGCGTCCTATGTCACGGCTACGCAAAACAATTACATCGTCGTCAGAAACAACGGGATATTTGAAATTGCGAGGGTGGCCTGTCAGGCAGCCGTTCTTTTAGTATTCAGAAGCTATGTCGGGTTCATGATCACAGGTATAGCTTTCGTGCTGCTGCAGAACATATCGATAACTGTGATAGCAGACCGCATGTTCCCGTATCTTAGGGAACGCGGTGACAGAATACCGGGCGGGATATTCGAAGAGATAAAGAAAAACACGGCGGCGATGGTCTTTCATAAGATCGGGACGATCGTCGTTTTTGCGACAGACAATCTGATAATATCAAAGATGATAGGTCTCGGCGCCGTGGCGATATACACAAATTACACGCTCATAACGAGTGCCGTAACCGTTTTTATCGCCAAGTTTTTCAATGCGATAGCGGCAAGCGTCGGCAATCTTGCCGTTGAGGAGAGTATCGAAAAGCAGGAAAGCGCATTCAAACGTATATTCTTTATAAACTTCTGGCTTTACACTTTTTCATGCACATGCCTGTTAGTGCTTCTAAACCCTTTTATAGGTTATATCTGGCTTCGCAGGGAGTCGCTGCTTTTCAGTACGCAGATTGTTCTCATCATCGTAGTGAAAACGTATTTTACAGGGATGAGAAGCGCCGCTCAGACGTTCAAAAACGCGAAAGGCCTTTATTGGTACAACAGATATATGCCTATATACGAGTCGCTGATCAATCTCGTGGTTTCGATAGCTCTTGCGATACCGTTCGGCGTCGCCGGGGTGCTCATAGGGACGATAGTCAGCACCGTGACGACATGCGCGTGGATAGAGCCTCATGTGCTGTACAAGTACGGATTCAAAAAAAGCGCATCGTGGTATTACAGGCAGTATATCGGGTATTTATGTATTTTTGCCGTGGTAATGGCTGTGACGTACGGTGCGGCTTCGATTGCGGGCGGCAAAGGTATATCGGCCTTCGTGATCAGATTTCTGATAAGCATCGTTGTACCGAATGTCATGCTGCTCGCCATATACGGAAGATCGGATAATTTCAGGTTCATGAAGAATATTCTCGTGAAACGCATGCTCCGCCGCGGCGGCAGAGGTTAAGGCTGTAAGGGGAAAAGAGCGGATCCGAGAGCGGCAGAGGTTAAGACCGCATTGCGCGGCATTGAGGTTATTGATATAATATAAGCACGATTTTATGCAAAGGACGGTAAATGGGAAGAAAGCTCAGAAAAGTCCTCGGACTTATATATTTCTTCATATATGACAGAGCCGTACAGGTATTTATGCCTTTGCGGGATCAGGCGGTTTTTCTTACGGAGGCGCACGGCAGACTGAACGGTAATCTGAAAGCCGTCTGTGATGCTGTATGTACCGAACGCCGATGCATCGTACATGTCAAGGCTGACAGACGTGAGAGGCTGCAGTTCAGGGAATTCGTATCCGTGTGCCGTGACATGGCATCATCAAAATATATATTGCTCGACGACTATTACGGTCTCACCTCGGCAATCAAAGTGAGAAAGGGACAAAAGCTCATACAGCTTTGGCATGGCGCGGGTGCGTACAAAAAGTTCGGATATTCAAGAGTGTCCTCGGGCAATATCGGAAGAGTTCACTCCGGCTACAGAAAATACACGGGAGCCGCCGTCACGGCCGACAGCATCAGGTGGTGCTTTGCGGAGGCGTTCGGAATAGACGAGGATAAGGTGGCCGCCGTAGGAAACCCTAAAACGGATATTTTCTTCGACGCGGAAAGAACGGCTGAGGCGAAAGAACGAGTATACTCCGCGTATCCGCAGCTCGGGGGGAAAAAGGTCGTTTTGTTCGCTCCGACGTACATGGGCAACAGGGTTGAGGATGCGTATTACGATTTTGATGCAATGCATCCGTCGGAGATAGCAAAAGATCTCGGCGACAAGTATGCCATAGCGCTGAGATGGCATCCGGCACTCAGTGAAAACATAAAAAAAGGCGTCGTTTTGCCGCCTGAGGAACCGGGTCTTACGGACGTTTCCGATTATCCCGAGATGAACGAGCTTATGGCAGCGGCTGATATTCTCGTGACTGATTACTCCTCCGTAATCTTCGATTGGTATCTTACGGGCAGACCTGTAGTATATTTTCTGTGCGATCACGGAAGGTATGAGGACGAAAGAGGCACATATTTTCCGCTCGACACGTACGTTTACGGTGCGGTCGCCGAGGATTACCGGAGCCTTATACGGGCAATCGGGTCGGGTGACGTTCAGGAGAAGAAGCGCCGGGCATTCGGAGACAGATTTATGAGTGCATGTGACGGAAATTCGACACGTAAAACGGTAGATTGGATATTCGGCAGGTAACAGGAGGCAATCATGTCCACAGCTTTGCAGAACAAAAATGGCAGATTTGATATTGCGGCGAAAATACTCGTCTTCGCATATTCGTTTTTATTTATAATGTACAATACACTGCTCGGCGGAGTTCTCGAGGTGTGGGAGGAACGCTTTGAGTGTGTTGTCGGCGCAGGACTTGTCGTGATAACGATAATAAAATTTTCGGCACTGGCGGTCGCTGAAAAAAAACGCTGGCTCACGGCGCAGAGTCTTGTTTTTTTGTATTTTGCAGTCAGGCTCCTGTGCCTGATCGGCAACGGATTTGATTACAGCACGATAAGGAGCATATTCTTCGAGGGCGTTTACCTCCTGGCGCTGACGGTACTTACAGTGGACGGAAGCTTTGTGAAACGCGCGGTATGCCCTCTTATCGCAGTCATCAACCTGATATTTAACGCCCTCAACGTTCTGTTCTGGTTTTATATGGAGCATATTGCCGAGGCTACACCGCTTTACGTATGGCTTCAGAATAATACTTTTTACGCCAAACACGGCGCGACGTTCAGCACCATGTACGTAAACCCGAATACGTTCGGCATCATGACGGCATTTTCGATTATAATTGTAATATGCCTTTGCAGGCGCGGGATGTCATCAGCGGCAAAGGCGGGAACAGCAGTATACATGGCTTTTTCATTTATGTGCCTGATGCTCTCGCAGTGCCGAAGCGCTCAAGCGGGTCTTATCGCGGCGCTTGCCGCGATGCTGATTACGGTTGTGATAAAGCCGCTTACCCCGAAGAACACAGTTACCGGTTTTCTTATACTTTCGATATTCCTCACGGGCGCTATGACAGGGTTTATCCATTCGAATCTTGATACCGGAATAGAATCGGAGTACGGAGTGAACAGATACAGTGCCGACGAGCGCGCTCTTGACAATATCACGACGGTAAGATACACGATATGGAAGGACGGGTATGTCGCGTCGCATGACTACAGGTGGTTGGGAAGCGGAAGCCAGAAAACCGAACTCGCATCCCGAAACGAAACAAAAAAAGAGGCGTTCGAGGCTGCCGGAGGGGATGCGGCCGAGTACGAGCCGACCAAGCTTTCTACGCATAACGGGTATATCGGGATGATGTATGTGACGGGAATTTTGGGTTTTGTAGCCTTTATGGCCGTTTTGTTCGTCAGAATCAGAAAAAGCAGGGCATTTGATACGGGGCTTTGGTATATGCCTTTAGTATTCATACTGACGGTCAACCATTTTGAATGCATGATGATAATAAGCAAATTCTTTACATGTCTCTTTATGTTCCTTATCCTTACCGTAGACAGTACGCGGGAGAACATAGGCGATAAGGCTATGGGTAATTATCTGTCCGGTCTTAAGGGCTGGTATTAGACAGGAGGTAAAATGACTGACAGCAATATTTACGGAGTCATACTTGCCGGAGGCGCAGGCTCGAGAATGGGAGATCCGACGCTCCCGAAGCAGTATATGAATATAGGCGGGATGCCGATCATAGTCCATACAATACAGAAAATGTGCATGTATGCCGGTTTTTCGCGCATAGTAATAGCATGCCCGAAGCAGTGGATAGAGCATACGAGAGGCCTTGCATCAAAGTATATGAACGGGGATGACCGCATCGAGGTGATCGGGGGCGGCGGCGTGAGAAATGAAACGATCATGAACGCGATAGCTCATATCGAAAAGGAGTACGGCCTTGACAACGATACTATTATCGTAACGCACGATGCCGTAAGACCGTTTGTGACGTACAGGATAATAGATGACAATGTAAGAGCCGCACGTGCAAAAGGAGCCTGCGATACAGTTATACCCGCCACCGATACTATCGTCGAAAGTGTCGGCGGAGAGCTGATTTCCGCAATCCCCGACAGATCTGTTCTGTATCAGGGGCAGACGCCTCAGAGCTTCAGAGCAAAGGAGCTTAAGGAGCTTTACGGTGAGCTCACGGAGGGCGAGAAGGCGATACTTACGGATGCCGCCAAGATATTTGTCCTAAAGGGCAAAGACGTCGGACTCGTCAAGGGAGAAACCTTCAATATTAAAATAACGTATCCGTACGATATAGCCATAGCAGAGGCGCTGTTAAAGGGAGACGTCAAATGCTGAACGTCGTTTACAGGCTGACAAGACCGAGAAAATTCGAGGTGAAGTTTACCGAGTGCGATGCTTCCTGTGCAAATCCGGTTATAAGACCTCTCGCTTTGAGTATATGCAATGCGGATCAACGATATTACCGGGGAAAGAGGCCGCCCGAGATACTTGCCGCAAAGCTTCCCATGGCTCTGATACACGAGGCATGCGGCACAGTCGTATATGCCGGCGGGAGTTCATTTACCCCGGGGAGTACGGTAGTGATGATACCGAATACGCCGTGCGATACCGATCCATATATAGCCGAAAATTATCTGCGTTCGAGCAGATTCAGGGCGAGCGGGTTTGACGGCTTTATGCAGGATCTGATTTCCATGCCCGAGGACAGAATTGTCGCGGCACCTGCGGGTATCGATACGGATATACTCGCGTTTACGGAATTCGTATCTGTCGGATACCACGCGGTAACGAGGATGACAGTCATGAGCCACGGCAGGCGCGAAAGGATAGGGATATGGGGTGACGGCAATCTCGCCTTTGTAGTCGCGCTGATAGTGAAACATATGCTGCCGGAAACAAAAATAGTTATATTCGGTGTGAACGAGGATAAACTCGACAAGTTCACCTTCGCAGACGAAACGTATCTGACGACCGGCGTGCCGGCCGATGTGACCTTTGATCATGCCTTCGAATGTGTCGGAGGGGAAGGCTCACCGAAGGCTATAAACCGGATAATAGATCTCATAAAGCCGGAGGGAACGATCTCGATATTGGGTGTATCCGAAAACCCCGTGCCGATCAACACGCGGATGATTCTCGAAAAGGGTCTCAGAATGTTCGGCTCCAGCCGAAGCGGAAGAGAGGATTTTGACGGCGTGATGAGACTTTACCGTGAGCATCCGGAGGTGCCGGATTTTCTTTCGTCCATCGTAGGTGACGTCGTCGATGTCAGGTCGTGCGATGATATGGTAAAAGCCTTTGAACTCGATATCAGAAAATATCACGGAAAAACGATAATGCATTGGAATGTATAAGAGGATAACCGGTGAATCGGAAAGTAACGGTCGTCGTACCGATATACAACGTAGAAAAATACATCGGAAAAATGCTCGATTCGCTTACAGCTCAGGATTATGAGAACTTTGAGGCGCTGCTCATAGACGACGGAAGCACAGACGGCTCGGCGCGGGTCGCGGCCGAATACTGCCGCAGGGATGACAGACTCAGGCTTATATCGAAGAAAAACGGCGGCGTGGCTTCAGCCCGAAACATGGGGATCGACGAGGCGACAGGCGATTTTATAGTGTTTTGGGATCCTGATGACTATGTGCCTCCCAAGGCTCTCCGAAAAATGTATTCTGCATCCGTAAGGAATGATGCGGACATGACAGTCGGGATAATGCAGGAGGAATCACTCGGAGAAACGTCGCTTTACATGCATTCAGTCAAGCTGGCCGCAAAAAAAGAAATATCTGCGTCCGATTCACATTTTCTGGGTGCATGGTCGGTATGCAACAAAATGTTCAGGATGTCCTTCCTGAGGCGGCACGCACTCAGATTCGAGAATATCAAATATGCCGAGGACGGCGTATTTACCTTTACGGTGCTGAATCGCGCGCGCAGGATCACGGGCTGCAGCACGATAGCGTACAGGTATATCAGGAGGCCTTTTTGGGAGGCGCCGTCCGCAACGCAGAAAATAAGCAGGGAGTATCTTTCCGAGCTTCTTACGGCTCATATGAGGATACTTCAGGAAGCATCAAAACTCGCAGCACTAACCTTCGGCACCGATGAAAAAAAAATAAACAATTACCTCGAGCCTCTTTATGTCAGACTTATTGAGCATGAGATGCTTGGCGGTTATTTCAGGAGGATATGGAAGGAGCAGGGCGATATGCTCCCGCTCCTTAACGCATACATAAAGAAATACGAAAAGCATATATCGAACCGCAGCATAAAAGCGCTGCGAAGCCGTGAAAAGGATATATATGCGGGCGGCGATCTGATATCAAAAGAGGATATGGCGGCAAATCCGCTCGTTTCCGTGATTCTGACAGAAAACCTCACACCCGGACAGGCACACATGACGGCAGCAAGTCTTTACAGCGGCACTTTTCCGCGTTTTGAACTTCTCATGCCGAAAACTCTGAGGACGGGAAACGAAGATGTGACCTGTTACGAAAACGTCAGAATACTCGAGTGCGCACCTGGAAGAGGTGCGGCATACAAAAAAAAAGCGGTATGCGCGGCAAAATCGGATATGGTAATGATAATCGAAGAGCCTGTGATTTTTACGGGGAACACGCTCAGGCGCATGTGGAATGTGCTCTCATCGGGAAGTTTTGATTTTGTTTCCGTTAATGTGAAGCATCTCGGGGAGGACGGTATATACCCGATCGGCATTGCGGAAGCCTGTTTCGGGCAGGGGCGCTTCGTCGGCAGAGAAAGAGGCGTGATAAACAGGCTCGATCCGATGATGTCGAACAAGCTTATACAGAAAAGCGCGATTGCGGAAAAATCCGCTTTTTTCAGCGATGATGCAGGTGATGATTCGCAGATGCTTTATGCTCTTTGTTCGTTCCGTAAGCTTCGCCGTGATCCTGTGCTTACTGCGATGACGGAGGACGAGCTGAAAAAAAACGTCAGGGGCAGCGTATCACCGTTCGGGATCGCCGTAAGAAGACGGATCAATTCGGGGCTTGACGCAGTGCGCAAAGCGGCGGGCAGGATTATAACAAGGGAAGATATAAACAGGTTAAAGAGGCTGTTCAGGATATGAGTATAGCGATAACCGCCGTAAAGCTGATACTGAACCTTATATTCGCGGTGATGAAGCTGTTTCCCGTAAAGGACAGAGTATCGCTTATAAGCAGGCAGTCGGATAAACCTTCTGTCGATTTTCTGATGCTTCAAAAGGAGATAAAGAGTCAGTCGCCGACGACGGACGTCAGGGTTTTGTGCCATAAACTGGACGGGATGCCCGGAATAGGATACATACCTGTCCTTCTCGGACAGATGGCTGCGATAGCTTCTTCTAAAGCTGTAGTTATCGATACATACTGCATAGCCGTTTCGCTTCTGAAGCAGCGAAAGGAAACGGAGATAATACAGATATGGCATGCGCTCGGGGCACTCAAGAGGTTTGGCAGGAGTATAGCGGGCAACAGAGGTGAGGGCAGAAGCCTGAGGCTTGCACGTGTCATGAATATGCACGGCAATTATTCGCACGTGCTGTGCAGCAGCCGCAACTGCTTTGCCGCATACGAGGAGGCTTTCGGATATGACGAGAGCTGCATGCTCGAGGGTTCGCTGCCGAGGGTGGATCTTTTGATGTCCGCATGTTACCGTACAGAAACTGCGGCGAAAATAGCCGCGAAATATCCCCAGATAGAGCGGGCGCCCGGGGAAGGGCGAAAGGTCGTCGTATATGCGCCGACATTCAGAATGAAAGGTGATATCGGCGGTGCTTTGGAGGCGCTTAAAAATGAGATGTCCGGGACCGGTAACATACTCGTTATAAAACCCCATCCGCTCATGAATGTGAAGGCTGAAAACTCCCGGCGCTTCATAGTCGATACGGACTTTTCGACTATGGAGATGCTATTTGCGGCGGATGTCGTCATATGTGATTATTCCGCGATAGTGTTCGAGGCGGCGCTTCTCACCAAGCCTGTCTGTTTTTACGCTTTTGATCTCGACACATACGCGGGGAGCAGGAGCTTTTACCTTGATTATGAGAAAGATATGCCGGGCGAAGTCTGTCGGACGGCGTCAGAAGTTAAAAATGCCGTGGAGCGTGATGATTTTGATCTCGAAAGGGTAAAAACATTTGCAGACAGATATGTGACCTGCAGAGAGGGCGCTACCGGGAGGCTTGTATCGTTTATTTTGCAAACCGGGAAGTAATCGGAAAACGCGATGCCCGGGCAGGATGCCCTAAAGAAATGAAGCGGCCGCTTCAATGCGGACTGCGCAGATAAAGGAGGAAAAAACATGTACGACATCGTAATCGTGGGAGCAGGGCCCGCGGGAATGACAGCAGCTTTATACGCGGCGAGAGGCGGCAGGAGCGTTCTCATGATAGAAAAACTCGGATACGGAGGACAGATAATCAATACGCCTGAGGTTGAAAATTACCCTGGAATCGGTAAAACATCGGGATACGAGCTGGCGGAAAAGATGTACGGGCAAGCAATAGAGCTCGGCGCAGAGCTCGAATACGATGAGATTGTATCGGTCGAGAGGACGACGGCGGGCTTCGAGCTGACGGGTGAGAGCAAAAAAGTCTATCAGGCGAGGTCGGTGATTTTTGCGACAGGAGTTACGGCGAGGCATCTTGGCATAGATCGTGAGAACGATCTCGTGGGCCGCGGCGTTTCCTACTGCGCTACGTGCGACGGCGCTTTCTTCAAAGGCAGAGATGTAATCGTCGTAGGTGGCGGCAACACGGCGCTCGAGGACGCGGAGTACATGTCCGCGATTGCGCCGAAGGTATATCTCGTGCACAGGCGGGATGCTTTCAGAGGCGACAAGGTCACGTCCGACAGGCTTGAGGCAAAAGAAAATGTCGAGTTTGTTCTCGATTCGGTTTCCGAGAAGTTTATAGGAGCCGAAAAAGTAGAGGGCCTTACGGTAAAGAACGTAAAAACAGGTGAACTCAGAGATATCCCTGCGTCGTGCGTATTCGTTGCGCTCGGACATGTTCCCTCAAACGGTGCTTTTGCGGAGCTTGCCGGGCTCGATGACGCAGGTTTTTTCGACTCGGGTGAAAGCTGTACCACAGCTTCGGCAGGAGTTTTTGTCGCAGGCGATGCCAGAAGAAAAGACAGGAGACAGCTCGTTACGGCGGTTTCGGACGGCGCAACGGCAGCTATGGCGGCTATTGACTATCTTAATTCTCTTTGATTGGAAGCATTCGTATGGTATAATTTATTCTAAGCTTCACAGGCTGTAGGACAGGAGTGACCAATGGAACCAAAATATAAACGTGTGCTGCTCAAGGTGAGCGGAGAGGCGCTTGCCGGCGAAAAGAAATTCGGTATCGACGATACTATGACGGACAATGTGGCCAAACAGATAAAAGCCGTCTGTGATCTCGGTGTAGAGATGGCGATAGTAGTCGGAGGCGGGAATTTCTGGCGAGGGCGCAGCAGCGAAAGCATGGACAGGGCAACAGCCGATTACATGGGTATGCTCGCGACTGTCATGAACGCTCTGGCCCTGCAGTCGGCACTTCTTTCGTACGGTGTTAAAGCTCGCGTACAGACGGCTATAGAGATGCGCGAAATCGCCGAGCCGTACGCGAGGATGAAAGCGATAAGCCGCCTCGAGAAGAAAGAGGTCGTTATCTTCGGTGCAGGCACGGGCAATCCGTTTTTCTCGACCGATACGACGGCTGCACTGAGAGCGGCGGAAATGGACGCCGAGGTCATCCTCCTCGCAAAGAAGGTCGATGCGGTGTATTCGGCAGACCCCGAGAAGGATACGAACGCCGTCAGATACGATGAGCTCACACATCGCGAGGTTCTCGAGAAGGATCTCAAGGTCATGGATCTTACGGCGGCAACGCTTTGCCGCGACAACAATATCGCCATACACGTTTTCGGAGTGGCCGAGGACGGCAATATCATGAGAGCCGTCTGCGGCGAAAAAATCGGTACGATCATCAGGTAGGAGGATGAAACGATGAGCAATAAGAGCTTAGAAGAGAGGATACAGAAGAGCAAGGACATCCTCAGGGAGGATCTTAATACGGTCAGAGCGGGGCGTGCCAATCCGGCGCTTCTTGACAAGGTACTCGTGGATTATTACGGATCTCCGACACCGCTGAAGAATATAGCCAACATATCTACGCCCGACCCGCGCACACTTATGATAACGCCGTTCGACCCCAAGTCGGTAAGCGATATAGAGAAGGGAATCAATAAAGCCGATATAGGCATTACGCCGGCCAACGACGGAAAATGCATAAGACTCGTTATCCCTCAGCTTACAGAGGAGAGAAGACACGAGTTGACAAAGATGACGAAGAAGATGGGCGAGGAAACGAAGATCGCCGTCAGAAATCTGAGGCGTGAGATCAACGATAAACTCAAAAAGCAGCAGAAATCCGGCGAAATATCCGAGGACGAGCTTGCGAATGAGCTCGACGTCGTACAGAAGACTGTCGAGGCGGCCATGAGCGATATAGACAAAATTGTAACCGACAAAGATAAAGAGATCATGGAAGTATAACATGAAGTGACGTGAACGGGCTGTTCCGCTTATCAGGGCGGGATAGCCCTGAATTTTGAGGGCTGCGCATGGATATAAGCAATATGCCGCGCCACGTTGCAATAATAATGGACGGGAACGGGCGATGGGCAAAAAAGAGATTCCTTCCGAGAATCGCCGGCCACAATGCCGGGATGAAGGCTATGACAGAGATCGTAAGAAAAGCTTCCGATATGGGAATAGGCTTCCTTACGGTCTATGCTTTTTCTACCGAAAATTGGAAGCGCTCCGCGGAGGAGGTAAGCGGGATATTCGACCTGCTCGTCCGATATGTCGCCTCCGAATTAGAGGAGCTTAACCGTGAAAATGTAAAGGTAAGGGTGCTCGGGGACTATTCGGTCATACCGGAGAAGGCAAGGGACAGCCTGAAAAAAACGATAGAAACGACGGGAACCAATACCGGTATGCAGTTCAATATAGCACTCAATTACGGAGCGCGGGCTGAGATCGTAAGGGCTGTAAACGCTTTGCTCGCCGAGAAAGGGACGGGCGGCACCGTTACGGAGGAGGACATCTCGAGGCACCTGTATACGGGCGACGAGAACGGGAACGTACCCGACCCCGATCTGATAATAAGGACGAGCGGAGAAGAAAGGGTTTCCAATTTTCTACTCTGGCAGTGCGCATACAGCGAATTTGCTTTTACGGACTCTCTGTGGCCCGATTTCAGGCCTGACGAGTTCGAGGCGATAATAAAAGATTTTTCGGGCCGCGAAAGAAGATTCGGAGGCCGCAGGTAGTTATCCGGAGGTCATAGGTTGAAGACAAGAATAATATCGGGGCTATGTATGCTTCCATTTGCCGTGATAGTGTATTTAGGCGGGATACCGCTCATGATCGCGGGAGCCTTCTTGAGTGCCGCGTGCGTTTTTGAGCTCTTCAGAGGCTTCGAAAGCATGGATATACATCCGAGCAAACCCGTCGCATATGGTGCGCTCGTTCTGCTTTATGTTCTGCACATCGCATTTCCGCTGTCGCACGAATATATAACGGGATGGCTCGTTTTTTCTGTTATGGTATCGTGCATGAGCATGTTTAAAATCGAAAAACACAAGCTCGAAGATGCGCTCTCGACGATATTCGGCATAATATATGTCGAGCTTTTCTCTTTCCATATAGTCATGTCGGACATGACCGAATACGGCATACTCGTATGGATGGTTCTTATCGTGGCATTTGCCTCGGATATAGGTGCATATTTTACGGGGTATTTTTTCGGAAAGCATAAGCTGTGTCCGAAACTTTCACCGAAGAAGACAATAGAGGGAGCCGTAGGCGGTGTTATCTTTACTGTACTCGTCAGCGGACTCTTCGGAGCTCTGTTTGCGCCGGACATCGTAATCCACTGCATACTTATCGGGATTATAGGATCACCTCTTTCCATGTGCGGTGATCTTGTCGCATCGGCGCTAAAGCGGAAGATGGGGATCAAGGATTACGGCAAACTGATACCGGGTCACGGCGGTATACTTGACAGGTTCGATTCTGTTTTGTTCACGGCTCCGGTCGTGTATTACTACACACAGCTTGTTCTTATGAGATAAGGAGGGCTTGCATGAAAAAAGTCACCATACTCGGAAGCACAGGATCAATAGGATCGCAAAGCCTCGATGTCATAAGAGAAAACATCGACACGTTTAAAGTCGTGTGTCTTACGTGCGGTAGAAGGACCGATCTGCTTCGCGAACAGATAAAAGAATTCAGACCGGAACTTGCGGTGACCGAAAGGGAGGAGGATGCCGCTTCTATTGCTGAAGAATTCCCGCATCTCATGACCGCCTTCGGCGAAAAGGGTCTGATCTGCGCGGCGGAATACGACAGTGACATCGTCCTGAATGCGCTTATGGGAATGAGAGGTCTGATTCCGACCGTGCATGCGATATCGTCCGGCAGGAATGTTGCACTGGCGAACAAAGAAACTCTCGTCGCGGGAGGTATGATTGTGACTGAGGCTGTGAGGCGTGCGGGAGTCGGGCTTTTGCCCGTGGATTCCGAGCATAGCGCGATTTTTCAATGCCTGCAGGGTAGCGAGAACAAAAAAATAAAGCGAATACTGCTTACGGCGTCGGGCGGGCCTTTCAGGGGATACTCTTATGATGAGCTGAGGCACGTAACACCTGAGATGGCGCTCAGACATCCAAACTGGTCGATGGGGCGCAAGATAACGATAGATTCGGCTACAATGATGAACAAAGGCCTCGAGATGATCGAGGCCAAATGGCTTTTTGGAGTAAGTATTGACGATATAGAAGTTATTGTCCACCCGCAAAGCATAATACATTCGGCAGTCGAATTCCGGGATACTGCGGTCATAGCCCAGCTCGGAATACCCGACATGAAGATTCCTATAAGCTTCGCTTTGGGTTATCCGGACAGGCTGCCGTATTCGGGGAGAGGGCTCGATCTCTTCGAAATATCAAAGCTGACGTTTGAAAAACCGGATCACAAAACATTCAGATGCCTTGATATCGCATCTGACGCGGCAAATGCGGGCGGCACGTATCCCGCGGCTATGAACGGTGCGAACGAGGTGCTCGTTCAGGCGTTCCTCGACGGCAAGATCGGATTTAATGATATACCGGAAACTATCGAAAGGATATTGAACGCTCACGTATCACGCGGTGAAACGCTTGAAGACGTACTTGAGGCCGACAGTGAAACGAGACGCCTCTCGGAGGAATACATAAAGAAATTACAGATAAAAGGAATTAAGATATGCTGACAGTTATACTTGTGATTGTACTATTCGTCGCTTTGATATTTCCGCACGAGCTCGGGCACTTTCTTATGGCAAGGGCCTGCAGAGTTCAGGTAAACGAGTTTGCGCTCGGTATGGGACCTGCGATCTTCAAAAAACAGGGAAAAGAAACGCTTTATTCTATAAGAGCCGTACCGATAGGAGGTTTTACCGCGATGGAGGGTGAGGATACCGAGGAAGCGGGCGATAATCCGCGCGCCTTCAATAACAAGAAATGGTGGCAGAAGATATTGATACTCATCGCGGGCGCGGCGATGAACGTGTTTATCGCCTTCATCGCACTGACAGTTTTTTGCGGCGTATCGGGGCAGGCGACGCGGACGATAGAAAGCGCAGTTGACGGAGGACCCGCCGCGGAGGCGGGACTGCGTGCCGGAGACGAGATCGTTGCCATAAACGGCAACCGGGTCAAGGACTGGAACAATGTATCGTCCGAGCTGGCTAAGGTCTCTTCTGCCGACGAAAGCGTTGAGGTGACAGTCGACAGAGACGGTGAAACGCTTAACTTTACGATTGTGCCGGAGCGTTCCGACGACAACAGGTACGTTATCGGTATAACATCTCACGTCTCACATAACGTATTTATCGCCGTCAAAAACGGCGCCCAAAGTACGGTAAACCTGTTCCGCCTGCTTTTCAAGTCGATCGGCGATCTGTTCAAAACCGACAATGCTCTCGATCAGGTATCGGGGCCGGTCGGCATAGTAAAGATTGTGGACGAGAGTGTGCAGTACGGTGCGATGTACTATCTTTATATAGTGGCTTTGATAAGCCTTAACCTTGCTATGATAAATCTCCTGCCGCTTCCGGCACTCGACGGTGGAAGGATCATTTTTGTAGTGATACGGCTTGTCACGGGGAAAGCTATATCCGATAAAGTGGAGAGGAGAGTTCATGCTGCGGGCATGATATTCCTTTTGCTACTTGCAATCGTTGTGACCTTTAATGATGTTTTGAGGTTATTCAAATGAGCAGCAAAAAAAGCGTATCGGTCAGAGGAGTAAAGATCGGCGGAGGAGCGCCCGTCTCCATTCAGTCTATGACAAATGCCGATTCGAACGATGAGCATGCTTTGACGGCACAGATAGAGGAGCTGTCGCGTGCGGGATGCGAGATAATCAGGATCGCAGTACCGGACGATGACGCGGCTCGGACGCTTGCGGCGGTGCGCAGGATGACGGATATGCCGCTTGTCGCCGACATACATTTTGATTATAGGCTCGCTCTTGCGGCGATCAAAGCGGGAGCTGACAAGATACGGATAAATCCCGGGAATATCGGAAGCAGAGCGCGCGTCAGAGAGGTCGTAGCGGCGGCAAGAGCCGCGGGCGTTCCTATAAGAGTGGGAGTGAATTCCGGCTCGCTTGAGAAGGATATCCTTAAAAAATACGGCGGCGTGACGGCTGAGGGACTGTGCGAGAGCGCGCTGAGAAATCTCGAAATCATTGAGGATATGGGATATGATGATCTCGTAGTGTCTCTCAAATCATCCGATGTGGTGATAAACGACAAAGCCTATAATCTCATAGCGAAAGAAACAGAACATCCGATTCACATAGGGGTTACCGAAGCGGGAACGCGTAAGATGGGCGAAGTAAAATCGGCTGCGGGCATCGGTTCGCTCCTGCTGTCCGGGATAGGTGATACGATGAGAGTCTCTCTCACCGGGGATCCGGTACGTGAGGTTGTCTTCGCGCGCAGACTTCTCGAAGCTGTGGGTCAGAGGGAGCCCGCGTACGATATTATATCGTGTCCGACGTGCGGCAGAACGTCGATAGATCTTGTCGCACTCGCCGATAAGGTTGATGCGAGGCTTGCCGATGCGCATCTGAGGCACGGTATAAGGATCGCAGTGATGGGCTGTGTCGTCAACGGCCCGGGAGAAGCCGCCAATGCCGATTACGGCGTCGCGGGAGGCAAAGGTAAGGGCGTTATATTTGCAAAGGGTGAAGTTATCAGGAGAGTCGACGAAAAGGATATAGTCGATGAGCTGTTCGCAATAATAGAGGACAGAGAAGGCAAGGCATTATGAAAGAACTTATTATGTCGCAGATAGATCTGAATGATTTTGAAGGGCATACGCAGGATCAGTTTGACCTCAATATAGAAGACTGCGTGATCGAAAAAGACAGCGGAACGCTCAGGATAAGTGTATCGCTCAATTTTGTCGTACCCGCTGACAGTGAACAGAAAATCAAAGCCTTGATAAAGGGCGGCGTTTCCGATATATCGGACGTGGATATATCATATAAATACAGGGATGTTGTTTTGAACGACCTCGAGGCTCTCGAGGCATTTACGCCGAGGATGGTAAAGATCGCAAACGGTGATTACGCATCTTTGACCGAGGCTATAATCTGTGGCCGCGGACGCATAGAGGACGGCAGGTATATAATAAAAGCCCTCGGCAAGGTCGCTGCCGAACGACTGAACAAACATGCGGCGGTTTTTTTTCGGAATATGATAAGGGACCATCTCGGTCTTGATTATGACGTCGCGTTCGAAAACGATGAGAATACTTACGATACCGCTTTGACCCACATGAAAAGATCGTGTGAGCAGGAGATGGCAGAGACGGTACGGCTTAACGCCGCCGCTTCCGAAAAAGCAAAGGCTGCGCCTGTGAAACCTTACGGCAGGCAGGGAGCTGTAAGCGGTGGGAACGGAAGCGGTAACGGCGCAAGGCGCCGCCGCAGGGATGACAGAGAAGCGCCTGCCGACGGAAATATCATAATGGGGACAAAACCGATATCCGGCGCGATCACACAGCTTTCGGAGGTGGATGCCGAGCTCGGAAAGATTAATGTTGCAGGTGTAGTATTTGCCAAGGGCTCGAAAACGATAAAAAACGGCAGCAAGCTCATATCGATAGATATAACCGATATGAAAACGAGTATATCCCTCAAGGCTTTCGTATCGGAAGGCAAGTGGAACGAGATAGATTCTCTGATAAAGGACGGAGATTATATCAAGGCCGAAGGCAATGCCGAATGGGACAGATTCGATAACTGCCTGTCGGTTATGATCAGCGGCATAGAAAAGGGAGAGATCGTGAGGCGCGAAGACAACTATGACGGGCCTCACAGAGTGGAGCTGCACTGCCATACCAAAATGAGCGCTTTGGACGGACTGAACGACGTCGAAAGCATCGTAAGGACAGCCGCCTTATGGAAACAGCCCGCCGTGGCGATAACGGACCACGGTGTAGTGCAGAGTTTTCCCGATGCGGCGAGGACGGCCGATAATCTCGCATCCGATAAGGCGAATCCGTATAAGATAAAAATCATATACGGTATGGAGGGTTACGTAATTGACGATGAAGACTGCAAAAATCCGGACGGCACTATAAACTATAAGGCGAAGCCGAGCAACCATATAATCCTGTTAGCGGCGACTCAGGAAGGGCTTAAAAATATGTACAAGCTCGTGTCGCTTTCGCACCTCAAATATTTTTACAAGAAGCCGAGGCTGCCGAAATCCGTCATAAGCGAATACAGGGACGGCATCATAATAGGCTCGGCGTGCGAAGCGGGAGAGGTTTACAGAGCGATAAGGGACGGAAAAACGGAGGAGGAGATCGACAGGATCGCATCATTTTATGATTATCTCGAGATACAGCCTTTGGTCAATAACAGTTTCATGATAGAAAACGGTATGGTATCCGGGGATGAAGAACTTCAGGAATACAACCGCAGAATCATATCATGCGGCCGCAGGCTCGGAAAGCTTACTGTTGCCACGACGGACGCTCACTACGATGAGCCGGAATCCGCGATATACAGGAATATTATCATGGCGGGCCAGGGCTACAAGGACGCCGAAAAAGGACGCGGGCTCTATCTGAGGACGACCGGGGAGATGCTCGAGGAGTTTTCGTACCTCGGAGAAGAACTGGCGTACGAAGTGGTGGTGGAAAACACGAACAGGATAGCCGACATGATCTCGGAAGATATACTTCCTGTGCCGCAAAAAAAATATCCGCCAAGTATTGAGGGAGCCGATGAGACGCTTAGGACAAGCTGCATGAAGAAGGCTCACAGCATATACGGCGACCCCCTCCCCGAAATAATAGCCGAACGCCTGAACAAGGAGCTTGATTCCGTCATCGGAAACGGCTATGCCGTAATGTATGTGTCGGCACAGATGGTCGTCAGAAAGTCGATGGAGGACGGATATCTCGTAGGCTCCAGAGGGTCGGTAGGATCGTCCCTGGCGGCCACGATGGCGGGGATAACGGAGGTAAATCCGCTCGACCCTCACTATATATGCCCGGAATGTAAGAAACTTGTCTGGGGAGACACGAAGACATACGACTGCGGTATAGACATGCCGGTAAAAATGTGTCCTGTGTGCGGTATGGAGATGAAGAGGGACGGTTTTATGATCCCGTTTGCGACGTTTCTCGGCTTCGACGGTGACAAGGAGCCTGACATCGACCTGAACTTCGCTCCCGAGGAGCAGACGGTCGCACATAAATATGTAGGCACGATATTCGGAGAAAAAAACGTATTCAAGGCGGGAACGGTATCGGCCGTGCAGGGAAACACGGCTTACGGCTATGTTATGAAATACGCTGAGGAGAAGAATCTGAATCTGAGCAGATCCGAGATAAACCGTCTTGTAAAGGGGTGTACGGGAGTCAAAAAAACGTCAGGACAGCATCCCGGGGGGATAATAATCGTGCCTGATGATCATGAGATATACGAGTTCTGTCCCATTCAGCATCCTGCTAACGACATGACGACTGATATCATAACTACGCATTTTGATTATCATAAGATAGATCAGAGCCTGCTGAAGCTTGACATTCTCGGACACAACATACCTTCGATGATACGACAGCTTCAGGATATGACGGGAGTCGACCCGATGACGATAGATCTGACGGATCGCAAGGTACTGTCGATATTCAACGGTATTGAGGCACTTGATATAAAAGACGAAAATTACAAGTACACGCACGGAACGTACGCGATACCCGAATTCGGCACCGGATTTGTAAGGCAGATGCTCGACGATACAAAGCCCGACAAATTCGCCGACCTCGTCAGGATAGCGGGCTTTTCGCACGGAACGGATGTCTGGCTCAACAACGCACAGGACTACATCAGAAGCGGTGTAGCCACTGTGAGAGAGGTGATATCCGCTCGTGACGACATAATGAATTACCTGATATTGAAGGGAATCGGGAACAAAATGAGCTTCCAGATAATGGAAGACGTACGGAAGAACAGGCCGCTGAAGGATGAACAACTTGCAGTTATGAAAGAGCACGGCGTTCCTGATTGGTACATAGATTCGTGCATCAAGATACAGTATATGTTCCCGAGAGCCCATTCGGTGGCGTACGTCATGATGTCATTCAGGCTGGCGTGGTTCAAGGTGTATTATCCGAGGGAGTTTTACGCTACGTATTTTACCTCGGTAGCCGCTGATTTTGATGCCGACGTAATACTTCAGGGGAAGGAGGCCATACTCCGGAGGATAGATGCCGTAAACGCGATGGGAGACAACGCTTCACCCAAAGATAAGGCGGAGGTGCTCGTATTTGAAGTCGCATACGAAATGTATGCGAGGGGCTACAAATTCAGATGGCCGCGTCTCGGTGCATCAAAAGCGCTCAAATTCTGGACGGAGGACGGAGATATCCTATTGCCTTTTACGGCGCTTGACGGCGTGGGAGCAACAGCGGCCGAGGCTCTTGAGGATTCTTACGGGAAGAAACCTTTCGCTACGATAGAGGATGCTGTGAACAGGGCTAAGCTCAACAAAATATCCGTGGCAGCGCTCCGCAGTCGCGGAGTCTTCGACGGCCTCCCGGAGGCCGACCAGATATCGTTCTTCTCCATGATGTAGGAAATACCGTCACACTGATGTATTTTTGGCGCTTTCGCCGCAAAATCGGGCACGGATTCCCGCCCGGAATAAGGTACAATATAAGAAATACCATTTTATTTCGGGAGATAACGGATGAGCGGAGGATATATAACGGTAAAGACGAGGCGTATCGTTCACAAGGTCATGCTTGCGGATATACTTTTTCTTGACAGGCTCGGGCGAAAGGTAAGAATCGTGACGGGCGGCGACGACATAACATATTACGCCAATATGAGCGAGATTATTCCTCTGCTGAACGACGATTTTTTCGGTGTGTTGCTGTGGACATACGTAAATTTTTCGCGCGTAGTGTGTATGTCTTCGGGTACGATTACGTTCGATTGCGGAAAAACGCTGATGCTCGCGCGCGACAGCTTCGCAAAGGCAAAGCTTGAGTTTTACAGGTATCTGAAATCGCATGAGATGCCACGGCCTGACACCGGGGAAACAGGTCGTGCTCGGAAAATCTGATGCGGCGGGGATAAATCGACGTTGAATTCCGTATGTATAAGATATATTATATCTCATGACTGAAATCACATTTCTTATAGGGAAGGGAGATACATCAAAATGAAATCATTTTTCAGGGAATTCAAGGAGTTTATTAACAAGGGAAACGTCATGAGCATGGCGGTAGGCATAATTATAGGCGGTGCATTTACCGCAATAGTTAATTCGCTCGTATCGGATATCATAGGTCCTGTCATAGGCATGATCCTCGGCGGTATCGATTTCAGCGCGATATCCGTATTCGTGGGAAGTGCGCAGCTTATGGTCGGGAACTTCATACAAGCCGTAATCACGTTTATGATCACGGCTTTGGTAATATTCGTGATGATGAAGCAGTTCAACAAATTTTCCAAGCCGAAGGAGGAAGCTCCTGCCGAACCGTCCGACGAGGTTAAGCTTCTGACAGAGATCAGGGATTCTCTCAAAGAAAAATAAATCTGTCGGTGCGGTCCTCGTTTGACACGTCCGAGCACATGTGATATCATAAATACGATCAATATTGCTTTTTAGGAAGAGTGGGTCATGTGCCCACTCTTCAAATTTTGTTGAGGGTCACAATATGGCAAACGGCAGGATTACAGACAGAGTGAACGACATGATCGCCGATTTTCTTGCGGAAAACGGGTACGAGCTATGGGATATGAGATACGTCAAAGAAGGTCGGGAACACTATCTGAGGATATTTATCGATAGAGCCGACGGCGATTACATAAGCACGGAGGACTGCGAGAAGGTCAGCAGATTCGTATCGGACGAGCTCGACAGGTATGATCCGATAGAGGATAATTATTTCCTCGAGGTAAGCTCGCCGGGCATGGACAGAGAGCTGACGCGCCGGGAACACTTTGACAGATGTGCCGGGCAGATCGTCGAAGTGAGGCTGTATAAACCGCTGAACGGAGAGAAGCTCATAGAAGGCGAACTCCTTGAGGCGACGGAGAAAGAAATAACTATCAGAACCGAAGAAGGCGGGCAGGTGACGATACCGCGCTCGCAGACCGCTAAGATCAGCTTGGCTGTGATTTTTTAACGGAGGTATATAACGAAATGAACAAAGAATTCATCGACGCTCTTGACGAACTCGAAAAAGACAGGCATATAGAAAAAAGTGTGCTTATCGAAGCGATAGAGGCGGCTCTTGTAGCAGCATACAAGAAAAACTACGGAACGTCGCAGAACGTCAGAGCATCCGTCGATGCCTCGACGGGAGATATGGCTGTATTTTCCAGGCTCGACATCGTCGAGGAGGTTGAGGACGATTCGACTCAGATGAGCCTCGAGGAGGCGCACGATATCGATCCCCGCTATGAGGTCGGTGACTACATAGAGTTTCAGGTGACGCCGGAAGATTTCGGACGCATAGCAGCTCAGACGGCCAAGCAGGTAGTTGTACAAAGGATAAGAGAAGCCGAACGCGGAATGGTCTTTGATGATTTCAAGGACAGACAGGGCGAGCTTGTTACGGGTATCGTACAGCGCAGAAGCGGCAATACCCTGTTCGTGGATGTCGGTCATACAGAAGGAATACTGCCGGCGAAGGAGCAGGTGCCGGGCGAAAGGTTCAACGTTAACGATCGCATGAAGGCGTTCATAATGGATGTCAAGAGGACGAACAAGGGACCTCAGGTATTCCTTTCGCGCTCGCATCCCGGACTTGTAAAGAAGCTGTTTGAGCTCGAGGTACCGGAAATACAGGACAAAACGGTAGAGATCAAAGGCATCGCGAGAGAGGCCGGATCAAGGACGAAGATAGCCGTATACACGGAGTTTGACAATGTCGACCCGGTAGGTTCGTGTGTCGGACCGCGCGGTGCAAGAGTACAGGCGGTTGTCGATGAACTCTCGGGTGAAAAGATAGACATAATATCATGGAGCGAGGATCCGAACGAACTTATTGCAAATGTCCTTTCGCCTGCGAAGGTCGAGGAGGTGTTCGCGGATACCGAGGAAAATATAGCGACAGCAGTCGTACCGGATTTTCAGCTTTCGCTCGCGATAGGAAAGGAAGGTCAGAATGTCAGGCTCGCCGCCAAGGTGAGCGGCTGGAAGATCGACATCAGGAGCCATTCACAGTATTACGGGGAGGAGAACGCCGACATGATAAAGGAGCTCAACGAAGCCTTCGAAAAATATGAGGATGAGGTGAGCGAGGATGACGACGAAGAGTAAGATACCTATGCGCAGATGCATAGGGTGTATGGAGTCAAGGCCGAAAAGGGAGCTCGTCAGGATCGCTTATTACGAGGGTGTTATGTCGCTCGACCTTACCGGAAAGGCGAAAGGCAGGGGCGCGTACGTTTGCGCAGAGAGCGACTGTATAGAAAAGGCGGCAAAACGCAACGCCTTTGTGAGAGCCTTCAGGGACAGTATAGATCCGGACGATGTCGCGAGGATCGGAGAGGAGCTCGAATGCCTTCGAAATTCGAAAGCCTGATGGGCTTTGCCGCAAGGTCGGGCAGTATCGTCACGGGATACAATACGTGCCTGTCGATGATAAGATCGCGCCGGATTGCGCTTCTGATACTCGCTGAAGATATCGGAGAGAATACAAGAGAAAAAATGATGCAAAAATGCGCCTCGAACGGCGTACAGGTACGCACGTTCGGCAAAGCCGAAGAATTGTCGCACATGACAGGCAGGACAGACAAGGGAACTTTCGGGATAACGGACAAAGATTTTGCAAAGAGTATATGCAGGGAGATTGACCTATTTCAATCAGAAAGGAAGGTGGCTTATGGCAAAGAAAGTATATGAACTTGCCAGGGATATGGACCTCAAGAGTAAAGAAATCATTGAGCGCGCCGCCAAGGCGGGGATAGAACTTAAGAGCCACATGAGCACACTGTCCGATCAGGATATAAGCAAAATAAAAGGCGAGGATGCAGGTGCGGCAAAAAGTGCACTGCAGGCAGATGTACAGCCTGCACGCGGTTCAGCGGCTTCTGCTCGCAGGCGTCCGCCGATAGGACGTCCTGTAGTGGACCGCGAATTTCTCGCAAACAGAGAAAAGTCAAAAGAGGAGCCGATCTCACATGAAGTTCCGCAGGACGGCATGCAGCCGGAGAAGGATACATCGGCAAAAACTGAGAAGACGGCATCGCAGGAGAAAGTCACAGCGAAAGAAACGGCTAAAGATGCGGCTCAGGCTGAAAAAACCGTGCGTGCGCCGAAAACACCGACTGTCGATCATAAAGGAGATAAAGCGGCATCGCCTAAAAAAATAGCGGAGGCTGCAAATACAAAACCTGAGGCGAATCGTGCAGGCAAGGAAATTCATGAACAAAGCCGAAAAAACGTTTCCGCAGAGAAGCGTGAACAACATGACGGCAGAGACAGACGCGATACAACCGATAATCGTGACAGGCGCGACAGGCGAGGCGATACGCGCGTCGGTCGCGACAGAAAAAGCGAAGGCCGCGACAGGAAAAGTGACAGCAGGCAGTCGAGAGACGCGAACAGAAGCTACAGCGGCCACGACGGAAGGACGGGTGAGCGCAACGCGTCAAGACCTGCGCAAACGGGTGCGGGCAGATCGGGCGTACAGGACCGCCGCAGGACGGATAATGCGCAGCGCACCGAAAAGAAGACCGATTACAACAAGCGCGACGAGAAGAAAAGGTATTCGGACAAGGGGCGACACAGCAAATATGATAAGCTCGAGAAGAAGTCGCTCGAAAAGCAGATTCGAAATAAACACGCAAAGTATAAGAACAATGATCCGGAACCTAAGAAGGAAGAGCTGATACTTCCTGAGGGTACTGTGGTTTTGACGGTGCCTATAACAGTGGCGGGCTTCTGCGAGCAGACCGAGGTATCTACATCAAAAGTTATTATGACACTGATGAAGCTCGGGATAATGGCGAACATAAACCAGAATCTCGATGAGGATACTGTCGCGGTTCTCGCCGATGATCTCGGGATAAGCATCCACATAGGAAACGTGCAGGAGGAAAAGGCTGAGGAAGGCCTGGAGCTGTTCGAAGACGACGAAAATGATCTCAAGCTGCGCTCTCCTATTATTACAGTTATGGGTCACGTAGATCATGGCAAGACGAGCCTTCTTGACGCCATTCGAAAAACGAACGTTACCGCATCGGAATCCGGCGGTATCACTCAGCATATCGGTGCCTCGGAGGTCAGGATCAACGGACAGAAGATAGTATTCCTCGATACGCCGGGACACGAGGCTTTTACGGCGATGAGGGCGAGAGGAGCTCACATCACCGATATTGCCGTGCTCGTAGTTGCGGCGGATGACGGCGTTATGCCGCAGACCGTTGAGTCCATCAGCCATGCAAAGGCTGCGGGAGTTCCTGTCATCGTTGCGATCAACAAAATGGATAAACCGGGTGCAAATCCTGACAGGGTAAAGCAGGAGCTCTCCGAGCACGGTGTGCTGGTGGAGGAATGGGGCGGAGACGTTATATCCGTGCCCGTTTCGGCAAAGACGGGTGACGGCATAGTGAATCTCCTCGAGATGATACTCCTCCAGGCCGAGGTACTTGAGCTCAAGGCAAATCCGGGCAGACTTGCAATGGGATCCGTTATAGAAGCGAGGCTCGACAAGGCAAAGGGGCCTGTGGCCACCCTGCTCGTCACGAACGGAACACTGCAGAGCGGACAGAGTATCGTAGCCGGAACGTGTGCGGGCCGTATAAGGCTTATGACTGACTTCAAGGGCAAGACGATCAAAAAAGCGGGACCGGCGACAGCGGTCGAAATTCTCGGACTTACCGACGTGCCTCAGGCGGGTGACGAATTCAACGCCGTAAAGGAAGACAAGATAGCAAGGGATATAGCCGAGCATCGCGCCGAGAAGCTGAGAGAAGAAGTTCTCGCCAGAAATTCGAGCATGTCTCTCGAAAAGTTGTTCACCAGGATAAAGGAGGGTGAAGTAAAAGAACTCAACCTCATAATCAAGGGTGATGTACAAGGCTCGATCGGTGCTCTCGTATCGTCGCTGGAGAAGCTCAACAATGACGAGGTGAAGGTAAATATTATTCACACAGGCGTCGGCACGGTCACTGAGTCCGATATAATGCTCGCAGGCACTTCGGACGCCGTCATTATAGGCTTCAATGTCAGGCCGAGCACGGCGGTGCAGAGCATGGCGGACAGAGATAATATTGAGATCAGGACATACAGGGTAATATACGATGTCCTCGACGACGTCGAGAACGCCATGAAGGGTATGCTCGATCCCGAATTCAAGGAAGAAGTACTCGGAAAGGTCCAGATAAGGACGACATTCAAGGTCCCTAATGCAGGCATAATCGGCGGAGCCTACGTAACAGAAGGCAAGGTGGTCAGGAATGCCGATGTAAGACTTGTACGTGACGGAATCGTCATCCATGAAGGAAAGATATCATCACTCAAGAGATTCAAGGATGATGCCAAAGAGGTTGCGCAGGGATATGAGTGCGGTATAGGTATTGAAAACTATAACGACATAAAAGAGGGCGACATTATTGAGTGCTTCCACATGGTAGAAACGGAGAGGAAATAGGACGGTATGGGCAAAGCCTACAGATCCGAACGCCTTGCAGGCGAAGTAAAGCGAATAACGGGTCAGATGCTCCTGACGGGAATTAAGGATCCGAGAATAACGAACGCGATGGTATGCGTCACGGATGCCGAAGTCACAAGCGACGGCAGCTATGCCACGATATATGTAACGGCTACGGCTGCCGTAGATCATGACGAAGTACTCGCCGGACTAAGGAGCGCTCGTGGTGTTTTAAGAAAAGAGATAGGCAGGCAGGTAAAAATTAGGCGCGTTCCCGAGCTCGTATTTAGGATAGACAGTTCTATGGAATACGGGAGGCATATCGACAGCATACTCGAGGAGCTTGATATCAAGCCGGAAAACCCGGAGGAGGATTCATGAGCAATACGGAGCTTGCAAACATCGCCGAGGTACTTAAAAACAGCGGCAGAACAGTGCTATATCCGCACGTCAATATCGACGGCGACGCTCTCGGCTCGTGCATGGCTCTGGCGCGCGCTCTCAAAAAGCTCGGAAAACAAGTGTACGTACTGATAGATGAGGATATACCTGATAATCTCAGATTTCTCGATAACGGAACGTGTACGTCCGATCGGAGTCTCGCTGCGGGCTCCGACGTTTCGGTGGCCGTGGATTGGGCACAGATGAACAGGATAGGCTCGAGAGAGGAAGTATTCAAAACGGCTGAGACGACGATATGCATAGATCATCACGGAACATCAAAGCCGATATGCGATTACAATTATATCGACCCGAAGTGCGCCGCAACAGGGCAGCTCATCTTTGAACTGATAAAGCATCTCGGGGCGGAGCCCGATCCCGAGATGGGAAATGCTATATACGCGGCGATAGCGACTGATACCGGTAATTTTCAGTATTCAAATACGCAGAAAGTATCGCATCTGATAGCGGCCGAGCTTTACGACTGGGGAATAACGCCGGACAAGGTATGTATCGAGATATATCAAAGCAACCGCATGGAACGCATAATGATAGAGACGCAGGCGATGGAAACTCTCGCTTGTCTTTGCGGCGGACAGCTCGCTATAGCATATGTGACGCAGGATATGCTTGCAAAGACAGGTGCGGAGATGTCGGAAACAGACAATATAGTGACACGGCTGAGATCGATCAAAGGCGTCGAGACTGCCGTACTTCTAAAAGAAGAAGAAAAAAATGTCGTCAAGGGCAGCATGAGATCAAAGAATTGGTTTGATGTATCGGCGGTTGCCGAGGAGCTTGGCGGCGGCGGACACGAGAGAGCCGCCGGATTTACGCTTTATACGAATCTTGAAGAGGCGTTTCAGCGTGTGGCCGTGGTCATGACGGAGCGCATGGAGCAATATGACAAGCGGGATAATAAATGTCAATAAGCCTTGCGGCATAACGTCTTTCGATGTATGTGCGATCGTGAGGAGGATCCTCGGCATCAGGCGTATAGGTCATTTCGGCACGCTCGATCCGCAGGCGAGCGGGGTTTTGCCTATCGCGGTCGGAAGCGCCTGCCGCATAATGGAATATCTTAACGACGAAACAAAGCAATATGAGTGTTCCGCGCGCCTGGGCATATCGACGGATACGCTCGACATATGGGGCAACATACTCGGAACGTCCGATACATCGAGCCTTACGAAGGAGGCGCTCACCGAAGCGATACTTTCTTTTTTCGGTGAGCATGAACAGACACCGCCTTTATATTCGGCGATCAGAGTAAACGGCATGAGGCTTTACGAATACGCGAAACGTAAGGCGGATGTGAAGATACCGAAAAGAAGTATAAGCGTAAGCGAGATTTCGGTAGACCACATAGCTCTTCCGGATTTTTCTTTCAGCCTAACGTGCTCGAGGGGCACGTACGTAAGGTCGATATGCAGAGATATCGGTGATATTATGGGCGTTGGATGCGCGATGACGGGACTTGTCAGGACGAGGAGCGGCGCTTTTACGATTGGCGGTGCAATAGACGTGTCGGATATAAAGGGAATGACGACAGATGAACTGACAGACTTCATCGTTTCGCCTGATACGGCTCTGATGCACATGCTGTCCTCAAATCTCGCCGAACGTGAGGCCGGACTTTTTATCAACGGTGTCATACTCAGAGATAATCAGTGGAACAGCACGAACAAAACGGAGAGCCGTTACAGAGTTTACGGACCGCAGGGGTTTTTGGGTATCGGATGCAGAACTTCAGACGGCTTTAAGGCGGAGAAGGTACTTGTATAATGATTACATTCAATTCTTTGGATGACATAATAAATATAGATGACACGGCGGTTGCCCTCGGCAATTTCGACGGAGTACATCTCGGGCATCAGCAGCTCATAAAGGAAATGACGGACAGAGCACGGCAGAGGGACCTTAAACCCGCGGTGTTTACATTTTCGAACCACCCGAAAGATCTTCTGCCGAACAGGCCGAAGGTGAAAAACATACTCTACAAAGGAGAAAAGGAGAGGCTTATATCTGCTCTCGGAGCCGAATACCTTTTCAGTATTCCCTTTACGCAGCAGCTTATGATAATGAGCCCTGAGGATTATGTCCGCGAGATAATCATAGGCAGGCTCAGGGCAAAGGAAATTTTTTGCGGCTTCAACCACCGTTTCGGTTACAGAGGTGCGGGAACTCCCGAACTTATGAAAAAGGTTGCTTCCGAATACGGCGTCGCAGTTAACATAATGGAGCCGTTCACCGAGGACGGCAGCGTGGTGAGCTCGTCGCTCATAAGGACGCTCATATTCGGCGGCAGGGTGGACAGATGCAGGGATTATATGGGAAGGTATTACGCCGTCAGAGGTGAAGTCGTGGTAGGCAACAGGCTCGGGCGAAGGCTGGGATTTCCCACATCAAATCTCGTTATAGATGAGGACACGGTCGTGCCGCCAAACGGCGTCTACGTTACATACTGCGTCTTTGAAGGAAGAAGATATCCGAGCGTGACAAATGTGGGAGTCAAGCCTACCATAGGAAGCTGTAAGAAGAATATCGAAACGCATATATTCGATTTTGACATGACACTTTACGGCAAAACGATCGAAGTTGAGTTCGTAACAAAGATGAGAGACGAAGTGAAATTCGACAGCATAGATGAGCTTTCGGAGCAGATCGTCAGAGACTGCCGCGAGGCGAGAGCGTTTCACGAGACGCTATAAACTCCGGAGAGCTCTTTGAATCGTTTTTTTACCTATTTTTAGGTTGTTCCTGCATGTTTCGCTTGACAAACGGCAAGCGCCGTGATAAATTATCTGCGGAACAAAGCAGAAGTTATCCGCTTCTCACCTGGGGACGTACGAGCTGAAGGGTAAATACTGATGATATTGCAGGCTATGCATACATTATAAGCGGATACTTCAAGTATCCGCTTTTTATACACGGACAATTTGGAGGTGTTACCATTAAAGAGAACAAAATCAACGAAGAGATTCGTGATAAGGAACTGAGAGTAATAGATGAAGACGGGACTATGCTCGGAGTCATGGGCCGCGATGAAGCTTTTGCTCTCGCTGAGGAGAGAAAGCTCGATCTCGTGAATATTTCACCGAACGCTGTTCCGCCTGTCTGCAAAATACTCGATTACGGCAAGTACCGTTATGAGACTCAGAAGCGCGAAAAGGAAGCCAGAAAAAAACAGAAGATCATGCAGGTAAAAGAGATAAGGCTCAGTACCTTTATCGAGGAACATGATATTTCCGTCAAGGCGAACACTGCGTCGAAATTTCTCAGTGACGGCGACAAGGTCAAGGTATCGCTTAGATTCCGCGGAAGAGAGCTCGGTCACACACAGCTCGGACGCGAGGTCATGGACAGGTTTGCAGAGCTTTGCAGCGAGGTCGCGAACATCGACAGGAAGCCGGTAATGGAAGGCAGAAGTCTTGTGATGTTTCTGGCACCGAAAAACGATAAATGATGACGCAGGAGGTTTAGATCAAAATGGCAAAAAACAAAATGAAGTCGCACAGGGGCGCATGCAAGAGACTCAAGATGACAGGCAGCGGCAAACTCAAGAGAAACAAGGCCTATAAGAGCCATAAACTTACAAGCAAGACGCCTAAGAGAAAGAGAGGCCTTCGCAAGGCAACGCTCGTATCGGGTGCTGACCACAGGAGAATGTTAAGGTCGATGGCGAAGTAGTTTCAGGACAGGAGGTAAGAAAATGGCAAGAGTAAAGAAGGGCGTAAACGCTTATAAAAGGCATAAAAAACTTCTTAAGCAGGCAAAGGGATTTTACGGCTCGAAAAGTAAAACCTTCAGGGCGGCCAATCCGGCTGTAATGAGAGCGCTAAGTTCGGCATACGCGGGCAGGAAGCTCAAGAAGAGACAGTTCCGGCAGATGTGGATCGCAAGGATCAACGCGGGCGCACGGGCAAACGGCATATCTTACAGCAGGCTTATGAACGGGCTTCGCAAAAGCGGGATCGACATCAACAGGAAAATGCTTTCAGAAATGGCTGTTTACGATGCGGCAGGATTCGCAAAACTTTGTGAAGCTGCAAAGAGCGCATGTGGGAAATAAGTTGCAGAAGGGTCCGGGTTTACCGGGCCTTTTTTGAAATGATCGGAGGTTCGGCAAAGATATGGCGAACATAATTGCGGTAATATGGGATTTTGACAAGACGCTGCTCGACGGTTATATGCAGGAGCCGATATTCGACGAATACGGGAAGGATCCTGCGGCGTTCTGGCGCGAGGTAAACGATCTGCCCGAAAAATACAGGAAGGAACAGGGAGTCAGGGTAAATCCGGACACGATATACCTCAACCATTTTATTAATTGCGCAAAGAAGGGTATATTTCCCGGCCTAAACAACGCGAGGCTGAAAAGCTTCGGAAGGAGGCTCGGCTTTTATCCCGGGATACCTGAAATATTCGATAAAACGAGGGCGATCGCATATTCATCTCCGGAATACCGAGATTTTGACATAAAGGTTGAGCATTATATCGTAAGTACGGGAATGACGGCGATAATCGAGGGCAGCGTCATAAGAAAGCATGTAGACGGAGTATGGGGGTGCGAGCTTATCGAGGATACGTCGGGAGATGTACCTGTCATAAGCGAGATAGGATATACGATAGACAACACGACTAAAACACGTGCAATTTTCGAGATAAACAAGGGTGCCAATGTATTTCCGGAGATAGACGTAAATTCGGCGATGCCGGAGGATGCGAGGAGAGTGCCTTTCAGAAATATGATATACATCGCCGACGGACCGAGCGATGTCCCCGCTTTTTCCGTAGTCAGAGGAAACGGAGGCGCAACCTTCGCCATATATCCGCCGCACGATGCCGGGGCGTTCAGACAGGTCGAAATGCTTCGAAAGGCGGGCAGGATCGACACATATGCCGAGGCGGATTACAGCGAGGGGAAACAGGCATATATGTGGATAGCGGGGAAGATAGAGGAATTTGCGGCTCGAATATGCGAGGAACAGTATACAAAGCTCAGAAACAGCACTTCCGACGTTCCCAGGCATCTCGACACATAGGGAAGTCCGATACACAAAATACTGAGAAGAGGAAAGACAATGTTCGAAGGAAAGAATGTACTTATAGGTATAAGCGGCGGTATAGCGGCATACAAGACGGCACAGCTCGTCAGCGCTCTGTCAAAAACGGGAGCGGACGTGGAGGTCATAATGACTGAAAATGCCGCAAAATTTATATCTCCGCTGACATTCGAAACGCTTACGGGCAACAAGTGCTATACGGATACCTTCGACCGCGATTTCGAATTTGACGTCGAGCATATAGCTCTCGCGAAAAAGGCGGACGTTTTTATGATAGCGCCGGCCACAGCAAACATCATAGCTAAAACGGCAAACGGCATAGCTGACGATATGCTGACGACGACATTTCTTGCGGCGGCGAAAACCAAGATCATCGTCCCTGCGATGAACACGAATATGTACATAAATCAGGCTACGCAGGACAATCTGAAAAAGCTCAGGTGTCACGGCGTAGAGGTGATAGAGCCCGCGGAGGGAATCCTGGCGTGCGGTGATACGGGTGCGGGCAGGATGCCCGAGCCGGACGAGCTCCTTGCTCACATAGAAAAGCTGATCGGGCGCGAAAAGACGCTCGTCGGCAAAAGGGTGCTCGTTACCGCCGGAGCAACGAGAGAGTCGCTCGATCCGGTCCGTTTCATATCGAATCACAGCAGCGGGAAAATGGGCTTTGCTCTCGCAAAGGAAGCTATGATGCGCGGAGCCGACGTTACGCTTGTCAAAGCCTACACCGCGGCACCACCTCCGCGGTTTGTAAGAATCACGGAGGTACGGGATGCAGCGGAGATGTTTGACGCCGTCACTGCAGTATCGGCCGGGCAGGATATAATAATCAAAGCCGCGGCAGTCGCGGATTATACGCCATCGACGTACAGCGGAGACAAGCTGAAAAAGAAGGACGTGAAGTTTTCAGTAGAGCTCTCGAGGACGAAGGACATACTCGCCTATCTCGGCGAGCATAAGACGAACGGTCAATTTTTATGCGGCTTTTCCATGGAAACGAAGGATCTGATAGAAAACTCGTCGGCTAAGCTGATAAACAAAAATGCCGACATGATCGTCGCAAACGATCTCACGGACGAAGGATCGGGCTTCGGGACGGATACGAACCGCGTGACTTTCATAACAAAGGACGGCGTTTTCCCGCAGGAGCTGCAAAGCAAGGAGGACGTCGCAGGAGCCATCTTTGACAAGGTCGCCGAAATGCAGGGAAGGTAAAGGAGGCGTATTCTCACGGCTGCGGCACATGCAGCACGCGACTCATGGCTTTCCGACGCCTTTACATTTTGTATGTCATATCTGCCGTATAGGGCATAATCATCAAAACAACAGGCCTTACATTTTGAATTGATGATTTGATGCGCACATTATGTGGTATATAAACATAGTATTTTTACATAATCAAAATCTTGTAAGACCATAAAGTATGTAGAATTTGATAACATATTTATTGAAGCCTGAGGAAAAAAGATTTTTTACATAATTTAAGGAGTTGGATTTATGTCAAGTATTAAGCACAAGATGGGAAGGGAAGCCTTTTCGGCCGGATTTGAGCTGGCTTATTCGAAGCTGGGCAAGGACAGGCAGAAGGCGATCCTCGACATATTCAAATTGGCTGAGGGATATCTGAACAGAGCCGATATGAAGCTCGACTACAAAAAAATAGAAGAGCGCATTTCCGAGCCTGACGGAGTCCTGATGAAATACATAAACAGGATAATAGACGAGACAGATAAGCACGTGCTCAAACAGGCCGCACTTAACTTCGGCTATGAGGCGATGTTCTGCGGCACAAAGGTAATGCACGATGCGAGGAAAAAGTACGGCTGCAATGTCCCATGGCTCATACTGATGGATCCTACGAGTGCCTGCAATCTTCACTGCACGGGCTGCTGGGCCGCGGAGTACGGGCACAAGCTGAACCTTTCGCTCGAGGAACTCGACAACGTGATAAAGCAGGGCAAGAAGCTCGGCATCTACTTCTATATGTACACGGGCGGCGAGCCGCTCGTCCGCAAGGACGATCTTATAAGGTTGTGTGAGATGAACCCGGACTGCGCATTCGTTTCGTTTACAAACGGAACTCTCGTAGATCAGGCGTTCTGCGACGAGCTTAAGCGTGTAGGCAACCTGTCGCTCGCGATAAGCCTCGAAGGCTTTGAGGACGCAAACGACGGCAGAAGGGGTGAGGGTGTATTCGGCAAGGTGATGAACTCGATGGATCTCCTCAGAGAAAACGGCTGCATATTCGGTACGTCGATATGCTATACGCGCGTGAACTGTGAGACCGTGACGAGTCCTGAGTTCATAAAGATGGAGATAGACAAGGGCGTTAAGTTCTCGATGTATTTCCACTATATGCCGGTAGGAAACGATGCCTCGCCCGAGCTCATGATAACGCCGGAGCAGAGGGAATATATGCTTCGCAGGATCAGAAAGATCAGAAATCTTGACGACGGCGAGGGACTGTTCGTATTCGATTTCCAGAATGACGGCGAATACGTGGGCGGCTGCATCGCGGGCGGACGCAATTACTTCCATATAAATGCCAACGGCGATGCCGAGCCTTGCGTATTCATTCATTATTCAAACTGCAACATAAGGAACAGCTCCCTAATAGAGATATTGCAGTCACCTTTATTCATGGCATATCACGACAATCAGCCGTTTAACGACAACCACCTGCGCCCGTGTCCTATGCTCGAAAATCCGGACATCCTTCCGAAGCTGATCAGGGAAACAGGCGCGAGTTCTACGGATCTTCAGTCTCCCGAGTCGGCTGACATGCTGTGCCGCAAGACCCGCGCATATGCGGAGCGCTGGAAGCCGCATGCTGAAAAGCTTTTCGATATGGAGACCGGCAGGAGCAGAAAGTAGTCATGGGATACTTTATTTCACACATAGGGGTGATCCTCATAGCGGGCGTGATAATAGCCCTTATAGGTCTTGCGGCGGTACTTATGGCCGCAAAAAATGCCGAGACGAGATCGCCCGAGGAAACGGATGAACGTCTTCATGCGTGCGAGGGCTGTGCGATGGCCGGGTTATGCATGACGATGGGTCAGACTCCCCCCGCCGCAGCGGAATGCGACGGCAAGAACGACAAAACACACAATGCCGAAAGCTGAGCGGCAATACGGGGATGCTGTATTTCTATTATAACAGCTTGAATTTCGGGGCATTCACATGTCGAATATATCCTAATGGGAACATTCAAAATATATGATTTCTTTGTAAGGCGAAAAAGCAGTTTAAATATATACATCTACAACGTTATTTCAATACTGTAAAAGTGCAGCTGGCGGGGAGTAATCACCCCGTCATTTTTTTAGATATCGATATTGACTTTTATATGATAAAGCGATAAAATGATAAAGCGATAAATAAAAGGAGCATGTCACATATTATGATGTCGGAAAAAAGCATGAAAAGAATGATGAGGAAAGAAGAAAAGGCGGATCTCGCGCTTAGAGGGCTTTATGCGTCTTACGGTTACAGAGAGCTTAAGATGGGCAAATTCGAGGAATACGACCTGTATACGAGAAACAGGGATTTTATACCGACCGAAAGTATAATCGCATTTACGGGTGCAGACGGCAGGCTTATGACGTTAAGACCCGATATCACACTGTCCGTCGTCAGGAACTGCAGGACGGTGCCGGGCGTAACGGACAGGATATCGTACAGCGAACGTATATATAGAAAGGAAAAGGACGGGGATTACAGGGAGATCATGCAGATGGGCCTTGAATGCCTCGGAAGCATAGATATCCTCCAGCTCAGAGAGGTCACGCTGCTTGCGGCGAAGAGCCTCAGGACTATAAGCAGGGATTACGTTCTCGACATTTCCCACATGGGGATAATACAGGAGCTTATGTCCGGCGTGCCGGAGGAGGTAAAGCCCGGAGTCCTCAAAAGCATAAGTCAAAAAAACGCACACGAGCTCGAACGGTTGGCGGCGGAGGGCATCATACCGAAAAGCGCGTCACGTGCTCTTATCAGCCTGATAAGGTCATACGGCAGTCCGCGAAGGGTGTTCGACGTGCTGAGGACGCTGTCGACGGGTGCAGTGTACGACTCGTACGTCGAAGAGCTTGAGGCTGTGTGTTCATACCTTTCGGAAAACCGGCTCGGTAAAAACCTGAACGTCGATTTTTCAATAGTAAATAATATGACATATTACAGCGGCATACTTTATAAGGGGTATATCAAAGGGATCCCGGAAGGTGTTCTTTCCGGCGGGAGGTATGACGGCATAATGAAGCACATGGGTAAATCGGGCGGTGCTGTGGGTTTTGCCGTATACCTCGACAGGCTTGAGTGTCCGGAGCACATTACGAACGAATACGATATCGACAACGTTTTGATATATGATGCAAAGGACGCGTCGGACGGGGGGCTTGCCGGAGAGGCCGACCGCATACGCGCGGGTGGAGAAAGCCTGATGACGCAGCAGCATCTTCCGAAGGGGATAAGGTACAGGAAACTGTTAGAGTACAGGAACGGTGAGGTTAGGACAATTGAGATCAACTGACAGACTTTACAGCGATATAGCGGGCGACATGATAAATGTCGCGCTTCCCAAGGGAAGACTCGGACAAAAGGTATACGACATGTTCGAGAGGGCGGGCTATCCGTGCCCCGAGATAAAGGAGGACAACAGAAAGCTGATATTCGAAAACAGAGAAAAGAAGATCAGGTATTTTTGGGTAAAGCCGTCAGACGTGACGATATACGTCGAGCGGGGCGCCGCGGATATAGGCGTGGCCGGCAAAGACGTCATACTCGAATACAGGCCGGACGTATATGAGCTCCTCGACCTGAATACGGGAAAGTGCAGGATGTGCGTCGCGGCGGAAAACGGCTTCAGAGACGATACGTCGAGCACGCTGAGGGTCGCTACGAAATTTCCGCGCATAGCTAAAAGCTATTACGAAAGGGAGAGCAGGGACATAGATATAATCGAAATGCACGGCTCGATAGAACTTGCGCCCGTGCTCGGCCTTTCCGATGTGATCGTAGATATCGTGGAGACGGGCAAGACGCTCATAGAAAATGACCTTTCGGTAATCGATACGATCGTAGATATCAGCGCGAGGCTCATAGCGAACAAAGCGGCATTCAAATTTAAGACTGAGACCGTACAGGATATTGTAGGGGCGCTGACATCGGCACGGGAGGCGTAGATGAGCAGATTTCTCAACGAAAGGTACGCAGGGTTTTCGGCGTATACGCCGGGTGAGCAGCCTGCGAACAAAAAATATATTAAACTCAACACGAACGAGTCTCCGTATCCTCCGGGTGACAAGGTGCTGAGGGCACTGGACCGCAGCGTGCTCGGTGACCTGAAGCTTTATCCCGATCCGGAGCAGAAGTACCTCAGAAATGCACTTGCTTCATCTGTCAGCGGCGTCGCGCTTACGCGTGAAAATATTTTCGTATCGAACGGTTCGGACGATATACTGAATTTTGCATTTGCATCATTTGCGGGAGGATCTGAGAAAGCGGTTTTTCCCGATATAAGCTATGGATTTTATGAAGTGTTCGCGAAATTCTACGGCATACGCTGTGAAAGGATACCGCTGAAAGATGACTTTACGCTCTGTGCAGATGATTATATGCTCGGAAACCGCGGGCTTATCGTGATAGCGAACCCGAACGCTCCGACGGGCCTTACCGTAAGCACGGGTGATATAGAGCGCATCGCGGAGACGAATCCGGACAGTGTCGTACTCGTAGATGAAGCGTATGTGGATTTCGGTGCGGAGAGTGCCGTTACAGCGGTAAGAGATCACGAAAACCTGCTCGTGGTGAGGACGTACTCCAAGTCGTATTCGCTCGCCGGAGCAAGGCTTGGCTGGGCTATCGGCTCGCATAGCCTCATAAGCGACCTTGAACTCATGAAATATTCGACGAACCCTTACAGTATCAACAGGATGACGGAGGCGGCAGGCCTTGCGGCGCTTGAGGAAAAGGATTATTATAGAGCTAACTGCGAAAGGATAATCGCCACGCGTGAGAAAACAAAAAAAGAGCTTATGGCTCTCGGCTTTGATGTCACGAAATCCGAGGCTAATTTTCTCTTTGCTCGTTCCGACCGCGTGCGGGGAGCCGAGCTGTATAGCGACCTGAAAAGCCGCGGTATACTCGTGAGGTGGTTCGACAACAGCAGGATAAACGATCACGTAAGGATAACGATAGGGACACCTGAGGATATGGATGAGCTGATAACGGCTGTGAAAGATATCCTGAACGGAGGTATATGATGAACAAAACGCAAAGACAATCGAATATAGAGAGGCGGACGGCGGAAACGAGAGTAAAGCTCTACATGGATCTCGATGATAATGCTTATGAAAAAAACAGCATAGCTACCGGTATAGGATTTCTCGACCACATGCTGACGCTGTTTGCGATGCACGGCGGCTTCAGGCTCGACGTCTCCTGCGACGGCGATACGCATGTCGATCAGCATCACTCTGCGGAGGATATCGGGATAGCGTTGGGCGCGGCGTACGCGCAGTGCCTCGGTAACAAGGCGGGGATACGGCGGTATGCAGATATAGTACTTCCGATGGACGAGGCGCTCATGATGTGCGCGGTCGATATATCCGGCAGGTCGCTGCTCGCGGCGGACTTCAGGATACCGACCGAAAAGATCGGTGCTTTCGACAGCGAGCTCGTCAAAGAGTTTTTTATCTCATTTGTCAGAAGCGCAGGCGTGACGCTTCACCTGAGACAGCTCGCCGGAGAAAATTCACATCACATAGCCGAGAGCGTTTTTAAGGCGTCGGGCAGAGTTCTGGCAAGGGCTGCAGAATATGACGACAGATCTGAAGGGCGCGTGCCGTCGACGAAAGGAACGATATGATAGCCATAGCCGATTACGGTGTGGGAAACATCTTTTCTTTATACCGCTCTTTTGAGGCGATAGGTGCAGATGCCCGCCTTACCGATGACCCTGCCGTTCTGAGAAGAGCCGACAGGCTCGTGCTGCCGGGTGTAGGAGCTTTCGGTGATGCCGTCGCTAAGCTTGAGGCGTCGGGCCTCAGACAGACCTTGATTGAGGAGGCCGAAAACGGTAAGCCTCTTCTCGGCATATGTCTGGGGATGCAGCTCATGCTCGACAAAGGCTTCGAGTACGGCGAGCACGACGGGCTCGGCCTCATACCGGGCGAGGTGACAGATATGAGACGGCTCCTCGCAGACAGGACGCTGAAGATACCTCATATGGGCTGGAACGCTTTGGAGTTTCCGGGGAGCAGGCCTGAATGCCCTTTATTCAAGTATGCAAATGAGGGTGATTATGTATATTTCGTTCACAGCTTTTGTGCGGTCAAATGCGGGGAGCATACGATAGCTGTTACGGATTACAGCTATAAGGTGACGGCGGCAGTTGCAAAGGGTAATATTTTCGGTGTCCAATTTCATCCCGAAAAGAGCGGAAGGATCGGACTCGATATTCTGAGGGCATTCAATGAGCTTTGACAAAATGAGGAAAACGAATATTTTCCCCGCGATAGACGTGAGCGGGGGCAGGGTCGTGAGGCTTCTGAACGGTGATTACGACCGCAAGACTGTATACGGAGAAAGCCCTCTCGAAACAGCGAAGAGCTTCGAGCGCGACGGAGCCGTGTTTATTCACATGGTCGACCTCGACGGAGCTAGAGACGGCGATATGCCGGCCTTCACATCGGTAAGTGAGATAGCCTCGGGCACGGGGCTCAAGGTTGAGATAGGCGGCGGGATAAGGAGTGAAGATCGCATAAAACGGTATATCGACGCGGGCGCACACCGTGTTATTTTAGGTACGGCGGCGGTTACGGATCCGGATTTTACCGCCAAGATGTTATCGAAGTTCGGTAAACGCATAGCCGTAGGCATCGACGTCAGAGACGGTTATCCGGCGATCAAAGGCTGGAGGACTCTCGGCAGGGAGAGGTATGAGAACGTTTTCAGAAGAGTATGCGAGGCGGGAGCTGAGACTATAATATGCACCGACATATCAAAGGACGGAGCGCTGGCCGGGATCGACGCCGGCTTTTATGAGAAGCTCATCGCGGATTATACTGATATATACGGCTGCGGCATAGTGGCTTCGGGAGGGGTGACGGATGCGGACGATGTGCGCAGGCTTTCGGGGATCGGCCTCGAGGGAATCATAATCGGCAGAGCGCTGTATGATGGAAATATCGTGCTGAGGGAGGTCTTGCGGTGATAACAAAAAGGATAATTCCCTGCCTTGACGTCAGAGACGGCAAGGTCGTAAAGGGCGTTAATTTTGAGGGGCTGGCCGATGTGGCTTCACCTGTGGAGCTGGCGGAACATTACAGCGACTGCGGTGCGGACGAACTCGTATTTTACGATATTACTGCATCGACTGAGCACAGAGCCCTGTTTACAGATATATTGAAGGCCGCGGCATCGAAGGTATTCATACCGCTCACGGTCGGAGGCGGCATAAATACTATCGACGATTTTGAGCGCGTTCTCAAATGCGGTGCGGATAAGGTGAGCATAAACAGCGGGGCTGTAAGAGACCCGAAGCTCATATCCGAGGGGGCGAAGAAATACGGAGACCAGTGTGTCGTACTGTCCGTAGACATTAAGCGCGTCGACGGAAGATTTACGGTCTTTTCGAGTGGAGGACGCGTAAATACCGGAATGGACGCTCTCGAGTGGATAAAGCGCGGATGCGAAAGAGGCGCAGGCGAAATAGTCGTTAACAGCATAGATACGGACGGTGTCCGCCGGGGCTTCGATCTCGAACTGCTCGAGGCTGTGTGCAGCGTGGCGGACGTGCCGGTGGTCGCCTCGGGCGGAGCGGGCTGTGCGGACGATTTCACCGAACTTTTCAGCAGAGTTCCGAAGGTCGATGCGGGTCTTGCGGCGTCGATCTTTCACTTCGGCGATGTGAAGATACCCGATCTCAAAAAAAGGCTCAGCGAGGAAGGGATAAACGTAAGGATATAAAGTAGGAGAAAAAATGCCTGATATAAATGAACTGAAATTCGACGAGAAAGGGTTGATTCCGGCGATAGTGACGGACGCTTCGACAGGAAGGATACTGACGCTCGCGTATATGAACAGGGAGAGCCTCGAGATAACGATCAGAGAAAAAAGGACGTGCTTCTGGTCGCGCTCAAGGCAGGAGCTCTGGAGAAAGGGTGAAACCTCGGGCAACATTCAGCACTTGAGGGCGATCGTTTCCGACTGTGACAGCGACGCGCTTATCGTATATGTGGACAAGGAGGGACCTGCGTGCCACAAGGGTACGGAAAGCTGTTTCGAATATCCCGTAACGGGCGACAGGCCGTGCGGATTTACGATGGAGGAGTTGTACGGACTGCTCCGCGACAGGAAGAGCAAAATGCCTGAGGGGTCGTATACAACGTATCTCTTCGAAAAGGGACGTGACAAGATACTTAAGAAGATAGGCGAGGAAGCGACAGAGGTCGTCATCGCGGGGAAGGCCGACGACAGGGCAAACGCCGTGTATGAACTGGCTGATCTCGCTTATCACGCTGCCGTTCTCATGGCGGATATGGGTATTTCCGTAGAAGAAATAAAGAAAGAGCTGGAGTCGAGGCATGTTATAGATAAAAAAACAAAGCAGGAGAAGATGATAAAATGACGGATGCACTGATAATCAACAGGGACTGCCTGTCGAATTTTCATACGCATACGACTTACTGCGACGGAGCCGACAGTCCGCAGGCTTTGGCGGAGACCGCATATTCTTCGGGGTTTTCGGCGCTCGGCTTTTCGGGGCACGCCTGGTCTTACCCGGACAGGACATACGCTATGGACGAAGAAAATCTTGCCGGCTATATTTACGACGTGAATTTGCTTAAAGCCGAATACCGCGGAAAAATGGAGGTTTATCTCGGAATAGAAAGGGATTATTATTCTCCTCACGGCGCAGAGGTTTACGACTATATCATAGGCTCTGTTCATAATGTAGAAAGAAACGGTGAATTTTACTCTGTCGACAACTCTCCGGAGCTGTTTGCGGAGGCTATATCCGCCTTCGGCGGAGCGGAGCGCTTTGTCAGAGCATACTACGAAACAGAGGCAGGCGTACTCGAACGTACGGAGGGGCAGATCGTCGGCCATTTCGACCTTGTAACGAAATTCAACGGCAGGGTCGGTTTTTTTGATGAAGATGACAGCATATACAGGTCGATCGCTATTGAGTCCGCGAGGCGTATATGTGAAAGCTACGAGAGGTCTAAAGCATGGAAAAGGCTTCCCGAAGGGTTGCCCGATATTATGCGTCAGGCGATTATGCTCACGCATAAGCCGATCTTTGAGCTTAATACGGGGGCTATAGCGCGCGGATGGCGTGATCTGTGCTACCCTGCGTCATTTATAATCAGGGAGCTTAAGGCTATGGGAGCTCCGATGATACTGAGCAGCGACTGCCATGACAGGAGGAGGCTGACACAGAGCTTCAAAGATGCCATTGAAAACGCTGCGAGCGCATGATAAAATTAAATAGTTATGTCATAAGCATTTTTGTTTACAGAAAGGGATAATATGAAAAAAGGCATATTTATTGTATCTGTCATTGCGCTTGTCATCATAGTCGGAGGTGCCCTCGGATACGGTATTTATAAGAACATTGACCATACAGTTCCTTATGACTATGAGCTTGAAAATTATATCAAGGTAGGTGATTACAAGGAGTTGCCTTACTATAAGGAAACCGCCGAGGTGTCGGATGAGGATGTGGACACGGAAATAAAGTCGAGACTCGAGAAGGCCGCGAAATCCGAACAGGTAAAGGAGGGTACGGTGACCGAGGGTGATTCTGTCAACATCGCGTATGTCGGGAAAATCGACGGAGAAGAATTTGAGGGAGGCAAGTCGGATTCTTATGACCTGGAAATAGGATCGGGAACCTTTATCGACGGCTTCGAAAGCGGTCTTACAGGTCACAGTATCGGCGAGACCGTCGTTTTGAACCTCCGGTTTCCGGAAGATTACCATAATGCCGATGTGGCGGGAAAGCCGGTCGAATTTACCGTCACGATCAACTATAAGACCGTAAAGGAGACACCGGAGCTCGATGAGAGCTTCGTTAAGGACAATACGAAAACGGGCTCAAAGACCGTAGATGCGTATAAAAAAGAAGTCAAAGAAGAATTGCTGAAGAAAAAGCAGGATTCAATCGATAACGCCATGAAGGATGAACTGTGGTCGTATATTTCGGATAACAGCGAGGTCACGAAATATCCGGAAAAGGAGCTTGGCGACGCTCTGGTTCAAGCCGAAAAAAAGACGGAGCAGTACAAGGCTCAGGCTTCATCATACGGCTACAGCTGGGCGGAGTACCTCGCGGCGACGGGCATGAATGAAGAAAGCTTTGCTCAGCGACAGAAAGAGAGCGCTCAGAAACAGGTGAAAGATAGTATGATGATGTACTACATCGCCAGAAAAGAGGGCATCAAATTCACAAACAGAGAATATAAGAAGCGCATCGCGGAGATACTCGACATGAACGGAATATCGGAAGAGGATTTCAAAACGAAATATTCGATGACGCCTCGCGAATACGCCGACCAAAACGGTTGGAGGGAGGGCTTCTATCTCGAAAAGGTGCTCGACAGGATAGAGTCCTTCGGTAAAGAGGTTACAAAGGACGAGTATGAGAAGATCAAAGCCGAACGTGACACCGCGGCTGAGGGCGCATCCGCATCATCGGATAATACGGCTTCTGACGCTTCTGCACAATCGGATACGTCTGCGACAGATTAGTCCGCAACAGACGCGGCTGACACAGCGGAATAGTATTTTGATACGGATGTATACCCGGCCGCTTAAAGCGGCTGGGTCGTTTTTTTGTGGAAAAACACTTCGGATTGGTGTAAAATAAAAGGCGATGTTGCAGGGTCGTTTTGTACGGAGGTTTGTTTATGAGATGCCCGTTTTGCGATAATGACGACACGAAAGTGATAGACTCAAGACCGATAGAGGAGGGGCGCGCAATCAGAAGACGCCGCGAATGTGAGAAGTGCGGCAAGCGCTTTACGACGTACGAAAAGGTCGAGGCCTCCATAATCATGGTAGTCAAGAAGGACGGCAGCCGTGAAGCATTTGACCGCAACAAAGTACTTAACGGCATCGTGAAGGCTTGCGAGAAGAGACCCGTTTCGATGGACGAGATTGAAAATGTTGTGAACGAGATAGAGCGCGGCCTCAATAATATGATGGAAAGGGAAGTAAAGAGTACGTTCATAGGTGAGCTCGTCATGGAGCAGCTCAAGTCGCTCGATGAGGTCGCTTATGTAAGATTTGCTTCAGTTTACAGGCAGTTTACGGATGTGGGGACTTTCATAAAGGAAATAGAAAGCCTTATGGGAAATAAAGACAAGGAGAGATGATGGCTGACAGACACGGCTTGCTCAGAATTGCAATAGACGGACCGGGCGGCTCCGGAAAGAGCACCGTCGCCAGGCTTATAGCAAAGGATTACGGGATAGATTACATCGATACGGGAGCGATGTACAGGGCCGTCGGATACAAAGCCGGAACGTTCGGGATACCTTTTGAAGACAGCTGCGAACTCCGTGAACTTCTCGACAATACCGGAATAGATTTCAGGAACGGTCGTATAATGCTCGACGGGGAGGACATAAGCAAAATGATAAGAACGCAGCAGGTATCCATGTGGGCATCGGAATGCTCGAGACTTGCACCTGTACGCAAAAAGCTCGTCGAAATTCAGAAAGCGATGGGGAAAAACAGGAGCGTCGTAATGGACGGGCGCGACATCGGTACGAACGTCATGCCGGACGCCGAGTTCAAATTTTACATAACTGCGACTCCCGAGGAGCGCGCCATGCGAAGATATAAAGAGCTCACAGACAAGGGAGTGCGGTCTGATTATGACACGGTGCTTTCCGAGATAAACGAGAGGGACTATAACGACATGCACAGGAAGCTTGATCCGCTCAGAAAGGCTGATGACGCCATAGAAATCGACACCACCGACATGACGGTAGATGAAGTGACGGGCAAAATAAAAAGCATCGTGGAGAGCAGGTAAAAGGCAAATAACATTATGGAAAAATCGTCCTTCAGATTGCGGCAGGTCCGTCGCGATGGTATAATAAACAGTGCTTTATATCATCGCTTCCGCGGCATGACCGATATACGGAGGAACGATGAACATCAAACATTTGCCACAGGAGGAAAGACCTGCGGAGAGAGCTATGTCCGCAGGCATAGGAGCCTTGTCCAATTCCGAACTGATAGCACTTATCCTGCACACGGGGACAAAGGAGGCTTCCGCCATTGAACTCGCTTCACGGCTGATTGCGTCTCAGGAGGAGGGAATAAGGGGGCTTTTTTCGGTCGGCCCGAGGGAGCTGATGAAGACGAAGGGTATCGGAATGTCAAAGGCCTGTGCCGTGGCGGCCGCCGTGGAGCTCGGCAGAAGAATGCAGAAGCTCACAAGGAACGGAAGGCGAAAAATTGCAGGCGCTGAGGATGCCGCCGGAATGTTCATGCAGGATATGCGATATGAAAAAAAGGAGCATTTCAGGTGTGCACTGCTCGATACGAGAGGTCACGTCATGCATATAGAAAACATATCGACAGGCGAGCTTACGGGGGCGCCCGTTCATCCGCGCGAGGTGTTTTCTCCGGCTATCAGGATGAGTGCGGCGGGCGTGATCTTTGCCCACAATCATCCGAGCGGCGACCCCACGCCGAGCGATGAGGATATAGCGACAACGGACCGGCTGTGCGATATAGGCAGGCTTCTCGGTATAAGAGTGCTTGACCATATAATAATCGGTGACGGGTGTTTTGTGAGCATGGCGAGCAAAGGCCTTATGGAACCGAAGTGATGAATTTGGAGGTTTATATATGTTCTTTTCCGCTAAAGATATGGGTATCGATCTCGGCACTGCAAACACGCTGATATACCTTAAGGACAGCGGCATAATCCTTAATGAGCCGTCTGTAATAGCCATCGATAAACGCCGCAACATAACTCTCGCCGCCGGTGACGAGGCAAAGGCGATGATAGGTAAGGCGCCCGCAAATATACTCGTTGTCAGGCCTCTCCAGGACGGTGTCATTTCGGACTTTGACAGAACCTCCGATATGCTGAGAGCGTTTATCGAGAAAGCTGTGACGGCGAACAGGATAAAAAATTTCCGCGTAGTCGTAGGGGTACCGAGCGGCGTTACTGAAGTCGAGAAGAGAGCGGTAGAAGAGGTAGTAAGGCAGATGGGGGCGTCGGAGGTATATATACTCGAGGAGCCTATGGCGGCAGCTATCGGCGCGGGTCTTGACGTCGACAGCTCTACCGCGTGCATGATAGCGGATATAGGGGGCGGCACAACCGACATAGCTATTATAGCGCTCAGCGGCATCGTGGCGAGTACGTCTATCAGACATGCGGGGGACAAGTTCAACGAGGCTATAATTCAGTATGTGCGTAAGCGTTACGCTCTTCTTATCGGTGAGAAAACCGCCGAGAACCTTAAGATCGAAGCCGGTGCAGCATGCCTCGACATCGACGATAACGGCGACGAGATCATAAAGACGGTGAAGGCGAGCGGGCGTGACATAATATCCGGTCTTCCTAAGATAATGGACGTAACGAACAGGGATATCATGCTCGGGCTTCAGGAGTCGATAGATATCGTGATAGACGGTATCAAAACGACAATAGAAAAAGCGCCGCCCGAAATAGCGGCGGATATAGCTGCCAACGGAATGGTTCTTTCCGGAGGCGGAGGCATGATTTACAATCTCGACAAGCTCATAGAGAAAAGAACCGGGATTAAAGCGACAATAGCCGAAAACGCTTTCGAGGCGGTTGCTCTCGGAACAGGCATGAGCCTGAACGACATAGAAAAGCTCAAAGTTCATGCGTCGAGCATCAAGCGCAAGTAGGCCGAACAATCGATGTGTATCAGAGGCTTGGCATGAAATGGATCAAAGAACATAAGCTGATCAGTATGCTTATTGTCGTGCTGATCGCAGCCCTTACGGTGCTCGGACTTACATTTTCCTACGGCCGTTCGGGAGGAAGCATTCTCAATCGCCTGTATACGACACTCGAAAAACCGATGACGGGATTCGGAAATACCCTTAAAGAGAATTTTAAGGGAATATTTTCGTATCGCGATCTTCTTGACGAAAACGACAGGCTTAAAACGGAAAACGAAGAGCTCAGGCGCGAGGTGAACCAATTGACCCTGACCGCAGATGAGCTTCGACAGCTGAATGAGCTTTCGGGCGCACTGAATTATGACTTCGTCGAAAGTGAAGACGATATTGTGACTGCGAACGTCGTTTCGCTCGACGGCACGAATTGGATGAATGCATTTACGATAGATACGGGCAGCGAAAAGGGCATAGCCGAAGACAATGTGGTGCTGTGCGGAGAGGGGCTCGTAGGGAGAATAGCAGAGACAGGGACAGGCTGGTCGAAGGTGGTGCCGTTGATCGACGAGTCGAGCAGAATAAGCTTCAATATAGAGGGCAACGATAACCTGCTCGGAATAATCGAAGGATCGGAGAACGGGACGCTTTCGGGTTATATGCTCGACAGCGGCGCGGACGTATCGGAGGGTGACGTGCTCGTCACCTCCGGCATGGGAAGATATCCGGCGGGAATAATAATAGGCAAAATATCAAAGGCCGGCTACGACAGCAATAAACAGCTCATGATAATATCCGTTAAGTCGAAGGTCGATTTTACCTCCCTCAGAAAGGTGAGCGTAGTGCTATGAACCTCAGAATATCGATGGTGACATTTGCGGCTATATTCCTTATTCAGCCGATACTGAACATGTATCTGCCGGCAGGCCTGAGGATTGATATCGACCTTTGCCTCGTTTCGGTGATGGCGCTGACGATGGAGCATGACAGGCTTGTCAAGCCGCTGGCCGTCGCGTTCGCGTTCGCTCTGCTGGAGGATATATGCTACAATACATATACGGGACCGACTCTACTTGCCATGCTTTCGGTCGTCGTTCTCACGCTTTTTGCGCGCAGATTGTTCAACACTGAAAATCCCATATTTGATATTCTGTTCGCCGCAGTATCGTTTTTTGTTTACGGCAGTGTATATTGGGCGATATGCCGCGGTCTCGGCGCGGCGTACACGTATTTTTATATGCTCAAAAGGCTTCCGGTAAGTCTCGCGGTCAATACCGCGATAGCAGGTGTCATGATACTTCTGACGGCGAGCAAAGCGGCTCAGGCGCGGAGGGACAGCTACTTCAAATGAACATCAGATCAAAGGAAATAGATTCGAGATACAGACATATAGTGAGCTTTATCGTTGTAATGATGCTCGTTCTTGCCGTGAGGCTTTTCATCGTCACGATGGTTCAGCACGATGATTGGGTTGCGAAAGCGTCCGAGCAGACAACAAAGACGATATACACGTCCGCTCCGCGCGGGAATATATACGACAGAAACGGTGTGCTCCTCGCAGGAAACAAGCAGGTATTTACCGTTACATTCAATGCCAGCAGTTTATCGACGGATGAAATAAACACCTCGGCGTATACGCTGATAAGCAAGCTGAACGAGAACGGAGATGAATTTATTGACGATTTTCCGATAGTGGAAGGCGATGACGGCACCTTCACCTACACATTCGATACGCAGCTTGCAAAGTGGCTGTCCGACAACGGGTACGAGGCGGGGACGAGCGCACAGACCGTATTTGACCTCGTAAAGGCGGAATACAACATAGATCCGTCACTTTCACGCTATGATGCCATGGATGTGCTGTCCGAAAAGCATAATGTCAGCCTGCCGATAAGCGTGAAGACGATGAAATTCACGTACGAGTCCCAAAAGGAGTCATTCCTGTCGAGGTTCGGATTTTCTGCATCTGACATAGAAAAGGGAATAACGGCTGAGGATGCGTTCCACGCCCTGCGCACAGTCTACAAGATAGATGAGGCGCTCTCCGACGCGGAGGCACGAAATATATTCATAGTCAGGAATAAAATATCCGAAACGAGCTCGCAGAGGTATATTCCCATTACGATAGCCTCCGGTATATCCAAGAAGAGTGTTATATACTTTGAGGAGATGAGGATCGCGGGCGTAGAGATATCGTCAGAAACCGAAAGGTACTACCCTTACGGCAGCACACTTTGCCATGTCATAGGATACATGGGATCTATAACCGAGGGTGAGGCGGAGCATTACATAAAAGAAAAGAAATATCTCCCTACCGATCAGGTGGGAAAGGCCGGTGCCGAGTATTCGATGGAAGACGTGCTTCACGGGGTGTCAGGCTACAAAACGGTCATCGTAAACAGCGCCGGAGAATACGTATCGACGATAAGCAGCCAGGAGGCCAGGAAAGGCCGTGATACATACCTTTCGATGGATGTTTTTTTCCAGCAAAAGGTCGAAAGTGCGCTTGCCAAGGCTATAGACGGTATAAGCACGTGCAATACGGGCGCGGCGGTAGTTCTTGACGTCAAAACGGGTGACGTTCTTGCTATGGTAAGCAATCCGGGATACGATCTCAACATGTTTGCCGACGGAATATCGGAAGAAGAATGGGCATCAGTACAGCCGGAAAATCCGAGAGCATCTTTTTCGCCGACGCCGATGTACAATCTTGCAACAAACGCGGCAGTAGCGCCCGGTTCGACTTTCAAACCGCTCACCGCCATCGTTGCGCTCGAGTGCGGGCTTGACCCGAATATGAGGATATGGGATGACGGATTTATAGATATAGGCGGCAGAAAATTCGCGTGCTACAAATACAACGCATACGGACTGACTGACGGATATGAGAATCTCGAGTGGGGAATGGGCAATTCCTGCAATTACTATTTTGCATGCATAGCGACAAATAGGGATTGGAAAACGGGTGCAAGCCTCGGCTATAAAGAAGATATCAACATCGACAGGATATTGTCGAGAGCGAGAGAATTCGGTCTCGGCGAGAATACCGGGATAGAGATACCGGAAACGGCGGGTACGTCGGTCTCCGAAAAAACTAAGACAGAAAATTACAGGATCGGTGTATGGTCGGCACTTTACGAACAGGCCAGGTTATACTTTCCGCCGGAGGTGTACAATGATTACAGCCGCCTGTCCGAAAATATATCGACTATAGCAAGTTGGATATATGACAATCCGGAGTATGCGGATCTCATAAATATGATAGACGAGAAAACTGACGTGATCGACGATCAGGTGGAAAACTGCGCTTCTATGGTAAAGTTCGACTACTTCAATCAGGCTCAGTGGACGACGTTCGACGTATTCAATCTGTCTATCGGCCAGGGAGACAATAACTATACACCGCTTCAGGTGGCAAATTATCTGGCGACGATCGGGAACAACGGGCTCCGCAATCAGGTCAGCATTATCTACGGAGTGGAGGGAGAAGGAAGAAGCGCGAAAAAAGCGCCGTACGAAACCGGTTTGTCCGAGGATAACAGAGATGAAATCCTTAATGCGATGAGAAGAGTTTGCCTTTCGGGCTCTCTCGCCGATTCACTGTCAAAGTATCCTATACCCGTCGCAGGGAAGACGGGGACAGCGCAGTATCAGGCGATAAAGCAGCCGCCGGATGAGGTCGATTACATACAGGATCACCTTTCGAGGCTGAATTCAGCGGCCGGAACCGAAATTACATGGGATGAGGTGCAGGCGAAAATGAGTGAACTCATGAAGTCCGACGCCAACGCCTATCCTACGGAAAACGATACGGTCGACAGCGCTTTGATAGAGCTCAGCGAGCATCGTATATCAATGTCGATGATAAATTCTTATAAGGACAAATATGAGGATTTTGCGTGGCTGGCGGCGTTAGCTCCGGCGGACAATCCGGAAATAGCGATCGCTATAATGCTGCCCGAGGGCGGTCTCGCATCGGACGCGGGAGATGCCGTTGCCGACATACTGAACGCGTATTATCACATCGGAGATGCGGAGGGCAGAAATGCTGGCATATATTCGGCGACCGGCGATGACGGCAGCAACAAGCTGCAATAGATATATAGAAATTTTCAGCGGAGGAAGCGATGGGAAAAGTTTATGTTGTTGCGTCGGGCAAAGGCGGAACGGGGAAAACGATGTTTTCAGTTAATTTTGGAGCGACTCTCGCGCGGTCCGGCAAAAGGACAGTGCTTATCGATCTCGATTTGGGACTGAGAAACCTTGACCTGTACTTCGGCCTCGAAAATAATGTCGTATACGACGTATACGATGTACTGACAGGCCTTTGCCGCATAAAGCAGGCTTTGATAAGGGATAAGCGCTTTGACGGTCTTTATGTGATGGCTGCCTCTCCGTCAAGAAGCGACGGGCATCTTACGCCTCTGCATATGAAGGTTCTGTGCGAAAAGCTCAAATGCGAATTCGATTACGTAATAATAGACGGACCGTCCGGCATAGATGACGGCCTCGTACTCGCATCTGCGGGTGCGGATGAAGCCATAATCGTCATAAACCCGGAGTATTCCGCTATCCGTGATGCCGATAATCTCGACAGGCAGCTCATATCGCTCGGAATAACAAAGAGACATCTCATCGTCAACAACGTGGATGCCGAGATGATGGCATCGGGCTATGCGCCTAAGCTCAGAGAAATAACCGCAATGCTCAAGCCTGAACTTGCAGGAGTCATACAAAGCGACGTGAACATAAGGATATCGACAAACCTCGGTATACCTATCGTACTGAAGGAGGATACGTATATCGTTGAAAATTTCTGCAATATAAGGGAGAGAATAATCGGTTCTTAAAAATTTATCCTCTTGCTGCGGACGCCGACGTTGAGAACGAGGCCTATAGCGAGCATATTGGATACTATGGAGGAACCGCCGTAGCTCAGAAACGGAAGCGTAATGCCCGTCACGGGCATAAGCCCGATCGTCATGGCGATGTTCTCGAAAACCTGAAACACGAACATGCCGATGATGCCGGAGATTATGAGTGCACCGTAAAAATCGAGTGCCTCGTGAAGAATCTTCATCATGCGTATAAACAGGACGGTAAAGAGAACTATTACGACGAGTCCGCCGATAAATCCTAGCTCTTCGCCTATCACCGAAAATATGAAGTCGGAGGTCTGGACGGGAATAAAGTCCAGACTTTTTTGTGTGCCGTTAAAAAGTCCCTTGCCGAAAAAGCCGCCCGAACCTATAGCGACCTTTGACTGCCAGACCTGATAATTACCGGGAAGACTGAGGTTTCCGGGGTGCAGGAAGCTTTCGATGCGCTGCTTCTGATAGTCCGCCATAAATATATATGCGAAAGGGACCATCGCTGCAACGATCACGAAGAATTTAATGAAGGCTTTGATATCTATACCTGCGAAAAAGATCATCACGACCCATATGGAAGCGAAGACGAGAGCACTGCCGAGGTCTTCCTTGAGAACTATGAGTATGATCGGAGCCGCTATGAGACCTGCTTTGATAAGAGCCTTAAAGTTATAGAGCTCATCCTTTTTGTCGTTCAGATATCCGGCCATTATGAGTATAAACAGTATTTTTACTATTTCGGACGGCTGCAGTGTTATAATCTTAAGGTTGATCCACGCCAGTGAGCCGTTTGCTTCGATGCCGAGTCCCGGTATGTAAACGAGGAGGAGAAGAATAATCGCGACTGCGTAAAGGCTGCGCCCGATATTCTGTGCTATGTTGTAGTTATAATGAAGAATGACGACTACGCAAACCGCGCCTATAATATAGGCGGCTATCTGAATGATAACACTCCTTGAAAGGAAGCCGGTATCCACGCTTGTGCTTCCGATCATGAGGACGGAGAGCAATGCGAGCGCCGAAATTATGAGGCAGATGATCTTGTCTGCACCCCTGTATATATATGAAAAATAGTTCATTGATATGACCTCTACTACCTTGACATACCGCAACAAAAAACATTATAATATAATTTGTGTAAGAATGGCAAGGTCTATATTCTTACGCATTTTTCGGTTATAGAGAAGTTAAGAAAATTAAATCAACAAGGAGGTGTTGCAATGTCTACCTCGATAGTGGTAACTGTTATAGCGGGCATTATTGCTTTGGTCCTGGGACTGTTTATCGGATATATCTACAGAAAGAGTGTCAGTGAAAAAGTCATCGGAAGCGCCGAACAGAAGGCAAGGAATCTTATCCTTGACGCCGAAAAAAAATCGGAAACCATAGAAAAAGAGATAACACTTGAAGCAAAGGAAGAGGCCCATCGTCTGAGAAGTGAAGCCGAAAAGGAAGTCAAGGAAAGACGCGGCGAAATGAACCGCTCGGAGCGGCGCATAACTCAGAAGGAGGAATCGGTTGACAGAAAGCTCGAGAGCATAGAACGTAAAGAAGAGCGCATCAACAGGCAGCAGCAGGAAATTGAAGCCAAGAAAAAAGAGATCGACAGTTTTCTGGAGAGAAAGAAGGAAGAACTCGAGAAGGTGTCCGGATTGACGTCGGACGAGGCAAAGCAGATACTCCTCGATGAGATCGAGAAGGATGTGAGACACGACGCATCCGTGATGATCAAGGATATCGAGACGAAAGCCAAGGAAGAGGCGGACGTCAAGGCTAAGAATATCATCACCCTCGCAATTCAGCGCTGTGCGGCCGATCAGGTCGCGGAGTCTACGGTATCAGTAGTGCCGTTGCCCAACGACGAGATGAAAGGACGCATAATCGGGAGGGAAGGCCGCAACATAAGGGCTATCGAGCAGCAGACGGGTGTGGATCTCATAATTGACGATACGCCGGAGGCTGTGATCGTTTCGGGATTTGATCCGGTGCGCAGGGAGATAGCGAGAGTATCTCTCGAAAAGCTCATAATCGACGGGCGTATACATCCTGCACGGATAGAAGAAATGGTCAATAAAGCCGAGCGTGAGGTGTACGGCATTATTAAGGAGGAAGGAGAACGGGCCACATTTGAGGTCGGGATTCACAATCTTCATCCTGAGCTCGTCAAGCTTCTCGGAAGGCTCAGATACAGAACTTCATACGGACAGAACGTGCTGAACCACTCGATAGAAGTCGCGCACCTTGCCGGTCTTATGGCCGGAGAGCTCGGGATGGACGTAAAGCTCGCCAGGAGAGCCGGGCTTCTTCACGACATAGGTAAGGCTCTTGATCACGAGTATGAGGGAACGCACGTTGATATAGGCATTTCCGTATTGAAGAAATACAAGGAAACGGATGACGTAATAAACGCGATGGCGGCACATCACGGAGATTACGAACCGAAATCCGCAGAGGCCGTTCTTATAGCGGCAGCCGATGCGCTTTCAGCTGCAAGACCGGGGGCTCGTCGTGAGACCCTTGATGTTTATATCAAACGCCTCGAGAAGCTTGAGGAAATCGCGAATACGACTCCGGGAGTTTCAAAATCCTTCGCTATACAGGCGGGAAGAGAGATACGCATAATTGCAAATCCCGATGAGGTCGGAGACGACAGCATAGCTTTGCTTGCGCGCGACATATCAAAAAAGATAGAGTCGGAGCTTGAGTATCCGGGTCAGATTAAGGTAAACGTCGTGAGAGAGACAAGAGCGGTGGATTACGCCAAATAAGCTGATGCAAAATTCGCTCCCCATATCATGGGGAGCATTTTTTGGCGGGAGAGGATGATGCGAGGAGAATGGAAGAGACATTAAGAAAGGACAGCAGAAGCTTCTATTACAGGCGTATGCTGACGGTGACAATTCCCGTAGTCATCCAGAATTTGCTGAATATCGGGCTGAACATGGCGGATACCGTGATGATCGGACGACTTGGAGAGCTTGAGCTGGCCGCAACAGGCGCGGGTAATCAGGCATTTAATATATTCGCATCTCTCTGCTTCGGTTTTTATAGCGGCGCGGGAGTATTCGTCGCGCAGTATTTCGGAGCGAAGAACATAAGAAACATTCGCAGGATTGTAGGCTTTGACATTATCGTAGGGCTTGTTATCGCATCGGGTTTTCTCGCCGCAGTGCAGATCATGCCGGAAGGTGTTATAAGAATATTTACAGACGATCCGCAGGTCATATCCGAAGGTGTGATATACGTAAGAATAGTCTCTTTTTCGTATGTAATGACAGCGCTGTCATTTGCCGTAAGCTTTAATTCGCGTGCGATACAGCGTCTTAAGGCGCCGACGGTCATCAACGCTTCGGCGCTCATAATGAACTGCGTGCTTAATTATATCCTGATATACGGCAAGCTGGGTGCTCCGGCACTCGGTGTAAAAGGCGCCGCCCTCGCTACACTCATAGCGAGGGGATACGAAATGGCGGCTTTGTTCGCATATGTAATACTCGTAAAGGATCATCCGCTGCACGCCGCAATTTCGGAGTACTTCAGGCGTGATGTTGCTCTTTACAAAAACGTCGTAAGGACGGCGATGCCCGTGGTATTCAGTGAAGGCGGCTGGTCTCTCGGGATGACGCTCGTGTTTGCGACGTACGGCCTGATCGGCCCCTCGGCGCTCGCTGTAATACAAGTTGCGAGTATGACAGGGCAGATATTTCAAAGTGTTATTTTCGGCTTCGGAAACGGAGCGTCTGTCGTCGTGGGAGAAACGCTCGGCAGGCGATGTGTGGATGAGGCTGTCGAACACAGCGGCCGCACGATCAGGATCGCTCTCGTAATGATAGTGATAATGGTCGCAGGCATAATATCCGTAATAAACCCGGTTTCGGAGCTTTACTGCTTCGGTGCCGAAACGACGCTGCTGCTGAAGAAGACGATAGCCGTCTACGCTTTTACGATGATGCCGAGGATGATGTCATATGTTCTTCAGTGCGGCATACTCAGGGCCGGCGGAGATACGCTTTTCTGCATGGTGACGGAGCTCCTCGGAAACCTCGTTATAGAATTGATAATGGCGTATACTGCCGTCGTGTTCCTCGGCTGGCCGTTATATATGTGCATCGCGCTTGCGAGTCTCGGAAACGTATTTAAGATGACGGCAAATTATTTGAGATACAGAAGCCGAAAATGGATAAACATAGTTATATGATCCGTTCGGAGGAAGATAAAATGGATGTTTACCTCGACAACAGCGCCACAACGATGCCATACGAAGAGGTCACGCGCAAGGTGACTGAGATGATGACATCTTTTTGGGGAAATCCCTCTGCGCTTTATGCCGGCGGCATAAAAGCCGAAAGAGAAATAAGGCGGGCGCGGCAAAGCGTCGCAGATCTGCTCGGAGCGTCAGCCGATGAGATCTTTTTCACATCAGGGGGGACGGAAAGCGACAATACTGCAATTTTCGGCGCATACGAGGCACTAAGGCGCTCAGGCGCAGGGATAATTACTACTGAGGTGGAGCATCCGGCAGTGCTTGAGGCAATAAAGCGCCTCGCTGAACGCGGCGCCGATGTGACGTATCTTCCGGTGGACGGAGACTGCCGTATAAGCCTCGCCGATCTTGAGGCGGCTGTCACCGACGATACTGTTTTGATATCGATAATGGCTGTGAACAACGAAACGGGAACTGTGATGCCTGTCGCGGATGTTGCGGCATTAAAAAGAAATGCGTACTTTCACGTGGATGCCGTACAGGCATTCGGAAAGCTCGATATATCGGGTACGGGCGCCGACATGATGTCCGTGAGTGCGCATAAGATACACGGGCCAAAGGGCGTGGGCGCTTTGCTCGTGAAAAAAGGCTTAAGGCTTATGCCGTTCTTATACGGCGGAGGTCAGGAAAGAGGGATGCGCTCCGGCACGGAAAACACCTCCGGAATAGCAGGTTTCGGCAGGGCGTGCGAGATCGCCGGAGAAAACTTTGACGTAAACGCCGCCGCCGTTTCGCGCCTCAACGCCATGCTCAGACAGGGGCTTAAGGACAGTATAAGCGATATAAGGATAAACAGCCCTGAGGACGCATGTCCGTCAGTGCTGAACGTATCTTTTCTCGGTACTAGGGGAGAGGTCATACTCCATAAGCTGGAACGGGACGGCATCATGGTTTCGACGGGCTCGGCATGCTCATCCGGTAAAAAAGGAGGAAGTCACGTCCTTAAGGCGATGGGGCTTTCGCGGTCCGAGGTGGAAAGTGCAGTCAGATTCAGCTTCGGAACGATGAACAGCGAAGAGGAAATAGAATATACGATAGACAGAACCAAGGCGGCCGTGGAATCCTTCCGGTGCCTCGGAAGCTTCAGATAAAGGGAGGGTGCGATGCAGACGGAGAAAAACGATATTCTTATAGTACGATGCGGTGAGGTTGCCCTTAAGGGTATGAACAAGCCGTATTTCGAGCGTATGCTCGCTGAAAGGATAAGAAACCGTCTCGGTAAGGCGGGAATGATGTCGGCACAGGTAAAAAGGCACGAGGGTCTTATATATGTGAGGCCGGACGGCAGTGCGAGTTATAACGCCGTCGCCGCCGAAATATCGAAGGTGTTCGGTGTCGCATCTGTAAGCCCGGCTCTCGAAACGGAGCCGGATCTCGATAAAATCGGTGAAACGGCCGTGGAGCTTATGAAGGAGCTGATAGAAACGCGGGGTATATCGAGTTTCAAAGTTGAAGCTAAGAGAGCCGACAAAAAATTCCCCGTAAAATCTCCCGATATAGGAAGGATAATCGGAGCCGCGATTCTGACGGGCTGCAAGGTCCTAAAGGTTGATGTACACGAGCCGGATGTAAGGCTTTATATCGATGTGAGACATGACGGTGCGTACATATATACGGAAAAGATAAACGGATTCGGCGGTCTGCCTCTCGGGACGAACGGAAAAGGGCTGGTGCTGCTCTCCGGAGGTATCGATTCGCCTGTTGCGGCATGGATGATGGCAAAGAGAGGGATGCTTATAGAGGCCGTACATTTTCATTCATATCCGTACACATCGCCGCGCGCTCAGGATAAGGTTGAACAGTTGGCAGGCATCGTCGCGTCATATTGCGGAAGTTTTAAGCTCCATGTCGTAAATATCCTTCCTATACAGGAACAGATCGTAAAAAACTGCCCCGAAGCGGAAACGACGATACATGTGAGACGTTTCATGATGATGATAGCCGAAAGGATAGCGGCGGGGTGCGGAGCGATGATGCTGATAACGGGTGAAAATCTCGGGCAGGTCGCAAGTCAGACGGCACAGGCCCTCGTCGTGACGGACGAATGTGTGAAAATACCGGTCATGAGACCTCTGATAGCGATGGACAAGGTCGATATAATGGACAAGGCCGCGGAAATAGGGACGTACGAAAAATCGATAGAGCCTTACGAGGACTGCTGTACCGTATTCCTCCCGAAGCATCCGACGACAAAACCTGACATTGACAGGATCAGACTGTCGGAGTCGTCGCTCGATATAGAAAGAATGGTAGCGGACGCCGCCGCGTCCCGGGAGATAATAGAAATAACGGGCTGATGCGATGCGAAAAGGGTTCGCCGCAAATAACTGCGGAAACGTTTTCAAACGGGTAAAATTTCCTTGCAAATTGACATGAAACGTGTTTAACTATATTTGTATGCCGTTATTTTTATAACAAAGGTATACGTCGGATCTTGTTATAGGCTTTCCTCTCCGAAGGTGAGGATCGTTATAATAATTTAAGGAGGCATTTACATGAACTTTCAACTGACGAAGGAACAGGAATTCGTGCAGAAAATGGTCAGGGAATTCGCGAAGACCGAAGTTGAGCCATTGGCGGCGGATATCGATAAGGAACATCGTTTCCCTGTTGAAACTGTCGAAAAGATGGCCAAGTACGGCCTGCTGGGAATTCCGTTCCCTACAAAGTACGGCGGAGCCGGCGGAGACGAGCTCTCTTATGCTATTACGGTAGAAGAGCTTGCCAAGGTCTGTGCGTCTACATCCGTCATAGTTTCGGCGCATACATCGCTTTGCTGCTGGCCTATATACAAATACGGCACGGAAGACCAGAAGATGAAGTATCTCCCTGAGCTTCTTGCCGGCAAAAAGCTCGGTGCTTTCGGCCTTACGGAGCCTAATGCCGGTACGGACGCTTCCGGACAGCAGACAAGAGCTGAGCTTGACGGAGACGAGTGGGTACTGAACGGTGCTAAATGCTTTATCACAAACGGCGGATATGCCGATGTGTTTATAGTTATGGCAATGACCGACAAGTCACAGGGCAACCGCGGAATCAGTGCATTCGTCGTGGAGAAAACCGATCCCGGCTTTTCTATCGGTAAGACAGAGGACAAGATGGGTATCTGCGCTTCTTCGACGACGGAGTTGATATTCCAGAACTGCAGAATTCCTAAGGACAGACTCCTCGGCGGACTCGGCAAGGGCTTTAAGGTAGCCATGTCGACTCTCGACGGCGGACGTATCGGAATAGCCTCGCAGGCGCTCGGAATCGCCGAGGGTGCTCTCGAGGTCACGATAGAATACATGAAGCAGAGAAAACAATTCGGTAAGAAGCTCGCTCAGATGCAGGCTCTCCAGTTTGTCGTAGCTGATCTCGCGACGAGCATCGAAGCTGCAAAGCTCCTCGTTTACAGGGCTGCGTTCAGCGTAGATGCGGGACTTCCTTACAGCGTACCTGCCGCTATGGCAAAGCTCTTTGCTGCGGAGACGGCAATGCATGTCACAACAAAGTGTGTACAGCTCCATGGCGGTTATGGTTATACAAAGGATTACCCTGTTGAGAGAATGATGAGAGACGCCAAGATTACGGAGATCTACGAAGGAACTTCGGAGGTTCAGAGAATGGTTATCTCGGGTTCGCTTCTGCGTAAATAGGATATAAGGAGGACACACATAATGTTTAATATTGTTGTATGCGCTAAGCAGGTTCCGGATACAAACGAAATCAAGATCAATCCGGAAACCGGTTCACTGATCAGAGACGGTGTTCCAAGCATCCTTAATCCGGATGACGCAAACGCTCTCGAAGAGGCTCTGACCATAAAGGATGCAGATCCTGACAACGTACACGTAACCGTAGTTTCCATGGGACCTCCGCAGGCACAGGATATGCTTTTCGAGTGCCTCGCAATGGGCGCCGACGACGCTGTTCTTCTTTCGGACAGAGCGGTGGGCGGATCCGATACGTGGGCAACATCAAACGCCATAACGGCCGCCATAAACAAACTCGGCAAATTCGACATGATCATAGGCGGCAGGCAGGCTATCGACGGAGATACCGCTCAGGTAGGTCCTCAGATCGCCGAGAAGCTTCATCTTCCGCAGGTAACTTATGTACAGTCTTGTGAGCTTTCAGCAGATAAGACAAAGGTGACCGTCCAGAGACAGCTTGAGGACGGCTATGAGGTAATCGAAGCACCTATCCCTTGCATGCTCACATGCACAAAGGAGCTCAACACGCCGAGATACATGAAGATGGCAGGCATCTTCAATCCTGAGAAGGACATCAAGGTATGGAGTGCGGCTGACGTAGAGGTGGATCTCACTACAGTAGGGCTCAAGGCTTCCCCGACGAACGTATTCCGTTCATTTACACCGAAGCCGAAGGGAAAGGGTACGATGCTTGAGGGAGATACCGAAAAGGACGTAGCTAAGCAGTTGCTCGTAGCTCTGAAGAAGAAGCACGTGATTTAAGGAGGATCTAATACAATGTCAGAAGTAAATTTCGCAGAATACAAGAATGTATGGGTATTCGCCGAACAGCGCGAAGGCAAGCTTATGAACGTTGCTCTCGAGCTCATCGGCGAAGGTCACAGATTGTCGAGAGACATAAGTGCTGATTCCAAGGTCGCTGCTCTTCTCGTAGGCGATAAGGTCGAGCATCTCGCCCAAGAGTGCTTCGAGTACGGTGCAGACATCGTTTACATCATCGAGGATCCGCTTCTTAAGAATTACACGACGGATGCCTACACCAAGGCTATAACGGCAGCTCTCCGCAAGTATAAGCCTGAGATCATTATGTACGGAGCAACCCACATCGGACGCGATCTCGCTCCGCGTGTAGCGGGGCGTGCGAACGTAGGTCTTACGGCGGACTGCACACATCTCGATATCAAGGTATCGAAGTACATAGACTTCGCTCAGAAGAACACGACACTGAATACGGATACGCTTGATCCTGCCGATACGGATACAAAGCTCAAGATGACGCGTCCTGCTTTCGGCGGAAATCTTATGGCTACTATCGTAAGCCCTACTTCAAGACCTCAGATGTCTACGGTAAGGCCGGGCGTTATGCAGAAGCTCGAGAAAAAGCCGGGAGCGACGGGCGAGATAATCAGGGTTTCCGCCGACGTTATCGATCTTAAGCCTGAAGATATCAGAACAAAGATCGTCGATATCGTGAAGTCGACTAAGGAACTCGTTTCTCTTACCGACGCGGATATCATCTGCTCGGGCGGAAGAGGTCTCGGAGATGCAAAGGGCTTTGAGCTCATGCAGAAGTTTGCCGACAAGGTCGGCGGTGTTGTCGGAGCTTCGCGTGCGGCTGTCGATTCGGGATGGATCGATCACAGCCATCAGGTCGGACAGACGGGAACAACCGTAAAGCCTAAGATTTACTTTGCCTGCGGTATTTCGGGTGCTATTCAGCACCTGGCAGGCATGCAGAATTCGGATATCATCGTCGCCATCAACAAAGATGCCGACGCTCCTATATTCGAAGTTGCCGACTACGGTATCGTCGGAGACCTCTATAAGGTTATCCCTGAACTCATGGCGGAATGGGACAACGCAGAGGCACTCGCTGACGCAGTAAAGTAAGTTCATGTAATCAAATCAAAAAAACGCCCGTCGTCCTTAACCCACTGACGACGGGCGTTTTTATATCGCTTCCGATGTGTACCGATGGTGCAGTCTGTCACCCTTATCAGGCAGCCCGTTATATATATTTTTCCCGAAGGAGCCCGGTCAAACGTCGCAGGGGAAGTCCCACCACATTGTCGTAATCACCGTCTATGTTTGTGATAAACCTGCCGAACCACCCCTGTATCGCATATCCTCCCGCTTTGTCGTACGGTTCATCGCTCATGACATAACGTGATATGTCACGGGACGAAAAATTCGCAACGAAAACTTTCGTGACATCGCAGAACGTGTCTATATGAGGAGTACCTGTTTCCAGAACGGTGACACCTGTAATAACCTCATGTGGATGGCCCGAAAGGCTCATAAGCATCTTTTCGGCATCTTTTTCGTCGCTTGGTTTACCAAGAATACCGTTATTGGAAACTACAGTATCCGCGGCTATTATTACAGTATTATCCGGAAATAATTCCGCAACGGACAAAGCTTTTTTTAGAGACAGGAACATGACCGCATCGCGCGGCAATATGTTTTTCGGAAGCGTTTCATCTATGTCTGCCGGGTGTATTATTGGATTGAAGCCCGATTTTTGCAGCATTTCAATCCTTCTCGGTGACGATGAGGCGAGCACCGTTGTTTTGTTCATATGTACCTCCCGTATCTCCGTTTTTTTACTTTCAGAAGATGAGGATAACAAAAAATCTCTTAAATGACAACAGATGTTTGGGATTTGTTTACAAATATAGCTCTCTGTGTTATTATATTAAAATATTCTAAGGAGGATATGAATGAGCAGAAGAGAACGCAGGGAGCGCGTGCTTGCCGAAGAGACGGCAAAGAAAGCAGCCGCCGGAACGCATAAGCGGTCAAAAAAGTTCAAAATTGCAACCATAACGCTGACTGTCATACTCGGCGTTGCGATTATTGCGGCCGGGATCGGTTATTGGTATGTGAACTCAAAGCTTAATAAAATAGACAGACCTGCGGAGGATATAAAGGAAGAAGACCTTTCGATAACTGAGGTTACGGGGTGGACAAATGTGCTGCTGCTCGGAGTCGACTCGAGAAATATAAGCGATGCACAGGGCTCGAGGACGGACTGCATTATAATTGCGAGCATCAATAACGACACTAAAAAGATATATTTGACATCTATATACAGGGATACATACATCAGACTGGGCGGTGGAGATATATACGACAAAATCAACCACGCTTTTGCAGAGGGCGGAGCCAAGGAGTCGATAAAAACCGTTAACGAGGCCCTCGATCTTAATATAAAGGATTACGTCCTCTTTAACTTCAAAGCGGTTTCCGATGTGGTAGACCTCTGCGGGGGGATAACACTCAATATAGAGGACTACGAGATAGAGCAGCTTAATCGCTATGCGCAGGAGACAGCGAGGATAATAGATTACGGTGACTGTCCGGATGTGACCGAGCCGGGTGAACAAACTATCTGCGGACCTCAGGCCGTATCATACGGCAGGATACGCAAGGGGGTCGGCGATGATTTTAAGCGCACTGAGCGCATGAGAACGGTAATAAGTGTCCTGCTCAAGGAGATAAAGAGCGAGAGCCTGAAAAATATAGACAAAATAGCCGATACGGCGCTTTCACAGGTTCAGACGAACATGGCGAACGGCGATATTTTGTCTCTCATCGCCCGTGCAAGGAATATGGATATAGCCGGCAGTGAAGGATTTCCTTATAATATCACGACGGGATCACTGTACGGAGTATCGTATGTATTCCCGACAGATCTCGCGACCGATGTTGCGACTTTGCATAAAAATATTTTCGGAGAGAGTCAATACGAGCCGAGCGAAACGGTAAAGACAATAAGCAATCAGATCCTGTACGATATTACGGGTGTCGCCAATCCGAGCACGGTCGATCCCAACTCATATATAGAAGATCCGACACAGGGCGAGGTGCTTGATCCGGTGGATCCGTATACGGAGCCCGCTCCTGCTCCCGAACCGACTCCTGCTCCCGAACCGACTCCTAATCCCGAACCGAACCCTGAGCCAAATCCGAATCCGAATCCGAACCCTGAGCCGAATCCGAACCCTGAGCCGAATCCGAATCCGAACCCTGAACCGAATCCGAACCCGAACCCTGAGCCGAATCCAAACCCAAACCCGAACCCGAACCCGAACCCGAATCCGGGACCATAGTGCGAAACGACAGTCAAAGAGTACCGATGCATTGACACATCGGTACTCTTTTGCGTATATGACGCATTATACGTACATCTGAACCTTCAGACCTCATTATCCGTTTCGATTTTTTGCGTTATATTCGCGTATGATGCTGACGCCTGCGCTTACACCGAGCCTGTCTGCTCCGGCATCTATCATGATGAGAGCCGAATTCAGAGTATGTATCCCGCCGGAGGCTTTAATACCGAGTGCATTCCCGACGGCCTTTTTCATCAGTGCGACATCCTCGGGTGTTGTGCCGCCTGTGCCGAAACCGGTTGAGGTTTTTACGAAATCCGCTCCCGCCTCTTGCGATAACAGGCATGCCAAAACCTTTTCGTCATCGGTAAGGAAACACGTTTCGATTATTACCTTTACCTTAGCACCTCCGGCATGAGCTTCCGAGGTGACTGCAGCGATATCCCCGAGCACGCGGGCGGCGTTTCCGGATTTAAGAAAACCGATATTCATCACCATGTCGATTTCGTCGGCTCCGTCATTTACGACCCTTGCCGCTTCGAAAGCTTTGACGGATGTGACTGAGGCGCCGAGAGGAAAGCCTACGACAGATGCGACCTTTACTCCGCACGATCTGAGCTCGACGGCGGCCTGTCTTACGTAGCACGGATTGACGCATACGGCGTAAAATCCGTATTCGGCGGCTTCGGAGCAAAGCGCGGAAATATCGTCGGGGGAAGCTTCCGGTCTGAGAAGCGTGTGGTCTATGTATTTGTTGATTTCGCTTACCATTTGTCATGTCCTCCATGACAATCATGATAACACAGAACGATTGACACGGGCTGATATTTATGATAGAAAAAAACATGCGAATAAATTATGAAAGAGGAAGATATGGAAATCGAACTTAAGTACAGCCTCGGGGACCCGAAAAATGCGGAGAGACTGTTCACCGACGAGGAGATACTCGCCGTTACCGATGAGGGCTCTGACGAGACAGTGCACATGCACGCTGTATATTTTGATACGGAAGACAAACGACTGAGCAGGGAAGGGATGGTGTTCAGGGTACGCTGTGAGGACAGGAAGCTCGTGGGAACGCTCAAGTGGAACGGCCACAGTGAATCCGGGATGCACGAGCGCGAGGAGATAAATATACCTTTGCGCGATGAATACGATCTTTATAAGCCCGACATCGATATATTCAGACAGAGCCCGGTCTGCAACAAGCTCAGGAAGCTCGTAGGCAAACGCGAGCTCATAAACGTACTCGAGATAGATTTCATAAGAAGACAGGTCAGGATAGATATAGGCGATGCTATATGCGAGCTTTCTGTTGATACGGGACGCCTTATAAGAGGTGACCTGACCGGAAGTGTAGCCGAGGTTGAGATCGAGCTTTATTCGGGTGACAGGAGCGAGATGGAAAAATGGGGAGCTCATATCGCCGAAAAGTACGGTTTGGAACCGGAAAACAGGGGAAAATTCAGGCAAGGTATGGAGTTGACGCGGTAAATATGGTGACAAGTAAGAGATAAAGGCCGCAAGCAACGGCTTTTTTTGTTGCTTTTCTTTACTTTTTTCAAAAAAAATGTTAAAATATGACGTTACTGTGGGTATATAACATGGGATTTCATAAAAACGCGGAGGAATAATTAACAATGAAAACGACTTTCATTTCAAAAGAGAACAATCAGGTGAAATTCAGCATGGACTTTACAGCGGAGGAATTTGACAATGCCGTGGTTCATGCTTATAAACAGTCAAAAAATCAGTTTACGGTCGACGGCTTCCGCAGGGGAAAGGCATCTCGCAGCGTGATCGAAAAGCGTTACGGCGAAGGTATTTTTTTCGAGGACGCGATCAATGAACTGTTCAGAGAAGGATATCCTAAAGCTATAGATGAGCTTGACATAGAAGTGATAGACCAGCCGCAGGCGGATTTCGGCGAGATCGGACATGGCAAGCCTTTTTCCGTGACGCTTGAGGTGCCTGTTTATCCTGTGGTCGAGGTTAAGGATTATAAGGGTGTAGAGGTCGATCAGACCGATGTCAAAATTAAAGACGAAGATGTTGACAAGGAGATAGATAAGCTTCGCCGGAGAAATGCGCGCATGGTTGTTGCCGAAAGGCCCGTTCAGGACGATGATACCGTAATTCTCGACTACGCCGGTTTTGTAGGTGACGAGCAGTTCGAGGGCGGAACGGCGGAAAATCAGGAGTTGAAGATCGGGTCGGGCACATTTATTCCGGGTTTCGAGGAGCAGCTTAAAGGTGTAAAGGCCGGTGATAAGGTCGATGTGAAGGTTACGTTCCCGGAGGAGTATCATGCGAAGGATCTTGCCGGCAAGGAGGCTGTTTTTCATTGTACGGTGCACGAGGTAAAGGAGGAACAGCTGCCGGAGCTCGATGACGAGTTTGCAAAGGACGTGAGCGAATACGACACTGTTCAGGAGCTCAAGGACGCGACGAGAGAGAGGCTTCAGGAAACCGCGAGTATGCAGGCGGTAAATGAAGCGAAGGATAAACTGATCGAAAAGGTATTTGAGGCTAATAAAACCGACGCGCCGCTTTCTATGGTAGAAGATGAGATCAGCAACATGATAAGGGATCTCGAAAATCAGATACGTTATCAGGGTCTTTCGGTAGATCAGTACCTGCAGTTCTCGGGCAAGGATATGGATTCATTCCGCATCGACATGAGGCCCGAGGCAGCCAAGAGGGTAGCTACGAGGATAGTTCTCAGATCAATAGGAAATGCGGAGAAAATCGAAGTCACCGAAGATGATATCGATAAGGAACTGGACAGGATGGCGGAGGTATATCAACAGGATAAAGAGAAGATCAAAGCGTCGCTTGGCGAAGACGGCTTGACTTACTTCCGTAAGGACATAGCTTTGACAAAGGTAATGAACATGCTATACGATGAAGCTAAGATAAATATGATATCCGAAGAGGAGGCTGCGGCGAAGATGGCGGCTGAGCTCGCAAAAAATGACGCGAAAGTCGAGGAAGCCTCGAAAAAGGCGGAAGAAGGAGAAGATAGGTAATTATGGCACTTGTACCGTATGTAATAGAGCAGACGAGCCGCGGTGAGCGTACGTATGACATATATTCGAGACTTCTCAAAGACAGGATAATATTCCTCGGCGAGGAGATAGACGAGCACGTATCGAATCTCGTAGTGGCGCAGCTTCTGTTCCTTGATGCTGAGGACAGCGACAAAGACATTAATCTGTACATAAACAGTCCCGGGGGATCAGTTACGGCAGGTATGGCTATATACGATACTGTTAATTATATCAGAGCCGACGTTTCAACGATATGCGTGGGTATGGCGGCGAGCATGGGGGCATTTCTTCTTTCGTCGGGTACAAAGGGGAAGCGCTTCGCACTGCCGAACGCGGAGGTTATGATACACCAGCCTTTAGGCGGAGCGCAGGGGCAGGCGAGCGACGTAATGATCCATGCGGACTGGATAATGAAAACAAAAGAGAAGATGAACAGAATCCTCTCAGAAAACACGGGCAAAGATATCTCGCTCATCGAGCAGGATACAGATAGGGACAAATTTATGAGCGCCGATGAAGCGAAGGAGTACGGGCTCATAGATGAGGTTATCCGACGTCAGGAGGTCAGATAATGGCTGAAAAAAAGCATAGTGACACGGAGCTTCACTGCTCGTTCTGCGGCAAGCCTCAGAGCGCCGTCAGAAGACTGATAGCGGGACCGGGCGTTTATATTTGTGACAGATGCGTCGAAAACTGCGAGGATCTTCTCATGGATATGTACAGTGAAGACGCTGCTCCGGAAGACGCGGAGCAGATGCAGCACGATGAACTTCCGAAGCCGCAGGAGATATTCGATTATCTCTCGGAATATGTAATCGGTCAGGAAAAAGCAAAAAAAACGCTTTCCGTCGCGGTATACAATCATTATAAAAGAGTACTCGATACAGGAGAGGATATCGTTGACGACGATGTGGAGCTGCAGAAGAGTAATATCGTGATGATAGGACCTACAGGCTGCGGTAAAACCCTTATAGCGCAGTCTTTGGCAAAGATACTTGACGTCCCGTTCGCTATAGCCGACGCCACGGCGCTTACCGAGGCGGGGTATGTAGGCGAGGATGTCGAGAATATCCTTCTGAGGCTTCTTCAGGCCGCGGACTACGATGTCGAAAGGGCGCAAAGGGGTATCATATACGTTGACGAGATAGATAAAATAGCGAGAAAATCAGATAATCCGTCCATAACGCGCGACGTCAGCGGGGAGGGAGTGCAGCAGGCACTGCTTAAGATACTTGAGGGAACCGCAGCAAATGTACCGCCGCAGGGCGGACGCAAGCATCCGCACCAGGAGTTCATACAGTTTGACACGACTAACGTACTGTTCATATGCGGAGGCGCGTTTGACGGACTTGACAATATAATAATGAGAAGAATGGGAGAAAAGGTCATCGGCTTTAATTCCGAGAGCGGGGCGCCGACTGCCGCTGACATAAAACCGCTGGAGAACCTCCAGCCGGAGGATCTTCTCAAGTTCGGTCTCATACCCGAATTCATAGGAAGACTTCCCGTCATGGTCACCTTGGAGGAGCTCGATGTAGATGCGCTCAAAAAGATAATGACTGAGCCGAAGAATGCTCTCGTGAAGCAGTACAAAAAACTTTTCCGCTATGACGGTGTCGAGCTGGAGATAACGCCCGACGCAATAGATGCGATCGCAAAAAAAGCTATAGAGAGGAAAACGGGAGCCAGAGGACTGAGAAGTATCTTTGAGCGTACCATGAACGATATAATGTTCGAAATTCCGTCGCGTAAGGATGTGCGTAAATGCGTAGTCACGGGAGAAACGGTCGACCGGGCGGTAAAACCGAAGGTAGTCACGAGACGAAAGAAAAAAGAAGCATAATACGCGGGCGGCACTAAGCCGCCCGATTTCATAACAGAGGAGGAAAAGGGATGGATGAAAATAAGATGAAAGACACTCAGGAAACGGAAGAGACAGAAGCCGAATCCGACGTAAGACGTGTTTATCCGTGCGTTCCGCTCAGGGGTGTATCTATTTTCCCTAACACGATAGTTCATTTTGATATAGGACGCGATAAATCGATCAAAGCTCTTGAACGGGCGATGGCGGGAGATAAGCTCATGTTCGTTTCGACCCAGAAGGACGAGTCGATATTGATACCGACATTTGATGATATATACAAAACAGGTACCGTCGTAAGGGTAAAACAGATGCTCAAGATAAACGGAGATGCCGTAAGGGTCCTCGTTTCCGGAATTTGCAGGGCGAAGATAGATACCCCGATATCCGAAGACGGTTTTATGTCGTGTACGGTTCACGAGCTGCCCGAAAAGGTCGATGCTCAGGCTCTTACGGTGGAGGAACGTGCATCTATACGTATCATGACGGATAAGTTCATAGAATATGCTGCGCTTACAAATCAGATAACTGACGAGATCGTTGACAGGACGCTCGCCGACAATGAGCCTGCGTCGCTCGTTGACAGGATAGCCGCGGAAATAGATGTCAGTACGGTGAAGAAACAGGCGGTGCTTGAGGCGGAACCGTTTGCCGAGAGAGTGCTTAAGCTCATAGGCATAATCACCGAGGAAAACGAGATTGCAGCTATAGAAAAGCAGCTTAACCAGAAGGTGAAGGAAAGCGTAGATAACAACCAAAAGGAATATTTTCTAAAGGAGAGGATGAAGGTTATTCAGGAGGAGCTCGGAGAGGATGAGGATGCTCAGGCCGAGGCTGACGAGTGGCTTTCCAAACTCGATGAGCTTAAGCTTGACGAAAAGGTGGACGAGAAGGTGCGAAAGGAAATAAAACGTTTCGCGCGAATGGCTCCTTCGTCGGCGGAAAGCTCCGTAATAAGAAATTACGTTGAAACGATACTAGACCTCCCGTGGAGAAATGCATCCAAGCTCAATACGAACCTTAATAAAGCTGTGAAAGTCCTTGAGAGCGATCACTACGGCCTAAAACAGGTAAAAGAAAGGATAATAGAGTACCTGGCGGTCATTCATCTGTCGAAATCGATCAAAGGGCCTATACTCTGCCTCGTCGGTCCTCCGGGAACGGGCAAGACGTCGATTGCGCGTTCGATCGCTTCGGCTACCGGACGCGAATTTGTAAGGATGTCGCTCGGCGGAGTGAGAGACGAGGCCGAGATCAGGGGTCACAGGAGAACGTATATAGGGGCGATACCGGGGCGTATAATTACTTCGATCAGAGAAATCGGAACAAATAATCCCGTATTCCTTTTTGATGAGATAGATAAGATCGGAGCCGATTACAAGGGTGACCCGTCATCGGCGCTGCTTGAAGTGCTCGATCCTGAGCAGAACAAGACCTTTACGGACCATTTTCTTGAGATACCGTTCGATATTTCTAAAGTATTGTTCATAACTACGGCAAACTCTCTCGATACTATACCGCGTCCTCTGCTCGACAGGATGGAGATAATCGAGGTCAGCGGCTATACAGAGCAGGATAAGATTAAAATCGCGGAGAAGTATCTCATACCGAAAAAGATAAAGGAGCACGGCCTTCGCAAGGAGAGTCTCAGGATATCCTACGCTGCTCTTTCCGATATCATAAATTACTATACGCGCGAATCGGGAGTCAGGAATCTCGAGAGGCGCATCGCCGATATTTGTAGGAAAGCAGCCGTGCAGGCCGTGACAAAAAATAAAAAGAGCTTTTCGGTTACCCCAAGAAATCTCGAAAAATATCTCGGCAAACGTAAGTATCACTTTGATACGGTTGAGGGTAAATACGAGGTCGGAGTCGTTACGGGAATGGCGTGGACTCAGGTCGGTGGAGATACTCTGTCGATAGAAACCGTTGTTTTGCCGGGAACGGGAAAACTTCAGCTTACGGGACAGCTTGGCGATGTGATGCAGGAGTCGGCAAAAACGGGCATGAGTTACATAAGATCGATATCTGATGAACTCAAGATAGAAAAAAGCTTTTATAAAGAAAAGGATATACACATACACGTTCCGGAAGGTGCGGTCCCTAAGGACGGGCCGTCAGCGGGAGTAACGATGTTCACCTCTCTAGTTTCGGCACTTACGGGCGTTCCCGTAAGAAAGGATATCGCCATGACGGGAGAAATTACGCTCAGAGGCAGAATACTTCCGGTAGGCGGAATAAAGGAAAAGGTTCTCGCCGCGTACAGAGCAGGTATAAGGACTGTTTTACTTCCCGAGGACAACATCAAGGATACCGACGAGATTCCGCAGCAGGTTCGCAGAAACATAAGATTTGTGCCGCTGAGCATCGCAAAGGAAGCTCTAACCGAAGCTCTTGACGGGAAAAAAGCAGGGAATAATGAGGATAGTAAGATCTGAACTCGATGCTGTGGCGGTAAAGCCGTCGCAGTATCCTCCGGCCGACATGCCGGAGATCGCCTTTGTCGGACGTTCCAACGTCGGCAAATCGTCTCTTCTCAACTATATATGCAATCGCAGAGGGTTGGCGAGAGTGAGCGGTCAACCGGGAAAGACGAGGACGATAAATTTCTACGTTATAAACGATGCCTTCAGGTTTGTCGATTTGCCGGGCTATGGCTACGCAAAGGTATCCAAAAGTGTCACCTCGGAGTGGGATCGCATGATGGGATCATTTTTCGAGAGCCGCAAAACGCTCACAGGTGTCGTACAGCTCGTTGATATACGCCATGATCCGAGCAGGCTCGATGCCGAGATGTACGAATATCTGAGGAGCTTCGGTCTATCCGGGATCGTTGCTGCGACAAAGGCTGACAAGGTATCGGGAAATGAAAAATCGAAAAATATAGTTTTGATTAAAAAAACTCTTATGCTCGCGCCGGACGACGTGATCATTCCCGTATCCGCCTTCAAACGTACGGGGGCAGACCTTCTGCTTTGTGCAATTGAACGTCGCATAGCGCATTTCGGGGGATAATAGCGCGTGACATAAGCCGGGCGATGGTGTAATATTATTACCAGAGGTGATTTTAGAAAATGGCAAGTAATAACGAACCTGCAGGCAGGATTCTGTTTACGGAAAAGGATATACGAAAAAGAGCACGGGAGATAGGTGAAGAGATAACGAAGGATTTTAAGGGTCAATCGGTTGTACTGATAGGAACTCTGAAAGGTGCTGTCATATGGATGTCTGATGTGATGAAGGAGATCGATCTTGATACGGAGGTCGATTTCGTTTCCGCAAGCAGTTACGGTTCGAGTACGACGAGCAGCGGCATCGTCAGAATAACAAAGGATGTAAGCATGGACCTTTACGATAAGAATGTTATAATCGTAGAGGATATAATAGACACCGGAACGACGTTGAACTTCCTCAGATCGCATATAGCCGACAGAAACCCGAGGTGCATCAGGATATGCACGCTGCTCGACAAACCGTCAAGGCGTAAATGCGACGTGCAGGCTGACTACGTCGGATTTGAGGTCGAGGATCTTTTTGTAATCGGTTACGGGCTTGATTACGATCAGAAGTACAGAAATCTGCCGTATATCAGCTGTCTCGAAAGCTGATATGTTTATTAAGGACAGGGTGAACCCTGCCCTTTGTTTTGATTTTGATTACAGGAGGACGGTATGCGCCCGATAAATGTTATATGGCACATAATCCTGTCGATAATAATGCCGTTTGCAATAATAATCCTGAGCAGTAATTTAGTTTTGCGCCTGCCGGAGATGTATGTATATCATTTTAACGATACGCGCGCGCCGTCCTATGCGTCATCGCAGATCTCCGGGTCGGAATTTGCCGGTTATATAACGGGATACTTCAATTCGCCCACACAGAAGGATTTGCAGATATATGAGCAGAACGGGACGTATAAGGATTCTCTGCTCGAAAACGATGAGATAGAGGTCATGCACAGAGCCAAACACCTCATGACGGTGGGGCTGGCCGCAGGAACGGCGCTTATGGCCATATCTGTCGCGCTCTTCATATATCTTCACCGCATAAGCACCAGAAAAGGGATGCGCATAAGCGGTAATACGGCGCTTTGTATAACTGTAGTTGAGCTGATCGCGGTTCTGATCCTCGTAAATAATGAGGGTATGCGTTCTGCGCTGTACAGGATGTTTATAGGTACGCAGCTCAACGACGACGCGGTGATAAAGATCCTGCTGTCAAGCCCCCTGGAAACCTCGTTTACGATATTCGAAGGAGTACTCGCGTCGGTTATGACAGCTGTATGGATGTATATAAATATAGTGACGACAAAAGAAAAGCGATTGTTTTCATAAGGAGTTTAAGCAGATGACGTATATTTTTCTTGCGCGCGGATTTGAAGAGATCGAGGCGCTTACCGCCGTAGACATGATGAGAAGAGCCGGAATACAGATAAGGACGGTTTCTCTGATGGAATCAAAAATGGTCTACGGAGCACACGACATAGGTGTGGAGGCGGATTTATTGTTCGGAGAGTGCGACTTTGCACATTGCAGGATGATGATTCTGCCGGGCGGTTATGAGGGCACGATGAATATGATGAACCATAGAGAATTTCTTATGCGCCTTAAGGAATACGCAGAATCCGGGGGATTTGTTGCGGCGATATGTGCTGCGCCCATGGTGCTCGCAAGGGCGTCAGTTCTGGGAGGGCACGAGGCTACCATATATGACGGGATGGAGTCCGAGCTTTTGGATGCCTCTTACGTAAAGCGTGATGTCGTCGTTTCAGGTAATGTTGTAACCGCAAGGGGTCCGGGACTTGCGACCGAGTTCGCGTCGAAGCTCATAGAAATACTCGCAGGACGCGATGCTCTCGACGAGGTCAGGCGCGGAATGTTGATAGAGGACTGACGATGGAACAAAAGGTCGATTATCACATACATACGACGTATTCCGACGGTACGATGGAACCGGTAGACGTTGTTAAAAAATTCAGCGGTGAGGGCTACGATATAATTGCCATAACGGATCACGACGGCGTCGGAGGAATACCTGAGGCAATGATTGCAGGCAAGGCGCTCAATATTAGAGTAGTCGGCGGTATCGAGATCGCGTCGCACTACAATACAGATGATTGCTCCGCAGAACTTCACATCCTCGGCTACAATATAGATGATAAAAACGAGAGGCTCCTCACGGCGATAGAAAAAATCAGAAGATGGCGCGGTGAGCGCAACGAAAAAATAATAGAGCGCGCACGCGAGATGGGGTTTCCGCTCACGGAATCCGATATACCGCGCAAGCATGGAGGCTTCATAGGTAAACCGGACTTTGCGAGGGCGCTTGCGGCAAAATATCCTGACTGTGATCCTGACGAAGTGTTTTGCGGTATCCTCAAGCAGACTGTTTCCGCATACGAGGCTATCGACGTGATTCGCGAAGCGAACGGCATTCCCGTTCTCGCCCATCCCGCAAAAACGCGAGAGCTTGCCCCTCATACCGAGGGTTTTTTCGACAGACTGTTTCCCGTGATCAGGGATCTCAGGAAGCACGGGCTCAAAGGCCTCGAGTGCTTTCATCCCTCAGCCGACGGTGAAGAATCGATAGAGCTCGTCGGTATAGCCGAAAAACTTCACCTGCATATAACTCGGGGTTCCGACTTTCACGGACTTTGATACCGTAGGAGAAAGGGAAAAATGATGGTTGAAGATGTGACAAGAAAGAAGATCGCCGCCGCGATCAGAACGGAAAAGGATTTCAGTACGGCGCTCAGGTCGCGCGTAGATATAGTTTTTCTTCTCCATTCCAATATAGTAACAGTTAACCAGAGCGTAAAGGAAATACACAGCGCCGGCAAAAAGGTATTCGTGCATGTCGATTTTGCCGAGGGGATAGGCCGCGATAGAGCAGGCCTCGAGTTTCTTGCCAAACAGGGCGTCGACGGCATACTGACGACGAGGACGAATATCGTTAAAATGGCAAAGGAATTCGCTCTTACGACCGTTCAGCGTTTTTTCCTTGTCGACTCTCATTCCCTTGCGACGTCGGTGGAGTCGATAAGGATTTCAAATCCTGATGTCATTGAGCTGATGCCTGGTATAGTAACAAAGAAGATAAAAGAATTCGCGGCGATGACCGATGTGCCTATCATTGCCGGAGGCATAATAGAGACCGAGCAGGAAGTCAGAGAAGCGCTTGAAGCGGGGGCGGACGTCGTATCGACGGGAGAGACTTCGCTATGGAATCTCGAAATATAGAGCGCACAGAAGAAGACAAAGGAGAACTGGAATGAAAATAATGTTTTGCGGTGCATCGTCGGGGGTCACCGGGTCGTGCCATATGATTGAAAGCGGATCACACAGGATACTTCTGGACTGCGGTCAGTTTCAGGGAGGGAAAGCGGAGGATGCTCTCAACTATGAACCGTTTCCTTTTGATCCCGCTGGTATAGAGTGCGTCGTACTTTCGCACGCTCATATCGATCATTGCGGAAGGCTTCCTCTGCTTGCAAAGAGAGGCTTTACCGGGAAAATATACTGCACGGACGCAACAGCCGATCTGCTTGGGATAATGCTCAAGGACAGTGCATATATACACGAAAAGGAAGCCGAGTGGAAGAACAGGAAAGCCGAGCGCGCCGGGCGATCGTTCGTCGAACCTTTATACACGGAGGTCGATGCAGAAGATGCACTTAAGCTCGTTACGCCTGTACTTTACGACCAGCTTATAGAGATCAATCACGATATGAGAATCGTCTTCAATGATGCCGGACACATTCTCGGCTCCGCGATAACAGAGCTTTGGGTGAAAGAGGGCGGCAGGGAAGCGAAGATCGTTTTCTCGGGTGACCTCGGCATGACGGGAAGACCGATTCTCAGAGATCCGACGTACATCAAAAAAGCGGATTACGTTATTATGGAAACAACGTACGGAAACAGAAATCACCCTGCCAACAGCTCGAATGTAAAGGAGCTTATAGACATAGTCATAAAAACCGTGAAACGCGGCGGAAACGTTGTTATACCTTCCTTCGCGGTGGGGCGTACGCAGGAACTGATTTACGAATTCAACAGGTTCTACGAGGACAACAGGGAATATGACGACGATCTCGACAACGTTGTGGTATATGTAGACAGCCCGATGGCGACGACGGCTACGGAGGTGTTCAGAAGGAACTCTCAGGTATTTGATGACGAAACGAGAGAATACATTCTCAGGGGCGACAACCCGCTCGATTTTAAAAATCTGAAGTTCACAAGGTCGACGGATGAATCGAGAGCGTTGAACTTTATCAAAGAGCCGAAAGTCATCATTAGCGCGAGCGGTATGTGCGAAGCGGGACGTATAAGGCATCATCTTAAGCATAACCTGTGGGATGCAAGAAACAGTATAGTGTTTGTCGGTTATCAGGCGCAGGGCACCCTTGGACGCACTCTGACTGACGGTGCGAAAAAGGTGACACTTTTCGGTGAAGAAATACAGGTTAATGCCGAGATACACTCCCTCGAAGGGTTTTCGGGACATGCCGATCAGGACGGGCTTCTTACGTGGATATCGAGTTTCAGGCAGCAGCCGAAGCAGACATTTCTTGTCCACGGTGAGGATGATTCAAAAAAAGATTTCGCAAAACTCGTAAAGGACAAGCTCGGCTACGATCCCGTCGTGGTACTGGGCAATTCGGAATTTGAACTGGATATGGAATCGTCAACGCTGCTTAATTTTGACGAGGCGAACAAAAAAGCGGTCGAATATGATGAAATACAGGCTGTACGCAGTAAGATATCGGACATACACAACGATATGGAGCACATCCTTTACAACGCGGACCTCGCTATGGCGCAAGATATAGATGAAGACAAGATCATCAAAATCAACAATATAATTCAGGAGCTCGAAAAGGCGACGATAAACCTCGGGACAGTCGTAAACGAACGTAAGTACGACAAGGTAATAGACACGAGCGGGATCCCCCGGGAGACCGAATAACAATTTTATAAATATTATTAAGTCGGGAATTGATTATTTCAGAAGCATCATATTTGTAGGTAATCTGCGGATATGATGCTTTTTATATGGGAAAATATAGAAAAGCATTGACATATATTTCCAAATATAGGAAAATGATAACAATAAAAAGGTGAAAGGAGAACCGATATGTCAAGAGAATGGCAGCAGACCAAGATGCAGGAATACGTAATGCCCTACGCGGTTTATTACCAGAGCCTGTGGGCGGTCAGAGATCTGGAGCGGATGGAAATGAGGATAAGAGAGCTGAAAAACTCGCGCGATACGGGAGTGACTTCGTGTGTCGTTGGTGAGGGCAGGGGAACGTACGGAAACGACAGGCCGGTCGAGGGCAAGGCGCTGGAACTTGCAATGCTGGAGGAACGCGTAGAGGGCATAAAGAATGCCCTCGGAAACATTCCGTCAGCCTACCGCAAATTTGTGCTGAGCAATATAATACTCAAAAATCCCGGCTCAGCATTTCCCGATAAGATGTGGAGGGCGTGGAAACAGAGATTTTTGTTCGACGTTGCGAGAAACCTTTCGATGATGTGATATGAAAAGGAGACTTAGAACAGCGGGGCTGGTGATGCTCGCAGCGGCAGCGGCGCTTGTGATATTCTGGGAAAGCGGCGGCAGAGAACGGTTTATGTACGAAAGAATACCGGTTATGGCATCCGATGTCACGAGGGGGACGGTAATAACGGGTTCCATGATAACGCTGACTTCATCGCCCGGCGTACGCGGATGCCTGAGTGAAGGGGACGGAGAAGATATAATAGGCATGGCGGCGAGACATGACATACATGCCGGTATGCCGATATTCGGCTCTGATCTCATAGATCCGGCAGAAGAAAGAAAAGGAAAGCTCGTCATGACGGTCCCGTCTGCGGATATAGCAAACGGCATAGCGGGGATCTGCACAGGAGATGATCTTATACTCATGTTTGACGGTGCAGAGATGGCAAAAACAAAGGTATTGTCAATTTCTGAGGACAGGGCATTCTTCGATGTCGCTCTGACGCGCGATGAGGCAGTCAGGATGAGCGAATGCTCGGCAAACGGGCGCAGGCCTGTCATAATGAGAGAGTGAGCGATATGAGTGTAACAGTTGTATTTTCATCCGCTCCACGTGACGGGGCGACGATGTGTGCCGTTTCACTTGCACAGGCGAAGGCTTCTTGCGGCGCGAGGACACTTTTGATATATGCTTCAGGGAAGCGCGGTTCATATTATGCGGGGTCATCATTTCTGAGGTCAGTCGACGATATCAAGGCAAATATCATATCGGGCGAACTCAGAGGCGATGACGTAAAAGAGGTAACCGAACGTGCCGGAGATATAGACGTCATACCTGCCGTGCGCGATTCGTTCGGGGCATCGGGCTTTCCCGTAGATACGATCGGAAAAATAACTTCACTTTGCGAATCATACGAGGAAATAGTAGTGGATGCCGGATCCGATTTCAGCAGAGCTATGTCGGTTTCGGCGCTTAATGCAGGTGACGATATTATTTTTGTCGTGACGCAGGAGCCGCACAGCACCGACAGCTTCAACGAGATCAAAAGGCGCGTGCTGACGCCGCTTGGTATTGAGGTTTCGGTAATAATAAACATGTTCAGGAGGGATCCGGCGCTGTTTACCAAAAATGAGGTTGCACGCCTCACGGGTACGGGTATTTTGTCGGTACTTCCGTATTCGGAGCTCGGTATGTACGCCGAGCTGTCCGGAAAGAGCCTGATGGCTGACAGGACGTTCAGAAAGGCGGTGGGCGGCATTGCACAGGTCGACGGTGTTCAGCCTCGAGGAATATTTAGATTCGCAAAAGATCGCAGAGGCTGATCAGGTTCGTACGGATGCGTTCGATCAGATATGCGATTTGGTTGCGGACGCATTTGAAGAGGAGTGGTCGAAGGCGGACGAGTCGAATAAATCCATGAGGCTGGAGCGTGAAAAAAGAGCGATCATGGGATACGAAGACGAGCATGAACTATACATTGAGCAGATACGGGAAATACTCAAAAAGAACGGGCTTGAAGGATCCGACTTTCCCTCGTGGCACGCGTCGCTCGAACAGGCGGTATTCGCTGAAATATATGGGCTTGCAGGGCTTGACGCATGGGCATACGACAGAAGACCGGAATACGTATTCTCTTCCTCGGCAAAGATAATCGGGGAGAGGATATACTTTCTGCTTGACGGACATACTGTTCTTCAGCCGCAGAAAATAAGCGCCGACAGGAGACTCAAGCTGAGGCGTGCGCTGCTTCTCGCGACGCCGCTGGAGAGAGCTGACAAAGGCTTTCATGAAGTATATCTGAGAAACGGTATCCGTATAACCATTTTCTCCGGCTCGAGAACAAAAGCCGATCAGGATATTATCGTTTTCAGAAAGTACGTTTTGCCGAAACTTGATTTTGAGATACTCACGGAAAGAAAAACTATACCGTGTGAGGCGATGACTCTCTTCCGGCATATGATAAAAGCGGGCTTCAATGTTTTGTTCAGCGGGCAGGTCAGATCGGGAAAAACCACATTCCTTCAGATCTGGCAGAGCATGGAGAACAGAGGTCTTGAAGGACTTGCCGTTGCGACGGACCCCGAAACGCCGTGGCACCTGATAATGCCGGATGTGCCGATAATGCAGATCGTGGCTGACGGAGAACAGTTGGAAGCTCTGTACAAGTCTTTGCTCAGGGGCGACAACGATTACGTACTTATGGAGGAGATGAGGGATGCCGCGGCATTCAAACTCGCCGTGGACATAGCGACCTCCGGTACGTCGCGCTGTAAGGCTACGGTTCATGACGCGAGCGGGATCGACGTGCCGTACAGGATGGCGTCGGAGATAGTAAACAGGTTCGGCGGCAATATTAACAGTACGCTTGCGAGAATATTCGGATCGTTTGATTACTGCATCGAGCTCGCAAGAGACACACGGGAAGACAGGAAGATCATGAAAGGCATATTGGAGTATGAGTATGACGACATATCGGACTGCGTCTGCGCGAGATATATATGCAGATATGATTTTGTATCGGGGAAATGGTTGTGGAGCAGCGGCAGAGGCCGGTCGAAATCAGAAAAGTATCCGCAGCAAACAACTGAAATAAAAACTTTTGAAAGAATGCTCGATGAGCTTTCGGGCGGCGTGGACAGGGGCTGGCGGATAACGCCGGCATATTACAGAGGAGCGGTATAGTGGCGGAAAAACTGATATGTGTTATGGCGGTAATCGGGTTTACGGTTACGGTAATGCCTGAGATAATGAGGTTATCCGGAGCGGTATCCGCAAGGCGTACAATATCACGTGAGGTTAGGCGCTTCGTCCCGCGAAAGGGGCTCTCGGCAAGGGGACCGTTTCTCGAGATGATAGCGAGACTTATGGAAAGTTCAGGCACAGACGATATATTCAAAACGCCGGAGGCTTTTACGGCAATAAGCGTCATATTGTGCTTAACATCATTTTTCTTATCGCTTCGCTCTTTAGGTATCGCTCCGGCGCTGTTTGCCGCTTGCGGCGCTCTTATGGCGCCGTACGGGTGGTCGTATTTGAGGCTGAGTGCAAAGCGGTCAGGAGTTTCGCGTGAGGGAGATGTTCTTATACATGAGCTTATAAACAATTACAGGATAAGCTCGTGCAACATGAAAGAGGCTATAGACCTTACCGCCTCGGGACTCGATGAAAAAAGCTTCGGGCGCGGCGTAATGATGCAGCTTGCGAGGACGCTGAACAACGCTGTCTCCGAGATAGAAACGGAGCGCGCTCTCGACAGACTCAGATATTCGTTTGCGACTGCATGGGGAAGCATTTTGGCATCGAATATTTCGCTCGCGCTGAAGACGGGTATAAGCGTCGAGAAGAGCCTTGATGATCTGTCCAGGAGCATAGCAAAGAGCAAGAGCGTCGTCGAACACGGCAAAAGGCAGAATTACGAGTCGAGAATGATGCTCAGATACCTCGTCCCCGTCTGCTATATCATGTCCTTCCTGGCCGCCGTATTCTTTTTCGGGTTTACACCTGTAAGATTCGCGCGCTTTCAGTTCGCGACGAAACCCGGATTGATGTGGTTTGCAGTATCGCTGGCGTGCTGGATCATTGCTGCCGGGACGGAAAAATACATATCGAGTGAAAAGATGGATATATGAAGATAAGGGACAGAATAATAGCCCGCTTCAGGGCGGACAGACTTGAACAGGAGCTATTGAACAGTTGCCTGATAGGCAGGAATCTTGCGATAGTATACGCGGGAAAGCCGATGTCGGCAGATCATATTATTGAGGAACTGATGAAATCGAGCAATGTGCTGAAGCCGACGTACGCGAGAATGTTGTCACTGTATAGGGCGGGGCGTGATGAAGAGGCGTTTGCTCTTTTGCCGGAAATGGTGCCGATCAAAGCCGCCTCGAATTTTTCTCTGATTCTTTCCAAAATGGACAGGATAGATCCGGCAGAGCTCTCCGGGTATATGGAAGCGTTCGAAATGTCTTTGTCGGATGAGCGCGTGACCAAGGGGATGAAGAAGGAAGAAAGAAAATCTCTTATCGGCACTGTAGTTTCTACAATGGCGGTTTTCGCGGTGCTTATGAATTTTACGACGGTAGTCGTGTTCCTAGATGCTGCGGAAATGCTCAAAACTGTTTTTTAGGAGACAAACTATGAAAAATCTTATTATCATAATCGGAACGATAATACTCGGAGTGATAATCGTAAACACCCTCGTCTTGGGGGACAGCAATTCGATCAAAAGCGCTGCGCGGGACATAATCGGGCGCGGCATATCGAGTATAGAGGAAATGGATATGGGAGGGCATCAATGAAAGAGATCATAGTTATATGCGGCACCATTATGCTGGGGTGCTTTATATTCGGGCGTATTTACGGTTCTGAGGATACGATATCGGCCGCGACGTCGGAATATATGTCGCATCTTACATCACACTGCGGTGTACTGTCATGAAGCAGCTCATAACGTCATCGGCCTGTACTCTCGTAATACTGGCACTGATGATTCAGATGGTGTATTTTCAGACAGCAGGTGCAAAGCTTACCGCGGCCAGAAGCATTTGCGCTTCGTACGCCGGAAAGCTCAGAGACGGCGGACAAAGTGAGGATATATATTCAATGATAAAGTGTGATATTGCCAAGCTCACATCGTGCAGTGAAAGCGAAATATGCGTAACGTCAGAGGAGAGTCCGGGCGGATTGTCGCTCATCGTCACCGTACCGTCAGAATTCCTCATGAAGACTGTCGGCTTCTGGAAGCAAAATGATGGTGCGAAAAGAATAGCGATTACATGCATATGCAGCTTCGGGTGAACGGCAGTAATGAAAAATGTGATAATCACAGTGGCCGTGTTACTTTACGCGGCATCGGCGATCAGTATGCAGAACGAGCTTGTCCGCTGTGCGGCGGATATGGAAGCGCAAGCGCTGTATCCTGCGGGCATATGTGTGAAAATAGAGACGGTATAAATCCGCGCCGGGGGCCGGCTATACATTGAACAGAAAGTTCATTATATCGCCGTCTTTGACTATATAATCTTTTCCCTCGGAACGTATAAAGCCCTTTTCGCGTGCCTGAGCGATGCTTCCGCCGCACTCCATAAGCTTATCGTATGATATGGTTTCGGCCCTTATAAAGCCTTTTTCAAAATCTGTATGTATTTTGCCGGCGGCCTGCGGAGCTTTTGTCCCTTTACGGATTGTCCATGCTCTGCATTCATCCTCTCCGGCGGTGAGGAACGAAATGAGGTCAAGGAGTCTGTATGACGCTTTGATAAGCTTGTCGAGGCCGGATTCGGCTACACCGAGCTCATCGAGGAACAAAGTTTTTTCTCCAGGCTCAAGTTCGGATATCTGCTGCTCTATGTCGGCGCATATAACAACAGTTTCCGCACTCTCCGATGCGGCGAATTTTCTTACCGTTTCGGCATATTCGCATTTTGCTCCGTCAGCGGCATCGGCCTCGCTCACGTTTACGACATATATGACCGGTTTGTATGAGAGAAGGTCGAGGGAGCGTACAAACTCCGCATCATCCTTATCAAGATCCATGGCTCTTGCGGATTTTCCCATACCGAGGAAAGAGTTGACTTTGTTCAGGACATCGAGCTCATTGGCGAGGGCTTTGTTTCCCTTAAGATTCTTCTGCGTTTTTGCGATGCGCTTGTCGAGCAGTTCCATGTCGGAAAGTATGAGCTCGGTATTTATGGTGTCGATATCGGAAAGCGGATCAATATGACCCGAAACGTGAACAATATTATCGTTGTCGAAGCCTCTGACGACGTGAACGATGGCAGAAACCTCTCTTATGTGGCCGAGAAACTTATTTCCGAGTCCTTCACCCTTGGACGCACCCTTGACGAGTCCCGCAATATCGCAGAATTCTATCGTCGTGTGTATCGTGCGCTTTGAGTTATATATTCCGTGAAGTCTGTCTATCCTTTTGTCGGGAACCGTAACGATGCCGACGTTGGGCTCGATGGTGCAGAAAGGGTAGTTTGCCGCTTCGGCGCCCGCCTTTGTTATCGCGTTGAAAAGAGTGCTTTTACCTACATTAGGCAGACCTACTATACCTAATTTCATTTTTATATTTACCTGTCCGAAAACCCTTGATTTATCTAAGTTTTCGCCTTTCATCGAATTGCTTGTACGCCTTTTTTATGCCGTCATATTATATCATCACGGCCTGCTTTGTTCTCTTTTTTACTTCTTTTAGAGAGTATCACATATAATATTATGCCGGCGGCAAATGCGCACGCAGACAGAACCTGAGCCTGCCTGAGAGATCCTATCATGAGGCTGTCCGTCCTAAGCCCTTCGACAAAGAAACGCTCAAGCGAATACAGTATTACGTATAATAAGAATATCCGGTATTTGAAGCGGCGTTTTTTGCTGACATAAAGTAAAAAAAGGAATAAAGCGAAACACCATAACGATTCATAGAGGAATGTAGGGTGTACCTTTACGCCGTCAACCATTATGCCCCAAGGAAGGTCTGTCGGTCCGCCGTGCGCTTCGGAGTTGAAAAAATTTCCCCAGCGCCCTATCGCCTGAGCGAGAGCCACCTGCGGAAACGTCAAATCGGCCATGTCTCCGAAATCCATCCTGTAATGCCTGCATACGAGTAATGCGACAATAAGTCCCGCAATAATACCGCCGTGGATGGCGAGCCCCCCGCCTCGGGTATTAAGAATATCCTTCAAGTTGCCTGCGTATTCGCTCCATCTGAAAATGATATAGTATATACGTGCACCTACAATTGAAAAGGGGATGAGCCAAATCGCAAAATCGAGTATGTGCTCGGACGATATTCCGAAGCCCGGGGCGCGTCTGTACGTAATAAATATGGCGAGAAGAAATCCTATACCTATCAGAATTCCGTACCATCTGATGTCGATGCCTAATATGCTGAAGGCGACAGGATCGGGTGCCGTCATGATTCGATTCCTCCTTAATAAAGCTCATATTATTATAGAGTAAAATGACGGATTTTTCAATGTTAAGGAGCATAAACCTTATTTCGTTACAATTAAGATTGGCCTGAGACGGCCCGATTTTCCGCCCTAAAAAAGCGGTTGACTTTTAGACGGCCGTTTGATAAGATAATCCTTGCAGTGATTTTATGCTGTGGCGGTGTAGCTTAGTTGGTTAGAGCGTCCGGTTCATACCCGGAAGGTCGGTGGTTCGACTCCACCCGCCGCTACCATAAGGGCGTTTAGCTCAGCTGGGAGAGCACCTGCCTTACAAGCAGGGGGTCACAGGTTCGAGCCCTGTAACGCCCACCAGTTGCGGCCAAGTAGTTCAGTTGGTTAGAATGCCAGCCTGTCACGCTGGAGGTCGAC
>CALIXS010000025.1 GCA_938046095.1 uncultured Clostridia bacterium
AGGTTTACACCTATAATGTAGGAACATCCATCGCCGCCGAAGATTTTATCGCTTTGAATTTTAAGGCAAAGGATATATTCATTTTTGCGGACGATCACTTTGCGCTTAAAACGGACACAACACTTATAGGCAGCGGCATGTATGCCTGTATTTATCTGGACGATTTTAATAATGAGACGGACGGCGCAAGGAGGCTCCTCGATTATTGCAATAAAAATTCTTATATAATCAACGGCGACTATATCTGTGAAGTCATGACAGAGTTTAATATCTTTGACCGAACTCATAGAAATATGTATATGAGACTACAGGTTCCGATAAAATTCGGCTGAATTTAAATTGCTCTTTTATATACAAAGCCTTGACTCTAATCTTGGATCAGACTTTATAATCAAAGAAAAAGGAGTAAGGAGGTTTTGTAATGGAAAAGGTAAAGGTTGTGCAGTATGGCTGCGGAAAGATGTCAAGGTATATACTTCGTTATCTGCATGAGCATGGCGCTCAGATTGTGGGTGCTATCGATGTTAATCCTGCGGTTGTAGGTCGGGATGTCGGAGATTTTGCGGAGCTCGGTATAAAGACGGGAGTAATCATATCAAACGACGCCGACAAGGTGCTTGACGAATGCGATGCCGATGTTGCGATTGTGACGCTGTTCAGCTTCATAGGCGATATTTATGAGCATGTTGCAAAGTGCGCAGCGCGCGGCATAAATGTTATCACCACATGCGAGGAGGCTATTTATCCCTGGACGACATCTGCCGAGCAGATAAACAGGCTCGACGCGCTTGCAAAGGAAAATGAATGCACCATAACGGGCTCCGGAATGCAGGACATATTCTGGATCAATATGGTAGCCCTTGCTGCTGCCGGCTGCAACAGTATCAGGAAAATCAAAGGGGCTTACAGCTATAATGTTGACGAATACGGTCTTGCACTTGCAAATGCGCACGGCTGCGATCTGAGCACTGAAGAGTTTGAGGCGAAAATTGCTTATCCGGCCGTATTTGAGCCGTCCTATGCGTGGAACGCGGCAGAGGCGATATGCAATAAGCTCGGGCTAACTGTCAGATCCATAGAGCAGAAGCACGTTCCTTATGTGATAGATAAGGATATCTTTTCGAGTACGCTTGATAAGACAATAAAAGCCGGACGATGCATAGGAATGTCTGCTGTTGTTACGATTGAGACAATGCAGGGTGTAACAATAGAAGAGGAAACCATAGGCAAGGTCTACGGTCCTGATGACGGCGATATGTGCGATTGGCAGATAACGGGCGAGCCAAATGTTGAATATCATGTGGTAAAGCCCGCTACGGTGGAACACACCTGCGCCACGGTGGTAAATCGCATACCGAGTCTGCTTTCAGCTCCCTCCGGTTATGTGACGGCGGATCAGCTTGATGAAATAAGCTATATGTCATATCCTATGGAGCTTTATTGCTGAGCTGCAGGGACGGCACTATGCCTGCGGCTTATCTTCAATGCGCTGCTTAGGCAGCGCATTTTCTAATTGAAAACGGTAATCGCCATATCAAGCCTTTAGACTATATGTTCGATTACCTTTTTCCATGTGCTTTGCGCGAGCTGGTAACTTGAATAGTGGCGTTTGACGTTTTGACGGTATTTATCGAATTCCGTCAAAATCGCCATGAAGCGATTGTCATCAAAATGTTCACTGAGCAGTGGCACCGTTTTATTCAGGGCGTCGTTTATTTTTTGCATGCTCGCCTCATATTTTTCATGCTGCGTTATATATGTGAGCAGGGGCTTATATCTTATCCATCCTATACAGGCATTTATGAAGCGAGTCATTACCTGAGCCGATTTTTCGGTTATGGCTGAAAGATGTATGGGAAGCACTCCTTCCAACATGTGGTTGTATAGTGAGAAACCGTCATGAAAAGTATAGCATGGCACCTTCAGCACTTTACGTTCATTCAGCATGGTCGAAAGAAAAGTGTCCTCTCCGCGTGCTCCCGGAGGATTATAAAACGGGAATGAGCGCTGCGGGTCTTTAAGGTTTATGCATAAATTTGCTCCTGAAATAAATCGGCAGCCGTTTTTAAGCGGTACTTCAACAGCCTTGGGCTGAGTCAGCACATCTATTGAGGCATATGTTACGCCGCCTGTGTTCATGAGCCTTTTGATATTATCCCAATTTATTATGTCGTTGCTTATCGCCTCGATGAAAAGTCTAAAATCCTCGGCGTTGAAGCCTTTTCCGAAGCTCAGCTGCGGTATGGGCGAAATGTAGCCGCAATGGTAGCCGTTGGTATAATCGGCATTCGCTATTTCCGCAAGATGAGTGAGAAATACCTGCTGTCCGCTCCAAAGGCAGCTGTTTTTGTTATTCGTTACCGCCATGGGGTATTCGTCATCATCTAAAAAGAGCAGGTAGTCCATTTGATATTCTATGGCAGAGAAGAGAACAGCATTCCTTTTCCCCGCATAGCCTGATCCGAACACGCTTTTTATTTCGCCTGAAGAGAATGCGCTTTGCTTTTGTATCTTCTCAAGCTCTCGTGACGCATTTTTTGCACCTATAAAAACAACTCTGTCAAAGGCGTCGACAGTCTCCTGCTTCAGATTTGTGAAATCCGTAGATTTCGCATTCTGATAATCGAGGTCGTATGAAACAAAAAGACTCGGATGTACATCCATATCGTGCGGAAGGTCTTTTTTAGTTTCGTTCCAGCCGTTTATATAGGCGTTTACAACTTTCTTAAAGGATTTGCGTCCTGTGGCAAGTCCTATTCCCAGATTTATTCTACCCATTATTTCTCCTTTCCCATATTACCTCTCAATATTTAATTATAACATATCAAAAAGCGTTTCATTCAAGATGTGAACAGAGTATAATGAACATATACACATCTTGTATACATCTTGCTTAAGAGTGACTGATAAAGTGAGCAAAAAAAATTGTAGACGAAGACGAGAGTGGCAATGAGGAAAAAACAGATGTCAGTCGTTTGATTGCCGAGGAGCGGATGGACGATGATTAGAGAAGTTTGCGAGAAAGATTTATTACCTTTGCTTGAACTTTATATGTATTTGCATGAGGATAATATTCCTGCGGAAAATGAGCATCTCAGATCTGCCTGGCAGACGATCCTCAGCGATGAAAATCATCATATTATTCTTAACGAGATAGACGGAAAGATTGTTTCCTCATGTGTTTGTGTCATTATCCCTAATCTTACCCGTAATGTGCGGCCGTATGCTTTGATCGAGAATGTGGTTACACATAAGGAGTTCCGCAATAAAGGCTACGCAACAGAATGCCTGATGTATGCGAAGAAAATTGCGGAATCAAATAATTGTTATAAAATGATGTTGTTGTCGGGCGCAAAGGATTCAGCCACACTGGACTTTTATCGGCAGATCGGATTCAACAGCGAGGACAAGACGGCGTTTATACAGTGGCTTAAGCATTGAGAAAGAGTAGAGCCGTAGATCCTCCGGAGGTACTTGGTATTCCTTTGCCGTGTCCGGATCGGAAAAATCGGCAAAACAAATAACCGGAAAATCATGTTCGATTCCATCATATTTCAGGAGAAGAAATTATGGAAATAAATAAACGATTTCAGCAGGAGAAATTAAAAAAAATCCGGGTATTTAATGGAGCACAATTAAAATATTTAGCATTTATATCAATGCTGATAGATCACGTAAACAACGCATTAATAACACCTATGCTTGACGGTGAAGGATTTTTATTACATGTATCTAACATATTTTCAGTTTTAGGAAGAATTGCCTTTCCTATCTTTGTTTTTTTTATAGTAGAAGGATTCTTAAAGACGAGCAGCAGAAAAAAATATCTGATTACTCTTCTGATATTCGGGATCATATCGGAAGTTCCGTTCGATATGTTCACATCAAGATCATTTTTTGACCCGCACTGGAACAACATGATGTTTACACTGGCTCTATGTCTTATTACAATTTGGATAATTGATAGCCTCAAAGAAAAGATCGATAACAAAATCCTTTGGTATGCCGGTTCAATCATTATTGTAGCGATTTTCGGTTTTTCGGCCATGAAATTGAGCCTTGATTATGACTATCATGCCATAGTCGTTGCTTATCTTTTTTATATCTTTTATGACAAACCGATACTTGGAGCAGGGCTGGGCTATCTGTCGATTATAAAAGAGCTTTACTCCTTTTTAGGATTTGCTGCAACCATGACGTACAATGGAGAAAGAGGCAGACAACATAAGTGGCTGAACTATTTTTTCTATCCGGTTCACATCCTGATACTGGGAGTTTTGCGTTTCTGTTTAAATATTTAATAACGCCGGTTATTTGAAGATAGCAGTTGTAAACATTATATCAGCATGAAGGAGGCCAAAAATGGAAAAGGTAAAGAAAAAAATTGTATTTCCCGATACTCTGATAGTTGTCGCAATCGTCGTACTGATTGTGGCGATTCTCTCTTGGGTAATACCGTCCGGAACATACGAATATCGTGAGCAGGACATAAACGGTCGCATCAGAAATGTAGCTATCGACGGAACGTATCATACTATTGATAAGTCGGAGGTTACTACGACCGGTTTTTTAGGTTTTTTTGCATCTTTATACAGGGGCTGCGTTGACGCGGCAGATATAATTTTTGTAATCTTATGTTGCTGCGGAACGTTCGGAGTAATGGTGAAAACAGGTGCTTTTCATTCCGGTATAGGTGTGCTTTTGAAAAAGCTCGGTAATAAGGGATTGCTTCTCGTTCCGATTCTGATGCTTATATTCGGTCTCGGCGGTTCTATTTTCGGAATGGCTTCCGAATTTTACGGATTTTATCCTCTCATAATAGGACTTGGGATTGCAATGGGATACGATGCAATGTTCGGATTTGCTGTAATTGCGTGCGGTGAATTTATAGGCTTTATGGGAGCAACCATGAATCCGTATACTGTCGGTATAGCACAGAATATTGCGGGGTTGGAGCTTTATTCGGGCACATGGTACAGGACGGTATGCTTTGTTGTATTTCAGACCATCGCCATAATATACGTTTTAAGGTATGCCAAAAAGATAGAAAAAAACCCTAAACTTTCAGTAGTATATGGTGAGAAGTCAATACATGAGTTTTCGGAAGGCGATCTTGAATCATATTCATTCTCCAAATCGGATGCGTTGGTAATTATCGATATAATTGTAACTCTGGTAATACTTATGTTAGGCCTGATGAGGTGGGAATGGGATTATCCGCAGCTATGCGGACTCTTCCTGATTATGTCGATGGTTGCGGCAGGAGTCAAGAAGTGGTCGCCGAATCGGTGGTGCAGCGAATTTATCGACAGCGCGAAAACAGTTGTATGGGGCTGCATACTTACGGGTGTTGCCAAAGCAATTGTTGTCGTAATGAATGATGCGATGATAATGGATACCGTCATTTTCAACCTGTCAAATTTGTTGAAATCCGCGCCGAACTCGATTTCTGCGGGGCTTATGCTGATTGTTCAGACCTTTATCAATTTCTTTATTCCGTCCGGATCGGGACAGGCGGTAGCATCTATGCCGATTATGGCACAGCTGTCGGATATAATCGGAGTATCACGTCAAACGGCAGTTCTTGCCTTCCAATTCGGGGACGGATTATCAAACATATTCTGGCCTACGGCGGATATCGTTATCATATGCGGGCTTGGCGGGATAAAGCTTGAAAAGTGGTATAAATGGTTCGCGCCTTTATTCCTGATGCTGCTTGCAGCTCAGATCATAATGGTCGAGATCGCGGTATTTATAGGGTACTGATATTACCGATACTTTTGAAATATCAAAGTTTTGATACGGATGTGTCATAATTAAGCACTTTTTTTCCATTTTCACATGACAAATAAAACCAAATTGTGGTAATATAGTTCTATAGCATTGATAATGCTTGCATTCTCTATTTTTTTAAGGAGGGAAATAATATGCGAGTTAAATTTAAAGAACGTCGTAGTCGGATTTTATCCATATGCATAACCGCGTTTATGCTTGTAGGTATGTTGCCTTTCGGTACTGCCGTCTTTGCAGATGGAGATTTAAGTCCTGATAAGGTGCAGGTGGATTCATTTAAGATTATCGATGAAGCTAATGCAAATATGGAGGTCGACTACGTCACTGATGCCGATGCGGCGAAATATAACCTCTACCTTAACGATGCCAACAATTTCAGCAGTACCGTATGTCAAAACCAGACGGACAGTCAGATTAAGCTGCAGCTTGTTGCATCGTATAACGGTACAGAAAAAATCAATGAAGGGGATACCCTGGCAATTAAGGCTTCTTATGGAACATTTGCAACGAAGACCTTTGCTGAGAAACAGCTTGAAGACAACAACGGAAATGTCCTCGGAACATATAAGTATGATCAGGGTGTATTTAAGCTTGCATTCTCCGGTGATTACATCAAAAACAATGTTGTGACTTCATTTACGACTGCTGCACTCGAGAGTGATTCCGTTGCACAGGCTTCGGATGAGCAGGGACTTGGCACGGGCAACGAGCGCAAGGTATTAGTCGGTGCTTTGAATAACCAAAAGCTTGCAGTTGCATACGAACTTAAGAACGCACCTGATGCCGGACCGGGTTTGGATGAGGTGACGATTGACAGTTTCAAAATTCTCGACATTACGCAGGGTAATCAGGAAATTGATTACAGAAAGTCATCCGATGCGGATTATGATACATGGAAAAATAATCCTGCCGGTTTTGGATATGCGTTAAATCAAGACCAGCAATCAGTAGATGTTGTATTAGAGCTGGCGTTCCAATACAAGAATTCTAATCGTGCTTTACAGGAGGGAGATAAATTAACGATACCTGCAGATTACGGTGGAACAATAGTGAATTTCTCCGAGTCATCACTTCCTCTTAAGGTAACTGATGATACAGGAGAACATACTCTCGGTACATGGAAATATGAAAAGGGAGCGTTTACGATCACTTTCGGTGGTGAGTATCTTAGAAATCATAATGTAAAGAACTTTAGTGCGAAAATGAGCACTGGCAAAATGATTAACTATAGTTCTACACGAAAAAAGAGTAGAATTTTAGGTGAGAAATATATTCTTGACGGTAAACTCGGAAAAGATACTCTCGCTGTAGCGGCAGAAACACGCTATATAAACTCAAATACTATTCCAAAAAGTGAACTTTATCTTATGGAATCATTTGATGATACATCAGATCACAGTGTCGTATGGACAACTAAAATATTCAATGATTTTTGGAGTGAGCAATCTCCAGATAAAAAGAGAAATTACGAATACTTTAATCCGTATTTTCTGCAGAATAATGGGCAATATAGACCGAATTCCGCAACAGGAGTGTATGTTGAAAGCACATATGAAAACTGCACTGGAGAACCTGTAATAGGTCGAGTTTTAACAACCTTCTCTGGACATGATAATTCCGGTAAGGTTACAGAAGGATGGTATGATTTTACATCAAATGGGCTACTTACCAAGGTTATGCAAGGCTCTAAGACGAAAGATCAAGTCAAGGCTGACTTGCAGAAGGGTCAGTATTGCATGTATGACAACCATGACGGAAGCTATACTTTCATGATGAAATGGCATGACATGAATGATCCGAGCGGTGCAAAATATAATGATCTTCCTGGAGTGACTGGCGCAGGTGGTGTAGGAAGCCTTTTGAAGAATAAATTTCCGGATGCGTTTGGAGATTTGTCCGATACATCTGTTCAGAAGCTTAACAATATGTATGACGGTAAAGCTTTGCAAAATATAATGGTAACAGTTATCACACCATATAAAACAGTCAAGGAACCTACAGTAGTTGAAAACAAAACGAAAATCACTACTGTTCAGAGTGGTGAGAAATCTTTTACGACAAAGGCTCTTATGCTGCCGGCTGGAGCTGCAAGTGAAACTCAAAATAATCCGCTTTCAATTAAGCTTGTAAAGTTAGATCGCTATACAGGTGATATGTTGTCTGACGGTTTCAATTTCGAATTACAGACATCTACTGATGGCGGAACCACTTGGAATAAGGTACCTGTTACTGCCGCAATGGTAAAGTCGGGCACTTTAAATGCTGACAGCACAGTGACACCGGTTAATGGCGTTTTAGAAATTGAAAAACTGACCGGCGGACAGAAATATCGGTTTGTTGAAAGAGCCAATCCTGCCGAATATATGGATACGGCTATCGATGAAAGTCATCATAATGATGCCACCCACTTTACGGTCGCCAATTCACGAGCAGTAGATGTGAAGAATACCGGAAAAGGACACGTTATCAAGATGTATAACGCGAAACTGCCGGGAATAACGGTAGAAGGTAAGAAAGAACTCTCGGGAAGAGCCCTTCAGGACGGCGAGTTCCGCTTCCAGCTCTTTGAGGCGGTTACCGACGCCAAGGTGGGCGATGCGGTCAGTAATGATGCACAGGGTAAATTTGCGAAAGATATGACTTTCGACCATGAAGGTACATATGAGTTCTACTTTGCGGAAGTTAACGAAGGAAAACATGGCATTACATATGATGACAATAGGGTGAATGTTACTATCGTAGTGCAGAAAAATTTACAGGGTGATTTTGTCGCAGAGGTAACTTCCGGTCCGATAGTATTCCGTAATAAATTTACTCCGGATCCTGTAACGGTTACGATAGAAGGTAAGAAGATACTCTCAGGAAGAGATCTTCAGAATGGTGAGTTCCACTTCCAGCTCTTTGAAAAGAGTACCGATGCCAAGGTGGGCGATGCGGTCAGTAATGATGCACAAGGTAAATTTGCGAAAGATATGACTTTCGACCATGAAGGTACGTACGAGTTCTACTTTACAGAAGTTAATGATGGCAAGGAAGGTATTACATACGATGCTAATAAGGTGCCTGTTGTTATCGAAGTGCAGAGAAATGCACAGGGTCTTCTTACAGCAGCAGTAACTTCGGGTGAAGTAACCTTCAGCAATATATTTACTTCGAAAGCAATTAACCCTAATCCGAACCCTACTCAGCAGCCGGGTAAGCCGGGCAATCCTAACACAGGGGATCATACAAACCTGACGTTATTTGTCATGCTTCTGGCTCTGGCCTCGGGTGCGTTATTTACAACACGAGTTCTTAAAAGAAAAAACAAATAAGATAAGCGAACAGCTTGGTTTTTTCAAAATGATAAACGGACCGACAGAAAATCATATATGCTCCCGCTAAAGTAAGAAATAAAATTACTTGTGGGGCAAGGTTCGTGAAAATAAAGGTGTCTATGATAGCCGTCAGATATGGGTTATCATAGACACTTTTAAAATGCAACGGCAGTATCACAATATATGTGAGACCTTAGGGTGTGTGGGATCTTGGAGATAGAAACCGGTGCGTAACGAGCGGCCCATACAGCGACGGCAGCGGACGGTGGGCGATCATCATTCATCACCTTTTGCTCAATACCCGAATGTTCCATACTTTTGTTCGTGTTTTGGTATATAATAAGCATAATACATATGATCGGGAAACGCGTCGATAGGAGAGGAGGAGCTGTGAACATTATTTACAGTATCAATGACAAAATCAACAGTATCGTATGGGGTCCATACATGATTTTTCTGCTCGTAGGGGTCGGTATCTTTCTTACCGTCAGGCTTAAGGGTATTCAGTTCACTAAATTCAGATACATAATAAAGAATACGGTAGGCAAAGCATTTAGCAGCTCGGAGGGCGAGGGGGCGATCTCTTCCGCAAAAGCGGGCCTAACCTCTATCGCTGCGGTGGTTGGCACGGGTAATATTGCCGGTGTAGCAACGGCCATAGCGATAGGCGGTCCCGGAGCTGTATTCTGGATGTGGGTTTCGGCTATCTTCGGAATGGCAACTAAATTTTCGGAGATCACGCTCGGTCTTCATTTCAGAGAGAAAGAAGAAGGCGGTACATATGCCGGAGGTGCAATGTATTACATCGAAAAAGGGCTCCATTCAAAATTCCTGGCGGGCTTCTTCGCTGTAATGGTGATCATCGCATATTTTGTCGTCGGAGCAATAGTTGATACGAATTCCATCTGTCTGTCCGTTCATGCCCAGTTCGGTATCCCGCCGCTCGCAACAGGCGTAGTATTTGCAGTGCTCACCGCGGTAGTTATCCTTGGGGGAATCACGAGGATCGGTGACGTATGTCAGTGGCTCACACCGTTCATGTGTGGGATTTATGTATTTGCCGGGCTTGCAATAATAATTATTAATATCAAATCTGTTCCGGGCGCTTTTGCCGAGATATTCAGAGGCGCGTTTACTCCGGCGGGAGCTACCGGCGGTTTTGTCGGAACGACATTCATGCTGATGGTAACAAAGGGTATGGCAAGAGGTCTTTTTTCGAACGAAGCAGGTCTGGGAAGCTCGCCTATAATTCACTCCAGCGCGATGGTAAAACACCCTGTAGAACAGGGGATTTGGGGGGCAACAGAAGTATTTGTGGACACGATCATAGTCGCTTCGATTACGGGATTATCTATAGTTATCTCGGGTGCATGGAAAACGGGACTTGACGGTGCGCCTCTTACAATGAAGGCTTTTGAGACGGCCCTTCCGGGTAAGATAGGAAGTTATATCGTAATGCTCAGCGCTATCCTGTTCGGGTATTCATGTCTGATATCCGCAAATTATTACTGCGAGAAAGCGGCAAATTATCTGTTCGGAAAGCATTCGACACTTCCTATAAGAATAACCTGGTGCATATTTATCATAATAGGTTCTCTTGGAGGATTGAAGTTCGTCTGGGATCTTGCAGATACATGCAACGGCCTTATGGCTATCCCGAACCTGATCGCCCTGCTTATACTCAGCCCTATAGTAGTCAAGCTCACAAAGGAATATTTTCGGCAGATAAAGGACTCGAAAGAACATATTTAGTTATATTATATAAGACAATGTGACGGTACACGGGAGGGAGCTTGGTATGGGTAACATCAATATCGAAAAGCTTCTTAATATTTATAATTACTTTGACGGTATAATAATTACGGATGACAAAGCAAGAATTCTGTATTACACAAATTATAATACAGCCGTGTATAATCTGAGGCGAGAAGATATTATAGGCAAAACTATATTGGAGATACATCCGGATATGAAACCGGACGAATCTACAATATTGCACGTACTCAGAACGGGTGAGCCTGTTTATGATCATATTGAACACTTGTCGACGCCCCACGGAGATAAAATTACTAATATATGCAGTACACTGCCGATCGTTCAGGGAGGAAGAGTCGTTGGAGCTATAGATTACAGCAGGGGACTTGATGACGGATATAATGTCAAAATAGAGCGGCGCGAGATCGTTTTACCGACAGCACATACAAATGACTACAATCTTTATCATTACGGTGACATTATAACCGCATCTGACGAGATGCAGGCGATCAAAACGAGAATACTTACAATAGCAAATACCGATTCGCCGGTTATGATTTCGGGGGAAACGGGAACCGGTAAAGAGATGGTGGCGCAGAGTATCCATACGGCGGGGCCTCGTGTAATTAAGCCTTTCGTATCTCTGAACTGCGCCGCCATTCCCGAACAACTGCTCGAAAGCACTTTATTCGGAACGGTCAAAGGAGCGTTTACAGGAGCCGAAAACAGAGAGGGCCTTTTTGAGATGGCAAACGGAGGTACCGTGTTTCTTGATGAATTAAACTCGATGAGTCTTTCTATGCAGGCAAAAATACTTAAAGTGATAGAAGAAAAGCAGGTTATGCGCATCGGGAGTCATAGAAATATAAAATTCGATGTAAAGATCATAAGCGCAATGAACAGTGATCCGCTCGAGTGTATGAATGCAGGGACAATAAGAAAGGATCTGTTCTACAGGCTTGGAACCGTACAGATCGAGATGCCGCCGCTGCGCAAAAGGATCGCGGATATTCCGTTGCTGACAGGGATGTTTATTAAATATTACAACTCGGTCATGAATACGAGGATAAGTGATGTGTCGGATGACGTTAAAGATCTTTTTCTCAGTTACAGTTGGCCGGGCAATGTGAGGGAATTAAAAAATATTATAGAAGGTGCGTTTAATGCCGCGGGTGGTGAGATTATCGATATGAAGAGTATTCCCCCGTATCTGACTGATAATTATAGTAAAGAGCACGGTGCGATACTTGTTTTGGAGGATGGTAAAAAACTGGGCGAAAAAATCGGGAAATATGAAAAACGCATGATAATGGTGGCGCTTGAACGATCAAAAACTGCATCCGAGGCGGCGGAGAGACTTGGTATTTCTAAGCAGACGCTTAATTATAAATTGCTCAAGTACGGACTCAAACACAAATAGTGTTCATGTTAAAAGTAAAAGACTTTTGTCGTATGACGTAAAAAAAATTTGACCTGTGATAGTTTGAAAATAAATGTAAAACTATAAAATGTTGAAAAATAGGGGAGAGGGGAAATTGTAAAGAGCTTTGGTATGTGGCATGGACGGTGCATTATTTAAAGTATCATAACGATAAGGAGGATTTTAATATGGAAATCGACTATGGTATTTTATGTTTGCTTCCGCCGTTAGTCACTATTATTTTGGCACTTAAAACCAAACAGACAATCTTATCGCTTATTTTCGGCGTATGGCTCGGATCAACGATCATTAACGGATGGAACCCCGTCACCGGTTTCATTAAGATTTTTTCAGATTACATGATACCGTCGATAGGTAACGAGTATAATGCAGGCCTTTTGCTTTTAGTTACACTTGCGGGCGGTATGATAGTAATGCTGAGAGAAACAGGAGGAGGCCATGCACTTGCTAAAGTGGTTACACGCAGGGTAAACACTCCGAAAAAAGGCCAGCTGATGACTGCGTTATGCGCTTTCATCTTCTGTTATACGGAACCTTGCCTGATTCTCGGTACAATAATGAGGCCGATAACCGACGCCGTGAAGGTATCAAGGGCAAAGCTCGCCTACATATTGGATTCGATGGGTTGCAATTTGGCATGTTTTTCACCGATAAGCAGCTACGGACCGTTTATCACAGGGCTGATAATAACTGAACTTACGGCCGCTGGCATTACCGCAAACGCATGGGGGCTTTGGGGCGGAATGCTTAAGTATAATTTGTATGGCCTGTTTGCGATGGTAACAGTCATTATAGTTGCTGCCTTTGATATCAACATAGGTCCTATGAGAAAAGAGGAGATGCGGGTCAGAAAAGAAGGGAAAGTCATGGCTGACGGTGTTCAGCCGTTGGTTCCCGAGCGGAAGGCCGACTTTCCGCAGGACTATGAACCGAAGATCAAAAGTTTTGCTCTTCCTCTGTTAGCTCTTTTCCTGTCGCTGTTCGGCGTGATATTCTATACAGGAGATATAAGTACGAACGGTTTACGCGGTACATTCACAAATGCGAATATTACACTGGCGATATGCATTGCGTTTATATGCTGCGGCATTGTCGCGGGAATTGTCGGGATTATGACTAAACTTTTCAAAGCAACAGATGCATTCGGCAAATTTGTCGAAGGTATGGCCGAACTCATAAACGTACCGTTTATATTGGTATGTGCATGGTCGATGGGAAAAATCACCGGAGCGATGGGAGTGGGTTCGTATCTTGCGGATGCGGTTCAAAATTACCTGACCGGAGGGCTTGTCCCGGCACTTATATTTGTTTTCGGAGCATGCATTTCGTTTGCTACGGGATCATCATGGGGCGTGTGGTCAATAATGATGCCGATAGCATTTCCTATGGCTGTCAAATTTGATATACCTCCGACATATATAATCGGTGCTGTGATCGGAGGAGGATTATTCGGCGACCAGTGTTCACCTATATCTGATACAACGGTAATGTCATCGACGGGAGCCACATGCAACCACATAGTGCATGTCGCAACGCAGCTGCCTTATGGTCTTATCGTAGGAGCTTCCGCTTTTGTCGGTTTTCTTATCGGCGGGTTAACAAAACAGTATATCATGAGTATAGCTGTAACTGCTGTCGTACTCCTTATATTACTGTTTTCGCTGAAAGCGTTCCGCGCAGAGAAAGAAATCGCGTAAACATTTTAATTAAATGTTTAATGGAGGTGTTTTATGAAACATGTTGATATGATGGTAAAGGCACCGTTCTTCTATACGATGCAGGGCGAAGGCGTAGGCTGCATGACGGGTGTCGTAATGCTTGTGGACGGTGCAAAGATAATGGATTTTGTACCTGCTGAAAGGAGCGGTGAGTATAAGGCTGATGAAGTTCTCGATATGGATCATCATGCTGTTTTTCCGGGATTTATAGATGCTCACATGCATACGCAGGATAACATTTTTCGCGGACTTGCGCAGGACACAAAAAATTGGATGATGTATGGGCTTCAGCCGTTTGAAAATGCCGGAACTCTCGAAGCCGAACAGGCGGGAAGCAGGGTTGCGATCATTGAGGCGATCAAAGCTGGGACGACTACACTGGGTGACTACAACTGCAACATGGACGGCATTTGCGCCTTTATCGGGAGGATCGGCGCCAGAGGGAATATAGCCCATATGATTCGCTCTGCAAAACGAAAAGTATATCATCCTGGAGAGCTGTATGAATTTGATGATGAGGAAGGGCGGAGCAGTATCCGGCAGAACATCGAGCTATATGAAAAATGGCATAATAAAGCTAACGGGCGTGTGAGGATACTTTTCGGTCCTCAGGGAGCTGATTTCATAAGTATTGAACAGCTGCTCGAGATACAGAAAATCGCTAAAGAGCGAAAAACAAAAATACATATGCATGTGCAGCAGGGCGACCGTGAAACATATCAGATAGAAAAGCGTTACAACAAAAGGCCGACGGCGCTGCTCGAGGAAGCAGGCCTGATAGATGAGAGTCTTATCGCAGTTCATCTGACGGACTGTACGGATGATGAGGCGCGGCTTATAGCGGAGCATGGAGCGGGCATGATTGTAAACCCTGCATCAATAGGTATAATAGACGGGATAGTATGTCCGAGCGTTGCTTTCCAGGAAGCGGGCGGTAACTGTGCTCTCGGTTCCGACCAGGCGCCAGGCAACAACTGCCATAATATAATTCATGAAATGAAAAATGTTTGCATGTTTAACAAAATTAAATATACCGATCCGGAAATAATGCCGGCATGGAGGGCACTGAGAATGGCGACAATAGAGGGAGCAAAGGCTATCGGAACGGATGATATCACAGGGTCGCTCGAACCGGGCAAGCATGCGGATTTTATAGCTGTCAATCTTTCATTCCCTTCGATGTTGCCGGTTTACAGCTATCCTATGAGGAATATCGTTCCTAATCTTGTTTATTCGGCTCGCGGGCAGGAGGTTGACCTTTCTGTTGTAGACGGCGAGGTTATAATGAGAGGACAGCATCTTCTCAAAATTGATGAGAGAGAGTATATAGATGCCATTTCGGAATATCCTGAAGATATCGGCAGACGTGCTGCACGTGAATTCTTTGATATCCATGGTACTAACGCCGAATTCATGGAGAAAGATAAGCTCTGATGCTTTTTCTGGAGCTGCGATATGCATGCCGAATATATTTAGTCTCCTCTTTGCATTGCGTGCCGGAGGTGTTAAATTGCGGTACACGGGTGCAAATGAGTTGAATGCTTTAGCTGATCAGAGTGATTTTGTAGAGCTTTGTGATATATTTGACCGTGAGATTATGTCACAGGGAATGGGGAGCTTTCGACGTGCCGGTCTGATTGCTATTGCCGAAAAACGCGGCTGATACTGATACATGAGTGTCGGTTGTATTTTGTTACAATTTTATGTATGCAAAACGTTTCGGTGTATTTGCTACTGTCGTAACTTCGGAGAGATTTTGATACCAAAGTTCGCGATGATATGCGGGCACGCAGACGCAATTTGCCAGTGAAAAAAGCGGGAGCGGAAGATGAAATACGACAAGGTGATTACAGACGGTGCAAACCTCGTTATAAACGGCAGGAAGATAATACCTTCGCGAGATATCGCTGCATATTCATATATTAAAAACGCCATACATTTGACGAAAAGAGACGAAATAAAGGATGATATGTCGCGCTGCGGTATATTGGCGCTCGAGCTTGCCAGACCTTACAGGCAGCCGTCGGGATTTTTTATGCCGATGAGCAAATCGATTATTTTGCGTCTCGCCCCTGATGAGGAATGTCCCGAAGTTCCCGATGCAAGCCGTCTTAGCCGGGAAGGCGCCGCGCATGTGCGGTATTTGCAGGACGACGGCCGTTTGCAGATCGATTCCGGAATTGTCGAAGCTAAAATAAAGATGAACGATTATGCGAGAGCCGCCACGACAGGTACAAATGCATACGGCAAGCCGGGACTCGTTTCGCCGGTGGCGGATATCACGGTGTATCCTCGTGAACAAAGGGCTAATATCAGATATCTCGGCACTACAAGTCGTATGTTCCGAAGCCGGTATTACGGCGAGCATGCAAACATCGACTTCGATCTTAAGACCGCCGACAATACCCGCTTCACCGTCATACAGGCGATAGCCGGGACAGAGGCGGTCGCGGAATATGAGGTGAGGCGCATTGAGCGTGATGAGGCGGGCTCGGGTATATGGTATCTTAAGCTGACAAAGGCGTGTGCGAGCTGCGTGGAGGCCGTATCGTGGCTTCTGGCGCTTTGGGAACCGAACGTCGCGGGACCTGAGCGCAGACGGCAGCTCTGATGACACCGCATCCGGTTCGTGTCGCGATTGACGCACCGCGACGTTCGGTTTGTATGCATGTCCGACGCATCAGTATATTAGGTTCGCTATGTTGATTGCAAGTGTGATGATTATCGTGAACGCGCACAGACCGACTGATAATATTGTCCTCGTCTTTGACGGACGCTTTGCGGCGCCCGGGTTCAGATATTTTTTTGTCTGCCATATACAGAAAATGACGAGGAGCGGCAGGTAAATCATAGAGATCTGCGAATATGTAAGTATGTGCTTTTGCCTCGCGACAGCGGTTATAAAGAAGCACAATACGAAGTAGAGGAGCAGAAGCCCCTGAAAAAATTCTGATCTTTGTTCTTTTTTTGTATCTGATCGTTTCTGTTTCATATTGTTTTTCTTCCTGTTATCTGTACCGGTCATCACTCGACCTCCTCGTAATCCATATCGTCGGGCGTGCGGGCTCCGTCTTTTTCGAACGTTCCCATAGTACCGCAGACAGGACATTTGCCGAAGTCGTCGGCGAATTCCGGGATCATGTCGACAGCGTATTTGAATTGCTTACCGCAGTCAGGGCAATGGTAGTACATAAAACATGCGCCCCAGGTCATTTTTGTCTCCTTTGATCAAATGTTTACATGAACCTCGGCAGTACGAGAAGGCCAACCGCGATGATTACCGTCATAAACAGACAGATGTATGCACAGTAGCCCCAAACCTTTTTGAGAGGTACGTTCACGACTGCAAGTGCAGGAATGAGGTACAGCGGCTGCAGGAGGTTCGTAGTTTCGTCGCCGTATACAAAGGCGTTGAGTATGTGAGGGATATATGCTCCTTTCTCAAGCGCGAGAGGAACCATGATAGGGCCCTGAACGATCCACTGTCCGCCCTGCGAAGGAATGAACAGATTGAGAACCCACGCGCTGAAAAATGTTACGAGCGGAACCGTATGCGCGGTCGTTATGCCCGAGAGCGAATTTACTATCATTTCGCCGAGCCCGGAGCTTGTCATCATGCCCATTATAGCACCGTAGAACGGGAATTGGATCATGACATCGGTAGCAAGAACCATTGAATCTCTTATAGCCGCGATGAACTTCTTAGGTGTATTGTAAACGATGCAGTTAAGAGTTATGAAAAGGAAAATCATGAAGTTGAGCGACAATGATCCCAAAAAACCGTTGTTTATGAAGCTCCACACGATGTATACGATACCGATCGCGGCTACGATCCACATTAGGATGTGTGAGCCGTTCAGTCTGTCTGCCGGTGTAGGGTTTGTTACAGCTTCTTCGACGATATCTTCCTCTGCGAGCTCCCCGTGAAATTCTATGATCTCAGATGCGGGCGGAGTGGTAAGTATCGATACTACCATTACTACTACCGCGAGGATCAGCCAGAGAATGACATTCATAGGATTATAGGTCGTCTGATTTTGTGTCAGAACGCCGATCTTGTCTGCGAGGAAGTGGTCCTCCGAGGCTACGAGGGCATAAAGAGAAGCCGACGGCCCGAGGCACTGTCCGAGTATCATTGTCGTGTAACCGGCAGCGACCATCATAGGAAAGTGGAGTCCCTTTACATTCTTTGCCATACGCATGGCGAGTATAGGTGTTACGACGGTGCAGAATGCCCAGTTTACGAATGATGATACGTAACCGAAGATCATGAGTACGACCATGCATCCGCGAGGCGTCTTGGCAAGCGTTGCGAGTCTGTCGAGGGCCTTTCTGATCTGCGGCGCCTTTGCGAAGGATGCGCATACCACGACCATGATCGTCATCTGGAACGCGAAGGTGGACTGCGTCCAGAACCCGTCGTACCAGTAGGTGATCATCTTTATTGGACTTGTTTTCGTTGCGAGCGACGCCCAGACAAATGTGATGAGGGCAAGGATTACGCAGAAAACGAATGCATCAGGGATCAGTTTGTCAGCGGCAAACTGAAACTTCTTCGACAAACGCCAGAAGAAATTTCCCTTCTCATGCTTTCCTGTTGCTGTTGTTGGCATAACAGTGTTCCTTTCTTGATAAATAATTGCGTAGGCTTGTTATTTATTGAGACCGAGGATCGCTCTTGCTTCGGCAGGAGTTGCAGCCTCGAGACCAAACTCTTCGATTACCCGGACGGCTCTCTTTACGAACTGAGCGTTGCTCTCCGCAAGCTGTCCTTTTGCATACATGACGTTATCCTCCATGCCGACTCTGATATGCCCGCCGAGCGCGACTGCGGCATACATTATCTCCATTGCACTGTGTCCGACTCCGAAACAGGACCACGTCGAACCCGGGCAAAGCTGATCCATCGTTTCCTTCATGAACAAAAGGTTCTTGACCGATCCCGGGATACCGTTGGCACAACCCATGCAAAACTGGAAATGAAGAGGAGCTTTGAGCACGCCTTTCTTGATGTAGTAGGCGGCATTGGCGATCATACCCGGATCAAACGCCTCGATCTCCGGCTTCGTGTTTGTCTCCTGGAAAAGCTTTCCGAGAGTCTCGAGAAATGACGGGCTGTTGATAAAGAGCCCGAAATTAAGCCAATTCATCGATCCGCAATCGTAGCTTGCCATTTCAGGCTTAAGCTCTCTGACGTGCTGCATACGCGTCTCGTCTGTCGCGTAGATGTCTCCGGATGTGGTGAGGTTAAGGATGATATCGCAGTCGGGATGGTTCCTGCTGATGAGCTCCACCGTCTCTCTGAATTTGTTGTGGTCCATCGTTCCGTTTCCCTGATCGTCTCTCATATGTAGATGCGCGATGGCAGCGCCTGCTTTCCAGCAGTTGTATACGTCCTCGCAGATCTCTTCGGGTGTCATAGGTACGTTGGGATTGTTTTCCTTTTTAGGCCATGCGCCCGTAACTGCTGCAGTGATAATTCTCTTGTTTTTAAGTGTTTTCTCGTCCATTTTAATTACCTCCTTGTCGGTGCATTTCTATTTGTAAAGCATTTTGATAAGATATTCGTTGAGATCCTCGTTGCATTTTTTGATCTGCTCAGGCGTCCATTTATAAAAGCCTTCGCCTGATTTGAATCCGAGCCTGCCTTCATCTCTGAGCCTGGTAAGAAGCGGGGAAGGTCTGTGACTGTCCTCTATGTGCTCGAGCACATAGTCGTGTATATTATATGTAAGATCAAGCCCCACCATGTCGGCGTTTTCGAGCGGGGCAAGCTGCGGAAGTCTGAGCCCGAATGAGCTCTTGATCGCCTTGTCTACCGTGGAGGCATCAGCTATGCCGTTTTCGACGATAGATATGGCCTCTCTCCAAAGAGCGTGCTGAAGCCTGTTTGCGATGAAGCCCGGAACGTCTTTGTTGCACAGGCAGGGCCTTTTTCCGATAGAAGTCATGAATTTCATGACTGTATCAGCCGTTTCTTCTGTTGTCATATCCGTCTTTACGACCTCGACGAGAGGGATGAGATGACCCGGGTTCCAGAAATGCGTGCCGACGAAGCGGCCGCGATGCCTGAGGTCGCGGCTGATCTCGCTCGGGCTCATGACAGAAGTGTTCGTACAGAAAATGCAGTCCGTTCTGCAGCGCGCCTCAAGCTTTGCGAATGTCTCGCGCTTCAGATCCATGTTTTCAAACACAGCTTCGATTACGAGATCGGCGTTTTTGACCTCCTCGCTGTCAAAGTCTTCGGTAAATCCGATCCTCGAAAGCCTTTCGGAAAGCTCGGCTTCCGTGATGACGCCCGCTTCGACAAGCTGTCTGGTGCTTTCGCGGATGCCCGCCTTGACGTCAACCGGACGCACATCGTAAATCGTGATGTGATGTTCCTTGACTGACGAGACGACAAAAGCGATATTCTTTCCCATGAGTCCGCCGCCGCAGATCAAAACGTTCTTAATGCTGCTCATAAATTCTTCCTTTCTCTTTCATATCGGCCGTCGATATTATGGAAGTGTGATTATTTGTTTGCATAAGAAAGGCAGCCGATGATCAACATATTTAGAAGCAAGCCGCGTGCCAAAGGGGAAAACGACGTCAGCTTGATGAAAAACGACTGCAAATACGCGATAAAGGTGAATATTCAAGGGAGATGTAAATAAAAATATGAGATGCAAAAAAACAACATGTCGCAAAAGAGCAACACATAAATGTTGTTGATTCGCGACGTGAGGCGAAAGGCGTCGAAGCGCAAAAAGCGCTTTTGTGTTTTCCGGGCTGTTTGCACTCTGTTTGGGACATGTTCCTTTTCTATTTCTTGTGAAGCTTTCTGTAAAGCACGCTCCTGTGTATGCCGAGCTTTTCGGCTGTCCTGTTCACGGAGCCCGAGCATTCCCTGAGCGTTGCCTTTATATAATGCATTTCGGCCGCCGAGATAAAGTCCCTGAGACTGCTGTACTTTCCCATATCGAAGAGTGCGGTGTTCTCCTCCGGGTACTCTGCGTAGCCTGCCCGAGGCATCGGGGTGAATATAAGTTCGTCACCCTTGCTGACGACGTAGATCCTCTCGATTACGTTGCGCATTTCGCGTATATTGCCGGGCCAGTCGTAGTTCAGCATCGTTTCTTTGGTTATTGTCGACAGGTATTTTTTGCCGCCGTATTTTTCATTAAGGCCGTCGAGGAACATCTCGGCTATCGGGATTATGTCTTCACATCTGTTCTTCAGCGCAGGCAGTTCTATTGTGAATACGCTGAGTCTGTAATAAAGATCCTCTCTGAATTTCCTTTGATTTACGAGCAATTTGAGATCCATGTTCGTCGCGCAGATGATGCGAACGTCTACCGGAATGTTCCTGACTCCGCCGACCCGTCTGACCTCCTGATTTTCGAGGACGCGCAGAAGCTTCGACTGAAGGGCGGGTGACATGTCTCCGATTTCGTCAAGGAACAAAGTGCCGCCGCTCGTCGCTTCAAAAAGTCCTATCTTGCCCGCCTTGAGCGCACCCGTAAACGCTCCGGGTTCATATCCGAACAGCTCCGACTCGAGGAGGCTTGCAGGCATTGCGGCGCAGTTGACGCTGATGAAGGCTCCGTCGCTTCTGTTCGATTTTTCGTGTATGAGGTTTGCCATCATGTCTTTGCCCGTGCCGCTTTCGCCGAGCAGTACGACGTTGCTGTCGGTAGGGGCGAGGGCGTCTACTGTCGTGAGTACGTTCTTCATCATGGGGCTGTCGGCGATCATGACGCGCTTGTCATGAAGCCTCAGATACTCGCGTTCGCGTCTGAGCTTGTCGCTTTCGGCTTTTGCGTCACGCATGACCGATGCCCACTCGGCCTGATGCTCAAGGTTCATGTTGTTCGTTACGACCATTTCTACGTTTCCGTCCTCATCAAGCACCGGGACGCTGTTTGAAAAGGACAAATGATCGGAGTTTTCGATGATAGGACCCGCGATGGGATGCTTTGTCTTGATCGCATCGAGTACCGTCGATTTTTCGTATATTCCGGCACTGAGCAGCTCTCTCACCGTTTTGCCGAGCAGCTCGTCACATGTTATGTTGAGTCTGTCGGCCGCGACCTTGTTGACATATATGACGCGGCCCTCGCCGTCCGTTATGAATATCGACTCTTTATAATGATCGTGCAGCGCATCAAGAATTTTTTTCTCGTCCATGGCAGCTGTCCTTTCGCTTATGTGTATTTTAGCATACGCAGCTATTCGCGCCGCAGCGCTTCGATAGGATCTAAGTTTGCCGCCTTGCGCGACGGCAGTATGCCGAAGATTATGCCTATTGCCATCGAAAACAGCACGGCGAAGACGCTCGCGGGAATACTTATGGCGACAGGAGTGGTGTTTATCCTCGAGATAGTCCCGGCGAGAACGATTCCGACGATGACGCCGAGCACGCCGCCGGCCGATGTAAGGACTACCGCTTCGGTCAGAAACTGCATCATTATCGCTTTTTTAGGGGCGCCGATGGCCTTCTTAAGGCCGATCTCGCTCGTGCGCTCGGTCACCGATACAAGCATGATGTTCATTACGCCTATGCCTCCGACGAGAAGCGATATCGCAGCTATCCACAGGAGCATGGTGTTCGTGCTCTGAGAAAGCTGCTGTATCTGTTTTGCCTGCTCCATGATATCGCGCGCTTTGTACGTATACTCCTCTGACGAAAACGTCGAGTTCAGTATGGATTCGGCAGCCTTGCCGACTTCGGTCATGCTTTTGGTACTGTCCGCCCTGATGATTACATTCTGTGGCTGATCATATCTGTATATCACCGGCCATGTCGAGGAGGGGACGTATACCCTGCCGGACTGATCAGATGAGTAGGTGTTGTAATCATCAATAGATGTTATATTCGGCTCAAAGGTCGTCTTTTCGGCCGCGATACCCACGACGGTGAACGGTTCTCCGTGTATCTCGACAGTCATACCTACGGGATCTTCACCCGGAAACAAAGACTGGATGGCGCTGTCGTCAAGAACGCATACCTTATGAAATCCGTCAATGTCGGATTTCGATATGCCGCGCCCCTTTCGGATCGTAAGGCCGGTTGCACCGAAGTATTCGGGACCTATGCCATAGACGTAGCCGCCGGATACCGTGTTTGCTCCGTGTGATACCCCGTCGTAATCCTGCGCGTATGTGTACAGAGATACGCTCTCGGCATGCTCGACGGCCTTCAGCTGTTCAAGCGTTTCGCCGCTGATTACTGGGATGCCGGCGGGAACGCCGGAAGTGAAATCGTACGGCCAGTCACCCAGCGAGAACTGTACATTTACATTATTTACGCCTGAACCGATAAGGTTTTTTTGTATCTGTTCGTTCGTCCCCTGTATTGTCGACACGATGGCTATTATTGCGGCTATGCCGATTATGATGCCGAGCATCGTCAGGAAAGAACGCATTTTGTGAGACATAATACCTCTGAACGAAAGTCTCAGATTTTCCGTCATTACCAATTAACCTCCTCAGTTTCCTGCGTTGCAGCGCCCTCCTTGCTTCCGTCACCGTACGGGAAGGCGATGTAATCCCGCACCGATATGCCGTCGCGGATTTCGATCATCTGACCGAAATATATCTTGCCGACAGTCACGCTCTGCCTTGTCAGTCTGCCGTCATCTCCCCGCTTCATAACGTAATAGCCGCCGGCATCGTTTCTGACGTAAGCCTTGCTTATTGTGAGCGTGTTTTCGGATTCCTCGCTTTGATCAAAGGAAAGTTCGAGGGATGAACCGGATGCGAGGTCCGCTTCGCCGTCAATTGCGGCGTAGAAATTGTATGAGGACACGTTCGGATTGCTGCCGTAGTAAGCGCTGCCGTTCTCGGTAGGATATGTATCTATCGATTTTATTACTGCCGTATACGATGTGCCCGTATCCCATGAGGTGCATGTTACAGTCTGTCCCGGGGTGACCTTGTCGAGCATGAACTCGTTTACCGTACCCTGTATGGTCGTACCTGCTCCTGCAGCGACTACGAGAAACGCAGAGCCGTCGCGCGGAGGGGAGGCGGGGTCTCCGACCGTCTTTACGATGCCGTCGGCCTTGGCATAAACGATGCCGTCGACCATCTCGTTCTCCTGAATTTTGAGCTCGAGAGCAGCCTTGCGTTTCGCAAGATCAAGTCTTGGAAGATTTTTTTCTATCTCGCGGATGCGGGAAGCGAGTTCCTCTGCGGTCATTCCCGGCCGATCTTCGTATTCGGGCTGTACCGCTTCGGATTGCTGAAACTGCGGGGTTTCCGTCTGATCGTCCGATACCGTAGGAGGTTCCATTTCTCCGCGTATATTCCATTTCCTGTTGTCGTCCTGTTCAACAAGAAACCGGACATTTAATATTTTGCCTTTTTCGGCAGCTCCGCCGGAAACGATTGCATCTACGCGAAAATACAGATCGTTTTCTCCTGTTTTACGGCGCAGTTCGTTGTAAAATGAGCCGTATATCAGATAATCGTCGGCTGCGATCTTATATACGCGCGGATTGGTAAGGGATCCGGGGTTTCCGACGGGGTTGCCCGAATCGTCCGTATCTGATGAATCTCTGACCGTGAAGACGTCTGTTGACGAACTGTCCATTACATTCCACACTTTGTTCTCATCGTGTTTTGCCGGTTCCGGGCCCGGATCTGCAGGCGGTTTTGGCGCTTCCGGCTCCGGCTGAGGTTTTACCTCCGGGACGGGCGTCGTATTCCTGAGGTCGTACAGCTCGGCATAGGCGTCTTTTATTGCCTGATCCGCCTGCTCGAGCGCGATCTGCTTTGCCTGAAGGGTAAGCTGCTCGGAAGTCATATCATATGAGAGGAGCTTGTCTCCGGCCTTTACCTCCTGACCCTGCGTGACGAATACTTCATGGATGATCTGCGTGGGAGCAGGGGAAACGGACTGATTGTTAGTGTCGTAAACGAGACCGGAGGTATTGAACGGATCGCCCCAGTAACCGCCGCTGAGCGATCCTACAGAAACGACGCTGACCTTTACGGTGGAATCCCTCCAGAGCTTTAAACATATTACCGCAACGACAGCAGCGGCGCATATGCATGCGATCAGGAGTATACGTTTACCTGTTTTTATCATTATATATCACCGCCTTTATCCGCTGTAAGAACACCGTCGATTATATAAAGTATGCGTTTGGCGTGGCTTGCCACATTGGCGTCGTGCGTTATCATTATGATTGTCGCACCCTCGGAATTGAGCCGGCCGAAGAGCTCCATTACCTGCTCTCCGCTCGCCTGATCGAGCGCGCCGGTGGGTTCGTCCGCAAGGAGTATGCGAGGGTTGTTTATCATGGCTCTCGCTATGGCTACCCTTTGTTTCTGACCGCCGGAAAGCTGGGACGGAAGATGCGTTGTCCTGTCACCGAGCCCTATATTGTTCAGAGCCTCGTGCGCGCGTTCGTCGCGCTCATGCCTCGGGATGCCCGCGTATACGAGGGCGAGAGAAACGTTGTCGAGCGCCGTTTCACCCGGAAGCAGCTGGAAGGTCTGGAAGACGAAACCGATTTTGTTCAGTCTTACATCGGAAAGCTGATTTTCGCTGAGAGTAACGATATCTTCGCCGTCGAGCATATACGTTCCGCTGTCGGCTTTGTCGAGGCAGCCGATTATGTTCATCAGCGTCGATTTGCCGGAGCCCGAAGGTCCCATGATGGCAATATATTCTCCCTCTTCAACCTGCATTGATATATCCTTGAGTACGGGGAGTGTCAGATCACCCTTGCCGTAGCTTTTGCAGATGCCCTGAAGCTCAAGCAGCATATCAGTTTACCTCCGTGCTCATATCGGAAACGGTCTTTGTTCCTTCTTTAAGCGTATCATCCGGCCACGCTATATAGTCGTCATTCGTGAGGCCGTCCTTTATTTCAACGGTCATTTTTTCGTCATCCGTCTCTCCGAGTTCGACTGTACGCTTTTTGAGCTTTCCGTTTTCGGATACCCATACGTACGACGATCCGTCTTCATCCGTCACTATATAAAATGAATCTAACCAGAGACCTTCCTGCGGATTGCTCTTATTTTGGCCGTAATCAGGCTCGATAAAAACGTGCTGGCCAAGCATAAGCCCGTCCGTTTTATCGAGCGAGATATAGAAAGGGTATTGTGTTGCCCGGGAGGATGAATCCTCAGGACCGTACATGCCGTACTGTTCGTTGTTGTTCGCGGCAGGCTCGGTATCTATTTTGGAAACGGTGCCGGACCATGTCTTTGTTTCGTCGATCCGCGATCTTATGATAACACTTTGACCCGCAGTTATAACCGCGATCTGCTGCTCGTTTATCTTGCCCTTTATTCTGAACTCGCCGAGCTCAGTGACGGAAACCACGGCTGCTTCAGAACCGTTCGGATCCTGTCCCGTCTCATTGACAGCTTTGACGATGCCTTTGACCTTCGAACTGACGACCGCCTGATCTATCTGCTGCTGGTAACCCTGTACGGAAACCTGCTTTGATTTTATTTCCGTCTGATACTGTATTATCTGAAGCTGTGTGCCCGTATCGGAGGCGCCGGAATTCTGAAGCGCGGCGATCTCCTGATTGAGTCCTTCGATCTCGAGATTTGTCATGTCGACCTTGTTTTGGGCGTCGGTAATGTCGTATTTAAACAAAAGCGCGCCGGCCTCTATCGTCTGGCCTACGGTCACGTATATTTCTTCTATTTTCGCATCACCGCTCTTTTTATAATCTACAGTCTGCTGCGATTCGACGACTCCGGAAAACCGGTCGACGGAGAAATGTGAACCGCCCGTGATATCCGATACCTTCATCACGTATATCTCCTCGTCACCGGAAGACGAGGGGCCTCTACCGCTAAGGAAATACCACGCTGCGAGAGATGCTGTGACAGCGACGGCGAGGATAATGAGAAAAAGTGTCACCTTCCTGTCAGCTTTAAGTTTAGCTTTCATTTTATGCTCCTTCCAGTGGGTCATGCTTTGCCGGACGAGAAGCCCGGGCGGCATATTACTGTCCTGATTATACCAAATTAGTATGCGTATTTGGGTTCATACATTATAAATAAAGCGATTTGTAAGAAAAACTTAATACACAATATGCATCAAAAATATATAAAATGATCGAAAATAATCTGTGTCTAACACGTTCTTTTGTGATATTATATTAAGACAGTGAATACTATGGCGCTTGGAGGGCTGGTGATGACGTTATTGGAATTCTTTTCTCTGCTCGGAGGGGTGGGACTTTTCCTTTTCGGGATGACCATCATGTCATCCGGCCTCAAGAATGCCTGTGGCGACAATCTGCAGAATATATTGGAAAAGGCGACAAAGAATAAAGTTATCGCCGTTATAATTGGCGTTCTGATGACCATGCTCATCCAAAGCTCATCGGCTACGGATGTCATGGTCATCGGTTTTGTCAGCTCGGGGATGATGACTCTTTCGCAGGCAATCGGAGTCATTATGGGCGCTAATATAGGTACTACGGTGACCGCGCAGATCACGGCATTTAACTTGTCGGACTACGCTCCGCTTCTCCTTTTTGCCGGGGTCGTAATGTATCTGTTTATGAAGAAGCATATGGTAAAGCATCTCGGAGAGATCATAATGGGCTTCGGTATGCTTTTCCTCGGAATTGCAGTAATGAAGGAATCGATTGCGCCTCTTGCGGAAAGCGAGACCTTCGCTATCTTCCTTTCCGACCTCGATAATCCTTTCATGGCGCTTATTTTCGGTATAGCGTTTACGGCGCTACTTCAGAGTTCGTCGTCTTCGACCGTAATTTTCCAGACGTTCGCTGTGCAGGGACTGCTCAGCTATAATACTGCCGTATACCTCGTCATAGGCGCTGCTGTCGGTTCCGTAACGCCTAACATTCTCGCATCGCTGACCACGAACAGAGACGGTAAACGTACTGCCGTGCTCAACCTCATATTTAACGTGATACGGGCGATACTGCTCGTCGGTCTTATCAACCTGATCCCGGGCATATTGACGCTCATTCAGAGCCTCTCGCCCGGCGACGTCGGACGTCAGATAGCGAATACGCATACGATTTTTGCGATAATTGCAGTCCTCGTGGAGCTGCCTTTCTCCGAAAAGATAATAAAGCTCACGGAGAGAATTCTTCCTGTCAAACCGGAGGAGAGTCAGCTGATCAAGGAAAGACAGCTTCAGTATATGGTAAATCTCAAGAACGTACCGGCGGGCATGGCCGTGACGCAGACACACAGAGAGATAACGAGGATGGCGCGAATCTCCGCGGCAAATCTCAGGAGGGCGATAGACTGCTTTTTCAAATATGACGAATCAAAGGCTTCCGCTGTCCGCGTTCACGAAGAAACCGTCAACATACTGAACCACACCATCGGAGACGCAATGGTGGATTTGAGGGCGCTCGACCTTTCAGAGGCCAACATGAGGGTCGTATCTATGATGTCGATCGCCATCACGGATATTGAACGTCTTTCGGATCATGCCGAAAACATAGTAGAGTACATTGAAGAAATGATGGCAAACCGCGTGGACATGTCCGGCATCGCGCTCAACGAGCTCCGCAGTATGAGCCGCGACGCGCTGACTCTTGTCGATCTTGCGATTGATATATTCGAAACCGAGGATTATTCCGGGCTCGACGAAATAGAGGCTATAGAAATGAGAATCGACGATCAGGAGAACGCGCTGATAAGCAATCACGTATCGAGACTCATGCAGTCGTTCTGCGATCCGCTTGCAGGCGTCATATTCACGGATCTCGTTACCGATCTCGAACGGTGCGGGGATCACGCTATAAACCTTGCGTACGCTCTCAAGGAGCGCCCTAAGGATCTCGATGAAAAAGTCGCGGCAAAGCGGCGCGAGGAGGAGCGGCTCATCGAGGAGCAGATATCCGCCGAAGTGTGAACAGACCGCTGTCCTCTGCCGCTCTTACCCGTATCTGCGTCTGAAAAATCTATCTGTGCGGACTGAACGATTCGAGGTCGTAGGCGCTCAGGTTTTCGCTTATGGTGCGCGAATCCGACTTGTCTATCTGTGCGTCACGCGCGAGCTTGGCGCGCGCGGAGTTATCATAGCTGCTCGGCCCGTAAAAGCATCCGCCTTCGCAGCACATACCCTCTATGAATTCATACGGAAGTTTACCGGCTTTTGCCTGAGCGAGAGTCGTTTTTATGTTTTTGACGCCGCTCACCTTCAGAACCTGAAAATCGTCTTCTATGCCGGCTTCCTGAAGGTAGGCTATACATGATTCGGCAACGCCGCCGGATGTGGCGTAGCGTCTCCCGAATATGCTGCTTTCCTGTCCTTCCTCACTCGACGGCTCAAGCTCGATATTTTTCGCTTTCATTATGGCTTCAAATTCGCTGAATATGAGAGCATAGTCGGCATTGCCCTCGATGCGCTGATCTTTCACCTCGGATTTTTTCGCTATGCAAGGGCCTATGAAAACCGTGACGGCATCAGGCTCCTTTGCCTTTATGAGGCGCGAAAGCTGGCACATAGGGCTGACCGTTGTCGAAATTGCATCTGAAAGCTCGGGGAAGTGCTTGCGTATGAGATTGACAAAAGCCGGGCAACAAGAGGTGACTTTCAGCTCACCTGCTTCGTACGCTTCGTGCCACTCTATCGCTTCGGATTTTGTCGTGAGGTCGGCACCGAGCCCGACCTCGTACAGATCCGCAAAGCCTATGGCTTTTGCCGCCTTCTTCCAGCTTGCGAGTGTTATATCGGATCCGAACTGTCCGATAGCGGCCGGTGCTGTCATTGCGTAGACCTTGCGCCCCGATTTGATCGCCTCGATAACAGGCACGATATCGTTTCTGATACCGACGGCTCCGAACGGACAGCTGTGGTAGCACTGCCCGCACCTTATGCACTTGGACTCGTCTATTGAAGCGAGACCGTATTCGTCATATGTGAGCGCATCGACGGGGCATGATGTTTTGCACGGCCTTTTGGTGTGGACTATGGCGTTGAAGGGACACCCCTTGGCGCACATGCCGCATTCCTTGCATTTATATTTGTCTATCTCGGCGTGATGCTTGCCTATGGATATAGCTCCGAAGCGGCAGCTGTTCATGCATGCTTTGCCTACGCACGTGCGGCAGTTGTCCGTGACGAGATACCCCGAAATAGGGCAGTCCGCGCAGGCGGAATCCATGATCTGCATTATGTTTCCGTTATCGATCTCGTCCGGGGAATTACCCATGGCGAGCGTTATGCGTTCCGCAGTGACGGCGCGCTCCCTGAATACGCAGCATCGGTGCGTCGGGAGCGGTCCCGGCCACATCTGCTTCGGAAGGTATTTGTATTTTGCTTCGAGCGTACCCTCAAAGGCGAGCTTTGCCACCTGATAAAGAACGTTATGACGCATCTTTATTACATTTTGATCAGCGTTCAATTTATCCTCCCCGATATATAATCGTTATCGATACATCATCACATCATCGTTAAAAAACTATCAAAGATCTCATGTGATTATAACACAAGTCGTACGGTATGCAATTAAGGATTTGTAATTTAGATCATCAGACGTTATAATCATCAATAGATACGGGGGAAATCCAATTGAGAAGTTATTTTTATCTTTTTTTTATGTCTATGCTGCCTATCGTCGAGCTCAGGCTCGCGGTTCCCGTTTCGCAGGCGATGGGACTTTCGGTCTTTAAATCCTTTATTGTTTGCATGCTCGGAAATATGGTACCGGTTCCGTTTGTATATTTTTTTGCGCGCAGTTTTCTCGAATGGGGACAGAACAGGAAAGGAATAGGCCGCATATGTGCTTTGTTTCTGAATAAAGGGGAACAGGCGGGGCGCAGGCTGACGGAAAAAGCCGGAAGAACAGGAACGTTTCTCGCCCTGATGCTTTTTGTCGGTATACCTCTTCCGGGGACGGGGGCATGGACGGGGACTCTCGCGGCGAGCATACTCGATATGGGAGCAAAAATTACAGTCGCAGCAGTTACACTCGGAATAATTATCGCGGGCTGCATCATGATGGCGGCGAGCGTTTTCGGTTTTTCGCTCATAGGCTGACGAGTTGCTTTCGTTTGGCGGCAGAGCTGCAAACTTTTACCTGAGCGAACACATGCGCGAGGGCGGTACATACGCGAATATGGCGGGTATATGCCGGAAATACTCAACCGGAAACGGGAGGAACAGAAATAAGAGATAACAAAAGCTCCGCGTTCGGATTTGAGTCTATATGCGCGGAGCTTCGTTTTTTTATCGCTGCGGGATTCGAAAGAATCTATTTCAGCATATCGAGTATCTTTTCTTTAGGAACAAGACCTACCGAACGGTTTACTTCCTTGCCGTCCTTCAAAACGACGAGTGTCGGGATCGACGATACCCCATACTGAGATGCAAGCTCGTTTTGCTCATCAACGTTGACTTTGCCGACCTTAATGTCCGTTCTCTCCTCCGCGATCTCATCTACACGCGGCGACATGGCTTTACAGGGACCGCACCACGATGCCCAGAAATCAACGAGTACAGGTTCTTTTGCTTCTAATGCCTCACTTTTAAAATTATCATTCGTTAACGTTATTACTGCCATGCTTATTTCCTCCAATCTCATTGTAGTATTTCGTATATACCACAAAATGACAGTGATAAACGCAACAAAGTATTACGTATTACAGCCTTGCGGTTATAAACATTTTTGTCGACGCAGATATCAGGCAATGAGTTACGGCGGCAAATCGCCGTTATTTGATGAGCAGCCCGGCGCGCATCGCCCGTGCCGAAAGAATTATAGGAATGTCCGCCGAAAATGGTGTATAATCTTGGTATGAACAAAACAGTCGCATTTCATACTTTGGGCTGCAAGGTGAATCAATACGAGACGGAAGCGATACGGGAACAATTCGCCGGAGGCGGATGGAGAATAGTCCGCGAGGACGAGCCGGCGGACGTTTATGTGATCAACACGTGTACCGTAACAAACCTGGCAGATCGTAAGTCGAGACAATATATAAGAAAAGCGAGGAGCCTGAACGACAAAGCTTTGATTGCCGTTACCGGATGTTACGCAGAGACGGATCGCGAAGAAGTGTCGGCAATAGACGGTGTATCGCTCGTCGTTGGAACCGCCGATAAAATGATGCTGTTTTCCGAGGTCGAAAAAATGCTCGGAGAACAATCGCGGAAAATCGGCGGCGGCCTCATATACGGCATGGCGGGCAGGACCCGGAGCTATATTAAGATTCAGGAGGGGTGCGACCGGTACTGCGCATATTGTATTATACCGTATGCGCGGGGATCTGTAAGAAGCAGGGATGAGAATGATATAATCGCGGAGGCGGAGCGGCTTGTCTCTTCGGGACACAGGGAGATCGTGCTCACCGGTATAAATACAGCGCTGTACGGCAGGGAAAACGGCGTGTCCGGCATCCGCAGGCTACTCGAACGGCTCGATTCGGTCGAGGGAGATTTTCGCGTGCGACTGAGTTCGCTTGAGCCTAATGTCGTATCTAAGGATGACGTGGAGGAGCTGTTGAGATCCAAAAGGCTGTGCCATCATCTGCATCTGTCGGTTCAGTCCGGCTCGGACAGTGTTCTGAAACGAATGAACAGGCGGTATACGCGCGACGACTATATACAGATAGTCGATGCGATACGCAGATTTGACCCGCATTACGGGATAACTGCCGATATAATAGTAGGCTTTCCGGGCGAGAGCGAGGAGGAATTCTTCGACAGTCTGAGTTTAACGGAACGGTGCGGGTTTGCAAAGGTGCATGTGTTTCGGTATTCGCCGAGGCGCGGGACTCTCGCCGCCGCAATGAATGATCAGATCGGGCCGAAGGTCAAAAACGTAAGGAGCAAAGCTTTGATTGCCGCGTCGGAAAAAGCATCGCGCGAGTTCAGGAAAAGCTGTATAGGAGATGAGCAGACGGTGTTGTTCGAAAAGAAACAGGGCGGTCTGCTTACGGGATACGCAGGAAATTATATCAGAGTTTACGCCGAGGGTACAGGTGATATACTGAACGGGCTTACGCGTGTGAGGCTCGGCAGTGTATATAAAGACGGAATGAAAGGAGAAATTATCAATGGATGACTGCATTTTCTGCAAGCTCGCATCGCATGAGATTCCGACGGATATTGTCTGCGAAGATGACGAGGTGATCGTGTTCAGGGATGCCGCGCCGCAGGCTCCGGTTCATGTTCTTATGATACCGAAAAAACATATAGCCTCTCTCGATGATACCGTTGACGAAGACGCGCAGCTTTTAGGCCGCATGATGCTGAAGATCAAAGAGGTGGCCGCTTCGCTCGGGCTCGAAAATGGTTATCGCGTAGTGAGCAATAACGGTGAAGACGCGTTCCAGACTGTCAAACATCTTCATTTTCATATCCTCGGCAAGAGAAAGCTTTTGTGGCCGCCGGGCTGAAGCCGAACCGTGGCCCGGGAGAGTGTGATTCCAGAACCCGCAGCGCGCATGGAAGCGACATGGTGCGGCCGTACGCCTGGATCATACGCCGACAGGAGGCATACGCCGGAAAGAAAAAAATCCTTGCCTGAGGCGTGATTTGATAGTATAATATCTCTGTTACGGACTGATCTGTTCACTGCTTTGAATTTCAACTGCAGGCGGGAGGTGATTAGGATATGGCACAGGTAATAGTCAAAGAAAACGAAAGCTTGGAAAGCGCTCTTAAGAGATTCAAGAGATCGTGTGCAAGAGACGGCGTAATGGCCGAGGTCAGAAAGAGAGAGCACTACGAGAAGCCGAGCGTTAAGAGAAAGAAAAAGTCGGAGGCTGCCAGAAAGAAGGCGCGCAAGTACTAAGTATGACTTTGAAGGAACAGCTCATGGCAGACTTCAAGGCCTCCATGAAGGAGCATGACGAGGTCGCCAGGAATACGATAAGCTTAGCTCGTGCGGCGATCAAGCAGTACGAGATAGATGAGCGAAAAGAACTCGATGACCGCGGTGTGATCGGAATCCTGCAAAAGCAGGTCAAGATGCGCACCGATGCTCTGGCCGATTTTGAAAAAGCAGGAAGAACAGACCTGGCAGACGCATATATGGCGGAGATCAAAGTGCTCGAAAAATATCTTCCGGAGCAGATTTCGGACGAAGAAGTCGCGAAGATCGTCAGGGAGACGGCTGCTTCTATGGGAATAGACGGCGGCAGAGAGAACATGGGCAGGCTCATGGGAGCCGTCATGGGAAAGATAAATGGTCGGGCGGACGGAAATACGGTGCGCCGGATCGTTTCTGATTTTCTCGCCTAAGCGATATCTTAAGACAGGCTTTACCGCCTGTCTTTTTCGTTCTATAATAAACATGGTAAAGCCATAAAGCTTTTTACGGAGGATGCATTGGAAAATACCGCGGGAGGATTCAAACGAATAACGATAGATGACAGCATAGACAGGGCCGAACTGTTCGGAAATATGGACTCTAATCTCGAGCTTATAGGTAAAGCCGCAGGAGTTGAGATATTTCAGCGGGACAACGATCTTTTAATCAGAGGCGATAATATAGCTTTAGCCGAGGGGATAATAAGCGAGCTGACTGACGTTATCAGGAGCGGAGAGCGTCTCGATACGCAAAAGGTCAATTATATCCTCGCGCTAAAGAAGGACGGCAGGTCATACAGGGATTCCGAAATAAGCAAGGATATCATCTGTTTTACGTCAAGAGGCCGCCCGCTCAAGGCGAAGACGATAGGTCAGAAAAGCTATGTAGCGGCGATGAGATCGAGCGATGTTGTTTTCGGTATCGGACCTGCGGGGACAGGGAAGACTTATCTCGCTGTCGCCATGGCCGTTACGGCGTATAAGAATAAACAGGTCAGGAAGATAATCCTTGCGAGACCTGCCGTTGAGGCTGGTGAAAGGCTCGGCTTTCTGCCGGGAGATCTCCAGGAAAAAGTGGATCCGTATCTGCGACCTTTATATGATGCTCTTTATGATGTGCTCGGGCGTGAAAATACTCTCAGACTTAAAGAAAAAGAAGAGATCGAGGTCGTACCGCTTGCATACATGAGGGGCAGAACGCTCGACGATGCCTTTGTTATCCTCGACGAAGCTCAGAATACGACGGGAGAGCAGATGAAAATGTTCCTGACGAGGATGGGCTTCGGCTCAAGGGTGGTAGTTACAGGGGACGTGACGCAGATAGATCTGCCGCGCGGCAAGAGGAGCGGACTTGTCGAGGCGCAGAGAATACTCGCAGACGTTCAGGGCATAAGATTTTGTTGTCTTAAAGACGTGGACGTCATAAGGCACGAGATGGTAAAACGCATAATAGGAGCTTACGACCGCTATTACAAAAAGCATCCCGGGGAGCTCGGTGAAGACTGATGATGATATATTTCGAAGACGAAGATGTGATATCCTCCGAAATGCTTGACATGATGAAAAAGGCGGCGCTCGCATGTCTGCTGCAGGAGGGTATAGACACAGACCGCACGGAGCTTTCGGTGACATTCGTATCAAAGGAAAAAATACGTGATCTTAATCGCAGCTACCGCGGAGCGGACTCCGTAACGGATGTGCTGTCGTTCCCTCAGTATAAATCGGTCAAAGCTTTTCCGCAGGCGGGGACGATCGTACTCGGCGACGTCGTGATATGCCGTGAAAGAGCACAGGAGCAGGCGGAAGAGTTCGGCCATTCGTACGAACGCGAGATAATATATCTGTTCACACACAGCGTCCTTCATTTGCTCGGATACGATCATATGGAAGATGCCGGGAAAAAAAATATGAGGGCAAAAGAGGAAGCTGTTATGACTTGGATCGGACTGCCGAGATTGTAGTGAGGTCGACTATGACGGAAAAAGAATTGTTTATGATGGCGAAGGAGGCCTGTCACAAGGCATATGCGCCGTTTTCGGGGTTCAGGGTAGGTGCGGCTCTGCTCACATCTGATGGAGAAGTATTTACGGGTGCAAACGTCGAAAATTCGTCGTACGGGGGGACAATCTGCGCCGAAAGGTGCGCATGCGTCAAGGCCGTTTCGGAGGGATATCTCGGATTTTCCGCAATCGCGATAGCGTCGGATGAGGGAATGGTTATGCCGTGCGGTATATGCAGGCAGTTTTTGTATGAGTTTGCGCCGGAGCTTACGGTTATAGTCGGTGAAAACGAGGATCGGCTTCAATTATATGCGCTTTCGGAGCTTTTTCCGGGAGGGTTCAGGCTGAGATGAGAACAGGCTTTGCAGGGATAATCGGAAGGCCGAATGTCGGCAAATCGACACTACTTAACAGGATATTGGGCGAGAAGATAGCGATAACGACGGATAAGCCTCAGACGACGCGCAAAAAAATGCGGGGAATATATACAAAAAACGCCGGCAAAGACGAGGGTGTTCAGATAGTATTCATAGACACTCCGGGCATACATAAGGCACATAATAAGCTCGGCGGCGCTATGACGGATATGGCTGTGAATACTTTCAAGGAAGTCGACGTAATACTTTTTCTCGTAGATAGCGCACCCGATAAAGGCAAGGGCGACAGATACATTATCGACATGATAAAGAATCTCGATAAGCCCAGGATCCTCGTGATAAATAAAATAGACAAACTTCATCCGGAGGAGTTCAAGAGAACGTACGACGCTTACGACGAAGAAGGCATTTTTGACAGGATATACGGCATATCCGCGATAAACGGGACATATGTCGATGAGCTTATCGACGCTGTTGCGTCATTCATGGATGAGGGGCCGATGTTCTTCCCGGAGGATATGATAACAGATCATCCGGAGAAGTTTATAGTGAGCGAGATCATAAGGGAAAAGCTGATGATGTATCTCGACGAAGAGGTTCCGCACGGCATAGCTGTAGAGATAGAGAACTTCAGGGAGTGCGAGCGTGTCACGGAGATAGACGCGTGTATTTATTGCGAGCGCAGATCGCACAAAGGCATCATAATCGGCAGGCAGGGGAAGAAGTTGAAAGGTGTCGGTAAAGCGGCACGGCTTGAGATTGAAGCTCTGCTTGGAACAAAGGTGTTTCTGCAGCTTTGGGTCAAGGTGAAGGAAAACTGGCGCGATTCCGATGCCGCGATTTCCGGTTTCGGATATTCAGAGGGCAGAAAATAATGTACGTATCATCGGAGGGGATCGTTCTCAAGCAGGTAAAGACTGCGTCCGGCAGAAGGATGGTACAGATATTTACCCCGGAGTACGGTCTGATAAGCGCAGGTTCCGGGCTTAACGAAAGAAATGCGAAATCAAAATCCGCTCTCGCGATAAGACCTTTTACATACAGCAGGTTTGAACTCTACAGAGGACGTAATTATTATGACATCAACAGCGGGGAAGTCATCAGAAGCTTTTACGAGCTCGGCGAGAATATCGACAAGTTCGTTTCCGCATCGATAGCGCTTGAGCTTACGGCAAAGTGTTTGCCTGAGGAGATGCCTCAGCCTGCGCTTTTTTCGGAGCTCAGGGAGTTTCTCGGTGAGCTCGAGAAGAGAAGTGCGTCGTTCGAGACGCTTCTTTTGGCATATGAGGTGAAGCTTCTTTCCGATCTGGGTATGATGCCGGTGCTCGACAGGTGTGCGTCGTGCGGCAGGGATGAGGAGAGCGCATTCAGCATAAGAGACGGCGGAACGGTGTGCTCGGAATGTGCCGAAAAAGCCGAGAACAAAGCCGAAGAAGTGCATAGAGCATCATTGATTTATCGCCCCGGATTTGGTATAGTAAATGTATTAAAATATTTTAACCGAAAACCTATTTCCGCTTTTCAAAAAGTGGCTCTGGACGTTGATACCGCAGAGGAACTGCAGACGATCATACGCGGATATATCGCGTACCATCTCGATGTCGGAACGCTGAAGAGCGAAAGTATGTTATAAAACGGGAGGAAACGACATGGAGATCACATTAGAGAAGATTGAACTTGTAAGAGACCGCACGGGAGTCACCTATAAGGAAGCTAAAGAGGCTCTCGAGGCCGCGGACGGCAATGTTGTTGATGCTATCATAGCTATCGAATCTGCCGTTGACAACGGGCGGACCGGGAGCACGAAGTGCAGGAAGGACGCGCTCGTTTCGAGACTTAAGGAGATTATCAGGAAAGGCAACGTTTCAAGGATCCTTATCACAAAGGATGGGGAAACGATCCTTAACCTTCCGCTTACAGCCGGCATATTCGGTGCGATAATAGCACCGTGGGGGATGATTGCCGGGGTCGTAGCTTCGTTCGGATTCAAGTGCAGGATAGAGTTCGTCAGGGATGACGGAACTGTTTTCGACGTTTCCGGCAAGGCGGCGGGCGTATATGATTCAGCTAAGGAAAAGGGCGCCGACATGTATTCCGATCTCAAGGAAAAGGGCGCCGACATATATTCGGATTTCAAGGAGAAGGCGCCGGACGTATATTCCGACCTCAAGGAAAAGGGCAGTGAAGTATTCGGCAAGGCGAAGGATGTCGCCTCGAAGGCTAAGAGCAAAATCACGAGAGAAGCGGAAGATTTTTCTTTTGACGAGTTCGAAGAGTTCGCAGAAGACGTCGCGGAGGACATTGGTGACATAAAAGAGGATATCAAAGACGAAGTAAAAAAAGCAGAATAATATCAGATAATATTTCGCGGGAAGGTACAAACGGTATATATGAGCAATTCAGTTACGATGGAAAAAATAGTTGCGCTTGCTAAGAACAGAGGATATATATATCCGGGCTCGGATATATATGGAGGCCTCGCCAATACGTGGGACTACGGTCCGCTCGGCGTAGAATTCAAAAACAACGTCAAAAAAGCGTGGTGGAAGAAGTTCGTACAGCAGTCCGTATACAACGTCGGACTTGATGCAGCTATCTTGATGAATCCTCGTACGTGGGAAGCCTCGGGCCATGTCGGAGGCTTTTCCGATCCTCTTATCGACTGCCGCGAATGCAAGGCGAGATTTCGGGCCGATAAACTCATAGAGGAGTATCAGCACGCCAACGGACTTACCGTCGAAAATGTTGACGGGTGGCCGAACGATAAGCTTGAGCGGTATATAGCCGAGCATCGGATATCGTGCCCCGAGTGCGGAAAGAGCAGTTTTACGGGCATAAGGCAGTTCAATCTCATGTTCAAGACATTTCAGGGAGTGACAGAGGATACGCAGTCTCAGCTTTATCTGCGACCGGAAACGGCACAGGGCATATTCGTAAACTTCAAAAATGTACAGCGTACGGCGCGCAGAAAGATTCCGTTCGGTATAGCGCAGATAGGCAAATCATTCAGGAATGAGATAACGCCGGGAAATTTTACTTTCAGAACGAGAGAGTTCGAGCAGATGGAGCTTGAGTTCTTCTGCAAACCGGGCACGGACCTCGAATGGTTCGGGTACTGGCGCAGTTATTGCGTCGATTTTTTGAAATCACTCGGTATGAATATGACAAACGTCAGAACGAGAGAACACCAAAAAGAAGAGCTTTCTCATTACAGCAGGGCTACAACCGATATCGAATATCTGTTCCCGTTCGGCTGGGGAGAATTGTGGGGCATAGCCGACCGTACGGATTTCGATCTCGGCAGGCACGCGGAGTATTCGGGGCAGGATATGACATACCTCGATCCGGATACTCAGGAAAAATATATTCCATATTGTATCGAGCCTTCGCTCGGGGCGGATCGGGTCGCATTGGCTTTTCTGATCGATGCTTACGATGAGGAGGATATTTCCTCTCCGGACAAGCAGGATACGAGAGTCGTGCTCCGGCTGCATCCGGCGCTTGCACCTTACAAGGCTGCAGTTCTTCCCTTATCGAAAAAACTCGCGGACAGAGCGCAGCCTGTATACGAGGAGCTGTCAAAATACTTCTCCGTCGATTACGACGAGTCGGGCTCCATAGGCAAGAGATACAGGAGGGAGGACGAGATCGGCACTCCGTTCTGTATATGCGTTGACTTCGATACTGAGCAGGACGGCTGCATCACCGTAAGAGATCGCGATACAATGGAGCAGGTCAGACTGCCCATAGACAGCGTGAGACAGTACATAGAGGACAGACTCGACTTTTAGAGAGGACGTGTCCGCGCAGCTATCCGGATTAAGGCTTTTGAAAGGAGGCCCCACAATGAAAAAATTCGTCTATTCTTTTAACGAGGGATCCAAAGATATGAGAGAGCTCCTTGGCGGCAAGGGCGCAAATCTGGCAGAGATGACAAGGATCGGACTGCCGGTACCGTTCGGCTTTACAGTTTCGACAGAAGGCTGTACCGATTATTATGACAACGGAGGCGCACTGACGGACGAGATTATCTCTCAGATAAACGAAAAACTCGGGGAGCTTGAGGCCGTAACGGGTAAGAAATTCGGAGATACCGATGATCCTCTTCTCGTATCCGTACGCTCCGGATCGAGGATATCGATGCCGGGCATGATGGACACCATTTTAAACCTCGGCCTTAACGACGAAGCGGAAAAGGGCCTTGCGAAGCTGACGAACAACGACAGATTTGCTGCCGACAGCTTTCGCAGATTTATTCAGATGTACGGCAGCGTAGTCATGGGCATCGATATGAAGAGGTTCGACGAAGTGTTTAACGCGGTAAAGGAAAAGGCCGGCGCAAAGTATGACGTTGATCTTACGACGGACGATCTCCATGCCGCGATCGGGGAATACAAAAAAATAGTAAATTACGGAGAGAAGGGAGGATTTCCGGCTGAGCCTTCAGATCAGCTTATAGAGGCGGTAAAGGCCGTTTTCCGTTCATGGAACAACGACAGGGCTATACTCTACCGTAAGCTGAACCATATACCGGATTCGTACGGTACCGCCGTAAACGTACAGTCGATGGTATTCGGCAATATGGGAGATACATCGGGAACGGGCGTGGCGTTCACGAGAAGTCCAGTAAACGGCAAAAACGAGATATTCGGAGAGTTTTTGGTCAATGCACAGGGTGAGGATGTAGTCGCGGGCATACGAACACCTAAACCGATAGCCGAGATGGCGGTGGCGTTCCCAGAGGTATACAGCGACTTCGTAAATATAGCAGAGGTTCTCGAAAACCACTATAAGGATATGCAGGATATGGAGTTTACTGTCGAGCGCGGCAAGCTGTATATGCTCCAGACTCGTGCGGGCAAGAGAACTGCGCTGTCGGCGGTCAGGATAGCATCCGATATGGTAGACGAAGGCCTTATAGATAAAGAGACCGCCGTGATGAGGATAGATCCCGAACAGGTCGATCAGCTCCTCCATCCTCGCTTTGACGAGCAGTCGGAAAAAGCCGCCACACTTCTCACCAGGGGGCTTCCGGCATCGCCGGGTGCCGCATGCGGCAAAATATACTTTACGGCAGCCGAAGCGGTTGCCGCCGTCGCGAACGGTGAAAGAGCGATCCTCGTAAGAGAGGAGACGAGTCCGGAGGATCTCGCCGGAATGATCGCGGCCGAGGGCATCATGACCGCGCGCGGCGGAATGACAAGCCATGCGGCCGTAGTGGCAAGGCAGATGGGCAAATGCTGCGTTGCAGGCTGCTCGGAGGCCGTCGTGTCGGAAGCGGACAAGACGTTCAAAGTAGGAGGCAGAACGTTCGGAGAGGGCGACTTCATATCGCTCAACGGAACGATCGGCTCTGTATATGAGGGAAAGATCGCAACTGTTGATCCCGAGCTCTCGGGTGACTTCGGAACGATTATGTCGTGGGCGGACGGCATGAGGACGCTCAAGGTACGGGCGAATGCCGATAAGCCGGCGGATGCCGTGAAAGCAGTCGAATTCGGTGCGGAGGGCATAGGTCTTTGCCGCACGGAGCATATGTTCTTTGACGAGGAGAGGATACCGGCTATCAGAAGGATGATCGTTGCGGACACGGAAGAGGAGAGGCGCGAAGCTCTTGCAGCGCTCCTCCCTTACCAGAAAAGCGATTTTGCCGGACTCTATGAGGTGATGCAGGACAGGCCTGTAACGATAAGGCTTCTCGATCCGCCTCTTCATGAGTTTCTGCCTAAGACTGAGGAGGAGACAAGAGCGCTGTCGGCTCAGATCAATGTGCCTTATGAAAAGCTGATAAAGGCTATGACCGAGCTCCATGAGTTTAATCCGATGCTCGGGCTCAGAGGATGCCGTCTCGCGGTCATATATCCCGAGATCGCGGAAATGCAGACGAGGGCCATTATGGAGGCCGCTATTGAGGTGAAGAACAGCAAGGGTTACGACATAGTACCTGAGATTATGATCCCTCTTACGTGCATTGCCAAGGAAATGGAATACGTAAAGAGCATTGTCGAGAAAACGGCGCAGGAATGCAAAAAAGAAAAGAATTCCGACATAAAGTATTCGGTGGGGACGATGGTCGAAACCCCGAGAGCTGCTCTCACCGCCGATGAAATAGCGGAGAGCGCCGAGTTCTTCTCGTTCGGAACGAACGATCTTACACAGATGACCTTCGGCTTCTCGCGTGACGATACAGGTAATCTCATAAGAACTTATGTCGATAAGGGCATATTCCAGGACGATATATTCCGGTCTATAGACCAGACAGGCGTAGGAAAGCTCGTCGACATGGCGTGCAAACTCGGCAGGCAGACGAGGAGCGACATAAAGCTCGGAATCTGCGGCGAGCACGGCGGCGACCCGAGGAGCATAGAGTTTTGTCATAAGGTCGGGCTCAACTACGTATCCTGCTCGCCGTTCAGAGTGCCGGTAGCCAGAGTGGCTGCGGCACAGGCGGCAATAAAGGAGAAGCGGGATAACTGAAGCCGTTATAACGGGGCGTATCGCGATCAGGCGATACGCCCGATTTGATATTACAGAGCCCGGAGGAGGCCACGATGCTCAAGATTATGTTCGGCTATTTCAGGCCGCACAGGAAAATATTTATTGCAGACATGCTCTGCGCACTGATGATAGCTGTTATAGATCTCGTATTTCCGATGGTTTCGCGTTACTCCATGTATACGCTTCTGCCTGCGATGAAATACCGCGTTTTTTTTGTTCTCATGGCGATAATGGGCGTTTCTTTTCTTATGAGAGCGATTTTCTATTATTTTATGACATATATAGGTCACACGTTCGGCGTAACGATAGAGACGGACATAAGAGCAGGCCTGTTTGCACATCTTCAGACCCTCGATTTCGAGTTTTACGACAGGAACAGGACGGGCACGCTGATGAGCAGGCTGACGAGTGATCTGTTCGAAATAACGGAGCTTGCGCACCACGGACCTGAGGATGTTCTTATAGCGGTTCTTACCATAGCGGGTGCTCTTACCGTAATGTTTACGATAGAATGGCGCCTTGCGCTCGTAGTCGCCGTAATGGTTCCTGTATTTCTGGCGATTGTAATGTTCACAAGACGCGATATGGCTGAGGCTTCAGTCAATGTAAAAAGGAAGACGGCGGAAATAAATTCCGATATAGAATCGTGCATATCGGGTGTGAAGACGAGCAAGGCCTTTGCAAACGAAGATGTTGACAACGGCAGGTTCGCAGCTTCAAACGGGCTTTATCGCGAAGCAAAGAGCGGATATTACAAGGCGATGGGTCGTTTCAACGCATCTCAGGAGTTTTTCATGGGGCTTATGCCCGTCGCGGTTATCGCGTTCGGCGGAGCGCTGATAATGCAGGGCAGGATGAATTATATCGATCTGATAACGTTTACGCTTTACGTATCGGCGTTCATAACTCCCGTCAGGCGCATGTCGAATTTTGCCGAGGTGTTTGCTAACGGCATGGCGGGCTTAAGACGTTTCGGTGAGATAATGGCGATACAGCCTCAGGTACCCGAAAATCAGGATGCTCCGGACATCAATGTAACGGACGGCAGAATAGATATAGACGATATCAGCTTCTCGTACGACGAGCGCACGGAGGTGCTTTCACACGTGGATCTTCATATTGAGCCCGGAGAGACTGTCGCCGTCGTAGGCCATTCGGGAGGGGGCAAGACGACTCTTTGCCAGCTGATTCCGAGGTTCTATGACGTTTCGGACGGCTCGATAAGGATAGACGGTCAGGATATTCGCGATGTCAACAAGCGTTCCCTCAGAGCTAACATAGGGATCGTTCAGCAGGACGTTTTTATATTCGCGGATACGGTTCTCGAGAACATTCGATACGGCAGGCCGGAGGCTTCATACGCCGAGGTAGTCTCGGCCGCCAAACGCGCCGAAATATACGAGGATATAATGGATATGCCGGACGGATTTGACACATATGTAGGAGAACGCGGTACGAAGCTTTCGGGAGGACAGAAGCAAAGGATATCCATAGCGAGGATATTTCTGAAGGATCCCGCGATACTTATTCTCGACGAGGCGACGAGCGCGCTCGACACGATTACGGAGCGCCTCATACAAAAGTCGTTCGACGAGCTGTCGGTAGGCAGGACGAGCGTCATCATAGCACACAGGCTCGCGACAGTTCACGGCGCCGACAGGATAGTACTCGTCGACGAAGGAAGAATAAAAGAGGAAGGGACGCACGAGGAGCTCATGAACCTTAACGGCATGTACGCAAGGCTTTACGAAACTCAGCGCCTCGGTGACGGCGAATGATATATCTGTATCTGTTTATTGCAGCGGCAGTTTACTTTGTCGTGATGCTTCTCTTTTGGAGATTTGTAAAGGAGCCCGAGGCAAAGAGGGGATTTCTGATAAGCAGGATAGCGATGGCAGGTATGATAATCGCTGCGGTTGCCGTTTTCAATGTGTTTGGGCTGCCGAACAAAGCTCTCGGCTATGTTCTCATAGGCGTGCTCGTGCTTACGTACGGCATCGAGCACGGCATAAATTCGAAACCGGACGGGAATACAGACGAAGAGGAAAAGAAGATATTTCGGCAGTGATATCAGCGGTATGAGCATGTACGGATTTTTCAGAAAAATAATATTGACAATAGGGACAAATCGTGATATTTTTTACATAAGATCAGTGACGACGTAGTTACTGCAGTGATGCGAGGTAGTGTCAGTCCTTATTCGGATTGGCACTTTTTTGTTACAAACAGGTATGTTACGGCAGTTTGCGGGATGTCATACATATATCCTATATATGTATGACGTATATGGTGACGGCATTGAGCATATACAGAGGCGGGAAAAAAATACTGATAGGCGGCGGGCATATAGAGCAGGAGTTTACCGGCAGCAGACACGTGTTTATAGTATGCGATCCGTTTATCGAGCGATCCGGAACGGTCAGATATCTTACCGACAGACTTGAGAGAATAAAGGTCGCGTATACGGTCTATTCGGACGTTGAGCCGGATCCGGGAACGGAGCTGGTCGCAAGAGGAATATCTTCGCTCGCGGAAGTGCAGCCGGATGTCCTTGTAGGCTTCGGCGGAGGCTCGGCGATAGACGCCTGCAAGGCGATGATGTTTTTTGCCGAAAAAGAGCGCATCATAGGCGAATGCAGGTTTATAGCGATACCGACTACGAGCGGAACGGGCTCGGAGGTTACGGATTTTTCGGTAATAAGCGACAAGGAAAAGGAAATAAAATATCCGCTTATAGCTCCCGAGCTTCTCCCCGATACGGCGATACTCGATGCCGAGCTTACGATGAGCGTACCGCCGGAGATAACAGCCAACACGGGCATGGATGTTCTGACTCATGCGATAGAGGCGACGGTTTCGACGAACGCGGGTGATTTTTCGGATGCCATGGCGGAAAAGGCGATCAAGCTTGTGCGCAGTAATCTCATAACAGCATACAAAAATCCGGGAGACCGTGCCGCAAGACAGGCGATGCACAACGCCTCATGCATGGCCGGAATAGCGTTTAACAACGCGGGCCTGGGGCTCAATCATGGGATGGCGCATGCTCTCGGCGCTCACTTTCATGTACCGCACGGCAAAGCGAACGCTATACTGCTCCCTTACGTTACGGGCTTCAACGCCGGCTGTTTTGACAATCTTACGGAACACGCCAAGAAATACGCCAAAATAGCAAGACTGATACATGTAGATGCCGGGAGCATAAGACAGAGCAGCTTCAATCTGATAAGAACGATAAAAAGAACGAACGAACAGCTCGGAATCCCGGCGAGCATAATGTCTGCCGGTATAGACAGAGCCGAATTTGAGTCGCAGCTCGACCCGATGGCTCGATCGGCCCTGGCGGACAGATGCACGGCGACTAATCCTCGCGGATGTACGGCGGAAGATATCAGGCGCATATTTATACACGCATATTTCGGGAGCGTGGGCAAAAGGTTGTGAATCAAATGCCGGGCATGGCGCGAGTACGTCTGATTTGTCGATGTTTCCGGTATATAGAGGGCATAGGAAATACATATGGCTTTTGAAAACAAAGAGAGAATTATTCAGGAATTCGTTCCCGGCAGGCAGATAACGCTGGCACATATAATCGCAAGTCCCGTCCCGGAACTTTACGGAAAGCTCGGGATCGTCGATGTGAAGGATGCGATCGGGATATTTACCATAACACCGAGCGAGGGTGCGATAATTGCCGCCGACGTGGCGAGCAAGGCATCTAACGTCAGGATAGGCTTTGTCGACAGGTTCAGCGGCTCCCTTTTGATATACGGCGACGTTGCGGCGGTAAGGGAGGCTATGAACGACGTAATAAGAGTGCTCTGCGACGAGATGAAGTTTACGCCTACCGAAATAACCGGGAATTAGCGATGAAGAGGGTCATTTTCATCGGCAATATAGCCTGCGGAAAGACAACGCTCGGTCAGGTGATTTTGGGAGAAAAGATAGAATACAAAAAGACGCAGGCCGTGGAGGTTCTTGGCTCCGACATCCTCGATACACCGGGCGAGTATCTGGAATTGAACCATTACAGAGGCGCTCTGATGATCACATCGGCTGATGCCGACGTGATCGCATTCGTCCAGTCCGCTATGGACGATGACAGGATGTTTCCTCCAAGCTATGCAGGCTCGTTTGCAAAGCCGGTTATAGGGATCGTGACAAAGACGGACATCGCCACAAAGCGGCAGGTCGAAGGCGCCGTAGAGCATCTGAAAAACGCAGGTGCGGGGAGAATATTCAAAATCAGCAGCTACAAGGGATCAGGGATACAGAAGCTTATAGACTATTTGAACGAGTAACGAAAGGAATATCTGATGCAAAGACTCACAATCGTAATTGCGGATGATGAACCGATTATCAGAATGGATCTGAGAGCCATGCTCACCAACGCCGGATATGACGTCGTAGGTGAGGGTGCTGACGGCTTTGAGGCTATTGAACTGTGCAAAACATTGAAGCCGGACGTAGCGATCCTTGACATAAAGATGGGTGACCTCGACGGGTTGTCGGCGGCGAAATACATAAACGATGACTGTCCGGACATCGCTCTGATAATGCTTACGGCATACAGCAAGGGCGAGTATATAGACAGGGCGAGAGAAAACGGAATAAGCACGTATCTCGTCAAGCCCATCAACGAGAAGCTCTTAGTGCCGAACATTGAGATGGCCGTTGCGAGAAATAAGGAACTGCTCGAATACAGGACGAATTTCGACAGGGCTACGAAGCGCCTCGAAAGCAGGAAAACGATAGAAAAGGCTCGAGGCCTGCTTATGGAAAAGAAAAATATGTCCGAGGAGGAGGCATATCAGTACATACGCAGCATAAGCAAGAAATATAACATGGCAATGAATAAGATCGCCGAAATGCTCATAAAGCAATTTGAGGTATGACAGTGACTGACACGATAGAAAAAATATGCAGAGAATTCACAAGCCTTAAAATAGAAGAGATACGTGAAATCAAGATTGCTGCGAAATCGCTCCAGGCGATAGCAAATCTCTTTGATGCCGACGCGTTCATAGACTGCCAGATGGCTGACGGGAGCGGGGATGCGATAGTGGTTGCCGAGGCGAAGCCGACGGACAGCGACTCGTCATATAAAAGAACGGTAGTAGGGCTTATAGCCACGAAGGAAAAGGAGCCTGCGGTTTACAGGGGCTTTCAGGTGGGCGTGGGAACGAAGTTCATGAAGGCCACAACACAGGAAAATGTTCACGTTGTACAGACTGTTGAACCGATATACTTTGACGACAGGATCATAGGCGTTTTCATCGTCGAACAGAAGATGGAGCAGGTCGGATATACACACAAGAAAAACGATATAAGCTCCGATATAGATGATGTGGCGCTTATACATGAAAGCAAGAGCGTAGTAGATAACATCGAAGAAGGTCTCATATTCGTGGGATGCAGCAACAAGATAATTTTCAGGAACAGAGTTGCGGAGATGATATTCAAAAGGCTCGGTTTCATAAATGATATACTCGGAGAGGATTACAAGGACGTATGTCTCGTACCTCCTCCTGACAGCGGCAAGGACTGCGATACAGGTGTTCAGGAAGTCGTACTCGGAAATTTCCATTTTGCCATCAAAACTATAGATGTAGGAAGAGACGATATCGACTATGCAGTGACGATAAGCGATATTACGACAAAGCGAATTCAGGAAAAGGAGCTCATCCTTAAATCGGTAGCTTTCAAGGAGATGCATCACAGGATAAAGAATAACCTCCAGACGATCACATCACTCCTGAGGCTTCAGAGAAACTCGATCGAATCAGAGGTCGGCAGGCAGGCTCTGAACGAAACTATAAGCAGGATCCTCGCGATCTCATCGACGCATCAGCTTTTGATAGAGACGGATATAGAAGAGGTCATGCTGAATGACATCGTTGCCAACATCAAAGAGAATACTATGGTGTATTGCAGCAACGAAGGGTTCAACCTTAAGGTCGAATGCTACGGCGGCGATTTCAGCATAAAATTTGAAAAGGCTATGGCTCTCGCGTGCATTCTGAACGAGCTTATGCAAAACTCGCTCAAATACGCGTTCGGCGGACGTAAAAACGGCAGGATAATCGTCATCACCCTGCAAAGAAGAGCAGATGATACGGAGCTTATATTCATAGATGACGGTTGCGGTTTCGATGTAAAAAAGACGACAGAGGGCGGCATGGGCTGGACGATAATACGCTCCATGGTAAAGGAAAAACTTGAGGGTCACCTGACAGTGAGATCAACCGATGCGGGAACACGCGTCAGAATAGTTTTTTAGAATTTTTCGGGAACGGTATCGACGAAGAACCGAAACAACAGAATACACACATGCTGCGGAGCAGCAGCATGAAAATCAGACGATGCAGTCCGAGGAAACCCCTTATATGTTTTAAGGGTGTCTTCGGATTGTTTTTTTACAAATGTTTTGCGAGGAAGGTAAATGAAGGAAGTAATCAACAGCGTAGGTATCGATATCGGAACATCGACGACGCAGCTGATATTCAGCAAGCTGACGATCGAGAACATGGCGACGAGTTATACGGTGCCTCGTATAAGCATTGTAGACACTGAGGTCGTCTATAAGAGCGATATATATTTCACGCCGCTTGATTCGGCATCAAATATCGATACGGAAAAAGTAAAAAAAATAGTTACGGACGAATACGCCAAAGCAGGCATGAAGCCTGAGGATCTGCACACGGGAGCGGTGATCATAACTGGCGAGGCGGCGAGAAAGGAAAACGCCGACGACGTATTGTCATCACTGAGCAGCATGGCGGGGGACTTCGTCGTTGCGACTGCGGGGCCGGATCTCGAGTCCGTGCTTTCTGCGAGAGGCGCGGGAACCGATTTTATATCCGAAGAAGAGCGATGCACTGTAGCGAATATAGATATCGGCGGAGGCACGAGCAATATAGCGGTATTTCGCAAGGGAGTTCTTGTCGCAACCTCCTGCCTCGATATAGGCGGAAGGCTTATAAAAGTCGAGGGCGGCAGAATAACATATATATATAGAAAAATCGCGGAATTTGCCGCGGAAAACGGCATGACGATACGCGTGGGAGATGCTGCGGACGAGCGAACGCTCCGAAAGCTTGCAGAGCTCATGGCGTCACAGCTTGCCATGGCGCTCGGACTTGTACCGAAAAACAAATATCACTCGGCGCTCTACACCAATGACGGCCCGGCCTTATCAGATGAAATAAAGGTCGACGGAGTCACATTCTCGGGAGGTGTCGCCGATATAGTATATAACGGCCACAGCGGAGACTGCTTCGAATACGGGGATATCGGACCGATACTCGGTAATGCCGTAAACGCATCGGGAGACTTTGCCGCAGCCAGGCGCTTTACATCTGTGGAAACGATAAGGGCGACCGTCGTCGGCGCAGGTACTCATACGACCGAGGTGAGCGGAAGTACTATCAGATATGAGGAAAACTGCCTTCCGATAAAGAATATTCCTGTCGTAAAGATGAGCTGTGAGGATGAGAACGACCTGCTGACGTTCCCGAAAAAAATGGCTGAGAAAATAGAGCTCTTCACAAGAACGGATGCTTACGAATGTGTAGCCGTAGCGATAAGCGGAGAAAATCATACGAGTTTCAAAGCCGTTCAGGAAATGGGGAGAGCTATAACGGAGGGGCTTTCGGATTACTGCAAGCTCGGCTTCCCGATAGTAGTGATATGTGAAAGCGATATAGGTAAGGTTCTCGGCAATACGCTAAAGGTAATGCTTGGAATAGATAAACAAATTATTTCCATTGATAACATCTTTGTCAAGGACGGTGACTTCGTCGATATCGGCGAGCCTGTAGCCAACGGACGCGTTGTCCCCGTCGTCACAAAGACGTTGATTTTTAACCGCTGAAAGAATGAAAAGTGAGAGGTGAAGAACGTGATTCTAAGAACAAAGCTGTTTGGTCACAACTATGAATTCAAATCGATTTGTGAAGTGATGGCCAAGGCAAATGAACAAAAATCCGGCGACGCTTTGGCAGGCATTGCGGCAGAGTCCGCAGAGGAGAGGATAGCGGCGAAGCACGTGTTATCAAATCTGACGTTAAACGATTTGAGAAATAACCCCGCCGTACCTTACGAAGAGGACAGCGTGACGAGAATTATTCAGGATGATGTAAACGAGTCTATCTTCAAAGAGCACAGGAATAAAACCGTCGCGGAATTCAGAGAGTGGCTTCTGGATACGGAAACGAGCGGAGACATGATCAAGAGAGCATCGAGAGGTATCACAAGCGAGATAGTTTCCGGCGTCGCGAAGCTGATGAGCAATCTGGATCTTGTCTACGGAGCGAAGAAAATCGAGATAACGGCGCACTGCAATACCACGATAGGTAAGCGCGGAACGTTTTCTTCGAGACTTCAGCCTAACAATACGGTAGATGACCCCAAAGGGATCATCGCATCAACCATGGAGGGCTTCAGTCTCGGCTGCGGCGATGCCGTACTTGGACTTAATCCGGTAGACGATGGTGTTGAAAGTGTCGCAACGATCCTTAAACAATTTGATGAGTTCCGGGACAAATGGGAGATACCGACGCAGATATGCGTACTCGCGCACGTAACGACGCAGATAGAAGCAGCGAAGAAGATGGGCGCGCCTGTCGACCTGATATTCCAATCAATTGCGGGTTCGCAGAAGGGCAACGAGGCATTCGGCATCTCGCCTGAAATGCTCGAGGATGCCCGACAGTATGCTCTTCACGAAGGGAAGGCGACAGGGCCTAACGTGATGTACTTCGAAACGGGACAGGGCTCGGAGCTTTCGTCGGATGCTCATAACGGCTGGGACCAGCTCACGATGGAGGCGAGATGCTACGGCTTCGCCAGGAGATTTTCTCCGTTCCTCGTAAATACGGTCGTAGGCTTTATCGGTCCTGAGTATCTTTACGATTCCAAGCAGGTCACACGCGCGGGACTCGAAGACCACTTTATGGGCAAGCTTACAGGAATATCTATGGGCTGCGATGCCTGTTATACCAACCACATGAAAGCAGACCAGAACGATATCGAAAACCTCGCTACGCTTCTCGTTGCCGCAGGCTGCAACTATATAATGGGTGTGCCCGAGGGAGACGACTGCATGCTTATGTATCAGTGCACCGGCTACCACGAGGCGGCGGCTTTGCGTGAGGTGTTCGGACTGAGACCGATAGCCGAATTTGATCAGTGGCTCGAAAAAATGGGCTTCTCCAGGAACGGTATACTCACACCGCTGGCAGGTGACGGATCGGTATTCCTCAGTAAGTAAGAAAGGAGAATACAGTGGATACAAAAGAACTGAAAGCCCTGATTGAAAATGTTCTGGCTGAAATGAACGTTTCAGGCGCCGCGCCTAATGCGGAAGAGAATGTAAAGGAAGCGGCCCCGGCTCCGGCACAGGTGTCGTCGTCGGGTCACGCAGAGGAAGAACCGGTTCTCGAGGACGGATGCCTCGAGGATATCACGGCGATAGACGTAAAAAAACAGTATCTGGTAAAGAATCCGAGAGACAGAGAAGGCTTCTACGAACTCAAGCAGTTCGCACCTTGCAGGCTTGGAATAGGAAAGGCGGGGGCCCGCTATAAGACGCTTCCGCAGCTCATGTTCAGAGCGGCGCATTCGGCGGCGCAGGATGCGGTATTCTCGGACGTGGATCAGGATTTCGTAGACGGGCTTGACCTGTTTACAGTACAGAGCAGATGCAACAGCAAGGATGAATATCTGACAAGACCCGACCTTGGGAGAAGGCTGAATGAGGAGAGCGTAAAGATCATCAAAGAAAAGTGCAACGACCATCCGACCGTTCAGATATTCGTTTCCGACGGACTGAGCTCCGCAGCCGTCGCGGCAAATACCGAAGACGTACTGCCCGGTCTGCTGCAGGGCCTCAGGAGCAACGGGATAAAGGTCGGAACGCCGTTTTTCCTCAAATACGGAAGAGTAGGCGCGATGGACGAGGTAAGCGAACTGACGGGTGCGGAAGTGACGTGTGTGCTGATAGGAGAAAGACCCGGCCTCATAACCGCTACGTCGATGTCGGCATATCTCGCATACAAGGGGACGATAGGAATGCCTGAGGCAAGGAGGACGGTCGTCTCGAACATACACTCCGAGGGCACGATACCGGCCGAGGCCGGCGCGCATATTGCCGAAATCATAAAGATAATGCTGGAGAAAAAAGCAAGCGGAACCGATCTTAAATTATAAGGAGATAAGAAAATGAAAAGAGACCCATTAAAGGCAAGTGTTCTTGCCGCAAAAATTATCCCAAATGCAAGCCCGGATATGCTCAAGGATTTTGATATCCCGGAAAATTTCAGGTCGCTTGCACTGATTACGGCCGACTGCGATGACGTGACCTACACCGCTCTCGACGAGGCCACGAAAAAGGCTGACGTCGTGGTGGCCTACGCGAAGAGCTTTTATGGCGGAGCCGCGAACGCAAACACAAAGCTGGCGGGCGAGATCATAGGCATACTCGCGGGGCCTAATCCGGCGGAGGTAAAGAGCGGCCTGGATGCCGCGATCGAAGTCATAGAAAACGAAGCATACTTCGTTTCGGCAAATGAGGACGATACAATTGCATACTATGCGCACTGCATTTCGAGGACGGGTTCATATCTTTCCGCGGGTGCGGGAATCCCTGAGGGAGAAGCTCTCGCATATCTTATAGCTCCTCCGCTCGAAGCGATGTATGCGGTAGATGCGGCCATCAAAGCGGCGGATGTAAAACTGTGCGTGCTTTACGCGCCGCCTTCGGAGACGAACTTCGGCGGAGCGCTGCTCACGGGCACACAGTCGGCATGCAAATCGGCATGCGACGCTTTTGCGGCGGCAGTTGAATACGTAGCAGATAACCCGGTTGCATTTTAGTTTAAACAGGAGGTAAATGAAATGACAAATATGCAGGCGCTCGGAATGATCGAAACAAAAGGACTTGTAGGCTCCGTAGAAGCGGCTGATGCTATGGTAAAGGCTGCAAACGTAGCGCTTATCGGAAAGGTGCACGTGGGCGGAGGACTCGTTACGGTAATGGTGCGGGGCGATGTCGGTGCGGTAAAGGCCGCGGTAGATGCGGGAGCCGCTGCAGCGGAAAGAGTCGGGGAGCTCATTTCCATCCATGTGATACCGAGACCTCATTCGGATGTCGAGATGATACTTCCTAAATTGGAGGACTGATCGCATGCTGCAATCGGTTATAAAGGAGAGACAACATGTTAGCTTTGGGAATGATAGAAGTATACGGAAGAGTTGGAGCGATTGAAGGGCTTGACAGTGCTTTGAAGGCTGCAAATGTTTCTCTTGTAAACATGATAAGAGTCGGCGGAGGACTGACGTCCGTATTCATCGAGGGCGATGTCGGCGCGGTGAAGGCGGCGATAGACGCGGGCGCCGCAGCGGCCGAAAAGGTTGGAAAACTGTGCTCACGGCACGTGATACCGAGACCGGATGGGGCAGTCAGGAAAATGCTCGATATGGCGCCGGAAACCTTCGATTTCACTTCGGAGAGCGTAGGCGGAGCAGGGACGGCTGAAGCAGGATATGATGCGGTGAAATCTATAAATACTGCCGAAACGGTAAGCGTTGTTTCCACCGAACATGAGCATGAGCCGAAAAAGAAAAAAACAGGAATCGATGCGGCGGGCGACGACCTCGAAAAAATGACTGTAGGTCAGCTCAGGGCTCTGGCAAGAGAGACGGACGGATTCCCGCTTTCGAGACAGGAAATCAAGTTTGCAAAGAAAGATGATTTGATCAAAAGCTTTAACAGATAAGTTCACAGGAGGAAAACAAAATGACAAATATGCAGGCACTCGGAATGATTGAAACAAAAGGACTTGTAGGTTCGATCGAAGCAGCCGACGCTATGGTAAAGGCCGCGAACGTTGCGCTTATCGGAAAGGTACACGTTGGCGGCGGACTCGTCACGGTAATGGTAAGAGGTGACGTCGGAGCGGTAAAGGCGGCTGTTGACGCAGGAGCCGCTGCGGCGGAAAGAGTCGGAGAGCTTATTTCGATCCACGTGATACCGAGACCTCATTCGGACGTCGAGATGATTTTGCCGAAGATCGGATAGCCGATATTGACCGAGAAGGAGGCGATGTAGTTGAAAGTGATAACAGAGGCTTTGATAAGAGCCGAACTTAAAGCTACACAGTCCGAAATATATGTGATACCCGAAGGTAAGATTCTGTCTCCGGCTGCGAGGGAATACCTCCAGAGCAAGCAGATAGAAATCAGTTCCGGGAAAAAAACGGATGCGTGCCGTATGCCCGGCGCGAATTTTCGACAAAACGGTGCGGCAGACTCCGAAAATGCCGGGCATCCCGGGCATGCAGAACAGGAACAGCAGTCTGAGGCTCCTCAGACTCAGGCTCCGACCGCTGCGAAGTATATCGACTACGAAACGGGTGCGGGATACGCGTCGAAGCCTGAGCACATGACGCAGCTTTACGCGAACATGCTCGTAAATAAAAACCACGGCAGGATCAGATACAGGGGGAAGCTCGACCGCTTACAGGCGGAGGTCGTAAACGCTCAGTGTATGCTGAACGATGCCGGGTACAACGAGCTGATTATCCGGGATCTGGGTAATATTCTGGACATTTTGAGAGAGATGATGAGATGCGAAGTGATGGATGAGCCGTTTACCAACGAAATGATAATAGGGCTTAATCATGAGGAGCTCAGAAAGCATTCTCATAATCCTATGAAGTATTATAACATCAAGCAGATGCTCCTGCCCGATTACACTATGGGTCTCGCTCATTCGCAGCTCAACCTGATAAGGACTTCTATACGAGAGGCAGAGGTTTTGGCCGTTGATGCTTTCATGGAAAACCGCAGGCTCGTCAGAAGCGATATCATCGAGGAACTTAACAGGCTGTCGAGCGCTCTGCATATAATGATGTGCAAGTTCCTTGCCGGCGAGTACGATGCGAAACGGACAGAGAGGTTTTGAAATGACGATTGAGCAGATAATAGAAGAGGTTTTCAGGCGTGTCATGCAAATACTCACTGAAAAGAACGAAGAGAGTTCCGAATCCGCTGTCATCGACATCGAAAAGAAATTTGTGACATGGGAGGACGTCCGCGATCTTGCGGTGAGCGAGGGAACAGTTATCCGAGTGCCGAAAAAGGCGGTGATCACGGATATAGCGCTCGAGTATTTTGCAAAGAAAAAGGTAAAGCTCCAAAGGCAGGAATGATAAAGAGGAAGATATGGAGTTAGGTAAGGTGACCGGCTCAATATGGGCAACCCAAAAGGCGTCTTCGCTTTCAAAATACAAGCTGTTACGCGTTGAGGTCGACGACAACAAAAGAAAAAGAACTGTGATTGCAGCCGATACGCTCGGCGCCGGAGTAGGTGAAACCGTAATAATCGTCGGCGGAAGCGGAGCAAGAACAGGGGAAGCAAAGGCGTCTGATCCTCTTGATGCCACTGTGGTAGCGATAGTCGATGAATCGAAAGAAATATTGTTAAAGAAAGGATGATGACGGATGTTTAATGAGTTGATCAGCAGCATCACGGATGTCGATGTTTTGAAGGACAGCTTTTACGAATGGATCTCAACACTGTCGATAAACAAAGTCATAATTTTCATTATGATGATATTCATGCTCATAGGCGCGATAGACAAAATACGCGGCAACAAGCACGGATATGGAGAACAGTTCGACGAGGGCTTCAACGCCATGGGTCCTTTGGCGATAGCTATGGCGGGAGTCGTGGCTGCGGCGCCGGTGCTGGCTGTAATACTGAAGCCGATAATAGTACCTCTTTATGAGCTTGTCGGCGCGGATGCGTCGATGTTTGCGACAACGCTGCTTGCGTGCGATATGGGCGGTTATCCTCTCGCCATGCAGATGGCGTCAAACGAAACAATAGGTAATTTTTCCGGTCTTATACTCGGAACCATGATGGGGCCTACAATCGTATTTACCATTCCGGTAGCGCTCAGCATAATCAAAAAAGAGGATAGGAGCTTTCTCGGTGCAGGTATTCTCGCAGGTCTTATAACGGTTCCTATCGGATGTATCGCAGGCGGTCTTGTAATGAACATGACGCCGTACAAGATAAATATAGTGACAATTCTCGTAAACCTTATTCCAGTAATCATCATCGCAGGCCTTATAGTCGCAGGTCTTTGGTTTATACCTCAGAAGATGATCAGAGGCTTCAACAAATTCGGTACGGGTGTTACGGTTGTAATTACGGTATTTACGGCGATAGCGGTATTCGAGTATCAGACGGGGATCAAATTCCCGCTTCTGAACAAGATGGTCGAAACTGATGCTGACGGAGTAGTACCTCTTGAATCGGGTCTTCTCGTCTGCGGTCAGATCGCAATCGTACTCATCGGGGCGTTCCCTATGGTCAAATGGATAACAAACACCTTTGCAAAGCCGCTCGAGAAGATCGGCAGGAAGCTCGGAATGAATCAGGAGGGCTCTGCCGGTCTTATAGCGACGCTTGCGAACAACATTGCGATGTTCAATATAATGGGCGAAATGAACCCTAAGGGGAAACTCCTCAACGTAGCGTTTGCCGTGTCGGCGGCGTTCGTATTCGGAGACCATCTCGGATTTACGGCAGGCGTGAACAGTGAAATGATTTTCCCGGTTATAGTAGGAAAGCTCGTTGCCGGTATTACCGCACTTATCCTGGCGAATATTCTCGCACCTATGCTCCTTGCAAAGGTTGACTCGGCAAAGGGAAATGAAGAGTAGGACGAAAGGGAAGGCACGATGGAAATCAACGAAAAGGTATTGAGAGATATCATAGCAAAGGTTGTTGAGGAAACACTGTGCAGAAACAGCGCGGACGGCTTCCTCAAGGAAAAGGATCCGAGCGGTATCCTTAAGGTAAGACCTTCGACTGTAAAGTGCGAACAGTTTAACGGCGCCGAGGGAGTATATCTCAAAGATATAGTCACCCTCGATGAAGCCCCGAGAATGGGAGCCGGCATAATGGAACTCGATCATACGAGCTTTGAGTGGACACTTACATATGATGAGTATGATTACATCATAGACGGGCAGCTCGAAATAGAGATCGACGGCAGAGTGGTGAAGGGCGAAAAGGGGGATATCATCTATATCCCCAAAAACAGTCACATACACTTCCAGACGCCGACGACAGCCAGATACGCATATTTCGTATATCCGGCGGATTGGCAGTAAAACATTCGCAAAGTCCTGACGCACCGATGCGCGGGACTTGGGTACGATGCTGTTAGGATAAGGATTTTATAGCGATGGCAAACGATATCATGAATTTTGACAGGTGTGATTCTTTTGTTGAAGCATTTGAGAGGACGATCGACAACCCTGTCAGGAACAGTTCCAAAGTGTACTATACGGGAGTCGACCTGGGTACGGCGTGTGTTGTTCTTGCAGTACTCGACGAAAACCGCGTTCCTGCCGCAGGCGCGTACAGATACGCCGATGTGGTCCGCGACGGCATGGTCGTCGATTATATAGGCGCGGTAAGGATAGTGCGCGAGCTGAAAGCGGAGATAGAAGAAAAGCTCGGGTGCGAGCTTCTGTATGCCGCGGCGGCTATCCCTCCGGGAACGGAGCTGACAGATGCGGGCGCCGTCAAAAATGTCGTTCAGGCTGCGGGCTTTGAAATTACAAATATAACCGACGAGCCTACGGCCGCGAACAACCTGCTCGGCATCACGGACGGAGCCGTAATAGATATAGGCGGCGGTACGACGGGAGTTTCGATAATCGAAAACGGCCGTGTGACGGCGACGGGCGACGAGGCGACCGGCGGCACGCACTTTACGCTCGTTATTGCGGGCGCGTACAAAATGAGCTTTGACGATGCGGAGGCGTACAAGAAAGATCCGAAGAATCACGCGGAAATCCTTCCGGCAGTACAACCGGTAATGGAAAAGATAGCAAGCATAATAGAGAAAATAACGGAAAATTACTGTATAGAGCAGCTCGTCCTCGTAGGTGGGAGCAGCTGTTTCACCGGTATAGAAAAGGTTATAGAGAGGACTACCGGAATCAGAACCGTAAAGCCGCATAATCCTATGTTCGTCACCCCGCTCGGAATAGCGCTCGGGTGTACCGACAGGATCATGTACTGAAGGTCGGGAGATGGAATATGGACTACAGAATAATCAAGTCTCCGTCAAAGGGCACGATTGAGCTGATAAAAAGAAGGATGGGATGCTTTGCCGAAAGCCCGATAGACGGAGCCGATGCCGTAGGGCTTGTGCAGGGCAGGATGATCGATATGGTCTGCGCCGCCGATATAGCCGAAAAGGCCGTCGGAGTTCAGGTCTTTGACGTAAAGGGCATCTGTCCTCAGCATATGACAATGCTTGCGATATTCGGCGACACGGCTTCCGTCCAGAGTGCTCTGTCAGAGATCGAAAGTAAACTGAAAGAGGGTATGTACAATGATTACAGCCAGACTTATTGATAATATATGGGCAACCAGAAAAGCGGAGGCACTCAAGGGCTACAAGCTGATGCTGGCTGAGGTCACGGGCGGAAGCGATTGCGGTAAGCACCTGATAGTGGTGGATAATATCAGTGCGGGAATAGGTGACAGGGTAATAATAACGACAGGCTCTTCTGCAAGAAGAATGCTCGAAAACGATAATATTCCTGTAGATGCGGTAGTTGTCGGCATTATCGACGAGGACTGCGATATGGAGAACGAATAGGAAGTCATGGATTTACAGGAGAGGGTAAAGGCTGCGGGCGTCGTGGGCGCGGGCGGAGCCGGGTTTCCGACTCATGTGAAGCTCGCCTCCCGGGCGGAATTTATTCTGCTGAACGGCGCGGAATGTGAGCCGCTGCTGAGAGTGGATCAGCAGATCATGGAAATATACGGCGGGGAAATAATAGCCGGTCTGTACATGGCGGCACAGTCCGTCGATGCGGTGCGCGCGATAATAGGCATAAAGGTAAAGCATAAAAGAGTAATAGAGCTTCTGAAAAAGAGCATAGGCGAGCTCGGCCTCGACGGTAAGGTGGAGATAGGGCTTCTGCCGGACATATACCCGGCAGGTGATGAACAGGTGCTCGTTTACACGCTTACGGGCAGGGTTGTGCCCGAAACGGGTATACCTGCGGCAGTCGGCTGCGTGGTGATAAACGCTGAAACCGCGCTCAACATTTTCAGGGCATCGCGGGGCGAGGCGGTTACCGAAAAATTCGTAACCGTATCAGGAGATGTGCCGAACCCGCTTACCGCAAAAGTTCCGGTAGGTACGCCGTATAAAGCGCTGTTTGATTTATGCGGCAGAAGCGATATGACGGGATATGCCGTTATCGACGGGGGCCCCATGATGGGCGCTTTGATGACGGATATGGAGGGCTTTGTAAGCAGAAAAACAAAAGGACTTATCATCCTGAAAGAGGATCACAACCTTATCAGAAAAAAGAAAAAGACGATGAGAAGCGCCGTTCTTATGAACAAGACGGCATGCGAACAGTGCAGGATATGTACGGATCTTTGCCCGAGATACCTGCTCGGGCACGGAACGAGCCCTCACAAGATGGTGCGCTCGCTCGCATTTTCCTCAGAGGCGGACGAAACAAAGACGGTTGCGCTGACGTGCTGTCAATGTAACCTCTGCGAATATTTTTCATGTCCTGCCGGGATCAATCCCAAGATGGCGAACGTCTTTTATATGGACAGGCTTAGGGAAAAGGGAATAAAACATACTCCTGAGGATGGGGGATATAAACCGAGGGCGATGCGCGATTTCAGGCTCGTCCCGAGCAAACGCCTTATAGCGAGGCTTAATCTGCAAAGCTTCGACGTAAAGGCTCCGCTGGTCAGCGGGCCTGCCGTGACACCTGAGTTAGTGAAAATCCCGCTTAAGGACTTTGTCGGCGCTCCCGCCGTACCCGTTGTGAAGCCGGGCGATGAGGTGGCAGCGGGTCAGTTGATAGCTGCAGTTAGTGAAAATTCTCTCGGCGCGGATGTTCACGCGAGTATCGACGGCAGGATTGAGTCTGTCGACGGCGCTCTCATAGTGATAAAGAGGTGTTAGCAGATGGCAAAAGCAATAGGGATGATAGAATTTAACAGCATTGCGCGCGGTATATACGCGGCCGACCGGATGGTAAAAACCTCGGATGTCGAAATTGTTACGGCTAATTCCGTATGCCCGGGGAAATATATAGCTATAGTGCACGGCGACGTTTCCGCGGTGGAGGCCTCCGTTCAGAGTGGTGTAAACGTCTCGGGAGAATATTACGTAGATTCGATGATTGTACCGAACGTGCATCCGGAGGTGTTTCCTGCTATAGTGTCCACCTCAATGCCCGAAAATATACAGGCATTGGGTATTCTTGAATCTTTTTCACTGGCGACGATGGTGATAGCAGCCGATGCCGTACTGAAAGCGGCCGAACTCGAGCCGATAGAAATCAGGCTCGGGACGGGGCTCGGAGGCAAATCGTATTTTACATTTACGGGTGACGTTGCCGCTGTCGAAGCCGGAAGCGAGGCCGGCAAGTCCGTCATCGCCGAAAACGGAATGCTGATTAACGCGGAGGTAATACCTTCGCCGTCAAAGAAGCTCGTCGAAAGACTGTATTGATGAGATATGATCACGGTCATGAAAGGATGAGGATATGAAAAAACTTGTTACGAAAACGCAGATGGAAGAATATTCCCATACAGGCCCGACCGAGTTTACGGTCGGTGAGGATACTATTCTTACACCGTCTGCAAAGGATCTGGCGAGAAACAAAGGAATAAAGCTCGTCTACCGTAAATCGGATGGCAGCGGAGGCAGCGGGGAAGCAGTATGTGCCAAAATGCCGGGAACGGATGAAACAGCCTCGTGTAAAAAGGACGCCGATCCCGATGAATCCGCAGAATGCGATGATGATTGCGGTTTGGACCGTGAGACCGTAGTTAAAGCGGTAATCGAGGTCTTAAAGGAAAAAGGTTTGCTGGACGGATTGATGTGATAAAAAGGAGAGCAATATGGAATTTGACAAGGATTTAAGGTCTATACAGGAAGCAAGAGATCTGGCGGCTCTCGGTGATGAGGCGGCAAAGGTTCTGGAAAAGTACGATGAGGAGCAGATCGATAAAATTATCAGAAACATGGTTAAAACAGCCGAGGAGCATGCCTTCGAGCTGGCGCAGATGGCGGTCGAGGAGACAGGCTTCGGCGTAGTAAACGACAAAATGTACAAGAACCACATGGCGTCGGGGATGCTCTATGAATCCATAAAGGATATGAAGACCATAGGCATAATCAATGAGAATAAGCTCAAAAAAACGATCGAGATCGCCGTTCCCGTCGGACTTATAATGGGAATAGTCCCGTCCACAAACCCTACGTCAACGGTAATCTTCAAGTCGATAATCGCGCTCAAGTCGAGGAATCCGATAATCTTTTCGCCGCACCCGTCAGCCGCGAAATGCACACTTCGTGCTGCCGAACTGATGGATCAGGCGGCTGTTGAGGCGGGAGCACCCGTAAATTCGATAAATTGCATGTCGAACCTTTCTATGGAAGCCACGGATACGCTGATGCATTCCAAGGAGGTTAAGCTCATAATCGCGACGGGAGGACCCGGCATGGTCAAGGCGGCATACAGCGCAGGCAAGCCTGCGATAGGTGTCGGCGCCGGAAATTCACCGTCATATATTGAAAGAAGCGCCGATGTAAGAGAAGCCGTAGAACAGATCATGGCGAGTAAGACGTTTGACAACGGAACAGTCTGCGCGTCGGAGCAATCGATTATATGTGAAAAGGTAAATGAGGCCGAGGTCATTTCCGAGCTTGAAAGACAGGGCGGCTATTTCATGACAGAGGAGGAAACGAACAAAGTATGTGATCTCCTTTTCAAGAACGGCCACGCGATGAATGCCGGATTTGTCGCCAGAGCGCCTCAGGTCATAGCCGATGCAGCAGGCATAACGATACCCGAGGGAACGCGGCTTCTCGTCGGAAGGCAAAAGGGCGTCGGCGCCGGAAACCCTCTCTCATACGAGAAGCTGACGACAGTGATTGCGTTCTACACCGTAGAGGACTGGCAGGAGGCGTGCGATCTTTCGATACGACTCCTTCAGAACGGTATCGGTCACACGATGAATATACATACGAAATGCCCTGAAATGGCACTCAAGTTTGCCGAAAAGCCTGCTTCAAGAATTCTTGTGAATACGGGCGGGACGCAGGGCGGCACAGGCGCTTCGACAGGTCTCGCACCTTCGTTTACACTCGGCTGCGGAACGATGGGCGGCTCATCTGTTTCCGAAAACGTAACGCCTATGCACCTGATAAACAAAAAAGTTCTGGCATACGGGATCAGGGACGTGAGAACTCTTGCCGAAGATGACGAGATATTCCGGAAATATCACGGCGCGGGAGCAAAATGCGGGTCATCGGCCGGAAAGAGCGGAAGCATATCTATCACGCCTGACGAACTTAAGGAAATGATAGCCGCAGTAATAGAAGCGATGAAATAAAGACGGTGTACTATGAATCCAGATTTAGACAAGATAACAGAGGTCATCCTGAAAGTGCTCCGTGCTCAGGATATAGAGCTTGAGAGCAAAAAAGACGACTTCACTATCCCCGTAGGAGTTTCAAATCATCACGTTCACCTTACCGAGGAGCATATCGAAATATGCTTCGGAAAGGGGTACGAGCTGACGCCGATCAAGGATCTGACACAGCCCGGACAGTTCGCCTGCAAGGAAACCGTGACACTTTGCGGGCCTAAGGGGGCTATTGAGAAAATCAGGATCCTCGGTCCTGCGCGCAAGGAAAGTCAGGTCGAGCTTCTTGTATCTGACAACTATAAGCTCGGCCTAAATGCTCCGCTCAGGCTTTCGGGCGAAATCAAAGGTTCCGCGCCCATAACGGTAGTCGGTCCCAAAGGCTCCGTCTACCTTGAGGAAGGCGCCATCGTTGCCCGGCGCCATATACACATGATGCCCGAGGATGCCCGGCGCTTCGGAGTATCGGACGGTGAAACGGTATCGGTACGTGTGAACGGAGAGCGCGGGGGCGTGATGGACAACGTCATAATCCGGGCAAACAACACCTCAAAGCTCGATTTTCATATAGACACCGAGGAAGCAAATGCGCTCGGCCTCGGCAGCTCTGACAAGATAACGATAATAAAACAAGGACAAAATAAGCGATAAATAACGCAGAAAAACGCTACATTGACTGTCCTCGGTACAGCCGACACCGACTGGAGCTGAGGGCGGTACTTTTTGGACTTATCGGATGATTTTATTGTTTTTTCAGGGTCACGATGAATTGTCCGGGCGGCAGACTTTTGTCCGTCATGTATTTTATTGAAAGGTCGGGACGTTCGGCCGCAAACCGTTTTTTGTTGACCTGTCCGTTTCCGATCATGCAGGAAAACCACGATGGAGAACTGAATACGTCGACCTTGAGGGGGGGTTCTCTGCGCTGCGGAGGCGGGAGCATGGCGGATATGTCCTCGTACGCGATGCGGCCTTCGACGAGCTGGCGGAAAGCCGGGTGGTATGTGCCGCCGTTGATGCGGGAAATGGTGCCGCTGCTGATGATGTCGGTGCTCTTCAGTCCCACGCGCATTATGGTGATGCCTGCACCGCGCAGTATTCTGTACATCGCGGCTGTCGTCGTTACGGCTTCATCCTGCGTAAGGGGAATATACGAGCCGCATACGTACATGTCGTAAAGCTCCGTGTTGTCGATGACAAGTGTAGGGTACAGGCGGACGAGCTCGGGGGCAAGCCTGACCGTTTCCTCGGCGGAATAAACACATGACTCATAACTGTCGCACGGCAGACCTATCATCAGCTGGATGCCGAGGTTAAAACCGTATTCTTTTATCATCTGTGATGATCTTCTTACGGTATCGGCGTCATGGCCGCGTTTCGCGGCGGAAAGCACCCTGTCGTCGAACGACTGGACGCCGAGCTCGATGCATTTTACACCGTACACGGCTAAATTGTCGAGTATTTCTTCGCTTATATAGTCGGGCCGGGTCGAAAGGTGTATGCCGCCTGCGCGACCTGCGTCGATGTACGATTTGGCGATTTTCAGATACTCCGTCCGGAGAGCGACAGGTATTCCCGTAAAGCTGCCTCCGTAAAAGGCGATCTCAATCTCGGACGGATTGAGGGCGCCGAGCGTGGAGAGATATGTGTCTATCACTGTGCGCACATCGCTTTCCGAGACGGGAGCTTTCCGTGCCGTTATAAGAGACTGATTGCAGAATACGCACTTGTGAGGGCAGCCCAAATGAGGTATGAAAATCGGTATGATAGCGTGTTTTTTCACAGTATAGATCCTATGTCCGTAAGCTGATATTCTGGAAACCATTTTGCTGTAAGGCCTTTTGATTCGACGAAGTCGAGCATGAGAGCGAAATCGGGATGCTGTGAAACGTCACCGTTGAATATGAACGTATCACCGATGCGCCCCGAGCATCCCCCTATAAATCCGGTGCGGTAGCCGTCCAGCCTTATGTTTCCGGGGGAGATCGAAAGGACGTCGAGCGAAGGATATGACGAGCATGCTCCGGCGATGCCGCGGTCGTATGTGATTATCGAATCCTCGTCGACAATAGCCGTGGAGCATTTTGCATAGCCCTGAGGGACGTCTATCATTATCATGCCGAGTTCCCTGGCTGCGTGCAGGAGAGCAGGCGCGGTACAGCTGAAATTATGGATGAAATATTTGCCGGTACACGCCGCATTATACGACGAGTCATACGGGTATTCCATTCCGAGGTCGTTCCGGGAGGCGAAGAATAGAGGAGAATTGTCACGGCAGCCTATTTTGCATAGGAAAACATCGGGGTGACCTGATATGCCTTTGGGGACTATACCCTCTGAAGATATAAACTCGATATCGCGCCCGCATTCGGCAAGATATTCTTTAAGTCTTACGTTTGCATCTTTTGAAATATATGTTTTGTTCATGGTTATATTGTACTACAATTTCCTTGAAAAACCATACATCCGCATTATATAATCGTAGGGTAGAATATCGCACGGAGGAAAACATGGATAATAACGGATTGGCGGGCATTCTGTTCCCGGATACAGATATGAACTCTGAGGATTATGAGAGCGAATATCCGCCGCGCAGGCTGCCCGCAGGAGCGAAGGTGACGAGGCTCGGACCGTCTCCTACGGGCTTTATACACCTCGGGAATCTATATGGAGCTTTTGTAGACGAGCGCCTTGCACACCGTTCGGAGGGCGTGTTCTTTTTGAGGATAGAGGATACCGACGACAGGAGATACGTCGAGGGTGCTGTCAAAATGATTATAGACTCGCTCAGGTTCTTCGGCATAAGTTTTGACGAAGGGGCGTGTCTTGACGGAGAGACGGGTGATTACGGTCCGTATACGCAGAGCAAAAGAGGCGCGATATACGCCTGTTTTGCCAAGAAGCTCGTTTCGGAGGGCAAGGCTTACCCATGCTTTTTGTCGGAGGACGAGATAGCGCAGATAAGGGAGAATCAGGAGAAAAACAAAGAAACTCCGGGAATATACGGTAAATACGCGAAGTACAGGGATATTTCACCTGAAGAGGCGGAAAGGCTTATCAAAGAGGGCAAACCTTATGTCGTACGTTTGAGATCGGAGGGAAACCCGTATGCCGGGACCGGTGATGTCAGAAAAATACGAGTGAAGGATGCTGTAAGGGGAACGCTCGAGATGCCGGAAAATTTTCAGGATGTCGTCATTCTTAAAACTACCGGTATACCTACGTATCATTTCGCTCACGTCGTTGACGACCATCTCATGCGCACGACTCATGTGGTAAGGGGTGCGGAATGGCTTCCGTCGCTTCCGATTCATGCCGAGCTTTTCGCTATGCTCGGTTGGGAACCTCCCGTATACTGTCATACCGCACAGCTTATGAAGCTCGACGAGGAAGGGAACAGGCGTAAACTGTCCAAACGCAAGGATCCGGAGCTTTCGCTCGACTATTACAGAAAAGAGGGTTATCACCCTGCGGCGGTGAGGGAATATTTGTTCACTGTACTGAATTCCGATTTTGAGGAATGGAGAGACGCAAATCCGGACGCGGAGACGGATGCGTTTGACTTCACGACGGAGAAGATGAGCAGCTCTGGCGCCTTGTTCGATCTCAATAAGCTGAAGAACATCAGCAAGGATGTGCTGCTGAGGATCAGCGCCGAGGACATATACAGCTTTCTCAAGTCGTGGTCTGAGGGATTCAGGCCCGAGCTTGCGCCCGTATTCAGCGACAGGGATTATCTCATAAGAATAATCGATCTCGGCAGATGTGATGCAAAGCCGCGCAAGGATCTCATATATGCCGATCAGATAATAAAATTCATAAGTTATTTCTTTGATGATCTTTACGAGAGGGAGGACGAGTTTCCTCCCGAGGTGCCGGAATGCGACATACCGTTGATTTTGGAGAAATATACGGAATCATACGACCACGGTGATGATCAGAGCACATGGTTCGGTAAGATAAGGGATATAGCCTCAGAGCTCGGCTATGCACTTAAGCCTAAGGATTACAAAAAGCAGCCGGAGCTGTACAAGGGTCACGTGGGACATGTCAGCACGGTTATAAGAATAGCTTTGACGGGGCGTGCTCAATCACCGGATATCTGGAGCATACAGCAGATCATGGGAGAGAATATGACGAGGCGCAGAATAGGAGAGACACTTGGTCAATATAGGTAATTCGTGGGACAAAGTACTCGCGGGCGAATTTGATAAGGAATATTATCTTAAGCTTCGCGCGTTTCTTATAAGTGAATACAAAAAATATACGATATACCCCGGGATGAACGATATATTCAATGCGCTTAAGACGGTTCCGTATGAGGATGTCAGAGCCGTAATACTTGGACAGGACCCGTATCATGAACCGGGACAGGCGCACGGTATGGCATTTTCGGTCAGGCCGGGAATCAAACAGCCGCCGTCACTCGTCAACATATTCAAAGAGCTTAAGGATGATATCGGAGAGGAGCGTCCCGCGCAGGATAACGGATACCTTATGCCGTGGGCGAAGCAGGGGGTGCTTCTTCTAAATACATGCCTGACGGTAAGGGAGCATTGTGCGGGATCACATCGCGGCAAGGGATGGGAGCATCTTACGGACAGGATAATAGAGTTATTGTCCGAGCGCGAAAAGCCTATGGTTTTTATCCTGTGGGGCAGCAACGCGCGCTCTAAAGTACCTCTGATAGACGGGGGACGTCATCTTATCCTAGAAGGAGCGCATCCGAGCCCGCTGTCGGCATATAATGGTTTTTTCGGCGGAAGATATTTCTCCAAAACAAACGAATTTCTTGCAGCAAACGGCGAAGGAATAATAGACTGGCATATTCAGATGTGATATAATATTTGTTCGTAATTTGAAAAATAAGAAGGTATTTATATGTCTGAAAGACAAAAAATAATCAATATTGCGGTCATAGCGCATGTTGACGCGGGAAAATCAACGCTTGTCGACGCTTTTCTCAAACAGAGTCACGTTTTCAGGGAAAACGAATCGATGGCAGACTGCGTCATGGACAGTGACGATATCGAGCGCGAGAGGGGTATTACGATATATTCCAAAAACTGCTCGGTCATGCATGACGGCATCAAGATCAATATCGTGGACACGCCGGGACATGCCGACTTTTCGTCCGAGGTCGAGCGCATAATGAAGACCGTAGACACGGTGATTCTGCTCGTAGACAGCAGCGAGGGGCCTATGCCTCAAACAAGGTTTGTCCTGACAAAGTCGCTCGAACAGGGAATCGTACCTATACTCTTCATAAACAAGATAGACAAGAGAGATGCGCGTATTAAGGAGGTAGTGGACGAGGTGTACGAACTGTTCATGGATCTCGATGCGAGCGATGCGCAGCTCGATTTTCCGATACTGTACGGCGTGGCCAGGCAGGGTATCGCGGTAAGGGAGCCGCATGATATAGACGGGCTCGATTTCAGCTCGGGAGATTCAAAGCTCAAGCATACACCCGAAGGATACGGCGGATTTGATATTTCGCCGCTCTTCGATACGATAATCGGGCATTGCGAGGCATATCGGGACAGGAGAGAAGAACCTCTGCAGATGCAGATATCGTCACTCGCGTACGACGATTATATAGGCCGTCTGGGTATCGGCAGGGTTACGCGCGGAACGGTGTACGAGGGACAGAGCGTGTCAGTGTGCAGGGAAGGCGGAGAAATCGTCCGAAGAAAGATAAATCAGGTGTTCGTATATAGGGGGCTGAAGCGCACGGCGGTACCGGAGGCGGAGTGCGGAGATATCGTGATTATTTCCGGTATTTCGGATATTTCTATCGGCGAGACGGTTTGTGACGCCGACGTTCCGGAGGCGATGGAGATGATCCGGATCGAGGAACCTACACTTTCGATGAATTTTATGGTAAACTCGTCGCCGTTTGCCGGCAGAGTCGGCAAATTCGTCACGTCGAGGCATATAAGAGAGCGCCTGCGCAGGGAGCTCGAGGTGAATGTCGGGCTTACAGTCGAAGAAACGGAGTCGACAGACTGTTTTAAGGTATCGGGCAGAGGTGAGCTTCATCTTTCAATACTCATAGAGAATATGAGAAGAGAGGGTTACGAACTTGCCGTATCAAAGCCTGAGGTCATATATCACAAGGGTGGTGACGGACGAAGGCTCGAGCCCGTCGAGGAGGTCGTAATCAACGTCCCCGACGAATATGCAGGAACGGTAATATCAAAACTCAACCTCCGTAAGGGGATTATGGTACAGATGACGGGCGAGAACGGCTATTCGAGGCTCGAATACCACGCTCCGACGAGAGGGCTGCTCGGGTACAGGTCGGAGTTTATCAACGATACGAGAGGCGAAGGTACGATGGAGCGCAGGTTCTACGCTTTCGAGGAGTACAAGGGAGATATTCCGGAGCGTGCCAACGGCGTGGTGATAGCGATAGAGGAGGGCGTATGTACGCCGTACGCTTTGTTTAACATCGGCGAGCGTGTGCAGATGTTCGTTGAGCCCGGTACAAGAGTTTACGAGGGCATGATCGTCGGCATGAATTCGCGCGGCAGCGACATGGAGGTAAATCCGTGCAAGGCAAAAAAAGCGAGCAACATGAGAGCCGCAGGATCAGACGAGAATATAAAGCTTTCGCCTGCAAGGCGTTTCACGTTAGAGGAAGCTCTGGAATTCATAGCGGACGATGAGCTTGTTGAGATAACACCGGACGATATAAGGCTTCGCAAGAAGCTTCTGCACGAACTTGAGAGGCGCAGAGCAGGCCGCAGGGAGGAGCATTAAGTGAGCGCGGATTTAAGCGAAAGAGCAGGTGTGCTTCTTATAAGACTGGGCGAAGCCGCGGTTATCATCGCGGTAGGATTAATACTGATAAAGATCGTAGTTCATATAGAACGAAAGGCGCTCGAACGCTCGCCTATGGACAAGTCGGTTTTCACGTTCGTCAAAAACGCGACGAAGGTTGTTCTCTGGATTGCCTTGTTTCTGATGATATTGCAGACTTTGGGTGTAAGCACCGCATCGCTGATAACCATACTCGGAGCGAGCGGAGCAGCCGTCGCACTGGCGCTTCAGGGCAGCCTGAGCAATGTGGCGGGCGGTATAATTACGATAATCAAACAGCCCTTCAAGGCCGGAGACGAAATCGAAATAAAGGGGACGGTCTGTATTTCGGGCATAGTTGATGCCGTATATCTTATGAATACGGAGCTGCATACATGGGACAACAAGACAGTTTCCGTACCGAACGGTCTGCTTACGAGCTCCGTGCTCCTCAACTACACGAGATCCGGACTGAGGCGTGTCGACAAAACATTTTCCGTTGCGTACGGCTCGGATATTGATCGCGTAAAGGATATACTCAAAGGAGTAATATCGGAAGATCCCATCTTCGTCAAGCCGCCGGAGCCGGTTATCGGCGTGAGAGGACACGGGAGCAGTGCTTTGCTCTTCGATTGCAAGGCGTGGACGAGGACCGGGGATTTTTATAATGCAGGATATCGTATGGAAGAGGATGTAAAGAAGGCCTTTGATGAGGCCGGAGTGGAAATTCCTTACCATCAGATAGATATACACAGCAGATAGCCAAAGCTTTTCGTGATTATAGAGAATGGAAGAAATAATTATGAGAAAAGACATCAAAAAGAGGAACATCAAAAAATTCAAACGCGTTCTTGTCGCAAACCGCGGCGAGATCGCAATCAGGGTGTTCAGAGCATGCCAGGAGCTGGGAATAAGGACGGTTGCGATCTATTCCGAGGAGGATAGAAACAGCCTGTTCAGGTTCAAAGCGGATGAATCGTATCAGATAGGCGCCGACAAGACGCCTGTCGCCGCATACCTTTCTATAAATGAGATCATTGACCTCGCCAAAGCAAAGGGCGTGGACGCAATCCATCCCGGCTACGGATTTCTTGCCGAAAATACGGAATTTGCAAAGGCGTGCGAGGAGGCGGGTATAGAATTTATCGGCCCGACACACGAGATGATGGATCAGCTCGGTGATAAGATCAAGTCGAAGCTCGTCGCCGCGAAGGTGGGCGTTCCTTCCATACCTGGCATCGACAAAGCCATCGAAAGTGAAGAGCAGGCAGTTGATTTTGCGGACAGATGCGGATATCCGGTAATGCTCAAAGCTGCCGCGGGCGGCGGCGGGCGCGGAATGCGCATCGTGAGGAACAGAGAGGACATAGTAAACGAGTTTCGCAGGGCAAAGAGCGAGGCTGCGACGGCGTTCGGCATTGATGATATTTTTATAGAAAAATACCTCGAAAATCCGAAGCACATAGAGGTGCAGGTGCTCGGAGACAAGTACGGCAATATTGTTCACCTTTACGAGAGGGACTGCTCGATACAAAGGAGGCATCAAAAGGTAATAGAGTTCACGCCGTCACTCGTGCTGACGGAGGAGCAGCGGCAGGCAATATGCGCGGACGCCCTCAGGATAGCCGGTGCGGTCGATTACAGGAGCGCGGGAACGGTAGAGTTTCTCGTGGATAAACAGGGCAATCACTATTTTATCGAGATGAATCCGAGAATACAGGTTGAGCATACCGTCACGGAGGTCGTGACGGGGATAGACATCGTACAGTCGCAGATACTCGTGGCTGAGGGTTACGCACTTGACAGCGCCGAGATAGGCATCAAAGGCCAGGACGATATCAGGACGAGCGGTTACGCCATACAGTGCCGCATAACGACAGAGGATCCGGGTTCCGGCTTTGCTCCCGATACGGGTACCATTGAGCTTTACAGGAGCGCCTCGGGTTACGGAATAAGGCTCGACGGAGGCAATGCGTTCACGGGTGCCGTGATATCGCCGTATTACGACAGTCTGCTCGTCAAGATAACAGCGAGCGCTCTGACATTTGACGGTGCGCGCCGCAAAGCGATACGCGCGCTCAGAGAAACGCAGATAAAGGGCGTCAAGACGAACATAGGGTTTATACTCAATGTACTCAATCATCCGCAGTTTGAAGAGGGTACGTGCAACACCGGATTTATATCCGCAAATCCGGAGCTGATGGATATAAGGACGAAGGAGGACAAGGAACTCAAGCTCATAACGTTCCTCGGCAACAAGGCCGTAAACGAAACAAAGGGAAAGAAACCGCAGTTTGATGTCCCGTCGTTCCCGCATGTGACGGAAAGAACGGTAAAGCAGCTCAGAGGCACCAAGCAGATCCTTGACGAGGAGGGTCCGGAGGCTGTAAGCAGGTGGGCTCTGGCGCAGCAGAAGCTTTTGATCACCGACACGACTATGCGCGATGCTCAGCAGTCGCTTATGGCGACGCGTGTACGCACGGTCGACATGGAAAAGATAGCGCCCGCGACCGCTTTGTTCGGTAAAGATCTGTTCTCGCTCGAAATGTGGGGCGGTGCAACGTTTGACACGTCATACAGATTCCTTAGGGAGGATCCCTGGGAAAGACTCGAGACTCTGCGCAGACTCATACCGAATGTCATGTTCCAGATGCTCATACGCGGTTCGAATGCCGTCGGATACAAGAATTATCCGGATAATGTGATCAGAGAGTTCGTGAAGCAGGCGGCGAAGGCGGGCATCGACGTATTCAGAATCTTCGACTCGCTGAATTGGACTGAAGGAATGAAGATAGCTCTCGACGAGACGCTTAAGCAAAACAAGCTTGCCGAAGTATGCATTTGCTATACGGGAGATATACTCGACAAGACGAGGACAAAATACAACCTGCATTATTATACGCGCCTTGCCAGAGAATTGCAGGCAGAGGGAGCTCATATAATATGCATAAAGGATATGTCGGGTCTTCTCAAGCCTATGGCGGCAAGAGAGCTCATAGGAGAACTCAAGCAGGAGCTTAAGATACCAATACATCTACATACGCACGACACGAGCGGCAACGGTATCGCGACCGTCCTCATGGCCGCACAGGCCGGCATTGATATAATCGATGCGTCGTTCAACAGCATGGCGGGACTCACGTCGCAGCCGGGCCTGAACTCCATAGTGGCTGCACTTGAGCATTCCGTGAGGGATACGGGAATAGAGTTTGAGGGGATACAGCAGCTCTCGGAGTATTGGAGAGATGTGCGGCCCGTATACGCTCAGTTTGAGTCGGGGCTCAGGACGCCGTCAGCCGAGATATACAAGTACGAGATGCCGGGCGGGCAGTATTCCAATCTCAAGGCGCAGGTCGATTCGTTCGGCCTCGGTCACAGGTTCGCGGAGGTTAAGGAAATGTACCGCATGGTAAATCTTATGCTCGGCGATATCATTAAAGTGACGCCGACTTCAAAGGTCGTCGGAGATACTGCCATATTCATGATCCAGAACGATATGACGCCGGAGAATATCCTCGAGAAGGGAAAGAACGTCGATTTTCCGGATTCCCTCGTATCGTTCATGGAGGGCATGATAGGGCAGCCTCTCGGCGGTTTTCCGAAGAAACTTCAGAAACTGGTGCTCAAGGACAAGGAACCGATAACCGTAAGGGCGGGAGAACTTCTCGAGCCTGAGGATTTTGAGGCCGACAGAGAACATCTGGTCAGGGATCTCGCTCTGAAAGGAACACCTCAGGAGGTTGTAAGCTACGCGATATATCCGAAGGTATTTGAGGATTACATAAGCTCTGTGCGCAGGGAGGGCAGCTTCCGTCACATGGGTTCGGATATATTCTTTCACGGCCTCGAGGAGGGAGAAACGTGTGAAGTCAAGCTCGAAGAGGGAAAGGTTCTCATAGTCAGGCTCATAGAGATCAGAGATTCCGACAGCGAGGGCTTCAGAGAGGTAGTATTTGAGGTAAACGGCAACCGCAGGGTCGTAAGGATCAGGGACAAGGATTTCAAGGACTCTATGGCCGTAGCCGTAACGCGATATGCCGATGAAGAAGATCCTATGGAGATCGGCGCAAATATACCGGGAGCCGTCGTCAAGATTCTCGTAAAGGAGGGCGAAGAGATAGAGGCGAACGAGCCTATTGCCGTCCTTGAGGCAATGAAGATGGAGACGAACATAATTTCTACGGTCAGAGGAACCGTCGACAAGATATTCGTCAAGGAAGGCCAGCAGGTGAAGGCGGGAGAGATGATCGCCGTTCTGAAGTAAAAACAAAAGGGGACACTTCGGCGAAGAGGTGTCTCCTGTTTTACAGTGTGAAGAAAATGGAAAAGATATTGATTTCAGCATGCCTCTACGGAGACGGCATATATAGGTACGACGGTAAAGACAAAGCGAGCGCAGATCCTCTGATCCTCAAATGGAAGAAGGAGGGACGCCTCGTTCCCGTGTGTCCCGAAATGGAGGGTGGCCTTACGATGCCGCGTGATCCGGCGGAAAGACAAGGCAAACGCGTTATAAACAAAAAGGGGCGGGATGTGACTGCGGAATATGAGCGCGGATCATCGGCGGCTCTCGAGGCGGCTTACCGCGAGCACGTCGTCTGCGCAATATTTAAGGAAAGATCGCCGTCCTGCGGCGTACATGAGATATATGACGGTTCTCATACGGGCAGGGTGATACCGGGAGAGGGCGTAACCTCGGCGCTGCTCAGGGAGCGCGGCATACCTGTCTTTTCGGAGAATGAGTGCGGGAAGGTTTTGATGTTTATTAAATCACTCTGATGTTATATAATTATCTTGTTGTTTGATAATAAAAGGCCAAAATGAAGGAGAATATCAGATGAAAGCATTACTCACGGGCGATGAGGCTATTGCGAGAGGTGCATGGGAAGCCGGAGTCAGGCACGCGTCCGCCTATCCAGGAACTCCAAGCACCGAGATACTCGAAAATATCGCCGGCTATGATGAAATATACGCGGAATGGTCACCTAACGAGAAGGTAGCAATGGAGTCCGCTATCGGAGCGTCTATGGCGGGAGTAAGGAGCATGGCTTCGATGAAACACGTCGGCGTCAATGTCGCAGCTGATCCGCTTATGACGTTTTCGTATATGGGTGTGAACGGCGGGGCTGTTATAGTTACGGCCGATGAACCCGGGATGTTCAGCTCACAGAACGAACAGGACAACAGAAATTACGCCAAGGCCGGAAAGATACCTATGTTCGAGCCGTCAGACAGCCGTGACTGCATAGAGATGATGAAAGCAGCTTTTGAAGTTTCGGAAGAATATAACGTCGTGGTTATGGTGAGGCTTGTGACGCGAGTATGCCACAGCAAATCTGTCGTCGAAATGGGCGAACGCGAGGAACATCCGGTCAGAGAGTGGACTCCCGATCCGATGAAATACGTAGCTCTTCCGGCGAATTCGAGAGTATTGAGGGCAGGCATAGAGGAACGCCAAAAAAGGCTCGCGTCTTACAGCGACTCGTGTCCGTTCAATATTACAGAGATGAACGGGACAAAGGTCGGAGTCATAGCTTCCGGTCCGTCCTATTGGTATGCGAAGGAAGTATTCGGAGATGACGCTTCATATCTAAGACTCGGCTTCACAAATCCGCTGCCCGAACAGAAGATCAGAGACTTCTGTTCGAGTGTAAGCGATGTATATATCGTAGAAGAAGACGATCCGTATATAGAGGAATTCGTACAGCGTCTCGGCTTCGCCTGTCACGGCAAGGACACTTTCCCTCCTTACGGAGAGATGACACCGGACGTGCTTCGCAGGTCGCTTACAGGAGAGTTTCTTCCGCAGGTCGAATTTGACAGAACAAAGATAATAAAAAGGCCGCCTTCACTTTGCGCCGGCTGTCCGCACAGGGGATTATTTTATCGTCTCGGTAAGCGCAAAGACATAATGATAAGCGGAGACATCGGATGTTATACGCTGGCTGCCGGGGCTCCGTACAACGCCATGAATTCCTGCGTATGTATGGGCGCTTCTATAAGCGTCGGGCACGGGGCGCAGCAGGCGTTCAACAGAGCGGGTGTAAGGAGAAAGGTCGTTACCGTCCTCGGCGACTCCACATTCTTTCATACGGGCATCAATTCGCTTATAAATACCGTTTACAATAACAGTAATACGATAAACATAATCCTTGACAACAGAATTACGGGGATGACGGGTCATCAGCAAAATCCGGGAACGGGATTTACCGTTAAGGGCGAGCCGACTAACATGATAGTCCTGAAGGATCTCGTCGAGGCCATAGGTATAAAGCACGTAAGGGTTATCGATCCTAACGATCTTGCGGCTGTCGATGCTGCGCTCGACGAGTTCATGGATCTTGACGAGCCTTCTGTAATAATCACGAGGTGGCCGTGCGTACTGAAGAAGTTTTCGGACGCAGACCTTGCGGAGTTTCCGGGGCTTTTCTCCACGAAGGATACAGTCGACGAGTCGAAGTGTATAGGCTGCAGGCGGTGTCAGATGACGGGCTGCCCGGCATTGATCTTTGATGATCAAAAGAAAAAGGTGCACATAAACAAAACGGACTGCGTGGGCTGTGATGTGTGCGCTCAGGTCTGCCCTGTGAACGCGATCTCAAAGGAGGAGAGACAATGACAAAAAATATCCTGCTGGCAGGAGTAGGAGGCCAGGGTACGATCCTCGCCGCAAAGATGCTGACACTCGGCCTTATGGAAGAAGGATACGACGTAAAGATGAGCGAAATACACGGTATGAGCCAAAGAGGCGGAGACGTCGTATCGCAGGTGAGATACAGCAGGGATAAGGTGTATTCTCCGGTAATAGAAAAGGGGACGGCGGATATCGTCGTTGCTTTCGAAGAGATGGAGGCACTGCGCAACCTCGTTTATCTGAAGCGGAACGGAGCCGTAGTCGTAAACAGAGTCAGGATCCCCTCTATGACGATACTTACGGGAGCAGAGGTCTATCCGGACGATATCATGGAGGAAATATCAAAGGCGACTGAAAACGTAACGGCGCTTTATGCGACCGATATGGCCGAAAGCCTCGGAAATGCAAAAGCGGCAAACGTAATACTGCTCGGAGCGCTCGTCAGATCTATGGGACTTGACGATATAGACTGGGAAGAAATCGTTGCAAAAAACGTCAAAGCGAAGTTCAAAGACCTGAACATAGAGGCTTTCAAAGCCGGAATGGAGGCGGCACGTAAATGATTTCAAGCAAAATGGAGCCTCTGGTGCGGAATAACTCCGTAATCAGGCAGATGTTCGAGGAAGGAAAAACGATGGCGGCAAGGTTCGGGGCCGACAACGTATTTGATTTCAGCCTCGGTAATCCGAACGTTCCGGCACCTCAGGAGGTGAACGAGGCAATAATCGACATCGTCAGGAACGATGATCCTGTTAAGGTTCACGGGTATATGAGCAATGCCGGGTTTCCTGAGACGCGAAGAGCCGTCGCGGATAACATCAACAGGCGCTTTGGCACATCGTTTGAGGAGCATAATATAATAATGACCGTGGGTGCAGGTTCTGCACTCAACGTGGTACTCAAGACGGTGCTCGACGAGGGCGATGAGGTCGTCTGCCTCGCACCGTATTTCGTCGAATACGGTAACTACATACGCAACTACGGCGGAAAGCCCGTGGTTATATCGCCAAACCCCGAGGGCGGCTTTATGCCGGGATTCGATGAGCTCGAGTTGAAGACAGGACCCAAAACAAGGGCGGTAATAATTAACAACCCGAACAATCCGACGGGCGTCATATACCCGGAGAGCGTTATAAAGAAGCTCGCCTCGCTGCTGTCAAAAAAGGAGAAGGAATACGGCACCGTCATATATCTCATAGGTGACGAGCCGTACAGGGAGCTCGCTTACGGCGGGGCTGAGGTCCCGTATTTGACAAAGTACTACGCAGACACGATTATAACCTATTCGTACAGCAAATCGCTGTCGCTGCCGGGGGAGCGCATAGGATATATTGCGGTACCGTCGGAGTCGGACGGCGCGGATGAGTTTATAGAAGCGGCGACGATAGCCAACCGCGTTACGGGATGTGTCAACGCTCCGTCACTCATGCAGCTCGTTATAGCCAGGTGTGCAGATGCAAAATGCAACGTTGCGTACTACGAGCGCAACGGCAGGACGCTTTACGATGCCCTGACCGGAATGGGCTTCGACTGTGTGGAACCTCAGGGCGCTTTTTACCTGTGGGTCAAATCACCTGTGGCGGACGATAAGGAATTCGCCGCCGCAGCAAAGAAGCATAATATTTTGTTGGTGCCGGGGTCTTCGTTTGCGGGGCCGGGATATGTGCGTATATCGTACTGCGTCTCGTATGAGCAGATAACGAGGTCGCTTACGGCGTTCGAAGCTTTGGCGAAAGAGTACTTTTAGGTGAAAAATGAACGAAGGATCAAGGATAGCTCTGCTTATAGACGCAGAGAACATATCCGCGCATTACGCGGATTACATAATGGAAGAGGTAGAGAATTACGGCGTCTGTTCATATAAGCGTATTTATGGAAGCTGGGACAGAATAGTTCATACCAAATGGGAAGGGGAGATTAACAAAAATTCCCTGAAGCCCGTCATGCTTATCAACAACACAAAGGGCAAAAACGCAAGCGACTCCGCTCTCATAATAGACGCGATGGATATTCTGTACGGCGGTAATGTGGACGGCTTTTGCATCGTATCGTCCGACAGCGATTTTACATCTCTCGCAAGGCGCCTTATGGAGTCCGGAATGCTGATGATAGGCATGGGAGAATCGGATAAGGCGACAGAGGCTCTCGAGAACGCATATGATAAATTTATTTATATCGACCTGATTGCCAAGGAGAGCGAAGAAGAGGCCCGAAAGGCCGCCGAGGCGGAAGCCGAAGCTGCGCGGCACGAACCGCAGCGTGAGAAGAAATCCGCAGCGACCGGCAAGACGCCGAGCAAACGGACTCTCGAGAACAAGATCAAACAGATCATAATGGAAAACGAGGATCAGGGGAGAGCCACAGACCTCGGACAGGTGGGCTCCGAGCTTGCCCGCATATACAGAAACTTTGACGTAAGATATTACGATAAGAAGGGGGGAGGCAAATACAGGTATCTGAAAGAATTTGTCAGCGATTTAAGGAGCATCAGACTCGACAGCAACGGTGACAACAGGATCTATGTCAGCATAAAAAAATAAATATGAAGAGTACCGGGGTGGCAGCGCGCGATCCCGTTACGACGGCCTGCAGCATGCAAAGCATGCGGCGGGTCGTTTTTTGTTCTGCACATGCGGAGTTATTTTGACTTGATTTTGCAATAAACAGGACTATAATTGGATACAGCTTTTGGTGTACACATTTTGCGCACACGGACACAAAGAACAGGAGGCATTTCAATGGCAGTGCAAATTACAGCAGGAGTTATTTTTATTGTGATGTTTATTCTCATCGTGAGCGAGGCGGTAGAACGCCACCGGGCGTCCCTGCTTTGCGGTCTCGTAATGCTCGTTCTCGTACAGGGGATTATGATGAGAGACGTCGACGCGGTGTGGCGCATCCTGTCCTTAGACAGTTTTGTCAATCCCGCGTTCTGGTTCATGACAACCGGCGAAAGCGAGGCGGGTGTAGGAATAAATTGGGCTACGATAATATTTATATGCGGTATGATGATAATGGTAGAGGGAATGGGAAAATCCGGTTTCTTCAGATGGCTGTGTCTGAGGCTCTCCAAAGCCGTAGATTACAGACCGGGAAGGCTTTTTGTCATGTTCATGATTTTGGCTGCGGCGCTGTCGATGTTTATAGACAGCATAACGGTAATCCTTTTCCTTTCGGCAGTTACGGCGGAGCTTGCATCGCTGCTCAGACTCGACCCTATTCCGTTTATAACCGGCGAAATTTTCTGCGCCAACCTTGGAGGAACGGCTACGATGTGCGGAGATCCGCCCAACATCATAATCGGGACGGCGCTCAATTATACGTTCACGCAGTTCATAACGCATACAGGCTGGATTGCCGGCGCAGTATTTGTTATAATTCTTATGTATTTCTTTTTGACGCTTCATAAGAAGCTCAAGATAGATGTCGATGAACAGACCGCCGAGGTCTCATATCCGTCGCCGGAGACTGCCGTCAAGGACAAAAAAGCGTTTGCCGTGAGCTGTGTGATTTTTTTCGCGGCGGTAGTCATGCTCGCCACTCATGCGAGTACAGGTCTTACGGTTTCTGCGATAGGTGTTATAATCGCTGCAGCGACGCTGCTGACATCGCGAAGCGTTGCGGCGTTTGAACTGGTTAAAGCCGTAGACTATAAGACGCTGCTTTTCTTTATCGGTTTGTTTATCGTCGTGGGCGGCCTTGAGGTGAGCGGAATACTCGACATCATCGCATCTCTTATAGCCTCGGTAGGAGGCGGCAATCTGTATCTTACCGTGGCGATCGTAATATGGATGTCCGCGCTGTGCAGCGCGTTCATAGACAATATTCCTTTCGCGGCGACGATGGTACCGATAATCAAAAGCCTTGCGGCGACTCACGGCTTCCCGCTCGATACGCTCGCGTGGACGCTGTCTGTCGGCACCGATATCGGCGGAAATGCTACGCCTATAGGCGCGTCGGCGAACGTCGTGGGGATATCCGTAGCCGCGAAGAACGGACATCTTATCACGTGGAGGAAGTTTTGCCGTTATGCCGTTCCGGCAACGCTGATATCGGTAACCGCCTCCATGCTTTTCATATTTGCCGCGTATTGTTAGGAGGGGAAAATGTCGGAAAGCAGCAAACAGCTTATTATAGCGATCAGTCGTGAATTTGGAAGCGGAGGTCACGTGATCGCCGAGGACATTGCAGACCGGTTCGGCCTTGATTTGTATGATTACAGGATACTCCAGGAGATAGCCGCCGAAAAGGGAATGGATATCGAGGAGCTTAAAAGATTTGATGAAAAACCGTTCAGTCGTTTAATCCATCGAAATATCAACGGATATACGAATTCCGTGCAGGATAATATTGCTCAGATAGAGTTCGACTTCATGCGCGCTAAAGCCTCGTCGGGCGAGTCCTTTGTGATAGTCGGACGCTGTTCGGATGAGCTCTTAAGCGATTTTTCGTCAATGATCTCTATTTTTGTCAGGGCGGATGAGGACAGCAAGCTTGAGAAAATCATGCGCACATGCAACGTCGATATCGAACAGGCTCGTGAGCTTCAAAAAAAGGAGGACAACCACAGGAGGACATATCATAATTATTACTGCAGCTATAAATGGGGCGATTCAAGGCATTATGATATGTGCATAAACAGCTCCGTTGCGGGCTATAAAGGTACGGCAGATATCATAGAGGAGTTTGTGAGAAAGCGGCGGTAAGAAACCGTCGCTTTCTCATTGTGAAAACAGAAGGAGCTGCACGAAAAAGGGACGCTTCCTGCGGAAGCGCCCCTTTTTCGCTCGATTATTCTGTTTCCGATTTTGCTCCGCTTGCCCGCTGTCACGGAGAACTGATTACACACCGTTTTCACATGTCAGCATCTGATGCGGAGCTTTCTGGTATCGCCTAGGGGAGTCGAACCCCTGATTCAGCCGTGAGAGGGCTACGTCTTGACCACTTGACCAAGGCGACACATATACAGATTGAGACGGCTTTCAGAAGTTATTATTGAAATGCCGCGGATATTATTATATACTGAGTAAATCAGATTGTCCAGCACTTTTTTCTTTTTGTTAAGGAGATTCCATGATACAGTACATAAGCACGAGAGGAAGGTCGGAAGGAAAGACGTCCGCACAGGCGATCATCGGCGGAATAGCGCCTGATTCGGGGTTGTATGTGCCTGCCGTGATCCCGAAGCTGCCGATGTCGGTTGAGGAGATGAGAGGCCTTGATTACAAACGCATCGCCGGCTCCGTCATAAGGGCTTTTTTTGATGATTATACGGGTGACGAGATAGAATACTGTGTGGAACGCGCCTACGACGAGAAATTCGATTCTGAGGAGATCGCACCGCTTGTAAGAGCGGGGGATGCGTATTTTCTCGAGCTTTATCACGGCAGGACGTCTGCGTTCAAGGATATGGCACTTTCCGTGCTTCCGTATCTGCTGACCGCCGCTGTCAGAAAAGAGGGTGAAGAAAAGAAAATATGCATTCTGACAGCAACGTCGGGAGATACGGGAAAGGCGGCACTCGAGGGCTTTGCCGATGTACCCGGGACGGAGATCATAGTTTTTTTCCCGGAATGGGGCGTGAGCGATACACAGAAACGTCAAATGGTAACCCAGGAGGGCAGGAATACGCATGTTTTCGGGATCAACGGTAATTTTGACGATGCTCAGACGGGTGTCAAAAAAATATTCGCGGACGACGGTATAAAAAAGGCTCTTGACGTGATAGGATGCAGGCTCTCATCGGCAAATTCGATCAATATCGGAAGACTCGTACCGCAGATCGCGTATTACGTTTACGCATATGTAAGGATGACGGAATCGGGTGCAGTCGAGCCGGGACAACCTGTAAATATAGCTGTGCCTACGGGCAATTTCGGCAATTTGCTTGCCGGATATTACGCTTCGCTTATGGGTATACCGATTTACAAATTTATATGCGCATCGAATGAGAACAGGGTTTTGACCGATTTTATAAATACGGGCATTTATGATGCGCGGCGCGACTTTTTTGTTACAAATTCGCCGTCTATGGATATTCTCGTATCGAGTAATCTTGAGAGGCTGCTGTATATTTTGTCCGACGGCGATGCCGGAGAGGTCTTACGCCTGATGAAAGAGCTCGACAGCGAAGGTCATTATGAGGTTCCGCAAAAGATAAAGCGCGGTCTTGAAAGCTTCCACGGAGGCTATGCGACCGTCGACGAGACGAACAAAACGATCGGTATGATGTACCGCGAGCACAGCTATCTGATCGACACACATACTGCAGTGGCATACAAAGTATACGAGGATTACAGGACGGACACGGGGGACATGACACCTGTGATCATCGCTTCGACGGCAAGCCCGTTCAAATTCCCGTCAAGCGTCTCAAATGCGATAGGTCTTCCCGATGAGGACGACGAATTCGCCTGCGCCGCGGCGTTGTCAAAGGCGAGCGGAGTAAGGATACCCGCGGGACTCAAAGGCTTGGACAGAAAAAAAATACGCCATTGCGGCGTAATCGACCCTGATAAAATGGCTGCGACCGTCATGGAGGTGCTATGAGCTTACCTGAACTGTTTATCCTCGCGGTGGGGCTGTCTATGGACGCGTTCGCTGTCTCAATATGCAAGGGTTTGTCGGTTCGGGAGATGAGGCTCAGGCATGGACTCATCTGTGGTGTGTATTTCGGCGGATTTCAGGCGCTTATGCCGCTGACGGGTTATCTGCTGGGATCGAGGTTCGCAAGCTATATCACTGATTATGACCATTGGGTTGCTTTCGTGCTGCTCACGCTGATCGGAGTTTTGATGATAAAGGAGTCGCGCGATGAGGTGAAAACCGATGACAGTTTCAGCACGAAAACGATGTCGGTGATGGCTGTGGCTACGAGCATTGACGCTCTGGCCGTAGGTGTAAGCTTCGCGTTTCTGAATGTGGACATCGTGCCGGCCATTGCATTTATAGGGATAACAACGTTCGCATTTTCCTTCGCGGGTGTCAGGATTGGAAAAGTGTTCGGCGCGAGATATAAATCGAAGGCCGAGATTGCAGGCGGAGTGATACTCATACTTATAGGAACGAAAATATTGTTGCAGCACCTCGGATTCATCAAATTCTGAGACGTCAAATTCTGATGATGCGCCATTCGGCTGTGAGCTTCTCAGGGCTCCATGACGCGTTTGCAGGTGAGGTCGACGGGAGACAGACGGCATCCATCAGGGTGCTGTTTTTTACATATTTACGGTAAACCTCATAGGATGTACGGCCGTTGCAGAAAATGCGCGATATTCGCGTACCTGCGATGAGCGATGATATATCGTTTGCGGTTACGTTTTTTATAGAGCTGTCAGAGCTTCCTGTTATATCGCATGAGGCTATAGAATCCCAGAGAGCGATATGGTTCGCGTGTAAAAACTCCTTCTTTTGATCGATGCTCCCGGGAACGGGTGAACCGAAAACAGCTGCCGTAACTACCCAGAACCTGTTCCGGGGGTGGCCGTAATAGAACATCTGCTCGCGCGATGTTACAGACGGGAAGGAGCCTAATATAAGAATTGTAGAGTGCTCATCGTATAGCGGCGGAAACGGATGCTTTATCATGTTTCTATTATATCACTTATATCACGCACTGAATAAAAAAAACGACGGGAAACGGGACAAAGCTGCCCGCACGCAGATTCCAGTTCTTCCGCCTTATGTGTTTTTCACAATAAAAAAACACCCCGACATGTGTCGGGGCGCGTTACTATGGCGGAGGACACGGGACTCGAACCCGCGGGGCAGTTACGCCTTACTCGCTTTCCAGGCGAGCTCCTTAGCCACTCGGTCAATCCTCCGCATCGCTGTTACATGCAGAATGTATCAAAGGCGCTCATATATACTATCATACCGAAGGCATGAATGCAATCAAAATGTGCGCATCGGCGCAAAATGCACGTGGGCACAACATTTTGCGCCGGCTGTTTGCTGCTACTGTGCCTGTAATATGGTGAACCGTTTGGGGTTCAGCATGAAAAATGCGAGTCATTTTTCTAACGATTTGTAATGATGCGTTGACATATAATCTTACTAATGGTAACTTTTAGCTATGGATTATTTATTTAGTAGTGGGTTATTTTAGGAGGTTCAAGTAAATGGAGAAAAAGGGAACTCGCACTGCTTACCTGATCGCCTGGATTGTAATCATTGTATTGCTTATAATCCTTAAGGTGACCGTCGGCGGGAATCCCAACCCTATCCTCGTAGTTGACGGGGAATTGGTTGAGACGACAACGCCGTTTGCGGGTACGTTCTGGTCGCTTCTTGCACCGATCGTAGCTATTGCGCTTGCTCTTATCAGCAAAGAAGTTTATTCATCACTTTTCTTCGGATGTATGGTCGGCGCTTTGCTCGTCGCAAACTACAATCCATGGGAGACGGTCGTTGCATTCATGACGGGCAATAACGGTCTTGTCAATTCAATTTCAGGAAATGTAGCAATACTTATATTTCTGGTGATACTCGGTATCATGGTCGATCTTATGAACAAGGCGGGCGGTTCCGAAGCATTCGGCCGTTGGGCGATAAAAACGGTAAAATCGCGCTGCGCCGCTCAGCTTCTCACGATGCTTCTCGGATGCCTGATCTTTATCGACGACTACTTCAACTGCCTTACAGTAGGTGCGGTTATGCGTCCTGTAACGGAGAGTCATAAGATTTCAAGAGCAAAGCTCGCTTACGTCATCGACGCGACGGCTGCTCCCGTATGCATGATTGCGCCTGTATCCTCGTGGGCCGCTGCGGTATCCGGCTATGTGCAGTCTGATACGGTAAACGGCATTGAACTCTTTGTTAAGCAGATACCGTACAACTATTACTGCCTGCTGACGCTGATCATGATCATCGTCATCTCGATAATCAACCTCGATTACGGACCGATGCTCAAGCATGAGTACAACGCTCAGGTCAAAGATGACCTCTTCACTACGCCGGAAAGGCCTTTTGAGGGCGCCGACGATTATGAAAAGTCGACTGCGACAAAATCATCTGTTGCGGACCTCATCCTTCCTGTAGCTGTACTCATCATTACATGTATCATAGGTCTTATCTGGTCGGGCGGCTTCTTCGACCCTGAGACGGATGTGTATCATGATTTCATCGGTGCATTTTCGGACGCTTCGGCAGGTCCGGGACTTGCAGTCGGATCGATCATCGCTTTGGTGTTTACTTTCATATACTTCTGGCTCCGTCGTGCGACGAAATTTGAGAAGAGCTTCGAGTCGGTTCCTAACGGCTTTATTCAGATGATCAGCCCTATTCTTATCCTTTGCTTTGCATGGACACTGTGCGGTCTTACGCGTTATGACCTCTATTCGGCGCAGTTCGTAATCGAGGCTATGAGCCATGTAGGCAAAAGTTTAATGAGCATACTGCCTGCGCTCGTATTCATAATCGGCGCGGCCATCGGTTTTGCGACGGGTACATCATGGGGAACAATCGGCATAATGGCGCCTATAGTCGTAAGCGTATTCGATTATGAGGCGACACCGACGCTTTGTATAATCGGTCTTGCCGCCGCATGCGCAGGCGGCGTAATGGGCGACCACTGCTCACCGATCTCCGATACGACTATCATGGCTTCAGCCGGTGCTCACTGCTACCATCTGAACCACGTAACGACGCAGCTTCCGTATGCACTTACGGTAGCGGCCGTATCGTTTATATCATTCATCATAGCCGGTTTCTTGCAGAATGCAGTCATATGCCTTATCATAGCCATAGCGCTTATGATAGGAGTGCTCTTTGTAATCAAAACGGTGATCTCCAAGAAGCACGCGGGATTATTTAAAGAGATGGCAGAAGCGGATAAGGCTCTCAGGTCCGGCGGGACTGCCAAGTAGATATTCATTCTTATTGCACTAAATAGATACCATCAAAAATGCTCTCTTCCGTAGATTCGGGAGAGAGCATTTTGCGATACGCGCAAATCAGAACATCTTCTTTACGTAAGCGTTATACTTTTTTTCGTCCATGACATGATTATACGTATTTTTGAAACGCTGTACCGTAAGGCTGTTGAACTGAAGAACTTTTCGGAACTTGAAACATCCCGCGACGAAAGCGGCTCCGCTGCAAAGAAAACCCATAGGAGCAAATTTGTAGGAGAGCGCGACGATGACCGCACAGACGATCACGGTGATTACGACTCCCGCAATCTGCTTTTTCGGCTGGAGCATTTTTTTGTCCGCCTCGGTTATCACGCCCTCGGCGATCATGGCGTCTGCAAGCCTCGACTGTACCGTAAAAGTAGATACTGAACTCAAAAGTATCGGCGCTCCGGCAAAAAAAGTGAATAAAGCCAACACGGCATATAAAACGAACGCGGTCATTCCTTCCATAAAAACAATCCTCCTGATAATAAAATTATAGCATAAGCGAATAATAACGTAAAGTCAAGTAAAAAAAGTGATTTGGGCTTACAAAATTCTGAAAGAGATGATATAATAATAATATGATGAAAAAAGGGATAGCAAAGGAGTTGTGTTCACCTCATGTTCAAAGAAAATGAGCTCGTCATGTATGGTGCGACAGGTGTCTGCAAAGTCACAAAAATCGGCAGACCCGATTTTTGTGTTGAGGATGAAGAGCGTCTTTACTATTTTCTCGAACCGCTTTATCAAAACGGCATCATATATGCGCCGGTAGATAATGATAAGGTTTTTATGAGGCCTATAATAACCGCCGAGGAAGCGGCAGGGCTTTTGGATAACATCGATCAGATCGAAGCCGATGAATATCGCGGTCACAGTATGCAGCAGCTTTCACAGCATTATCAAAGCATCATCGATACGCATAACTGCGATGCGCTTCTCGGTCTTACAAAGTCAATTTATAAGAAGGCAAAGGATGCCCTCAGAAACAACAAGCGCCTCGGGCAGATTGACAAGCGTTTCATGAAACGTGCGGAAGAGCTGCTTTTCGGCGAATTTGCCGTAGCACTCGATACGGACAAGGACAGCATCGAAGAGTACATTCACGACAAATTCAACCAATACATGTAACAGATAATATAACAGCTGATATGTAATAAAACCCTAAAAAATAACAGGACATGAAACGACGGAGCGCCGACTTATCGGCGCTCCGTTACGTTCATGCGACACACGGCAAAAAAAAGGAGGTGTCGCATGCGACAGTGTCAAAAATAAGGGTGTGTCACATGTGTCGGGGAGAGGAATTCCTCTCCCCGGCGTAAACCGGTATGGCTGGTGATAAAGTGTCGGAGGGTATTGACTTTTGAATGATATAGGATATAATCATTCTTGCCGAGTTTAGAAATACTAAACTCATTGTTTAGAATACGGGATGCGATACGTTCCGGCTTACAAGGTGATAGATGTCGCTTTACGAGTGCGATGTTTTCCGAGGCGCGAGGGCAGCGCCACCCGAAACGGTTTGCGAGGGCGGCCGCCGAATTCCGAAAGGCGTATTTTATGTCGATCGATATAGGAGAAAAGATCAAAGAGCTCAGGATTATGAACGGGCTTACGCAGGAGGAGCTGGCGGACAGGGCGGAGCTTTCAAAGGGCTTTATTTCGCAGCTCGAAAGGAATCTGACGTCGCCGTCGATTTCGACGCTTGAGGATATACTTCAATGCCTCGGGGTAACTGTAAGCGATTTTTTTAATGACCCCGGGAACGAACAGATCGTTTTCGGCGAGGACGATTATTTCGAAAAAACGGATGAGACCCTCGGAAACATTATTGAGTGGATAATTCCTAACGCCCAGAAGAACGACATGGAGCCGATACGCATGACTTTTAAGGCGGGGGGGAGCTCGTATCCCGACAATCCACATGAAGGCGAAGAATTCGGATATGTTCTCAGGGGCAGTATTACTATCCATGTGGGAAACCGCAGAATCAAAGCGAGAAAAGGTGAGGCATTCTGCTTTACTCCTGATAAACCGCACCATATATCATCTGAGAGCGGAGCTGAAATAATATGGGTCAGTACGCCGCCGAGCTTTTAGGAGGACATCGATGTCATCACTTATAGAATTGAAGAATATTACAAAGGTATTCGGCGACCTCGTCGTTCTCGATGATTTCAATCTCAGCATAGAAGAAAATGAGTTCATAACGCTGCTCGGACCGTCGGGATGCGGCAAAACGACGACACTCAGGATCGTTGGAGGTTTTGAAACTCCTGACCGCGGGCACGTTTTTTTTGAGGGCGGAGATATTACTGATGAACCCGCGAATAAGAGACAGATAAATACGGTGTTCCAGAAGTATGCTCTTTTTCCTCATATGAATGTGGAGCAGAATATAGCTTTCGGGCTTAAGATAAGCGGCAAGACTGAACAGTATATACGTGATAAAGTTAAATATGTACTTAAGCTCGTCAATCTCGAGGGTTTTGAGAGGCGCAGGATCGATTCTCTTTCCGGAGGACAGCAGCAAAGGATCGCAATGGCGAGGGCGATCGTTAACGAGCCGAAGCTTCTGCTTCTCGATGAGCCGCTGGGAGCGCTCGACCTCAAACTGAGGCAGGATATGCAGTACGAGCTGATACGCCTCAAGAATGAGCTCGGAATTACGTTCATGTATGTGACGCACGATCAGGAGGAGGCTTTGACGATGAGCGACAAGGTCGTAGTCATGAACGGAGGTATAATCCAGCAGATGGGAACTCCGGAGGAGATTTACAACGAGCCCGAAAATGCATTTGTTGCCGATTTCATAGGGGACAGCAACATAATAGATGCTGTTATGCTTGAGGACAGGCGCGTCAGCATATGCGGTACTGTTTTTGACTGCGTTGATGAGGGATTCGGACGGAATAAACCGGTCGACGTCATGATAAGGCCGGAGGATGTAATCGTCGGGAAACCGGGCAGTGGACGAATAGAAGGTATTGTAACGCATAATGTTTTCATCGGAGTCTACTATGAGATGGAGGTTGAGGCTGGCGGATACACGTGGCTTGTTCAAAATACGATCAGTCACCCCGTCGGCGAAAAAGTCAGCATTGATGTAATCCCTTTCAATATACAGGTTATGCATAAGCCGCATTCCAAAGAGGAGGAGGCGATAGAGGTTGATGTATAAAAAAGGTTTTTCGATACCCTTTGCCGTCTTTATCGTCGCGGGGACGATAATCCCTCTTTGCCTGATAGCCTTTTACGGATTTACAGACAGATCGGGCGCTTTTACCTTTACCAACATTATGGCGATCTTTGAGCACGATCATATCAAAGCGCTGGCACTGGCATTACTCTTCGCTCTTATAAGTACGCTCGTTTGCCTTATGCTGTCTCTTCCGCTTGCACTCATACTTAGGAACAGCAGGCTGAGCAAAAAGGGCTTCATGGTGTTTGTCTTCGTACTGCCTATGTGGATGAATTTCCTGCTGAGGACGATGGCGTGGCAGGTGCTGCTTGAAAGAGGAGGACTTATAAATGCGTTGTTTCAGCTTATCGGTATTCCGAACATCGAGATTATAAACACGCCGTATGCGATAGTACTCGGCATGGTTTACGATTTTCTGCCGTTTATGGTGCTGCCGATATACAATGTCATGACGAAGATAGATGAAAACCTGATAGAGGCAGCATACGATCTCGGTGCATCAAAGGCTAAGGTGTTTTCGAGCGTCATACTGCCGCTTTCGGTACCGGGTATAGCAAGCGGCATAACTATGGTTTTTGTTCCGTCGCTTACGACGTTTGCCATATCGAACATGCTCGGCGGCGGCAAGGTAAACCTGATAGGCAATATAATCGAGCAGGAGTTTACAACGTCATCAAATTGGAATCTCGGCTCGGGATTGTCGCTGATCATGATGATATTCATCGTCATAAGTATGGCGCTTCTTACAAAGCTGGATAAAAATGGAGAGGGGGAGCTTATATGAGCAGGTTTTTCAAAGGGCTGTATCTGGCACTCATATTGCTGTTCCTCTATTTGCCGATAGGAACGCTGATATTTTTTTCGTTCAACAGCTCCAAGTCGATGTCCGTGTGGGCGGGCTTCAGTATGAGATGGTATCGTGAGATGCTGAACAATTCGCAGATAACCGGCGCGATATGGAATACCTTTTCTATAGCCGTATGCGCAGCGGTGATATCGACAATAATAGGGACGAGCGCGTGTATCGGGATAATGGCGATGAAAAAAAGGACGCAGAGAGCATGGCTTGCGATGAATAACATACCTCTCCTGAACGCCGATATAGTTATAGGTATTTCTCTGATGATGACCTTTCTTGTCTTCAGGGTTTCGCTTTCATGGGGGACGGTGCTTCTGTCGCACGTGACGTTTTGCATACCGTACGTGTTGCTTTCGGTTTTGCCGAAGTTCAGGCAGCTTACCCCGAACGCATATGAGGCGGCACTCGACCTCGGGGCATCGCCGAAATACGCTTTTCTCAAGGTCGTAATGCCCGATATAATGCCGGGTGTCCTGTCGGGTTTCATGCTCGCATTTACGATGTCTGTAGATGATTTTGTTATAACGCATTTCACGAGAGGGGCAGGGATAAATACGATCTCGACGCTTATTTACAGTCAGGTAAAGGTAGGTATAAGGCCGACGCTGTTTGCACTTTCGACGGTAATCTTTGCCGCAGTGTTTGTTATCCTCGTTATCAGTAATGTTATTTCGGGAAGAAAGGAAGAAAAAACGGCATGAAGAAAAAAATATCACTGATAATGTCGCTTATGCTTGTAATTTCACTCTTTTCGCTTACGGGTTGCGGCTCGGCGAGCGGCGAAAAGAAGGGGGAGGTAAGGGTATATTGCCTGGGAGATTACTTTGATCCCGAGCTGATATCACAGTTTGAGGACAAAACGGGCATTTCTGTCGTAGCGGATTATTTTGATACGAACGAGGAGATGTACCCTGTAATATCGAAAGGCTCCGTCGATTACGACGTCATATGTGTTTCGGACTATATGATTTCAAGACTCATCTCCGAGGGGCTCCTTCAGAAATACGACGCCGCGAACATACCGAATCTTGCCAACATCGACGACAAGTATATGAAGATGTCAGAGAGCTTTGATCCGGACATGAAGTATACCGTGCCGCACACGTGGGGCACGCTCGGCATTCTTTACAATAAAGAGCACATAGCGCAGGATAGGATAAGAAGCTGGAATGATCTCTGGAGGGAGGAGTTCTCTCAGCAGATAGTGATGCCGGACAGCATGCGCGATACGTATGCGATCGCGCTCAAGGCACTCGGCTACTCGATAAATACGACAGACGAGAATGAGATCAAGGCTGCGACGGAATATCTTGAAAAACAAAAGTCTCTCGTATATAAATACGCCAACGATTCGGCGCGCGATATGGCAATCGGAGGATATGCCGATATTGCTGTCGTGTGGAACGGCGAGGTGCTCTACTCGCAGGAGGATAACGATTCTCTCGAATTCATCATACCTGAAGAGGGCTCGGAGAGCTTCCTCGATATGTGGGCAATAACAGCGGCGGCGAAGAACAAAGAAAACGGCGAGACATGGATAAATTTTATGCTAGGCAGGGATACGGCGCTGATGAATTTTGATTACCTCACCTATTCGATACCGAATAAAGCGGTGATTGATGAAATATCGTCCGATGCGAGGAAGACGGGATATCTTTTCCCGGACGAGAGCATAACATCGAAGTGTGAGATGCTCCGAAACCTCGGCGCTGAAGGCGATGACCTGTACAGCAAATATTGGAAAGAATTCAAGGCGCAGTAGGCTGATATGCTCGGTTACGTAACGGTGGACAGACAGGAACTGAAAATAAGGGAATTCGACGTATACCGCGGATTTTACTGCGGTATATGCAAATCGGCGGGCTCACGCTACGGACAGCTTTCGCGTTTTGTGCTGAGCTATGATGCGGTATTTCTCGCTCTTGTCCTGTCGGCCGTATCGGGCGATAATCCGGAGATTTGCCGCGAGCGATGCATAGTGCATCCGATACGCAAAAATCCCGTCCTCCGCGGCAGCGGGGCCGTTGACTATGCGGCCGATATGATGATAGCCCTCGCATATCATAAGGTTATTGACGACAGGGCGGACGACAGGAGTCTCAAAGCGGCCGCCGCCGAGGCGGCGATCCGCGGAGCGTATAAAAAGGTATGCGCTGTTTATCCGGACGTGTGCGCTGAGATATGCGACGCCGAGGCTGAGCTTAAAGCGCTTGAGGCGGTAAAATCGGGAAGCATCGACATGACGGCGGCTGCGTCTGCGAAGATGGCAGCTGCGGTTTTTTCGGGGTATCCGTCAGATGAGAAAACCGGACGTATACTCCGCGAGCTGGGCGCATCGATAGGGCGGTGGATATACCTGATGGATGCGGCCGACGATTACGAAAGGGACAAGCTGAGAGGGGGGTATAATCCTTTGATCTATCGCAAAGAAGGCAGAGATGAGCTCGGCCCCGTTCTTTACGAATATCTTTCACAAACATTAAATTCTCTCAATTTGCTGGAACTCGGAGCAAATAAGGGTATAATAGAAAATATAGTCCTCCTCGGGATGAGAGCGAGGACGGAGGATTTGCTTTTGAGGGGGAAAACGGAGACGGAACATGAAGGATCCATATGAAGTGCTGGGCATAAATCACGGCGCATCACAGTCTGAGATAAAAGCCGCTTATAGAGAGCTTGTCAAAAAGTATCATCCCGACAGGTACCAGGGAAACCCTCTGGCAGACCTTGCCGAGGAAAAGCTTAGAGAGGTAAATGACGCGTACGAACAGCTTACGAGCGGCAAAGCATCATCATACGGCACGGGAGAAGCTTATTCAGCTGCGGATAACGGATACGGAGCATACGGATCGTACAGCGCCTCAGGCAGCTATATCGACGTAAGAGCGGCGATAAACAGCGGGCAGATGGCGAGAGCCGAACAGCTTCTCGACAACTGTAAGACGCACGATGCGGAGTGGTATTTCCTGAGCGGTATCGTATCATACCGAAAGGGATATCTTGACGACGGCCTCGCAAAGGTGAGGACGGCGATGAGCATGGAGCCGGACAATATCGAGTACAGCAGGATATATCACCAGATGACCGGCGGAGGAATGGCGTACAGAGGGGCGGGGGACATGCAGGGTTATGGCGGTTCTGCCGCCTGCGCGCAGTGTATAGAGTGCTATTGCTGCTCGAGCCTCATATCGCCGTGCTGGTAGGCTGAAAGGCAGCGAATACGGAAAAAAATCAATATGCCCCGTGTCTGACGCGGGGCATATGTGTTTTTGCGGTGTGCGCACTCTATTTTACAATATGGATGTAAGGCATGAGTTCCTTTTCAAATTCAACACGGTGGTGTTTCGTGTAGATGCCCGGTATGCCGCCCGTATGAATCATAAGGACCTTTTCACCCTTTTCTATAAGTCCCGACCTTGCCATATCGAGCACGCCCGCAAACGTTTTGCCCGTGTAGCAGGGATCGAGGATGATGCCTTCCTTTCGGCCGGCATAGTAAATAGCTTCGCGAACCTCTTTGACGGGGTTGTTGTAGGCTCCGCGATCGTAATCGCAGTTTATGTCGAAGTCATCTTCTTTTGCTTCATATGTCAAACCGAAGAAATCCTTTACGCCGTTGTAATACTCGAGAGCCTCTTTTGCAGCGCCGTTCGGGAACGGCTCGATGGCGATGCCGGTTAGCCTGAACGGAAGCTTTTCGTTAAGCTGGGCGGCGGCAAGGCCTATATACGTCCCCATACTGCCTACTGTAACGAATATGTGAGGATCGGCAATTTCGAGCTCCTGCGTCTGCTTCGCCATTTCAACGGCGCATTCGTAATAGCCCAATGCGCCGAGGTCGTTGGAACCGCCGACCGGTATTTTATAGACCGTTTCGCCCTTCGCCTCATATTGCTTTGCTATCTCTTCCATCGCTATATCCCTCGGATCGGTGCCCTCAGGCGCTTTGACGTTTTGAACCATATATACATCACAGCCCATTATACCGTCGAGTATGAGGTTTGCGGATATTTCGCCCGGGTACAAGTCTGTCGTTACTATGGCGCATTTTAATCCGTAGCGCGCGGCGACGGCGGCAGTGAGCCTGCCGTGGTTCGTCTGAGCGCCGCCCTCGGTTATGAGCATGGTTGCGCCTTTATCCTTTGCATCCTTAAGGAAGTATTCGAGTTTTCTGAGCTTGTTTCCGCCCGTGCCGAGCAGGGTGAGGTCGTCTCGCTTCAGGTAAAAATCGACGCCGAGATCTTCGGATATATTCTTAAGATAATCTATCGGCGTGGGCAGGTTGAGAAAGCTTGTTTTTTCGTGTCCTAGCAACATAGGGCGCTCCTTCCTTGATCTTGAATGTCTGATACGTAATGTCCGATACGTATAATATAACGCACGGCAGAGGGAAAATCAAGGAGCCGAAAAGGCCATTCGAAGAGAGCGACCGGTACGCGTACCGAGAGGATTTCAGCGCCATCATCTCAATTGCGTGTGCGGTGTGGAACCGGTACATTTTATATGCTATACTCTCTATGGCACATAAACGGAATTTATAACAGCGGAACGCAGCGTTTTGTTCCGCAGGGAAAGGGAAGGTCATATATGGATCCCAGGCAGTACGCTTTAGAGAAGCATGCCGAATGGCACGGAAAGCTTTCCGTCGAGAGCAAAGCTCCGATCACCGACAGGGAGGAGCTCGCCGTTGCATATACGCCCGGCGTCGCCGAGCCGTGCCTGAAGATAACTCAGGACGAGAGTCTTGCATACAAATACACCGGAAAGGGCAATACAGTAGCCGTGATAACTGACGGGACAGCCGTGCTCGGGCTGGGCGATATAGGGCCTGCGGCCGGGATGCCTGTAATGGAGGGCAAGTGCGCATTGTTCAAGATATTCGCGGGCATAGATGCCGTTCCCATATGCATCAATACGAAGGATCCCGACGAGATCATAAGCACCGTCTACCATATATCAAAGAGCTTCGGAGGCATCAATCTCGAGGATATCAGCGCGCCGAGGTGCTTTGAGATAGAAAGGCGTCTTATAGAAATGTGCGATATACCGGTATTTCATGATGACCAGCACGGTACGGCGATAATAACGTGCGCGGGGCTTTTGAATGCCGTCAGGCTTACCGGGAAAAAAATGGGTGAGCTTAGGATCGCGATAAGCGGCGCAGGTTCCGCAGGCATTTCGATAGCGAGAATGATAGGAAGGCTCGGGTTCGGCGAAGTTATATTGTGCGGCAGCAAAGGCACGATATACGACAAAGCGCCGTACAACAACCCGGAGCAGCAGAAAATGGCGCTTGTGACGAACAGGGGCAAGCTTAAAGGAACGCTTGCGGATGCGATGAAGGGCGCAGATATATTCATCGGTGTGTCGAAGCCCGGTATCGTGTCTCAAGATATGATCCGCAGCATGGCTAAAGATCCTATCGTATTCACGATGGCAAATCCTGTACCGGAGATCATGCCGGAGCTTGCCAGGGAGGCGGGAGCAGCCGTGGTAGGTACCGGAAGGTCGGATTTTCCTAATCAGGTAAACAATATGCTTGCTTTCCCGGGTATATTCAGAGGGGCGCTCGACGCAAGAGCATCAAGGATAACGGAAGAAATGAAAGAGGCTGCATCGAGAGCGATCGCATCTGTAATTCCCGATGATGAGCTGAATGCGGAGTACGTTTTGCCCGACGCTTTTGATAAGAGCGTAGTCGGGCGAGTGGCCGAGTCCGTAATGAAAAAAGCGGCAATCTGACCGTCGAACACGTAAAAAAATCTTGAAAGTATAAAAAGCCTGCACTACGAAAATACGAGATGCAGGCTTTTCAGACGTTTCAGCTGCAGAGTGCTCCGGCTTTCTGCTGTAGAAACGCTTATTCTATTATCCTTGACAGTATGCGTCTGCCGAATACGGCCTCGCCGTTTTTTAGCATGTCGAGCGACGTTTCCGCCTCACCGATCTGGTTGTCGTACGGGTCGTTTCTGTAAAACTTCTTCGCAGGTATGAACGGTTCCTGTATGTCGCAGTTGAATACCATGCGGTATGGGTCGATATTTCCGAAATAGAAGTCGTTGTCGGCTTTGCTGCCGCGCCGTACGGCAGCGCCGCCGAAGGACGGATCGACAGGTCTGAAGCCGACTCCTTTGAAGTAGCAAAGTGCCCAGTCGTGACTGCCCCCGCTCTTGCCGTCGGTGCATATTCCCGATTCCCATCTCGCAGGGATACCGTTATATCTGCAAAGCGTGATGAAGAGGGATGCCTGAAGGCCGCAGTCGCCTCTGCCCCTTAATCCGAAATATTCCGGAAGCTGGTCGATGGAGGCATAGTCTCTTACATAAGCGTATGTACATTTGTGCGTGATGAAGTCGTATATCTTTCTTGCAATCTTTGTCTTGTCTGCCTCTTTACCCACTATCATGTCCGAAAGCGCTTCGATAAACGGCGTGAACACGTAGTGAGGAGCCTTTTCCTCGAGATCGGAGGCTCTGACCTGCTGCAGAAGCTCCGCCTCCCGCTCTGCGGTAACGGTTTTGCCCGCTTCGAGGATATCCTTGTATGACATATACGTTTCTGTGAACACGGTCTTTACCCTCACGGAAAAATCTCTCGTTTTGCTGCCGTCCGCCTCAAAGTACGCGGTACGCTGGGGAACCGTCCCGGGCGCTATCCTGCATTTCTGTGAGGAAGAAACAAATTCGATCGATTTGACACCGGAACCCTGCGGGTTGGGATAAGGCAAATGAATACGCAGCATGTTGCCGTCGGCATATGCTTTTTTGACTTTGCACGTATATTCTATGTCGGTGACGACGGTAGCACTGCCGTTTTTCTTCATGAGTTTACGCGAATCGGCAACAGTTTGATCATCATCCTTCGGATACGTGCTGCCCGGCCATTCGCGAAGCAGTTTGCTCGTTATGAACAAAGAGGAAACGCTCAGTGAGGCGTATTTTTTTCTTCCATTTATAAAGACATAATCGGTATCAAGCGCGAGCTTTTCAAAATCCTTTTCTCCGAAGCCCGGGGCGTACTTTGCTATGGCTGCTATGAGCTGCTTTTCGCTTAGCCTGTATTCGCATTTGATGATTTCGGCGTTATGGATTTCGACGAGAATGCGCTCCTTGACTATGTCGGGGAGATTGTCTCTCATCAGGTGGTTTTTTGCTTTCTCCGCAAATTCGTCAAAATAGCCTGCACCCTTGAGCTTCTCGAGCTCGGGCGGAAGGCTCACGGCAAGTGATCTGACAAAGCTTTCGTTCATTATAGGTCCTCCTTCGGGTCAGTTTCGTGATACTTTAGATTATATACAGTTGCTTGACACAAGTCCAATATTATTATATTATCTGATGCAGATAAAGAACATCTTTAAGTCGGTACAGAGATGCCGGCAAGATAGTGTATCAGCAGGATAATTCCAGGTGATAATTCCAAAACGCAATCTTGTCCGGCATGTCCGGACATTTTTTATGTCGCCGAGGTGGGGGAGGTCAACATCCGGATGAAATTCAAATCACAGCTTATGACAACAGATGAGGTTATCAGGGCACTCAGGAGGATCGCGCATCAGATCACGGAGAGGAACAACGGCGTCACTAATGTAATTGTCATGGGTATAGCAAACGGAGGGATACCTCTCAGCCGCCAGCTTGCCGATTATCTTAAGGTGATAGAGGGGCGGGAGGTACCTGTGGGCGTACTCGATATCAGCTGCCACAGGGACGATATCGAAGACCGTCACGATCCTGAGAGACTTGCTGCGTGCGGTGAGGACAGTCTGACAGATCTGCCGTGCGACATAAACGGCAAAAATGTGGTACTTGTAGACGATGTCCTCTATACGGGCAGGACAGCGAGAGCTGCTTTTGATGCACTTTCCGATCATGGACGCGCCGGGACGATACAGTTAGCCGTTTTGATCGACAGAGGGCACAGGGAGCTTCCGATCAGAGCCGATTACGTCGGAAAGAACATTCCGACGTCACATAATGAGACGATATCTGTTGACTTTGACGAGACGGGTATGCTTCCCGTAGTCAACATCTACGACATAAGCGTTTGATGTTCGATTCGTTTTTTTGTTCTGCTGATGTAAAGGAGAAAATAATGACTGACAAGAAAGACATCAATTCCGACAGCATCTACGATGCACGGAGACTGGGGATACCGAAAATGCTTATCCTCGGTCTTCAGCATACATTCGCGATGTTCGGAGCGACAGTGCTCGTGCCGCTGCTTACGGGGCTCAGCGTTTCCACGACTCTTCTGATGGCGGGTATCGGAACGCTTTTGTTCCATCTGTTGACAAGAGGCTCCGTTCCGGCGTTCCTCGGGTCATCGTTCGCGTTCTTGGGCGGCTACGCCGCAGTGGCTCCTCTGCTTGAGGACGGCTCGTCAAATACCGAGCTGCTCCCGTACGCATGCGGCGGCGTATTCTGCGCCGGCCTCGTGTACGTCGTCATGGCGGCGCTTATCAAAGCATTCGGTGCGCGCAAAATCATGAGGTTTTTCCCTCCTGTCGTCACAGGTCCTATAATAATCGCAATCGGACTTATATTATCACCGTCAGCTATAGCAAACTGCGAAACGAATTGGCCGGTCGCTCTCGTCGCTCTTGTTACGATAATCGTATTCAATATATGGGGAAGAGGAATGACGAAAATCATTCCTATAATATTGGGCGTCATTGCGTCGTATATTGTGGCGCTCATAATGGGAGAGGTTAATTTTTCAAATATGCCGGATTCAATCGTGGCGCTGCCGCCTATTACTTTGATGAAATTCGATGTTTCGGCCATCATAACCATCATGCCGATAGCGCTTGCGACGATGATGGAGCATATCGGAGATATAACGGCGATAGGTGCAACGACGAACAGGAATTACATTGCGGATCCCGGGCTTCACAGGACGCTGCTCGGCGACGGACTCGCCACATGTCTCGCATCAGCGTTCGGAGGCCCTGCAAACACGACATACGGTGAGAATACGGGCGTTCTTGCGCTGACAAAGATATACGACCCGCGTGTAATCAGGATAGCGGCGTGCTTTGCGGTTATACTGTCTTTTTTTCCTCAGATCAGCTATATCATCGAGTCTGTTCCCGCAGCAACGATAGGCGGTGTTTCGCTTATCCTGTACGGGATGATATCGGCCATCGGCATCAGAAATGTAGTTGAAAACCGTGTCGACTTTACAAAATCGAGGAATACGATAATCGCGGCGCTGATACTCGTGTGCGCTCTCGGCTTCAATTCGACGGGCGGAATAACCTTCCACATCGCTTCGGCTGATATCACGCTGTCGGGACTTGCTATTGCGGCTATCGTAGGAATAGCTGTAAACGCAATACTTCCGGGTAACGATTACGAGTTCAGGGAGGAAGAAGGAACGGAAGAGAAATTCCAGACCTTTAAGCTGTAAATCACAATAAATATAAGAACGGATTTGAGAACTTACGTTTACTTTTTGTTCGCGGTATGATATAATCTCACTATGCTAAAGCAGGTTAACAAGGAGAAATCATATGTCCAAGGCTAAAGAAAAGGCGAGGGCACGCGAGCGGCGTATCCTCGAGTTTATGCGCGAGGAGGTGGCGCTCCGCGGTTACGCTCCGACGGTACGCGAGATAGGCACCGCTCTCGGTATCAGATCGACGTCGACGGTGCACAAGGATATTGCGAGTCTTGTAGCACAGGGAAGCATCCGCAAGGATCCCGCCAAGCCACGGGCACTCGTACTCGTCGATCAGTATGAGCCCGGGCAGACGGGCAGTTCATATTCGAATACGGAGAGCGCCTGCGAGGAGACCGTGGAGATTCCGATCGTCGGCAATGTTGCCGCGGGACAGCCTATACTTGCGGAGGAGAACATCGAAGATTCCCTGCCGGTACCTGCGAGGTATGTGAACGGCAGGAATTATATGCTCAGGGTAAGGGGAGAGTCGATGATCAATGCCGGCATATTCGACGGCGATCTTATTCTTGTTGAGCAGGCCGAGACGGCAAGGAACGGAGAAATCGTCGTGGCGATGGTCGACGGCTTTGAGAGCGAGGCCACGGTCAAGACGTTTTATAAGGAGAACGGTCACGTAAGACTGCAGCCCGAGAACGATGTCATGAGCCCTATCATAGTCAAGGACGCTAAGATACTCGGCAAGGTCAGGGGCGTATTCCGTTACTATAATTGACGCCTGACAGTCGTATTCGTATCATAATTATACTGTAATTTATACATATGACCGGTTGCAATCGGTACCGGTTTATGTTATATTTAGTTGTCATTTACTTTTGCTCAGTCGTTAGCGATACTCCGACGCCGACCCGGCAAAAGCGCATTATCAGAAAAGGAGATTACAAAACAATGATCACAAAAGAAAAAAAGGCCGAGATCGTCAGCGAATACGCTGCCAAGGCAGGCGATACGGGGTCACCTGAGGTGCAGATCGCGATCCTTACCGCGAGAATAAACGACCTCAACGAGCATCTTAAGACTCATGCGAAGGATCACCATTCAAGAAGAGGCCTTCTGAAGATGGTAGGTAAGAGAAGGAACCTTCTGAATTATCTCAAGGAAGCAGACATAGAGAGATATAGAACGCTTATCAATCGTTTGGGATTAAGAAAGTAATAAACTTACTAAGTTTTTCTGGCGGGGCTTATAAGCCCCGCTTTTTTAAGGCTTACAGCCGGTCAGCTACTGCCAGGCGAGAATAATAAACAGGAAGGAGTTGTTTATTGCAATATGGCAAGATTTACAGATTACAGAACATTTAAGACGGCGGTCGGAGGAAGGCTGCTTCAACTGGAGATCGGGAAGGTCTGCGAGCAGGCAAACGGTCAGGTAATGATCAGGTACGGCGATTCCGTGGTCAGTGTTACGGTATGCGCCTCAAAGGATCCGAGGCCGGACATCGATTTTTTGCCGCTCTCATGCGATTACGAAGAAAAGATGTACGCTGCCGGCAAGATACCGGGCGGCTTCATCAAGAGAGAGGGCAGGCCGAGCGAGAAAGCAGTTCTTTGTTCGAGGCTCATGGACAGGCCGCTCAGACCGTTGTTTCCCAAGGGATATTATAACGATGTCGTAGTCGTGGCTACGGTGATGTCGGTAGATCCGGACTGCGAGACTGATATCATGGCGATGATCGGATCGTCGGTTGCACTTGCGATCTCCGATATCCCGTGGGATGGGCCTACAGGATCGGTCAGAGTCGGCAGAGTCGACGGCAGATTTGTCATAAATCCTACGCTCGCACAGAGAGATATATCGGATATCAACCTTACTGTAGCCGGGACAAAAGAAGCAATAATGATGGTAGAGGCCGGCGCGAATGAGGTTCCTGAGGAAGATATGCTCGACGCGATATTTTTCGGTCACGAAGAGATTAGGAAACTCGTCGATTTCATAGACGAGGTGATCGCTGAGGTCGGCAAGCCTAAGCAGGAGGTCGAGCTGTATAAGGTGCCTGAGGATATAGATGCCGCCGTAAGAGAATTTTCGTCGGATAAGATGCGCGAAGCGATACATACGGACGACAAGCAGGAGAGGCTCGACAACATGGACGCCGTAGAGGCTGAAACAAAAGAGTATTTTGCAGGCATATATCCTGATAACGACAAGGATATCGCCGCCGTTTTGTATAACGTAAAAAAAGAAAACGTAAGGGCCATGATACTCGACGACGGCATAAGACCTGACAGCCGCAGGCTTGACGAGATCAGACCTGTCTGGTGTGAGACGGGCCTTCTCCCGAGGACTCACGGCAGCGGACTGTTCAAGAGAGGTCAAACCCAGGTGATGTCGGTAGCTACACTCGCTCCCGCGAGCGAATCGCAGACGATTGACGGTATAACCGAACAGACTGAAAAGAGATATATGCATCACTATAATTTCCCGGGATACTGTACGGGTGAGGCGAAATCACCGAGAAGTCCCGGCAGAAGGGAGATAGGGCACGGCGCTCTCGCCGAGAGGGCACTTATACCTGTTCTTCCGTCAGTCGAGGAATTCCCTTACGCTATCAGGGTGGTGTCGGAGGTGCTTTCATCCAACGGGTCGAGCTCGATGGCATCGACGTGCGGATCGTGTCTTGCCCTTATGGATGCCGGCCTTCCTCTCAAGAGGCCCGTGGCGGGCATCGCTATGGGACTCATCGAAAGAGTCGAAGAGGACGGAACGAGCAAAATGGCGATATTGTCGGATATTCAGGGCATGGAAGACTTTCTCGGAGATATGGACTTTAAGGTTACGGGAACGGAAGTCGGCGTAACGGCGATCCAGATGGATATAAAGGTCCACGGGCTTTCGCGCGATATACTTCAGCAGGCGCTTACACAGGCGAGAGAGGGCAGGATGCATATAATGGGCATAATGCTCGAGGAGATTCCTGAACCGCGGAAGGAGCTCAGCAAGTACGCTCCGAGAGCTATCTCGATGAGGATAGACCCTGACAAGATAAGGATAGTCATAGGCAAGGGCGGAGAAACGATAAACGGTATGGTCGACAAGTATGACGTCAAGATAGACATCGACGACGACGGCCTTGTATCGATCTACGGCATCGACGGCAAAAAAGCGGAGGAATGCAAGAAGGCGATAGAGCTTCTGACAAAAGATGTCGAGATCGGCGAGGTATACGAGGGCAGGGTCACGAGGATAATGACCTTCGGTGCTTTTATAGAGATATTGCCGGGCAAGGAGGGACTCCTCCACATATCGAAGATGGCGGATCACAGAGTTGAGAAGGTCGAAGATGTCATGAACATCGGAGATACTGTCACGGTCAAGGTCAGGGAGATCGACAGCCAGAACAGGATCAACCTGCTCCGGGCATAGTCGCCGGCAGGTGCGGGAGGTCGCTTCGCAGGACATGTATTCCTATCGTAAGTATTCGTAATGAGGTTGAGGAGGTACAGCGATGGAAAACACAAGATATTTTCATGATACGATCATGAGCAGACAGTCATGCAGAGATTTTATGGACGAACATGTAGAGACAGAGGCGCTCGTCAAGGTCAACAAAGAATACGAGGCTGTAGACAGACTTATTCCGGATATTGCCACCGAAATCCGGTATGTTGACTATAATCGGGAGCTTCTTGCGGGCAGCGTCGGATATAACGGGTACTCGATCAAAGCGCCGAAGTATATCGTTATGATGTCTGATGTAAAGGAGCACTATCTCGAGAATGCCGGGTATCTTGCACAGGCGTTGACGCTCAAGCTCACGGAGCTCGGTATAGCTGCGTGCTGGCTCACCGTCAACGATTCAGAGGCCGTAAAAAAGAATCTGGGCTTCGACAGCAATATGGAGGTTGTAACTGTTATTGCTATCGGCTATCGTAACAAAGAGAGCAAAGAGGTAAGGCTCGATATCGTAAGTCCGTCAAATGTAACAATGACCGAGACTAAAACGCAGATTGCCCCTAAGATAAGCCTCGACTCGCTTTTGTTCGACAAGACATTCGGCAGGCCGTTCAACAAAGGAGAGCTGTATGGCGAGCTCGAGGACGGACTTCTTGCAATAAGTCATGCGCAGTCGTTTTTTAACAGACAGCCGTACAGAGTAATCGTAGGCGACAGCGATATCTGCCTGACAGGCATCGAGGACGGGATGACCGGTGAAAAGGATGCACACCTGAATTACGGCATCGTAATGTTCAATTTTGTTGCGGTGCTCGGCTCGCTCAGGGCTAAGGCGCCGAAGTGGAGCTTCGAGGCGCCCGACAGGGATCTTAAGCTTCCGAAGGAAGCGTGCTTTGTCGCCCGCTGCAAAATATAAGCGGAGTCTGAAGTCTTTGCTTAAGAGCGCCATGACGCTTGTAAGCCGCCTGTCAAAAAGCATAAAGAAGTTTGCAGAACAATACTTGAAATCGTCTTATGATAGTGGTAAAATCCCATTTATAAGTCAATAAACGGGGACAATGATCGGAACCAAAGTAGCTTCGGCCGATAGCAATACAGAGAGCAGAGCGGATGCTGAGAGCCCTGCGGCCATGCCGATATGCGAATATCACTCCGAGAGTCCCGCACTTTAATGAGAGGCACCTTGTCAGAGGTATGCAACTAGGGTGGTACCGCGGTTTATAAAAAATCGTCCCTAATCGGTGAGTCCGGTTAGGGATTTTGTTTATTCAGAAAGGAAGCACGATGTTTCAGAAGCTATCGGAGAAGCCTGTCGCCGAGGTACAGCTCGGACAGGTGGATAAGTGGAAAAAGGATGATCTGCTCAGGAAATGTGTAGAAGCGCGCGAAGGTCAGCCTAAGTTTGTATTTTATGAGGGACCGCCTACGGCGAACGGAAAGCCGGGTATTCATCATGTCATGGCAAGAACGCTCAAGGATTCGGTATGCAGATATTGGACGATGAAGGGCTATCAGGTCAACCGTAAAGCCGGTTGGGATACGCACGGACTGCCCGTTGAAATAGAAGTGGAAAAGCAGCTTGGTATGAACGGTAAGCAGGACATCGAAAAATACGGAATCGGAGAATTTAACGACAGGTGCAGGCAGTCGGTATTTACGTACACCGACAAATGGAGAGAGATGAGCGAGAGGATGGCATATCTCGTCGATCTCGACAATCCGTATATAACACTCAGGAACGATTACATTGAAAGCTGCTGGTGGATACTTAAAAAATTCTTTGATGCCGGACTTATTTATGAGGGACATAAAATACTCCCGTATTGCCCGCGTTGCGGAACGGGTCTTGCGTCACACGAGGTGGCGCAGGGTTACAAGGAGGTAAGCGTAATAACTCTTACCGTAAAGTTCAAAAAGAAGGGGACTGACAACGAGTATTTTCTGGCTTGGACGACGACCGCGTGGACTCTCGCCGCAAATACCTCGCTGACGGTCGGTCCGGACATAGATTACGTCAAGGTCAGGATGACGAGCGGAGCGAATGAGGGAGACTTTTTCTATCTGGCCGAGGAGTTGACAGACAAAGTACTCGGAAAAGACACGTATGAGATCGTCGAAAGGATGAAAGGAAAGGCGCTCGAATACATGGAGTACGAGCCGCTCATGCCGTTTTGTCAGCCGAAGACTAATGAAAAGGCATTCTTTTTAACGTGCATGAATTATGTTTCCGTAGAGGACGGTACAGGTATAGTACACAGCGCTCCGGCGTTCGGTGAGGACGACTATCAGTGCGGGCAGAAATATAACCTGCCTATCTTCCAGCCTGTCGACGAGAGAGGCTGCTATACGTGTACGCCGTGGGCGGGCAGGTTTATAATGGAAGACGGCCTCGACGTAGAGATAATCAAATACCTCGGCGAGAAGATATACGCAAAGCAGAAGATCGTGCACAACTATCCGCATTGCTGGCGTTGCGGCACGCCGCTCGTCTACTATGCGAGACAGAGCTGGTACATCAAGATGAGCGCGCTAAAGGAGCAACTCGTCGCCAATAACGAGACGGTAAAATGGTATCCTCCGTTCGTCGGCGAGAAGCGCTTCGGCAATTGGATAGCCGACGTCAAGGACTGGGCTATCTCGAGGTCGAGATATTGGGGAACGCCGATACCCGTATGGAGATGCGAGTGCGGACATCTCGAATGCGTAGGAAGCAGAGCGGAGCTCGTTGCACAGGCGATTGAACCGATAGATCCGCAGATAGAGCTGCACAGACCGTACGTCGATGATGTACATTTTAAATGCTCTGAATGCGGCGGAAAAATGACGAGGGTAATGGAGGTCATGGATTGCTGGTTCGATTCGGGTGCTATGCCGTTCGCACAGTGGCACTATCCGTTTGAGCATAAAGATGATTTTGATGATCTCTTCCCGGCTGATTTTATATGCGAGGGCATTGATCAGACGAGAGGCTGGTTCTACTCTCTGATGGCGATTGCTACGTTTATAATGGGGAAATCGCCGTATAAGAATGTTCTCGTAAACGACCTCATCCTCGACAAGGACGGCAAGAAGATGAGCAAATCGAGAGGGAATACGGTTTCACCGTTCGAGCTTTTTGACAAATACGGAGCTGACGCGACGAGATGGTACCTGCTTTCGGTATCCCCGGCATGGACGCCTACAAAGTTCGATGAGGACGGGCTTAAGGATGTCGTGAGCAAATTCTTCGGAACGCTCAGGAACGTATATAATTTCTTTGTTCTCTATTCGAACCAGGATGATGTGGATATCAAATCGCTCGCAGTTCCTTACGATGAGAGGCCGGAGCTCGACAGGTGGATACTGTCTAAATATAACGGGCTCATCGCAGAGGTGCGCGCCGATATGGACGAATACGACCATATGAAGACGGTCAGGGCGATAAGCGGCTTCGTGACTGAGGACATGTCGAACTGGTACATAAGGAGAGCGAGGAGAAGATTTTATGGAGCGGAGATGACGGAGGACAAAAAAAGCGTTTATGCGACAACGTACGAGATTCTCGTCGGCGTCTCAAAGTTGATTGCGCCGTTTGCCCCGTTCATATCCGATGAGATATACTGCAAGCTTACAGGCGAGGATACGGTGCACACGTCATATCTGCCGGAATATTGCGGTGAACTTGTCGACGAGCGGACGGAAATGAGGATGGATCTCGTAAGGGATCTCGTCGCGCTCGGAAGAGGAACGCGTGAGGCCGAGATGATCAAGGTCAGGCAGCCGCTTTCGGAGATACTCGTCGACGGAAAGTACAAGCCGTTGATCGAGGATCTGACCGACCTCATCAAAGAGGAGCTCAACGTCAAGAATGTGGTATTTGCAGACGACCTCGAGGGATTTATGAATTTCTTCCTCAAGCCGAATTTCAAGGTGGCGGGGCCCGTCCTCGGAAAGGATATTAAGGCGTTCGGTATGGAGCTCGCTAAAACAGATGCATCCTCCTTTGTCAGGAGTCTTGAGTCGGGAGAGCCTGTAAAAATGATCATAAACGGTGAGGAAAAGAAGATTCCGAAGGATTTCGTCGATGTGAGAATAAGCGCCAAAGAGGGATTTGCCGTTGCGATGGAAAACAACATATTTACCATACTCGACACAAATCTTACACCGGAGCTCGTGACTGAGGGGCTGGCGAGAGAGTTCATATCCAAAGTCCAGCAGCTCAGGAAGCAGAACGATTTTGAGATGATGGACAATATAATCGTAACTGTCTGTGCGGACGATGATGTAAGAGCGGCGATAGGCGAATACGAGTCTTATATCAAATCCGAGACGCTTGCCAAAACGATAGTTTTTGCCGATACGGACGCGTTTTTTGACCTTAACGGTCACAAGACGGGAATATCTGTAGAGAGGATCTGATATGGAAAGACGGGACCTCAGAGGAATGAGTCCTGATGAGCTCAGGCGTTTTGCCGTAAAGCTGGGGGAAAAGCCGTTCCGTGGGGAGCAGGTATTCGAATGGATATATAAGGGTAAAACGGACTTTCGGGAGATGGATAATCTCCCGAAAGCTTTTCGTGCTGTACTTGACAATAATTCTTTTATCGGAAGACTTGAAATAATACAGGTACAAAAATCCTCAGACGGCACACGTAAATACCTCTTCGGCCTGCCGGACGGAAATACCGTGGAAAGCGTATTCATGAGATACAGCTTCGGCAGTTCGATCTGTGTATCATCTCAGGCAGGCTGCCGCATGGGCTGCAGATTCTGTGCCTCATCAAAAACGGGTCTCATGAGGAGCCTTACGGCGGGGGAGATAATGTCGCAGATCCTCGAAACGCAAACCGATACGTGTGAACGCGTCGGGCATGTAGTTATAATGGGTACGGGCGAGCCCTTTGACAATTATGAGAGCGTTGCCGCGTTCATCCGCACCGCGAACGAAAAAAAAGGTCTGAACATAAGCATGAGGAATATCACGGTCTCGACGTGCGGAATCGTCCCGGGCATAGACAGGTTCGGCGACGAGTTTGATCAGGTAAATCTCGCAATTTCACTCCATTCTGCCGATGATTCGGTGCGCTCCGAAATGATGCCTGTAAACAGAAGATATAATATAGCCGAGGTCATAAGTGCGTGCAGGCGTTACATCGCAAAGACGAACAGGCGCGTTACGTTTGAGTATACGCTTATATGCGGCGTCAACGACAGCGACAGAGATGCATCAAAGCTTGCGTCTTTGCTGAGCGGTATGCTCTGCCATGTAAATGTCATTACGCTGAACGAAACTGACGGCAGCGGTTTTGAGACGGTATCGCGCGAAAGGGCGGCTGAATTCAGGTCTTTGCTCGAATCAAAGGGTATAGCCGCGACGGTACGAAGAAAGCTCGGAAGTGACATAGATGCGGCCTGCGGTCAGCTTCGCGCCAATTCCGTAAAAACCAAATTTCCATTGAACCCAAGGGGCCGTTAGTGTATAATGTCTTTACAAACAGAATGGAGGTTCACCTATGGTAAAACTGTTGATCGGACATAAGGGTGCCGGCAAGACGAAGATGATGATCGAGCTTGCCAATGAGGAAAGCGAAAACAGCAATGGAAGTGTTATCTTCATCAACAAAAATGCGCGTTTGATGTACGATCTTAAGTATAAGATCAGGGTAGTCTGCATGGAGGACTATGAACACGTAACGAACAGCGACGAATATATAGGGTTTCTGTACGGGATTATCAGCTCTGATCACGATATCGAAACGATATACATCGACAGCATATTAAAGCATGCCGATTTCTCGCTCGGAGATCTGCCTGAGTTTCTGGCAAGGCTCGCGGATATATCAAAAAACTACGGGATGGATTTTGTGGTCAGCCTGTCGGCCGAAAAGGAAGAGATGATAGGTGTAGATATGAACAAGTACGAGATTCTGAACTGAGTGCTCGAGGCGGCCGCTTTGCGGCCGCCTTTTTCGGTGGGATTTTGTCCGGGTATTGCACAGCGTTACGGAAGCTCGCGGCAGTATTATGTTGCCTGCTTTTTTGTTTTTTTGCTTGCATCGTCCCAATATGTAACAAAACGTGCCTGACTGTGATAATATAAACGTATGGATATCGAAAAAATAAACGAAAACAGCATAAGGCGCTTCTACGGGGCTCACCGTCCGAAGCCGATCGGTACGCACCGGTTTTTTTCCGTTCTCGTCCCGTTTGTCGAGAAGGACGGCAGGATGTTTATTTTGCTCGAGGAGAGAGCAAAGGATATGATAACGGATCCGGGAGAGATATGCTTTCCCGGCGGACAACTGGAGGAGGGAGAGTCTCTGTTGGAGTGCGCGCTTCGGGAAACGTATGAGGAGACGGGGATCGCGCCGGAATATATCGATGTGATAGGAAGGGGCGATACGCTGTACGGATTTGCAAACTATACGCTGTATACGACGATCGCCGTTCTGAGGCCGGGAGCTCTCGATCATATAAAAATTCAGAAGAGCGAGGTCGCAGAGGTATTCCTGAGGCCGCTCGATTCTTTCAGTGAGGAACCGTATGAGTTCGCCTCTGCTGTCAGTCCGGATTACGACGGTTTTCCGTACGACAAGGCAGGTATAAGGGAGGATTATAAATGGCGCACCGGCAGATGGAGTGTACCGATATACGAATCGAAGGATCACGTCGTGTGGGGGCTTACTGCACTGATGATAAGAAATATTATCCGCCAACTGAAGGGGGCCGAGGAATGATCCCGCCACTTACCGAACCGGGAGAGAAGAAGAAAGCGATGATTGCGATGAGCGGGGGAGTGGACAGCTCTGTCGCGGCTTATCTTACCTGCCTCGCCGGATACGACACCGTAGGCGTTACAATGAAGCTTTACGATAACGGCATGATAGACGGCTGCTGCAGTACGTGTTGTTCGCTGTCGGATATCGATGAGGCGAGGAGCGTCGCAAACCGGCTCGGTATAAATCATTACGTTTTCAATTTTGAGGATGACTTCCGCAGAGAGGTCGTCGAGAGATTCATAAAGGCATACGAGCAGGGAGCCACGCCTAATCCGTGTATAGACTGCAACAGATATATAAAATTCAAAAGGCTTTTTCGCCGCGGAAAAGAGCTTGGCCGGGATTACATCGTTACCGGTCACTATGCGAGGGTCTGCTATGATGCGGGCAGCGGCAGATACCTTCTGAAGAAAGCCGCTGACAAGCATAAGGATCAGAGCTATGTTCTGTATTCTATGAATCAGGAGGAGCTTTCTCACGCCATGTTTCCGCTCGGAACAATCACAAAGGACGAAACACGCCGCATTGCCGGGGAGATGGGCTTCGTCAATGCGCACAAGCGCGACAGTCAGGATATATGCTTTGTTCCGGACGGAGATTACAGCGCTTTCATAAGACGTCAGACGGGCAGGGAATATCCCCCCGGGGACTTTGTAACGACGGACGGAAGGGTGCTTGGAGCGCACAGAGGGATAATAAATTACACTATAGGACAGCGCAAGGGACTCGGACTGGCGCTCCCGAAGCCCTTATACGTGGTTCGCAAGGAACCCGGAACGAACCGTATCGTGCTCGCCGCAAACAATGAGCTGTTTTCGAGAGAGCTTACGATAAGCGACATCAATTGGATAGCCTGCGGCGCGCCGGAGCAGACCCTCAGGCTCGAGGTCAAGATCAGGTACAGTCAGTCGGCATACAGCGCCAGAGTAGTACCGACATCGGAGACAACGGCGAGGATAATCTTTGATGAACCTGTGCGCGCCGTGACGAAGGGTCAGGCAGCCGTCATGTACGACGCAGATACGGTTGTCGGCGGGGGAACGATAGATTGGGAGTACAGATTATGAGCATGATGCGCGATCTTAACAGGATTTTGAAATCATCATGGAGTATGTACAGGAGGACTCTCGCATCGGAAGCCAAGGGTCTGGTTTTGAGAGAGCATGCTCACGGTGCAACGCTGATGGCCGATATGGGAACGGGAATTCTGATACGCGGTGACAACCGAAAAATATGCCGTGAGCTTATGGATGATCCCGATTTTTGCGGAAAGCTTTCACTCATATACATAGATCCGCCTTTTTATTCGATGAATGATCGTAAGTCGGTCGTAAAGGCCGGTGATGAAACTATAAGGCATGCCTCATATCGTGACAAATGGGAGGACGGATGCGTCGAGTACCTCAAAATGCTGACTCCGCGACTTATGCTGATGCGCGACCTGCTTGCAGAGGACGGGCTCATTTTTGTACACGTCGATTGGCATGCCGGGCATTTGGTGCGCATGATGATGGATGAGATCTTCGGTGAGGATATGTTCGTCAACGAAATAATCTGGCAATATAAGTCCGGAGGAGCTACCAGAAAACGTTTTTCGCGAAAGCACGACAATATATACATATATTCCAAAACAAAGAATTACAGGTTTTATCCGCTGGCCGAAAAATCGTACAACAGAGACTTTAAACCATATCGGTTCAAGGGTATAGAGGAATTCTGCGATGAAACCGGCTGGTATACTCTCGTCAATATGAAGGATGTCTGGAACATAGACATGGTTGGAAGGACATCGGCGGAGAGGACGGGTTATGCGACGCAAAAGCCCGAAAAGCTGCTTGAACGTATTATCTCCTGCTGTACGGAGAAGGGTGATTTTGTAGCCGACTTTTTCTGTGGGAGCGGTACGACGGGTGTGGCTGCGGCAAAGCTCGGACGCAGGTTCATAATAGTCGATTCGGGATGCCTCGCCGCAGAGACTGCGGAGGCGAGGCTGATCAGGGAAGGTATATCGTTTGACGTCTTCGACGCGGCAGGAACAAAGCCTCATAAAATGAAAGCGGAGCTTGAGGTATCGTCAAAGGAAGGAGAGGTCACAGTTTCTCTCGGCGGAATAAAGTCCGAATTTATAAAAAACGGCCTCGACGCTTCAGCCGACACGCTTAAGTCCGTTCTGAGCTGGAGTATAGATTTTCGTTACGACGGGGCAGTACACAGACCATCGCTCATAATGACGCGAGAGAGAGGCAGGATAAAAACAACCGTTTCGGGAACGGCCGAGCGAACCGGAATGATTTCGGTCAAGGTCACAGATATTTTCGGCGAGACGTTCTATAGGGAATTTACTGTATAGAAGATATGGATTTTGATGCAGATACATGGTAAAATCAATATTACCGTTCATAATAGTTAAGTATGTTCGTGCCGGCGTATGCGTCCATAGCTCAGGGGATAGAGTGACACACTCCGAATGTGGAGGCCGAGGGTTCGAATCCCTCTGGGCGCACCAAAGAGATATAATCCGAACCGAAACCTTCTCGTGAGAAATCGGTTCGGATTTTGTTGCGTACGAAAAACCATAAATCTATGAAGAAGGGATCATATAATATGCTTGTAAATGAAATACGGGAAAATCTGTTCGCAATGCGGGATGAGAAGTACAGGGATTTTCAGGCAAAGCTGATACCGACAATCGACGCCGAGACGGTTATCGGCGTCAGGACACCGCAGCTCAGAACCTACGCGAAGGCGCTTCTGAAGCGCGATGATATCGGCTATTTTTTGAATGACCTGCCTCACAGGTATTACGACGAGAATCAGCTCCACGCGTTTATCATATCGGAAATCAAGGAGTTCGGACGCTGCATAGATGAGGTTTCGCGATTTTTACCGTATGTGGACAACTGGGCGACATGCGATCAGTTATCGCCTAAGGTGTTTTCAAAGTATCGGGAAAAGCTGCTGATGCACATAAAAAAATGGATCGAATCAGATGAAACGTATACGGTAAGGTTCGGGGTAGGGATGCTCATGCAGCATTTTCTTGATGCGGATTTCACACCGGCATATCTGCAGACAGTAGCCGAAATCAGATCGGAAGAGTATTACGTTAACATGATGATCGCGTGGTTTTTTGCGACAGCGCTTGCCAAGCAGTATAAAGAAACGCTCCTGTTTATAGAAACGCAGCACTTGAGCAGTTGGACGCATAATAAAGCTATTCAGAAAGCGACAGAGAGCAGACGGATAACCCCGGAGCAGAAGAAGTATTTGAGAGGGCTGAAGGTGTAGAGCAAAGAAGGTACGGATATGGTATAATTATACGAAAAGAAAGGAAGGTGATCTCTATGCCTCTTTTGTTAAAAAACTGTAACATTTTTGCCCCTGAACCATTAGGTGTAAAAGATATACTCATAGAAGGAGAGAGGATTGCTTTGATCGCCTCCGACCTCGATGCCCGGAATCCCGCGCTTAAAACTGAAGTTATAGATTTCGGCGGCGCGACGGTTACTCCCGGACTGATTGATATTCACGTGCATGCTACCGGCGGAGGAGGAGAACAGGGTCCGACTTCCCGCGTGCCTGAGCTTATGTTGACAGACTTCACGCTTAACGGCGTGACTTCAATCGTCGGTCTGCTGGGAACGGACGGTGTCTCCCGCAGCCTTGAGAACCTGCTTTACAAGGTGCGTGCACTTGAGGAAGAGGGCATGACGACCTGGATGCTGACCGGAAATTACAGTTATCCATCGCCTACCATGACCGGAGACGTTGCCCGTGATATTGCCCTCATAGATAAGGTCATTGGTGTAAAGATTGCAATTTCCGATCACCGCAGCTCCGCTGTTACCGGCCGGGAACTGGCTCGATTGGCTGCTGACGCACGGGTAGCAGGTATCCTGGCCGGTAAGCCCGGCTTTGTGACCATGCATATAGGCTCTTCCGATAAGCTCATGACTTCTTTATTCGAAGCGCTTGACAGCTCCGACGTACCGCCAACGAACTTCCTTCCGACACACTGCTGCCGCTCACATGAACTGATAAGCGAGGCAGTCAGATTCAATAAGATGGGCGGTTTTATAGATTTTACTGCCGATCTTCCGGAAAGCGTCGAAGGCACAGCTAAAGCTGTGGCGCACGCTCTGGAACTCGGCGCGGATCCTTCGCGCGTGACTATGAGCAGCGATGCAGGAGGCAGCCAGCCGGTTTTTGATGAACGCGGTAATTGCATATCCATGGATTCAGTCACCAGCGTCACCCTTCTGCAGGAGCTGAGGCGTATGGTCAGGTATCAGGATATACCTTTCGAGACCGCGCTGGCTTTCTTTACAGCGAATCCGGCCGGTCTTCTGCAGAAGGAGAAACTCATCGGCACGATCGCGGAAGGAGGACATGCCGATATCCTTGCCATGGATGCTGACTACAATGTGCGCGACCTCATCATGCGCGGTCGTGTTGCGGTTCGTAACGGCAGGCCGACGATCAAAGGTAAATTCGAGCACGTGGAACTGTCTGAATGAAGCCGCTTACGTCTGGGTTCGTTAAGTCCGGGCTATTACGTCTCATACGATGTTGAGCTATATTTCATTTAATATTAGCAGGTGTATTATGGCATTTAGGATAATCAGGAAATTCGTCTGGCATGCGTTGATCGGTATCACCATTTGGATCGTAGTTCGCATATTTTCACCAGAAGGAGACACACACGGAGGTTGGATCATCGGCTTTCTAGGTAGCTGCTATATTTTTGCGGCATGGCTGAATTTTCTAAAGAGCCGCAGAACGGATTTTTTCAAACTGTTTAAGCGTAAAAAGAAACCTGAAGTACCCTTTTATCTGCGCGGGGTGAATAAATGCTCCAGGACCTGTCTGACTTTGAATGGCATACATCATGATTATGATGATGATACGGGTGAAACGAAGAATACTACAGGTCGTGGCGGGAGCTTGGCAAACAGCGAAGCTTCCGAGACCAGGCTTTCCGGTATCGCTTGGCTCGCCTGCGGCATCTTCTTTATTATTCTTTCAGCTTTTTGATCAAGCTTCGATCAGATGAGTTTATCCGATCTGATATCCAACAGTATGTTATTGAACGACACACCGCCATCGTCACTGTAACCGGTGCTAATGCTTTGCTTGTAGTATCTCAGTCTGACCAGCCAATCTGCATCACCGGTGTCGTACAGCACTGCGCCTATTACATATGGTAGACCGCGATCCTCTGAAAAATAGAGATCCTCGTCAATTCCTGCAAGAAGCCTATGACCTATCATATCGGCAAAGACCGGCGAATCGATGATGCCGCCGCTCAAATAGTCCTTGGAATATCCATACTGTTTGTTATCAGCACAGCGCTTAAATATGATAGTGCCGCTTCTTGCATCAAGTGTATCTCCCTCGCGTATTGATGAGAGCACTATACCGCGGAAATTACCGTTTCCCAGGTCTTCAGCATGACGGCAGTCGATAATAAATACGTTGGCTGAACCCAGCACTTTTATCGTGTTTTCATAATAGATCAGTACGGTATCCTCTGAAACCGCATATCCGACCCGGTCACCTTCTGTATTGCTGAGGCAGGTTTTTATCAGACGTAGCAGTCGCGGCCTGCAGTCAAAGTGCTGATCGACAACACCTTCAGGGAAGAAACCTAATCCGCTCGTTATGACCAGGGGTTCCGCGAGATCATCCTGCTCTACGATCTCACTATATGTACTGTATCCGAATACTACGGGTTTGGATAATACGCCTTTGTTGTTGCCATTTCCGATCATGACTCTGCTCATGATCGCCGCTCCAGCACTGGAACCGCCGATAGTCAGCCCTTTGTTATACATCTCGCGTAGTCTTGCGAGCAATTCAGTATCGCGACCATCTTCTCTAATCATGCACTGGTATGTATAATATTGATCGCCACCAGTAAACCAGACCCCGGTGACATCATTTAGATAGGATAAGAGCTCAGGTGCATCGCCGGTCATGGCGTTATATCCGTGCTCATCTTTTACATGTTGTGCATATAGCGGTATAAGGACCAGACGGTCTTTCGTAATGCCCAGTGATTTCATATCTTTGCTGTATGATCGGAACAAGTCGTCGGGCTTGCTTCCTGATGCAGTTACTATAAAGGCGATGCGCGCCTTCTTGCCGCCCGCTTTATCGATAAAAGCTCTGAACGCTTTGGTCTTGCATTGCCTAAGACCGCCGCCGGCTATGAACAACGCGCCGCTCATCTTTGATCACTCTTTTCGATTTCGTTGATTTTACGTCGGTAGTTCGCCAGCTCCGCTTTGTTTGCACGGACATAATGACCGGGTTTTATCTCTTCCCATGATGGCTTATCGACTGAATAGTCATGATCGCATGGATTATAGGTGATGACCTTTTTATCGCGTTCGATATCCGGATTCGGAACCGGCGCAGCTGTGAGCAGCGCATTAGTATACGGGTGTAACGGGTAAGCGAAGAGTTCTTCGGATTCAGCAAGTTCAAGTATTTGCCCCTTATACATAACTGCAATCCTGTCCGATATGAACCTGACGACACTAAGGTCGTGCGCTATGAACAGATATGTAAGGTCGTTATCCCTTTTTAGTCTATTCAGCAGATTTATGACCTGTGCTCTGATGGAGACGTCAAGCGCGGAAATCGGTTCGTCAGCGACTATGAAATCCGGCTCTACCACTAACGCTCTGGCAATACCGATTCTCTGTCGCTGTCCTCCTGAAAATTCGTGGGGGAAACGTGTCATGAACTCCGGGGTTAAACCGACGCTGAGCATGGCGGCAGCAACCTTATTTTTGCGATCTGTATCATTTTTATACATATGGAAGTTATAAAGACCTTCCGCAATGATATATTCGACCTTCGCACGTCCGTTCAGCGAAGCCATGGGATCCTGAAATATCATCTGTGCTGATTTTCTGAATTCAGTCATACCGTGCTTGGAAAGCTTCCCTGTAATGTCCACACCCTTATAGAATATCTGACCGGAGCTGGCGTGATTGATTTTCAGTATGGCTTTTCCAATAGTAGTTTTGCCGGATCCGGACTCTCCCACAAGTGAGAGTGTCTCACCTTTATGAATATCAAAAGTGACATCGTTGACTGCACTGAACTCTTTGTGTCCCAGCTTGAATTTCACGGTCAGGTTCTTCACTGATACAAGTTTATCAGCTCTGCTGAAATCAATAGGTGTACCGGGCACCACGATGCTGCGGTCCTTCTTCTTCTCTTTCTCTTCCAACGCTTTGACGTAAGAAACCGCTTTGTCACAGAGCAGCCATGTCTTGGCGTAATGAGTGTCAGAAACTTTGAAAAACGGCGGGTCATATGTATGATCAATCTTCATTGCCTCCGGGTTGCGTGGTGCGAAAGCATCTCCTTTGATTTCCTTGTAAAGATTCGGTGGAGTACCTTTGATCGAGTGAAGTTCGTGTCCGCGCACACCAAGTTGCGGCAGAGACTCAAGAAGTGCTTTGGTATAGGGGTGGCAGGGAGTTTTGAAGATCTCGTTTGCCAAGCCGTGCTCGATAATCTGGCCGGCGTACATAACCGCAACTCTGTCTGCGACATTAGCGACAACGCCGAGATCGTGGGTGATATAGATAACTGACATGCCGAGTTCCTTCTGCAGGCGCTTGATCAGATTGAGAATTTGAGCTTGTACTGTGACATCTAGAGCGGTTGTCGGTTCGTCGCAAATAAGTATTTCTGGTTTGCAGGCAATCGCTGTCGCGATAACAACACGCTGTCTCATACCTCCGGAGAACTGGTGCGGATACTGGCGGTATCTGAGCTTTGCTTCAGGTATACCTACCTTTTGGAGCAATTCTATTGCCTGCTTTCTGGCTTTGACCCTGTCTGTACCGAATTGGTAGCTGATGACTTCTCGGATCTGCTCACCTACCGTCTTCACAGGGTTCAGTGAGGTCATAGGATCTTGGAAAACCATAGCGATCTTTTTGCCGCGCACGCGCAGCCACTCCGTCTCGGTTTTGTATGCTGTGAAATTCTCATCATGCATCTTCAGCGTACCGCTTTCGAGCCAGCCGTTCTTATCCAACATGCCGATAAAGGATTTGGTAAATACACTCTTACCGGAACCTGACTCACCGACAATAGCTAAAGTCTCTTCATCATAGAGATCGATGGATGCTCCTCGAATAGCAGTCAGTATCCTGCCGCGAAGGTTAAATTTGATCACGACGTTTTTTGCTTCGAAAATCTTTTTTTTCATGACCGAACCCTCCTACAGGTGGTTTTTCGGATCGGAAGCGTCCGCAAACTTGTTGCCGATGATATAGAAGGATACAGTAATGAAGCAAAGTATCATCGTCGGAAATATCATCTGGTAAGGGTAGACCAGAAAGGCACTCCTGCCTTGGTTGACTAAGTTGCCCAACGTACAAAGGTCTGCCGGAAGTCCCACCCCTATGTAGCTTAGGAATACTTCCGAACCTATGGAATACGGTATTGTTAATGCTGCATCCATGATAATAAGGCTGATGATATGCGGTATGACATTTCTGGTTATAATACGCCTCGTCGGAGTCTTGAGGCAGCGTGAAGCGATGTTATAATCGACTTCACGTAGTGCTAAAATCCTGCTACGGAACCAGCGCGCCTCGGTAATCCAACCAGTTGCTACCAGCGCTATGATGATTGTAAGCACACTTGGCTCCATAATATAAGCTATCAGCATCAGATATATGGTACTTGGCACGTTGGTCAGGGTATTGTAGATCGCGAACATCAGGGTATCCAGTTTGCGATAGAAGCCCCAAAGAGATCCGACTATTACGCCGATGCCTACTTCGGCGGCGGCGACCAGCATGCTGAGTATCAGCGATGTTCTGGTGCCGAACCAGACTCTTGCCCAAATATCTCTTCCAATGCCGTCAGTGCCGAAAGGATGCTCTCTTGAAGGTTTGAGGTTCCAATCAGCAGCTGAGAGGGAAGGCGTGTAAGGGTCATACGAGGTAACCATCGGATAGACGATCGTGTAGATGACCATGATCAGAACTAACACTACAATCAGTTTAACCGCGTGGTTTTTGAAGAAAGTATTTAATGTGCTCTGCCAATATGAGTAGTTGGAAAAACCCGCATTTTCCGATTCATCTTCGCGGAATTCTGCCTGGGTAAACATGTCGTCGGACAGGGACGCAAGATCCGGATTCTTGTTAACGGCTGTAATTTCTGCCATTGAGACCATGCCTCCTTAATCGTTGCTGTCGACCAGTTTGATCCTCGGGTCGACGAATGACACTACTATATCTCCTAAAAATACGCCGAGTACGGACAATGCACCGTAGACCAGCACCAACACCTGCACCATAGGGTTATCCATTGCTTTGATAGATTTAATCAAAAGACCACCTGTGCCGGGGATTGCATACATGCTCTCGATGATCAGAGAACCGGACAGCATCATTAGGAAATCTGAGGGTATGTTTATCGCTATAGGTACGACTGCGTTTCTGAATACATGGCGCCACATAATGTAACGCTGTGGCATCCCCTTGACTCTGGCGAATTTGATGTATTCTTTGTTTTCCTCATCGACGATGTAACGTCTTAACCAAACACCATAGCCGGCAATTGAACCGATAGACATAGAAATTATTGGCAACAGCCACGAAATCGGCTGCCCGATATAGAACAGCATCGGCAGGTCGAACCACTTGGAAAAATAAACCTGTATAAAAAAATGTATTATGATTGAAGGCACTGCTCTGATCACCACAACATATATAGTACCAATTTTGTCACCAAGTCCACCTTTACTTCGTGCCATCGTCATGCCTAACGGGAACCCTATTAAAACCGCAGTAAACCATGATATGAAGTTCAGAAGCAGCGAATAAGGGATTTTTTCTGCCAGCACGTCTGAGATAGGAGAATTCGGATATAGCGTGATGCTGCGACCGAAGTCACCGTGTATCAGATCGATAACGAAATTTTTTATTTGAAGAGGTAACGGATCAAGGACACCCATATTTCTGAGATAGGCGTTTTTCTGAGTATCACTCATCTCTTTCCACTGCTCTTTGGAAAAATATCCGGACTTGGGCATGAATCTAAGAAGCGCGAAAACAACGAGCATCACCAGTATGATTGTGATAACCGCCTGACATAATTTTGATAGCAGATAACGTTTCATATGATCACCATATTCCGAAACATGGTGGGCGAATGAAGCCCACCGCCGGCATTGCGTTCAAATTTTAGATATGGACTAATTATCAAGCTTAGCAACTTCTTTCTTGTACTGCTCTGTCAGCTTAGCATATTCATCAGATGTTACCGGAGTTTTACGAACCAATGCACCTTTCATTTTATAGCGGCCCATGCCGAAATATCCGCCTGGTACTGTGTATGGTATGATTCTGGTCATATGATAAGATCCGCCGCCAGACATATATGGTTTGATATAAGCATGTTCCAAAATCCAAGCCTCTGCTTCAGAGTATGCTTCGTAACGTTGGTTTATATCGTAGACGCCATCAGCTTTCGCGATCATTCTGTCATATTCCGGGATACTATAGTAGCTTGCAGTGATGTCGCGGTCGCTGGTCAGTCTGTTCAGATTTGCCGAAGGATCAGCGTATCTGAATCCATAGCTATCGTCAACCATATCGTAGTTATTCAGGTCGTAGACGTCAGCCGAGAAACTGTTAGTCGAATAACCAAGAATCACATTTACGTTTTCTGTACCGAGATAGTTCTCAAGCATTTGCTTGACTAGCGATGCCTTTTTCATCTCGTACTCGGAATTGGTTGAGGCGTAGACGATATCGATCGGGAACTTGCCGTCGACGTCAAATTCCGTGACTGGGAGCATATCCACATGGCCAGCTGTGACGCCTGTGAGGGTTTTACCATCTGCCTCCGTCAGTTCATTACGAGCTCTATCCATATATTTTTTTGCTTGATTGGCATTAAACGGATCGTTGTCCTTATAAGGCTTAATAGCCGGATAATCTGTATAGTCAACGCCGCTTTCGTCTATTATCACGTTTTCGGGAAGAAGCGTATGACGAACAAAGAACTCGGGATTGTTAGGTTCCCAAATAGCTGAAAGAGTATTAGAGTCAATAGCCGTAAAAATTGCCTTGCGGAAATTTTCATTCTGAACTGCCGCTGCCATCTCCGGGTTCCTGCTGGTGAAATTGAATGAATACCAGTAAGTAGTGACTGTCTTCTCGGAAAGGTAGACATATTTTTCCCATTCACTGCCGCGAACGCTGGCAACTTCTTCAGAGGTCATCGAGGTTGAAGTGATATCGCCGCGCTCGAACAGCTCAAGACTGGAGATCCCATCAGATACATATTCCCAGCTCAGAACGTCAAGCGTCAGGTTATCCACATCCCAATAATGCTCATTTTTGGTTAGTGTTATCTGCTTGTCGAGGTTCCACTGGGAGATATAGTATCCACCGTTATAGAGGATCTTGTTTTTAGCGATGCCGTAGTCATCACCGACCTCGTTCAGGAATTCCTGGTTGACCGGGAGCAGCATATCGGTTTGTGCGTAAGACAGGAAGTACGGGCAGGATCCCTCGAGAGTGTATTCTACGATGAGCTCGTCGACAGCCTTGACGCCGACCTCATCGTCAAAAGCCGCAATTGCCTCTTCTCTTGTCATGCCCGAGTCTATGCCGTCATCGATGTCTACAATTCGATCATAGTAGTCTTCGAGACCTTTGATGACGCTACTGATCGTATTGAAACTGCTGGCGTTATGTTTGGGCTCCGCTATGTAACGGATGCCGGCTACAAAATCGTTGGCAGTGACCTTATGATTAGTCGCTTTGCCGGTATCGTCCACCCAATAAACACCATCTCTGAGATGGAAGGTCCAGACGCTGTAGTCATCGTTATGCTCCCAGCTCTCCGCAAGAGCAGGGGCGGGTCTTCCGTATTTGTCGGCTTCGACGAGCCCGTCGATAATGTTGGAAATGAAAGTGTAATCGGACGTGCCTGTAGTTGTGTACTGGTTCATTGAGGTTATAGCGCTAGAAAATGTGGACTTGTATTCCTTCAAATAGTCTCCGGAATCAATATCTCCAACACTGTTACCGTCGCCATTGCATGCAATCAAAATGGCGGCGAGGAGTATGATACTCAGCGCTACTGAGATGATCTTTTTCATGATTTCCTCCTCTAATAATAAACACGCGATCGGCATTGGGATAGACGCCGCTATATTTGCTGACATCATATCACATAAAATTCGGATAGTAAAGCAAAAAAATAATTATTCTGTCAGCAAAAAAGTATAGTATTACTATGATATTGATACTTCAGTCACTTGTTATTTTCTTAAAAATGTTGTCAGAGTTATTTTTTTATGATAAACTAAAGTAAATACTTAAATAGGAGCGATTTATGGATATTGAACAAATTTTTGAATCAAAAGGCGAGATGACTCGTAAACAGCGCCAGCTGGCTGATTACATCACAAATTACCCGGAGGAAGTATCGTATATGACTTTGAATGAATTCAGCAGGGAGATGCATATTTCAGAGGTCACGATTCTTAAATTTTGCCGCTATATCGGCGTAGAGAATTTCTTGGGTCTCAAACATTCGCTTCAGGAATACAACAAGAACATCATACAGAGAAGCTCTTCAAGCCCGCTCTTTACTAAATCGTCAGCTTCCATTAAATTTCCCGATCGCGAGGCTATAACCCGGACGAGTAATGATGATGTCGCAAACCTGACCAAAATGATTAACGGTATTAAACCTGAGAAGTTACAGCGTGCAGCAATAGGGGTCATGGAGGCGCGCACTGTGTATGTATTTGCCCACGACGGCACGTTTCTGTTTGCTGAATATCTTGCTTACCGTCTGCGTTTCTTCCGCTTGGATGTTGAAACCGTCAACCTTAGCATAAATGTTCAGACACTGCGCACTCTCAGGCTCATCGGGAAGAAAGACGTTGCCGTTTTGTTGACTTTTCCGCCATACTATGATTCGGTTAAAAAGATGCTTGATCATTTTGAGTCGCGGAATATCCCCGTAATAACCATAACCAATAACGAAAGTTCGCCGGCTGTCACGCCGTATACGATGAGTTTCATTTGTCCCACGCTTTCACGTTACTACTATAACTCCCAAGTGGCAACAGTAAGCTTTGTTAATCTGCTCGCGGCCTGTATCGCCGAGGAAATGGGTCCGAATTTCGACCGCATACTGAAAGAGGAACGGGAGACGAGTGATTTCCTGATTAACTGGTTCAGCGATTCTAACGAATAGATGAAGAGCAATACGACGCCCAGAAATGAAATCTCCTTACACATGTCTGTTTTATGTGTGATATATTGCCAAAGCTTGTTGCGTTTAAATGATAAAGCCAATTACAGTCCCAAACCGAAATTATCCTTTATTCTCTTCATCGTCTTTTCAGCTATTGCTCCTGCGCGTTCGCTGCCGTCTTTTAGTATTAGCATAAGCTCTTCGGAATTTCTTATCTCTTCATACCGCTCTTTGATCGATGAAAGTGCGGAGACCGTGAGTTCGACGAGGTCCTTCTTGAAATCGCCGTAGCCTTTGCCTTCATATTCCGTCTCAAGCGATTTGACGGATTTTTGCGACAAAATACTGAAGATGTTCATGAGGTTGCTCACACCGGGCTTGCTTTCGGGGTCAAATCTGATAACGCCGTCTGAGTCTGTCGTAGCTTTCATGATCGTCTTTTTTATTTTGTTCGCATCATCTAAAAGTGATATTCTGCTATATATATTCTCGGCTGATTTGCTCATCTTACGGGTAGGGTCGTCGAGTGCCATTATGCGGGCTCCCTCATTGAGAAAACGACCCTCCGGAATGATAAAGGTCTTTTTTTTCGTGTTGTTCACTCTTATGGCTATGTCGCGGCAAAGCTCTATATGCTGTTTTTGGTCGTTGCCGACGGGAACGATGTCCGTGTCGTACAAAAGGATATCGGCCGCCATGAGGACAGGGTACATGAGAAGGCCTGCAGGCGCAGATTCTTTGTTCTGGCTTTTAGATTTGAACTGCGTCATCCTGAAAAGCTCACCTGTATATGCGCTGCAGGTCAGTACCCAGGAAAGCTCGGCGTGCTGCGGAACGTCGGACTGAATAAAAACCATCGATTTTTCGGGGTCTACGCCGATCGCAAGATATAGAGCTGCGACATCAAGTATATGTTTTCTCAGCTCTTTCGGATCCTGAGGAACCGTTATGGCGTGCTCATCTACTATGCAGTAAATACATTCGTAATCCTCCTGAAGCTCGACAAATTGTCGAAGTGCCCCGAGATAATTGCCTATATGTATGTTGCCTGTCGGCTGTACGCCGGAAAATACCCTTTTCATGCTTAATCCTCGATTCTTTATAGACTGATAAATACTTTATCACAGCAATCACGAAAGGTCAATTTGACATCAAAATGCAAAGGTGCTAATGTTTGTATATGTTTAATCAGGGCTGTCATTTAGGAGATGAGCAAAATGAACGGGTATAAGAACAATTATCATCTTGAAAGGAGATTTCACGAGTTTGCAGACCTTAGAGAGCTGCTTCGCGAATCCTCCGAAAAGTATTCCGATAAGATCGCATTTATAACAAAGGTAAAGGGTGAGAGCAGAGGCGGGCATACGTATATCAATACGACGTACAAAGAGCTTTTCGAATCGCTGAATTACCTTGGAACGGCACTCTGGGAAAAGGGTTTTGCGGGTGAGCGGATAGCCTTGATCGGCGAAAACAGCTACTATTGGTGTCTCGGCTATTTTGCAGTCGCATCGGGACTCGGCGTCGTAGTGCCTCTTGACAAGCTGCTCCAGAAGGAAGAGCTCGAGAGCCTTTTGATAAGGAGCGGTGCTACGGCTGTTTTTTGCGACCGCAAGCACCTTGATGTGATTGAGGAAATAAAGAGTGAGGGTAAAACAAAGCTGAAGCTTATAATAGGTATAGATTGCAAGCCCGACGGCGGCGAGTCGGTGATGGATCTTCTTATACGCGGTGAGGAGCTCGTCAATGCGGGTAGTAGGGATTTTATCGACGCACCGATAGACAGAGAAGCGCTCACGTATCTTTTATTTACGTCCGGCACCACATCAGCATCAAAGGCGGTAATGCTTTCACAGAAGAATGTTATGAGCGTAAACTACTATATGAACCTCGAGGAGGTGTTTTTCCCTGATGATGTTAGCATACACCTCCTGCCGCTGCATCATTGCTACGGTATGGGCGGTATGCTTATCTTTTTGTCGCAGGGCATTACAAACGTTTTCTGTGACGGTCTTAAGTACATAACTATCAATCTCAAGGAATATGGCGTTTCCGTAATGATGACCGTTCCGCTCCTTCTTGAGAATATGTACCGGAAGATAATGAAGGCTGTTGAAAAGCAGGGAATGACCGAAAAGGTCGAGAAGGCGAAGCGGATGTGCAATACGGCCGACAAATTCGGAATACACGTGAGGCGCAAGGTTTTCAGCGCGATCATAGAGCAGCTCGGCGGCAGAATGAGGTGTCTCATCAACGGGGCGGCGGCACTGGATCCTGTTGTGTCAAAGGGATTTAACGATTTCGGGATACTCACGGTACAGGGCTACGGCCTTACCGAATGTTCGCCGACAATCGCATCGGAGTCGTACAGATATCTCAAACCGGGGTCCGTCGGAAAGATGATGCCGCATATGGATTATATGATTGACGAACCTGATGAGGCGGGTATCGGCGAACTTATGGTCAGGGGCGACAATATTATGATGGGATATTACGATGATCCCGCAGCAACTTCAGAGGTTCTTAAGGACGGATGGCTACGTACGGGCGATCTCGCGTACTTTGACAAAGACGGCTATCTTTTCATAACGGGACGCAAAAAAAATGTCATAGTTATGAAAAACGGCAAAAATGTTTTTCCCGAGGAAATAGAAAATCTCGTCAATAAATTGTCGTACATAGAAGAGAGCATGGTATTCGTCAGAAATAAAGCGACTGATTCGGTACTTTGGATCAAAGCGGTGTACAGTGAAGAATATCTGAAAGAAAATGATATGGATTACGAGAAGTTGGAGAAGATATTTGCCGGAGATATGGACAAAATAAATCAGGGAATGCCGTCGTACAAAATGATTAAGCATTTCCTGCTCTCGGACAGGCCGACCGTCAAGACGACGACTGCAAAGACTAAGAGAAACGACGAGCTTCGCGAAATAAAGAAAGAGCTCAAGGAAAAAGGGCTGTAAATACTGAAACCGTAAGCATGGGATAATATAGAGAGAACAAAGCTTAAGGCTCGGTCGGGCATAAATACGATCGGGCTTTTTTGTGATATAAAAAATGCTTTTTGAAACCGAATTTCAGGATTATGAAACAAAAGAGTGTGTGGTCGATCTCAACAAAATGGAAAATTATGGTTGACGTAATATGGGAAAAAATGTAAAATGATGATATCGAAGAAAATGCGATATGAAAGTGGTGTGAGATGTGTGAGATCAGAGAAGAACGGCCTGTAAGCGTTTGCATATCGGTGAGCGACAGATCATTCGCATTTTCGTTGGCAAGAGCGCTTGCCGCGGCGGGCCGCTTCAGCATTGTTGAAAACGGTGATGATTGCGAGGTAAATATTTCCGATTCCGGCACGGAGCTTGTGATAACGCCGCGAGACGGTGAATCCGTACGTCTGCCGGCTGTGACAGATGCCCTGACTATAGCCTCATATCTGTATGAGCTTGCGGGCGCAATCGTTCACGGAGAGCATACGAACGGGGTGAAGCTGCTGATTTTCAGAGCGATACGCGGAGGAGAGGGAACTACGAGCATTGCCGCGGCCGCGTGCAGGCTTCTGTCGAGGGAACATGGGAGGAAGCCGTTGTTTTTAAGCCTGTCCTCCTTTAATATGAATATGTTTACTATGTCAGTACCTGATGACAGAAGCTTTGCCGAGCTGCTTTACAGGATAAGAACGGAAAGTCTAACTGACTTGGGGCGATTTATACTGAACGGTGAGGAAACGGATTATGTGCGTGTACCCGAGGTGAACATAAATGCCGGAGGTGTGCGTGCCGACGATGTGATCCGTATCGCAAAGTTAGCCGCGGAGAAAGGGTATGACCGCCTGATAATAGATTCCGGTACACTTTGGAACCGTGAGCGTGGTAAGCTCGTCGGGTGTTCGGATATTACGGTAAATGTGGGTTTTATAAATGAATCGGGGATAAACGTCGGGAGAGATTCGAGAGCGTGTGAAAGGGGAGACGATATGCATGATTTTGATATCCTCGTCGATAACGGCGACATGCTTGATGAAACAGCCATGTTTGCCGATTTTGCCAATGACGTAGCCGTACTCGTCAGAAAAATAGAGGAGAAAATTGGATAGGGAGCTGTATTCTGATCTTTGTTCAGCGTGTGCGGAGGAAATTGTCGCAGGAAAGATATCGGAGGATACCGATGTGCTTGCGATAATCGAACGACGCGTATTTGAACTTGTAGAGGTTGTTGAGGAATTCGATACATACATAAAGCGTATATACGGCGCCGTTCATGGAATCCTGGGGAGCTTGTCGTATCTGCTCGACGACTGCGAGGTGTGCGAGATAATGGCAAACGGACCGGACAACGTGTTCGTGGAAAGAAGAAGCGAGATAATCAAACTCGACCTCGGATTCGATTCGAAGGAAGAGATGCTTAAGGTCATACGAAGGATAGCTTCGACCGTGCACAGAGAGGTGAGCGAGCTTAGTCCGATACTTGATGCGAGGCTCGAAGACGGTTCAAGAGTACATGCCGTCATGGATAACGTGGCAATAGGGGGACCGTCACTTACGATAAGGCGGTTCGGAGACAGTGTTATAACTATGGAGCAGCTCATACGCGGGGGAACATTGACCGCTGAATGCGCGCGCGATTTGAAAAGTTATGCGCAGGCGGGGATCAACATATTCGTGAGCGGAGGCACGAGCTCGGGAAAGACGACGATGCTGAATGCGATAGGCAGGTTCATACCGCAAAACGAACGTGCCGTTGTAATAGAGGATTCCATGGAGCTTAAGCTTGACGGCATAGGTAATATCGTAAGACTGGAATGTCGGCAGGCAAATTCCACGGGCAGAGGAAAGATAACGATGAACGATCTTATCAGGGCGTCACTGAGGATGAGGCCGGACCGAATAATTGTAGGCGAGGTCAGGGGGAGCGAGGTGTGCGATATGCTGCAGGCGCTCAATACTGGGCACAGCGGCATGTCAACGGGACATGGAAATTCCATACGCGGGATGCTGCGACGTATAGAAGCGATGTACCTGTCCGGGAGCGACATGCCGCTTGACGCTGTAAGGATGCAGATCGTGGAGGCTTTTCAGATAATGGTGCACGTACAGCGTACGGCGGACGGGAGGAGATGGGTTACCGAGGTGAAAGAGCTCTGCGGATTTAAGGATGGAGAATATGTGCTCACGCCTCTTTACGAGCGCGGCGTCGACGGAGTGCTCATAAGGACGGGCAGGGAGCTGTCCGAGGAGTGCAGAGCCGAAATGAGGTTGGCGATTTGAGCAGAAAAGAAAAGGCGCAGCTTGCTGCAATTATATTTATCTTTCTTACGTGCATCGGATTGCTGTTTTACGATACATTGCTTTTGGGAGCGGCTGCACCGATCGCATATATGATGCTTCGAAAGCGCGCTGCGGAAGTGCTTGCCGACAGGCGGAAGAAAAAAATACGGCGCGAGTTCAAGGATGTAATGTACAGCTTTTCAGCATCCTTTTCGACGGACAGAGGGATAAGGGAGGCGATGGAAGAGGCTGCGACTTATATCACAAAGATATACGGGAAGGAATCTCTGCTGGCGCCCGAATTGAGAGAAATGATGTTCAGAATAGACACTGGAGCTTCCGAAGCGGGAGAATGGTCGGCGTTAGCAGGCAGATGTGAAATTGAAGATATATCCGATCTCGCGGCGGTGCTTACGGGATGCCGCGATGCCGGGGGAGATATGACGCGGGCCGTCGACCGTGCGGCAGGGGTTATATCGGAAAAGCTGGCTGCGGAGGAAAAGATAAGGGCAGGATCGGCACAGAAAAAGGCGGAGGGCGCGCTCATTTCCGTGATGCCGGCATTCATCATAATATTTCTCAGGCTTACATCGCCTGATTACATTGAGCCGATGTATCGAACGCTTGCCGGCAGGGTGATAATGACGGCGGCGCTCGCGGGAACCGCGGCCGCAGCAATTTTAACAAAGAGGATAACGGATATAAATGTTTGAAAAAGCAATAAAAAAGATTTTGAAGACGGGTTTCGGCAGGTACTGTGCCTCCCGCAAAACAAAAACGGCGGCGATCCTTGCCGCAGGGTTTGTTCTCAGTGCGGCTGTTTATTTTGTATCCGTGAACGATGATGAGGCCTTCACTTATGATAACGGGAGGCTCTCGTCGCTCAGGCTCGGTTCAGGTGCGGTTACCCTGATACTTAAGGGGGAGTCTGACGGAAGCCGATATGAGAAGCAGGTGATAATAAGGCCGAAAAGGGCGGCAAAGGAAAAAACGTACGAGCTGTCTAAGGAGGATCTTATAGCTGCGGAGCTTTCAAGAACAGTGCAGGCCGTAAATCTAAGTGCCTCCGACGAGGAGAACGTGAGCCTTCCGTCACTTTCGGAGGGCGGTATCAAGCTTACGTGGAGCAGACCTGAACGTATAAATGCATTTCTTCTGCCTGTTCCGTGTGCCGTGCTTCTGGTCGTATTCTCATACAGAGGGATGAAGGACAAGGAAAAAAAGAGCATAAAAAAGGAGAAGGCGGAAATTATGAAAGCGCTTCCTTCTTTTACAAACAAGCTTGTACTGCTGATGGGCAGCGGACTTATATTCGATGACGCTTTCGGAAGAATAGCGGACGGCTATGCCGCCCTCGGCACTGTCGACGCATTCGGCCAAATCGTATGCAATACCGAAAATCTTCATAAATCTTCGGGATCCGATATAGCGGAGCTTTTGTCCGCGGAGGCGGGGAAAAGGAATATAAGGGATTTTACGCGCATCACGGCCTTAATAGCCGATAACAGATACAGAGGACAGGATCTGACGGGTAAGCTCAGAAACGAAGGGGAGATACTTTGGACCGAAAGGCGTAAGCGTGCCGAAATCGCTGGCAAATTGGCCGAAACAAAACTGTCGGGTCCGCTCGGTATACTGCTTATCGTTCTGATACTCGTCACGGCTGCTCCGGCAATGATGCAGATGTGACAATATGGAGAAAGGAGTATTTATGCTGAAAAACAAAAGAGGTATGGAAATGGTACAAGTCGCAATACTGATAGCTCTTGCGATTTCGCTCGGTATCATTTTCAGATCCCAGATAACCGAATTCATCAACACTACGTTTGCCGATCTTAATGCGTGATGAAGCATTTGCTTTTAAGCAGGAGAGGCGGCGAATATGTTGAGGCGGCATTCGTGCTGCCGATGCTCGTTCTTATAATGATAAGCTTTATATGGTGCACGGTATTCTTTTACGGCAGGCTCGAATGCCAATGTGAGATGCATACGCAGCTTCTCGACGAGGCAGATCGATCTACGGCTCTTATAACAATAAAGAGAACAGAAAAAACGTACTCATCCTTACCCAAAGGGTTTGTATCGGTTGCTCTCGGCGGTGAGATACGTGCGAGGACATATGTGTTCAACGAAGCTGAACTTATAAGGACAGGGAGGATAGCAGATGGGTTGTTCAGTTAGCCGCAGAGGCTCGGTGACAGTTTATATAATGATCATTTTGACCGCATTGTGCTCGATGCTTGGAATATTTATCAGTTCCGCGCAGCAGAAAGCTGTTTATGCGGGCACCGAAAGCCTCGGGCGCCTGTGGGCATCTTCAATCATAGCCGAATATGACAGGGATCTGCTGGAAAGGTTCGGTATATTTGCCTATCTCGGGGATCCGCACACGGTTGACTTGAAGCTCGACTCATACTGCGAAAAAACGTTCGCGGGGAAATCATATATAAAATGGGAGGGATGCAGCAGCGACATATACCCTTTTTCACTCGCGAACGTATCAATATTTAAGAATCAAATATCAAAGGCGGGAGCTGAAGCCGTTATAGGCGGCGAACGCAGTTTGACAGAAACGTACGGAGAAGAAAACGTATCGGACCGCGAAATAATAAACGAAAGACTGACGGGATCGCTGCCCTCGGCAGGGAGAACGGATAACGGGCTTCTGGAGCGTGTTAAAAATCTTATAAAAGGGCTCGGCTCCATAACGGATATCGTCGAGCAAGGTTCAGACATGTGGCTTACCGGGAAATATATAGATTCGCATTTTGACAGCATGACAAGGCAGAGTGCGGAGGACGATTCGTATCTGAGATATGAAAAGGAATATCTGATATGCGGTAATTTTTCGGATGCCGCCAATTATCGCGGTACACGAAACAGAATAGTTGCGCTCAGAGAGGTCATGAACATAGCGTTTATAGAGGCGGATGAGGAAATGTATTTTCTTACATTTGCCGCCGCCGAAGCGATAGCGACCCCGGCACTTGCACCGGTTGCCCAGCAGGGAATAATCGCGGCATGGGCCCTCGCCGAGAGTGTGAACGATTACAAGCTGTTGATAAACGGGAAGAGAGTCCCGCTTGTCAAAGACAGATCTTCATGGGCGACGGACCTCGATTCGGTAATGAACAATACGTCGGATCTGTACATTGATCCGGGAACGGACGGAGGAGATACGTATGATGAATATCTTTCAACGCTTATTTACCTTATGGATTCTGAGATCAAATATCTCAGGATGATGGATCTTATTCAGATGGATATGATATATTGCAGCAACGGCGGCTTCAGGATAGGCGACTGTTATACCGGGGTTTCATATACGCTTGAGGTGAATGGTGAAAAGCATGAGTTCAGCGACGAATATCAGAAAAGTTAAAATCGGCAAAAGGGGTGGATATATAGTCGAAGCGTCGCTTACTCTGCCTGCGTTTATCGTTGCTATGATACTTTTGATATCCGTGATTCCGTTTATAGGAGCGTGCGAGAATGCGGTATTTGCGGCATGTGATGAAATCAGGGCTGAGGCTGTGCGCGCATGCGCGGTCCGCTCCCCGCTCGTCTGTCCTGCCGCTGTGACATACCGCATGAATACAGAAAACATGATACTGAAGGCCGGATATGTCAGGGATTTTGATTATATGTACGCTGAGGACGGTATAGAGGATCTGATATATATTAAGGCGGGACTGTCGTCGTTTGCAAAAAATCCGGCAGGAGGCTTAAGCTTCCTGTCGGGAGAATTTGCCGTAAGAGGAAGAGCATTTACCGGCGCGGACGGCGGAGATGCCGACAAAGAGGCATTCACGAGAAATGAAAACGGGCGAAGAGTCTTTATATTCCCGAAACGCGGCGAAAAATACCATAACAGAGGGTGTCCGTTTCTTAATCCGGCGTGCGAGATGAACTATCTAAACGGCGCGTTAAGGCGCAGATTTAAGGCGTGTCCGAACTGCCGCAGCGGTGATATGTCGGATGGCGAGGCGGTATTCTGTTTTTACAGAGAAGGCAAATCGTATCACAGGAGCTCGTGCAGTACCGTTGAAAAATATTATGTATCGATAGATGAGCAGGACGCGATCGCAAAAGGGTACACAGCCTGTGGGACGTGCGGGGGATAATGATGATATCCGAACACAAGATGAGAATGATGATGATGAACAGGCCCGCCTTTTTCCTTCCGGTCTCGGCTTACAAAGCGGGGAATGAAATCCATATCGCATCGGACAAAAACGGATTTGCCGGACTGACGGGGGGTATGCTGTTGGAAGAGGGAATGTTTCTGACAGTTGTGTACAAATGCTGGTTCGGTGTGACAGAGGCATGCAGCAAATACATATTTCCCGAGGATTACGAGCTTGCTCCCGAACGCCTCTTTGTCAGCGAGGGGGGGCGGGAAATAAAATGTGAGTTTGTGCCCGTAAATGATGAGAGAAGATCTCGGGAGGGGGTGTTTGAATTCGGCCTGAGAACTGTATGCGCCGATGCGATGTGTGCGCTTACTGAAAAGCTGAACGTGCTCTCGGACGGGTCTGCGGAGGTCTTGACTAAGGAGGTTGTGAAAATTTTTACTGCATACCGCGGTGATATACGCAGGACAGGTCGCGAAATATCGAAACTCAGAAAATCGATTTGGATTATGAGAGGCGGGGAGCTGAGCAGAGGGCTTGATTTATGATGCGGTTTCGTTTACGATTGACTTATGATTCCATTATCGACAAGGATGAGACCGACCTCTGCGGAGGAATTTGTCGGACAGCGGCATTTCTTTTACAAGGGTTCGCTGCTGTATAACTCAATACAAAAAAAGACATTTGACTCGGCGATATTTTTCGGACCTTCGGGTACCGGAAAGACGACCCTCGCCAGGCTGATAGCCTCCTCGCTTGACAGCGGATACATCGAAATCAATGCCGGCACAACCGGGACGGGCGAGCTTAAGAAGATCCTCGAAGACGCGAGGAAGCGCGCGTATTCTCTTGATGCGAAAGCTGCGTTTCTTTATGTCGATGAATTCCACAGGTGGAACAGGCTTCAGCAGGATTCGCTGCTCAAAGCGCTTGAGGAGGGCTATGCCAAATTCATAGCCGCTACGACTGAAAATCCGTATTTTTCCATAAACAACGCGATACTGAGCAGAGTCAGAAACGTTTATGAATTCCGGCGTCTTGACAGAGATATGATCAAAACGCTTCTTTTGCGTGCAGTTACGGACAAAGAACGCGGATTGGGAAATCTCGGCATATTATACGACGAAAATGCTCTTGACCTTATAGCCGCTCTTTCGGGCGGTGATGCCAGGGTTGCCCTCGATACGCTCGGCTTCATAGCCGCCAATATAGACCTGAAGGACACGATAACGGCGAAATATGTATCGGAGGCCATGCAGCGAAAGACAAGTTTTTTTGATCGCGGCGACGATATGTACGATCTGCTCTCAGCACTTCAGAAATCGATACGCGGAAGTGACCCGGATGCGGCGATACATTATTTTTCCAGACTCGTAGACGGAGGTGCGGACATACAGACGATAGGTCGCAGACTCATGGTTATAGCAAGCGAAGATATAGGCATGGCGTATCCGTCGGCCGTTTCTATAGTCACTTCGTGTGTGCAGGCGTCCCTAATGATCGGTTTTCCCGAAGCATCGATAAATCTTGCGCAGGCGGTTATCCTTCTCGCTTCGTCGCCCAAATCGAACAGGTCATATGTTGCATACGAAAGGGCGATGCAGGATATAATAAATAAAGAGACGGATCCGGTACCCGCGCACCTGAGAGATTCGCATTACGACGCAGCGAGCGCTCTCGGCAGAGGCGTCGGATACACATATCCTCACGATCATGGCGGTTATGTCGTGCAGCAGTATCTGCCGGACAATCTTTACAGAGCACGCGTGAGATATTATGAGCCCGGGGAGAACGGGTCTGAAAAACAGTTCGGGAAATTCCTCGAGGAGCTTAGAAAGAAATATGAGAATAATCAGGGCTGAAAACTCCGGGTTCTGCTTCGGGGTTAAAAGAGCCATAGAGCTTACCGAAGCCGAAATATCAGAGCGTGACGCGGGAAGGCTCAAAGGCAGGCTTTATACGTGCGGACCGTTAATACATAACGACACGGTCAACGAATGGCTTAAAGCAAAAGGTGTCGAATCGATAAACGATCCGCTCGAGGCGGAAGCGGGAGATACCGTAATCGTGCGTTCTCATGGTGAACCGAAATCGTTTTATGACAGACTTGAGGGCACGGGAATAAACATAGCAGATACGACGTGCGTTTTTGTGTCGAGGATACATGAACTCGTCAGGAAAGCTCATAAACAGGGTCTTGGTGTTATAATCGTCGGAGACAAAAAACATCAGGAGGTTACGGCAACGAACGGTTGGTGCGGCGATCAGGCTTTTGTCATAGGCACGCCGAATGAGGCGGCGGCAGTACCTGACGGTCGCTACCTCCTCGTCTGCCAGACTACGATAAGAAAAGACCTTCTCGACGAAATAGTCGATGTCCTCGTCGAACGGAAGATCGATCTGCAAGTGGAAAATACCATATGCAATGCGACCAGGCTAAGACAGGACGCATGTGCCGATCTTGCGAGGCGCGTTGACGCGATGGTTATTTTGGGCGGGAAAACCAGCTCAAATACGCAAAAGCTTTTTGAAATAGCAAAATCCGAATGCAGACACGCCTTTTTTGCCGAAAATATTAAAGATTTACCATTGAAAGAAATACAAAAATATAATACAATAGGGGTTGCGGCGGGCGCTTCTACGCCCGAAAGCGTAATTAAGGAGGTTATTGCCGACATGAGCGAAACTAGCAATGAAAAAACTACTATGGCTGATTTCATGGATGAAATCGATGCGTCTTTGAGACTCCCGCGTGCAGGCGAGATCGTAGACGGAAAGGTGCACCAGGTTTCCGACAAGGAAGTCATCGTGAACCTCGGCTGCAAAAAAGACGGAATTCTTCCTGTTGGGGAAGTTACTCTTGAGGAAGGAGAAAAACTGACTGATGTATTTCAGGCGGGCGATGATATCCAGGCAAAAGTCGTAAGGACTGATGACGGCGACGGTAGTATCTTGCTGTCCAAGAAGAAGCTCGAGATAAGCAAGCACTGGACAGAGATCACTGAAGCTCATGAGAACAAGTCGATTATAAATGTCAAGGTTATCAGAGCCGTGAACGGCGGCGTGATCGCAGCCTACAAGGAAGTGACAGGTTTTATTCCTATGTCTCAGCTTTCGGACAGATACGTAGAAAATGCCGATGAATTCATCGGGCAGTCATTTGATGTAAGAGTTACGAGGGTCGATACCAAAAGGAACAGAGCTGTCTTCTCACACAAAGCGGTGCTTCTCGAGGAAAAACAGAAACAGATTGAGGGCATCTGGGAGAACCTTAATGTCGGGGATGTAGTAGACGGCACAGTGATGAGGTTTACCGAATACGGCGCGTTTATAGACATAGGAGGCATCGACGGGCTGCTTCACATTTCCGAAATCTCGTGGGGCAAGCTTAAGCACCCTCAGGAGGCTCTTTCTATCGGAGATACGATCAAGGTCAAAATACTTTCCATGAATCAGGAAAAGGGAAAGATCTCACTCGGGCTCAAGCAGATCAGTCCGGAACCGTGGTCGATCATCAACGAGAAGTATGAGGTCGGCTCGATCGTGACGGGCAAGGTCGTTCAGATCAAGGAATACGGTGCATTTGTTGAGCTTGAGCCGGGTCTTGACGGGCTTGTTCACATTTCCGAGGTTGCTCACAAGAGAGTTGCAAACATCTCTGATGAGCTGACACTCGGACAGACGGTGAGTACAAAGATTCTTGATATCGATACGGAGCGCAAGAGAATAAGCCTCAGCATCAAAGCTGCAACGGACGAGGACGGCGAGCCTCTCGGGACTCTTTCCGAAACCGGGTATTCCGCGGAGGAAGCTCCCGTTGAGGATATTCCTGCCGGGCAGACCGCTTCAGAGGAAGCTGCGGCTGAAGAAGTTCCGGTTGAGGAAAAGGTCACGGCTGAAGCTCCTGCTGAGGATGTTCCTGTCGGGCAGACCGCTTCAGAAGAAGCTGCTGACGCGGAAGCAACGGTTGAAGAAGTTCCGACTGAGGAAGCGGCCGCTGAGACGGAAGAGTAAATACGCGGATAAGATCACATTCGGCGCAGAAAGTTTTACTTTCTGCGCTTTTGGCATACATATAAGATGAGGGAAATATGCGTCTTAAAGTTTACCGTATAGTCAGCGGCGTTCTCGAAGAAAACGGATATGTAATATACCACGAAAAAGGCGGAGAATGCTTCATTATAGATCCGGGCGGGCACGTACCCGAATTTATAGGCTTTATACGCGCCAACGCGCTTGAGCCTAAGGGCGTTTTGCTTACACACAATCACAGCGATCACACTGCCCGGGCGGACATTGTTGCGGCTGAGCTCGGTATCCCTGTTTATATGCATCCGCTCGACGCGCAAAAATACAGAGGTAGAGTCGACTGTATGTTCACAGACGGTGATAAGCTTTTTGTCGATCATGAGGAGATATGCGTTTTGCATACGCCGGGACATACATGCGGTTCAGTTTGTCTGATGGCGCGGGAAAGCAGGATGTGCTTTACCGGAGATACCATATTCGATACCGATTTGGGCAGAACCGATCTGCCCGGAGGAAGCGAGGCGGAAATGGAACGGACTATACGAAATATCGTATCGAAATGGGACGGCGATATAGAGATATATCCCGGTCACGACAGCGGCTGCACAATGAAAGCGGTTCACATGTATAATTCGGAGTATCTCGCTTTAACGTGTAAGGCAGGTGCAAAATGAGCATAAGAATGATAGGTCTCGACCTCGACGGAACGGCTCTGGATGGCAGTAGAAGGTTTACGGATCGCCTGAAGCGTGATTTTATCATTGCACGGCAAAGAGGAATACACATCGTAATCGCTACGGGAAGATCGATTTGTTCCCTTCCGCCTGAGCTTTATGATACAGAGGGTCTTGAGATCGCGGTAACTTCAAACGGCGCGCGCGTGATTGAGCTTTGTGGGAAGAAAACGATATACATCAATTACATATCACCCCTTGCCGTTGACGTTTTAAGATCAACTCTCATGGAGCAGGATGCGAATGTCGAGATATTTACGGCCGGCCGTGCGTATATAAGCAGGCGCGAATATGACGGTATCGTATCGGGCGCCATCAAAACGAGGAGTTTTGATTACGTTACGGCTACGCGTAAGCCCGTTGACGATATCTTTTCCATGATGCACGTGTACAGAGATAAAATAGAAAACATAAGTATCAATTACCAAAACGATGAGAAAAAACGGATTGTGCAATCCATACTCTCCGAAATACCCGGAATAACGCTGACGTCATCTTTCGCGCTGAACAACGAGATCGGAGGCGAAACGACGAGCAAAGCGGACGCGCTCCGCTTTCTGATGGACAGGTTCGGCATATCCGCCGACGAACTCATGGTGTGCGGCGACAGTCCGAACGATATCGCGATGATAGAACTTGCCGGTATAGGTGTGGCCATGGGCAACGCATCTTCCGAGGTGAAGAATAAGGCGGATTATGTTACCGCGCCGAATTATGATGAGGGCGCGGCTCTTGCAATCGAAAAATATGCACTTTGACGATGCGGGCATCTAAGGATGCCGATGACCACAGCTGCACCCGATCTTCGTTTTTTTTTTGTTGGCCTTATTCATATGGGAAAATTTGACAGTAAATGGTAAAGCTGGTAAATTGAATGTCAGGATGTACACAGGAGGCGGGCACTTAATGAACAACAAAGCGATAGGCCGGTTCGGAGAGGATATTGCATGCGAATATCTCGAGGGAAGCGGGTTTGAAGTGATAGCGAGGAATTACAACACCAGATGCGGGGAGATAGACGTTATTGCCGAACGGCGGGGGATGCTGCATTTTATAGAGGTTAAGACGCGTACACAAAATGTCTTCGGACAGCCGATAGAAGCTGTGACGGAATTCAAAATGCAGAGAATAATAAAATCGGCCTCACTTTTTATAGCCTCGGAGAGACCTGACACGAACGGTTACAGCTTCGACGTTATTGAGATTGGGATAAATCATGTTAAGGGAGTTATATAGATGCAGTCTTCGATCATGACCGCGGCTATAAGGGGGATGGATGCGAGAACGGTGAGAGTCGAAGCCGATGTATCGAGGGGATTGCCGGCGCTCAACATAATAGGACTCGGTGATACGACGGTAAAGGAGGCCGCGCTCCGCGTCAGGACTGCCGTCGTCGCATCGGGGTTTGATTACCCCGTTTCGAGGATAACCGTGAACCTTTCGCCTGCGTACCTGCCGAAAAAGGGGTCGGGCTTTGATCTGCCGATAGCGCTTGCGATACTTGCGTGCTCGGGGCAGGTTTTTGACGAACGCCTCGATCGGACGGGCTTTATAGGAGAGCTTTCACTCGACGGCAGCATAGAGAAGTGCAGAGGGGTTCTTCCCATGGTAAAAGTTCTCAGAGATGCGGGTATGCGCCGTGCTGTAGTACCTGCCGGGAATATCGGTGAGGCAATGCTCGTGGACGGCATAGAAGTAAGGGGAGCTCACAGGCTTACGGAGGTTGTTGAATGGGCGGACGGAAAGTCAAAGCTTGAGCATGCTCGTAAAGTGAATGCTCCGCGCGCCGATACCGCCTCCCGTCCCGATTACGCGGATATCAAGGGGCAGGAGCATGTCAAAAGAGCGATCGTTATAGCGGTGGCAGGCTGCCACGGAGTTTTGCTTACAGGTGCGCCGGGAACGGGAAAGACTATGATAGCAGAACGATTGCCGTACATAATGCCGCCTCTAACGCATGAGGAGATCGTCGAGCTCACATGTATTTATTCTGTCGCCGGACTACTCGGAAACGAAATGGAGACGGTTACGGAAAGGCCGTTCAGAAGACCTGACAGAAGTGTGACTATTCCGGGACTTTTGGGAAGCGGATATCCGCCGCGGCCGGGTGAGGCGACGCTTGCACACAGGGGTGTCCTGTTCTTAGATGAGATAGCGGAGATGGACAGGGGCACGGTTGATTCCCTGAGGGCGCCGATAGAAACAGGCAGCATAAATTTGTTCAGGTGCGGCGAAAGCTTCAGATATCCTGCGGATTTCATGCTGGTGGCGGCGATGAATCCCTGCAAATGCGGTTACTACGGGAGCCGAAAGCGCGAGTGCACATGCTCTGCATCGAGCATATCGATGTATCGAAGGCGGATATCGGGTGCGGTTTCCGACAGGATAGATATGCATCTGACGATGACTGAGCCCGAGTACGGGCAGCTCGGTGAGATGAGCGCGATGTCGAGCGCCGAAATGCGCGAGCGCATAGAAGCGGCGAGGAACACTCAGTTTGCGAGATACGGATCACCTCAGATACTGAACGGCAGGCTCGATGATCAGGGGGTGAACAGATGGTGCGTCCTCAAGGGTGAAGCCGCTTCTTTGATGAAGTCGATATATGTGTCGTACGGGCTGAATCCGCGATCGTACAATAAACTGCGCCGTATCGCGAGGACTATAGCTGACGTTGACGGGTCGGCGCAAATATGCGCGCCGCATCTCGCGGAGGCGGTGCAGTACAGGGAGAGGGAAAGAAATGAGTAAATACGTAAGTCCGGATGATGCAAAATACCCGGCCAAACTTAAAGATCACCTTCAGGATCCGAAAAAAATATATTACAGGGGTGAGCTCGATCTTGCATGTAAGCCGTCGATAGCGATAGTCGGGAGCCGCAAATGCACGCCGTACGGTATAACTGTGGCGAGAGTTCTGAGCACAAAGGCGGCTGAATACGGGGCGGTGATCGTGAGCGGTCTCGCAAGAGGCATAGATTCGGCGGCCCACAGGGGGGCTCTGTCTGCAGGAGGAAAAACGGCGGCAGTGCTGGCAAACGGATGCGACATGTGTTATCCTTCGGAAAATCGCGGTCTGCAAAGCAGGATAGCGTGTGACGGATTGCTGATAAGCGAATATCCCGACGGAGTACCTGCAAGAAGATTTGCTTTCCCCGTCAGGAACAGGATAGTAGCGGCATTGGCGGACGCGGTAGTGATCGTTGAAGCGGGAATAAGGAGCGGCTCACTCATAACGGCCGAGGCTGCGGCAGAGCAGGGAAAGTCCGTTTTTGCCGTACCGGGAAATATAACGAGCTCGGCAAGTGCAGGAACAAACAGACTTATACGGGAGGGAGCGATTCCTCTTGTTTTTTTTGATGATCTTTTTGGTGCGGCGGGGCTTCGTATGCGTTCTGCGGACGCCGCAAGAGATCGTCTCGGGGCGACGGAAAGAAGAGTGTTCGACGTTTTATCAGAGTGGGGAAGCATGTCCATGGATGAGATCTGTCACAAAGCCGACATAAAGCCTTCAGAAATAGGTGGTATAATTACAATCCTTGAGATGAAGGGCATGGTGCAATGCGAAATGGGAAAAGTTATCATTGCAAATTTTGACGCGTGACTGTACAATATCTTCTCGTAAACCGATCCTATATATTATAGGTGATTATATAATACGATTTCGGAGAGTATAAATGGCTAAAGCTGCAGCAAACAAAAAAACAGCCGCAAAAGCATCATCTGTGAAAGGCGGCAAAATGCTCGTAATAGTCGAGTCACCGTCGAAGGCAAAGACTATCGGCAAATATCTCGGCTCGAAGTATAAGGTCGTGGCATCCGTCGGTCACGTCAGAGATCTGCCGAAGAGCAAGCTCGGAATAGATATAGAAAATGACTTTGAGCCTCAATACATATCGATAAGGGGAAAGGGTGATATAATAAAGGCGCTCAGAAAGGAAGCCGAAAAAGCTTCCAGAGTATATCTCGCGACAGACCCCGACCGTGAGGGTGAGGCGATATCGTGGCATCTTACATATCTTCTCGGTATAGATCCGTCAGAGGAGTGCAGGATAGAGTTTCATGAGATAACAAAGGAAACGATAAAGGATGCGATAAAGCACCCGAGAGCAATAGAAACAGGCCTCGTCGATGCGCAGCAGGCGAGACGGGAGCTTGACAGGCTCGTAGGTTATGAAATCAGCCCGCTGCTTTGGCGAAAGGTGCGCAAGGGTCTGTCGGCAGGCCGCGTCCAGTCGGCAGCGCTTAAGATAATATGTGACCGCGAAAGGGAAATACAGGAGTTTGATCCCAAAGAGTATTGGAATATAACAGCTTTGTTTTCAAAGAACGGGGAATTCAGCGCAAAGCTTGCAGAGAAGGAAGGCAGGAAAATCACCGTAACTAACGGTGACGATGCGAAAAAAATCGCGGAGGAGCTTAAGGCCGGCGAATTTACGGTAGGAGAAATCAAAGAAAGGGAGCGTTTGTCGAAGCCGTTACCTCCGTTTACGACGAGCAGTCTCCAGCAGGATGCCGGAAACAAACTGAATTTTAACGCGAAAAAAACGATGATGATCGCCCAACAGCTTTATGAGGGCGCTGAAATAAAAGGCAAAGGTACGACGGGACTTATTACATACCTGAGAACCGACTCGGTAAGGATATCGGATACGGCAAGAACGGCAGCGGCTTCTCTCATAAGCGAAAGTTACGGCAAGGAGTACGTCGGACGCGGGATCTTCACAAATAAAAAAAAGGATATACAGGATGCGCACGAGGCTATAAGGCCGGTGGCGATAGATCTTTATCCTGAAGATATAAAGGACTCACTCACTAAAGATCAATTTAAGTTGTATAATCTCATATGGAGGAGGTTCATGGCAAGCCAGATGACGGCGGCAAGGTACAGCTCGGTGACTGCCGACATAAACAACGGCCCGTACTGTCTGAAGGCATCGGGTTCAGAGCTTCTGTTTGACGGATACAGGCGCGTGTATAAAACAGCCGACTCTGACGGCGACAGGATGCTGCCGCCTCTAAGCAGCGGTGAAAAGCTGAGAGCGAATGATGTTGCGTGCGAACAGGCCTTTACGCAACCTCCCGCGAGATATACCGAAGCGAGCCTCGTCAGAGAGCTCGAAGAAAAGAATATAGGAAGGCCGAGCACATACGCTCCGATTGTCAGCACTCTTTCCGAGAGGAAGTATGTGAGCAGAGAAAAAAAATCGCTTAAGCCTACAGAGCTGGGATTTGTCGTCGACGAACTTATGGAGCAGTACTTTAAGGATATCGTCGATGTCGGGTTTACCGCGTCAATGGAGGATAAACTCGATGAGATCGAGATGAAGAAGATCGGCTGGAAAAGAGTAATAAGGGATTTTTACGGACCGTTTTCCGAGGAGATGAAGGCCGCTGATGAAGCCATAGAAAAGGTGCACATTGAGGATAAACCTACAGATGAGGTGTGCGAGCTCTGCGGCAGGCCGATGGTGATAAAAGCCGGCAGATTTGGCGAATTCATCGCGTGCAGCGGCTATCCGGAATGCAGAAACACAAAGCCTATCGTAAAATCGACAGGTGTAAGGTGTCCTAAGTGCGGCAAGGATATAGTGGCGCGAAAGTCAAAGAGAGGCAGGGTCTTTTACGGATGCAGCGGTTATCCGGACTGCAGGACTGTCTTCTGGGACAGGCCAACAGAAAAGAAATGCCCCGAATGCGGCAGCGTAATCCTCGAAAAAAAATCAAAGAATCATGCTTTTGTTTGTTCAAACCCGGAGTGTGGGTATAAGGAGTAATGTATAATTTGGAGGGTATGATATGAAATTTACCGCAACGACAATATGTGCCGTAAAACGCGGTCCCGGGGACATAGCTATCGGAGGCGACGGCCAGGTCACGATGGGTGAGACCGCAATAATGAAAAACGGTGCAAAGAAAGTAAAGAAAATTTACGACGGAAAGGTGCTGACGGGATTCGCGGGATCTGTGGCGGACGCTTTTTCGCTTACGGAGAAATTTGAAAAGAAGCTCGAAGAGCACGGCGGCAATCTTAAGCGTGCAGCTGTAGATCTGGCACAGATGTGGAGATCCGATCGCGGAATGAGAAATCTGGAGGCACTTATGATCGTTGTGGACAGCGACGATTTGCTTGTTATTTCGGGAACGGGCGAGGTAATCGTTCCTGATCAGGATTTCGTGGCCATAGGTTCCGGCGGCAATTATGCGTATTCTGCTGCAAACGCCCTGTTCAACCACACTGATATGAATGCCGAGCAGATCGTAAAAGAGTCGCTCAGGATTGCCGCGTCTATCTGTGTGTATACGAACGACCGTATTTCGGTCGAAACGTTGAAGGAGGTGTGACTTTATGGCAGCGAAAATACAGCACATGACGCCGAAGCAGATAGTGGCCGAGCTCGACAAATACATAATAGGGCAGGACGATGCGAAGAAGTCCGTAGCGATAGCTCTCAGAAACAGGTACAGGAGATCACTGCTGTCAGATGACATGAAGGAAGAAATAACTCCTAAAAATATCCTCATGATGGGGCCGACGGGATGCGGAAAAACAGAAATCGCGAGAAGACTTGCAAAGCTTATGGACGCTCCGTTTGTCAAGGTTGAGGCGACGAAATTCACAGAAGTCGGATATGTGGGGCGCGACGTCGATTCGATGGTCAGAGACCTCGTTGAAGCGTCTATAAGGATAACAAAGCAGAGCAAGCTGAAAGAAAAATACGATATCGCGGACGGGATTGCGGAAGAAAAAATAATAGAATCAATAATCCCGAGCAAGAAGAAACAGAGTGCTCAGATGCAGCCGAACCCGAACAATCCGTTTGCTTTTCTGATGAACGGAAATCTCTATCAGCCGCAGCAGAACCAATTGCCGGACGACAAGTCCGAGGAGAAGCCGGAGAGCGATGTGGAGATGGCCAGAGAGCAGGTCAGGCAGCAGCTGCGTCAGGGTCTTCTAGAGGATCAGTTCATAGAGATCGAAGTGACAGATACGCCTAAGGGTAACCAGCTCGATATGAGCAACGAGGGCATGAGCATAGCTATAGGAAATATTTTCGGCGATATGGCACCTAAGCGCACAAAGAAAAAGAGGGTCAGGGTCAGTGAGGCGCGTGAGATTCTGAGAGAACAGGAAGCACAAAATCTCATAGATATGGATCAGGTGACCGACGAGGCGCTTCACAACGCCGAGCAGAACGGGATTATATTTATAGATGAGATCGATAAGATAGCTCACGGGTCGGGATACGTGAGCGGAGCCGATGTATCGAGAGAGGGCGTGCAGCGCGATATACTGCCTATCGTAGAAGGAAGTGTCGTAAACACCAAATACGGGCCGGTAAAGACGGATCATGTGCTTTTCATCGGAGCGGGCGCCTTCCACATATCTAAGCCGACCGACCTTATTCCGGAGCTTCAGGGGCGTTTTCCGATAAGGGTTGAGCTTCAGAGCCTTACAAAGGAATCGTTCAAGCAAATACTTACGGTGCCTGAAAATGCGATCATAAAACAAAATCAGGCATTGCTTGCGACTGAAAATATCGATTTGGAATTTTCAGAAGACGCTATTGACGAAATCGCCGGAATGGCGTATCTTATGAATGAGCAGACTGAAAATATAGGTGCTCGCAGGTTATACACCATAATGGAAAAACTCCTTGAGGATATCTCTTACGAGGTGCCGGACACGGGAGACGAACCATTGGTAATTGACAGGGAATACGTCAGAGATAAATTTATCGAAACTATCGACAAAGATGACGTCGATAAATATATACTTTGATATTCCGTAGTTGAAAGGTAGGCAATAATGAAAGAAGATCTTTTGGCACGTGTAAGAAAACTTAACGGTGTGCTTTCGGAAAGCGCGAACGGATTTGTGTCCTTTGATGAGCTTTGCAATATTCTTTATGATATGCTCAGCTCAAACGTATACATACTGAACAAGAGAGGCAAGGTGCTTGCGGCTCGCTTCGACGAAGGTGAGCAGGCTCCGCTCGTGTTCAACGAGAAGGAAAACCGTTACGAGCTTCCGAGACAGTATAACGAGAAATTTCTGATTATCGAAAGTACAAGAGAAAATCTCACATATGATGCGATCAAGGAAATCTACGGTAAGGATTATGAGCTTGCGGCGAAATTCCACACGCTTGTACCCGTTCTGTTCGGAGGCAGGAGAATTGCCACGCTGCTGTTCGTGCGCTCCAAGAAGGCATATTCCGATGAGGATATTGCGATATGCGAGTACGGTGCAACAGTAGTCGGAATAGAGGTGGCAAGAGGGATAACGCTCGAGGAGGAGGAAGACCAGAGGCAGAAGAGCGCCGTCACGGTTGCTCTCGAAACGCTTTCGTATTCGGAGCTTGAGGCCGTTACAAAGATATTCGGAGAGCTCGATGGTGATGAGGGCCTGCTCGTTGCGAGCAAGATTGCAGATAAATCGGGGATAACGCGTTCCGTTATTGTAAACGCGCTTCGCAAGCTCGAGAGCGCGGGCGTGATCGAGTCGAGATCACTCGGCATGAAGGGAACGAGAATCAAGATTACGAACGAATTCCTCAGGGATGAGATGAACAATATCAGCATCTGATATCGATGCGGAAAGATTCGGAGCCGTCATTTTGTGGCGGTTCTGTTTTTAACTATGGGAAAAAAGTACAGGACCATATGGCAAAACGCCAGAACGGAACAGATAATAGAAAGATCCAGATTCATAACGAGCATTTCCCGCATATCATCAAGGGAAGAGGCGGAGGCCTTTATCGCTTCGATAAAGGCGGAATTTAAGGATGCAACGCATAACGTACCGGCTTTTATAGCAGGAAGCGGAGGCGAAATTATGATGGCCACTGACAGCGGAGAACCGTCCGGCACAGCCGGGGCGCCTATACTGAACGTCCTTAAGGGAGCCGGCCTGACAGATGTATGCTGCGTCGTTACGAGATATTTCGGCGGAGTAAAATTAGGTACGGGGGGTCTTGTGCGCGCCTATTCCGGCAGTGCCAAAATCTGTCTTGAAAAGGCAGGAACGGCGTGGGTGGAATACAGGCCGTCAGCTGAAGTCAAAACGGGCTACGCGTCGTTTGCACGCCTTAAAAGCATGCTGCCGGACGGGATGGAAGTAAGCGATATACGATATACCGACACCGTGACTTTCAGGATGACATCGGCCGAAAAATGCCTTGAAGAGGCTGAAGGTATCATAAGAGATATAACGAGAGGCGATGTTTTGTTCACGGATGAGGGCATGGTAAAGACGCTTATTAAAGCCGACGGGGAAACCGGGCAGGGAGCCTGACAACAATCGGAAGAAAAGGACAGAACGGAGATAAAGGGGTAAGAGACAGGCCGACAATTATCTTGACAACGAAATACAAATATGATAAATTCATATAGCTGAGCCGCTTCGGCGGTGCGCATAAATTATGCGCGACTCGTCGCACGCATTGTGTCAAAGCGAAGAAATCGGGTTTAAGGAACCGAAAAAAGCCCTTGACAAACGGGGTCTCATAGCTTAAACTCTATAAGTGCGTCAGCCTTACGGATAGCTGTCAGAGCCGTTCGGATAAGCCGCGTGAGCGCCGGTCTTACGGACGGGAGATTACAGCTTATGCTCCGCAACGCCTGCCGGCACATGCATGCGGCCAAGTAGTTCAGTTGGTTAGAATGCCAGCCTGTCACGCTGGAGGTCGACGGTTCGAGC
>CALIXS010000026.1 GCA_938046095.1 uncultured Clostridia bacterium
GCTCACCAAAAATGACTACTTTGTGGGTGCTGCTCATGAAAACGGCTCCGTGAGGGCCGGATCGGTAAGCAGTGCGGGATATTCCGGCGAAATCGGTGAGAGACGCCGGCAGCCTGTTTTATTTAATGTAAACCTTAGGGAGTCTCTGTCCGAAGGCGCAGCATATTTCGTAGTTGATCGTGCCGGTAGCGTCGGCTATGTCGTCGGCTGTGATGCTGCTGACTCCGTCGGAGCCCATGATTATGACTTCGTCACCTAATTTGACGTTAGGGACTTCGGATACATCGACCATGAACTGATCCATGCAGATGTTTCCGGCCACAGGGCAGACGACACCGTTTACGATGACCTTTGCAGCGGAAGAATAAGGCCGAGGGTAGCCGTCGGCGTATCCCAGACCGAGCGTAGCGATGCGGGACGGCTTGTCGGAAATATATCTGCGACCGTAGCCGACCGAAAAGTTTTCGGGAACATCCTTGAGGTGTACAATGTTGGCTTTGACCGACATGACCGGCTTAAGCGAAAGCTGTGCCGGGTCTACCTCATGAGACGGATAAAGACCATATTGGATTATGCCGGGACGCACCTCGTCAAATAGTATGGACGGCAGTTCCATGATTGATGCGCTATTGGCGAGCGTGCGGATCGGGAACTTTATGCCGGCTTTTGTCAGGGCTTCGTAGAATGTGTTGAATTTTGCTTCCTGATCGTGCGAATATGATTTGTCGGCGGCATCGGCCGTGGACATATGCGAGAAGAGTCCTCTGATTTTCAGGTTGGGAAGCGATGCGATTTTGCGGACGTCCATGACAGCCGTTTCAATATCATCTGCGAGGTAGCCGATGCGGCCCATTCCGGTGTCGACGGCGATGAGCGCGGATACGATTTTCCCTTTGACCGCCGCTGCGTCACTGATAGCTTCGGCGTTATCCGAGGAACAGACGACAGGGGTGACATCGTAGTCTATAAGAGTGTCGGCGTACATGTCGGGAGTAAGGCCGAGGCAGATGATCTCTTCGTCTGCACCGGCGTTTCTCAGAGTTATGGCCTCCTGAAGTGTTGCAACGGCAAATTTGCTGACGCCGTTGGAACGGAGAACCTCCGCGCATCTGACGGAACCATGTCCGTAAGCATCGGCCTTGATGACGCCTATAAGATCGCGACCCTGAGCTTTTGCCTTGATCTGTTTGATGTTGTAATCGAAATTGCCGAGATTGACCTCGACCCATGCAGGCCTGATCGCTTCCTTGTACATGATATTAACCTTCTTTCTTTGAACTTGCTGTTTTCTTAAACTTATTTTTCTTTGAACCTGTTATTTCCCTTAGACTGCTTTATGTGTTCGTTGTGTGGCACGCGTGACGGTCGCGCCGGCGGCACGGCACCGTCTGAGCCGGCGACACCGGCGGTATGGCATGGGTAATATGTTTTTTCAGAGCTTTGATGCCCGGTGAATGACGTCCTCCCTTGCGGGGCCGTTTGTTACGATGGTTATCGGGAAGCCTATGAGGCTTTCGATTTCATTTACATAGTTCTGCGCTTCTTCAGGAAGCTCGGAAAATTCGCGGATACCGGTTATGTCGCATTTCCAGCCCGGCAGCTTTCGGATGACCGGCTTGCAGCGGTCGAGCGCTTCGGGGTAAGGGAGGTCACGGATTTCTCTGCCGTCGAGCTCGTAAGCGGTGACGATCGGAATTTCATCGAGGTAGCCGAGCGGATCGAGGACAGTGAGTGCTGCTTCAGTCGTTCCCTGTACCTGGCATCCGTAGCGTGTGGCAACAGCATCGAACCAGCCGACTCTGCGGGGGCGCCCTGTCGTGGCGCCATATTCGCCGCCGTCGCCGCCCCGCTTTCTGAGCTCATCCGCTTCATCACCGAATATTTCGGAGACGAACGCTCCCGCTCCCACTGCAGAAGAATAAGCCTTCACCACCGTTACGATCCTCTTTATCTCGTAAGGGGCAAGTCCTGCGCCGATTGCACCGAAGCCGGCAAGCGTTGAGGAGGATGTCACCATAGGATATATACCGTGGTCGGTGTCCTTCATCGCGCCTAACTGACCCTCGAGCAGAATGTCCCTGCCTTCCGCAAGGGACTCGCGAAGGAATCTGCCGGTGTCACATATGTAAGGAGCGACAGTATCGCGGTATTCATGAAGTACTTCGAGAAGTTCGCCGGGATCGAGAAGGGGCTTGTGATAAAGCTCATTCAGCAGGCAGTTTTTGATCTTGCATACGTTTTTAAGCTTGGCGAGGAGTATGGTATCTTCCAGAAACAGTTCGCCTGTCCTGAAGCCTATCTTGGCGTATTTGTCGGAATAGCACGGGGCTATACCTGATTGTGTAGATCCGAAGGAGCAGCCTCCGAGGCGTTCCTCCTCATATTTATCGAGCAGGATATGGTACGGCATGACTATGTGCGCCCGATCCGACACCTTAAGATCGGGGGAGGGGACGCCGCCTGCCGTCAGTTCATCCAGTTCTTCCTTGAGCTTCGGGATATTTAGAGCCGTACCGTTTCCGATGACGTTGGTTATGTGGGAGTAAAAGGAACCGGACGGCAGTACGTGAAGCGCAAATTTGCCGTAATTGTTTTTGATCGTGTGACCGGCGTTGCCGCCTCCCTGGAATCTGACGACAATATCGCTCGATTCGGCGAGCATATCGGTTATCTTGCCCTTGCCTTCATCGCCCCAATTAGCACCTACTACTGCTGTAATCATAAAGATGCCTCCTTATTATATGTTAATCTCCGTTTCAATACCGAGATCATCGGCATTGGAGTCAAGTATGGGCTTTATGACCCCGTCAAGGAACTCCTGAGTCTGCTGAGGAGCGCGACCCACGTAATTTTCAGGTTTCAAGACCTTCTGTAAAGCCTCTTTTGTTACGCCAAAGAGCGGGTCGGATGCGATGCGGCATATAAGATCGTTAGGCAGGCCTTCCTCTTTGACTGCTTTTGCCGCATCCATGGAATGGATGCGAATCCGTTCATGGAGCGCCTGTCTGTCCCCGCCCGCCTTGACGGCATCCATCATGATATTTTCGGTCGCCATGAACGGAAGCTCCGCCATGAGGTGCGCGGCTATGACCTTCGGGTAGACGACGAGTCCCTCCGAAACGTTTATATATAATTCGAGGATGCTGTCAGTGGCCAGGAAAGCCTCGCTGACCGAGATCCTTTTGTTTGCGGAATCGTCGAGCGTGCGCTCGAACCATTGTGTTGCAGCCGTTATCTGCGGATTCATCGCATCGCTTATGACGTAGTTGGCAAGGCTTGCCATACGTTCCGAACGCATCGGATTGCGTTTATACGCCATCGCCGAGGAACCTATCTGGTTTTTCTCGAACGGTTCCTCAACTTCTTTGGCGTGCTGCAGAAGCCTTATATCATTGCTGAATTTGTGCGCCGATTGAGCAATCCCGGCGAGGACGTTAAGCACACGGCTGTCCACTTTGCGCGAATAAGTCTGACCGGATACGGGATAGCACGCGTTAAAGCCCATCTTTTCGGCTATGAACTGATCGAGTTTGCGGCATTTGGCGTGGTCGCCGTCAAAGAGCTCGAGAAAGGAAGCCTGCGTACCGGTCGTTCCCTTGGAGCCGAGAAGCTTGAGTGAACCCAGGACGTAGTCGAGATCGTCGAGGTCCGTTACGAGATCGTTCAGCCAAAGCGTCGCCCGCTTGCCGAGTGTAGTCGGCTGTGCAGGCTGGTAATGTGTATATGCGAGCATAGGCAGATCTTTGTACTTTTCTGCAAACGCGGCAAGCTTTCCGATGGTGTTTATCAGCTTGACGCGCAGGAGTTTAAGCCCCTCACGCATTATTATGAGGTCGGTATTGTCGCCGACATAACAGCTCGTCGCGCCTAAATGTATTATGCCTCCGGCGTTCGGACACTGTATGCCGTAAGCATAAACGTGGCTCATTACGTCATGGCGGACTTCCTTCTCTCTCTGGCGGGCGACGTCATAGTTGATGTCATCGGCGTGAGATTTGAGTTCGTCTATCTGTTCCTGCGATATATCAAGACCCAGCTCCCTTTCGGCTTCGGCGAGAGCTATCCAAAGGCGTCTCCATGTTCTGAACTTCATCTCGGGCGAAAAAAGATATTTCATCTCCGCGCTCGGATAACGCTCTGAGAGCGGACTTGTGTAGGTCTTTTCGTGCATAACGGGGTCTCCTCCTTACAAATACATTGAAATTATATCACTATTGGGTAGTCGATACAATTCTTACGTTTCTTACGAATCACGGCAATTTACCTTAAAACAACGGTGATATCATAGACAGCTGCGGCGGTGTTTGGTAGAATTTGATTACAACAAGGAGGAATGTAATGCTAAAACTTGACAGAGTTTCTAAGTTTTACTCGCAAAACGGCGTAGTTACGAGCGGGTTCAGCAAGGTTTCGCTTGGGTTCAGGATAGGCGAATTCGTGGCAATAACGGGTGAGTCCGGCAGCGGCAAATCCACACTGCTTAACGTCATTTCAGGTCTCGACTCTTACGAAGAGGGCGAGATGTACATTCAGGGTCTGCCGACGAGCGGCTACAGCTCCGACGATATGGAGGAATATCGCAAGCGTTATATCGGCAGCATCTTTCAGACCTTTAATCTCATCAACAATTACACAGTCTATCAAAACGTCGAGCTCGTACTGCTGCTCGCCGGATACAGTCGCGGCGAGGTCAGGGAGAGAGTGGAAGACATTATAAGAAAGGTCGGTCTCGAGAGATACAGAAAAACAAAGGCGTCCAAGCTCTCCGGCGGCCAGAAGCAAAGGGTCGCAATCGCCCGGGCTCTTGCAAAGGAAACGCCGATCATAGTTGCAGATGAGCCGACGGGGAACCTCGACGTTGAATCTGCGAGGGAAATAATAGAACTGCTCGCGTCGCTCTCCGACGAAAAGCTCATCATAATAGTTACGCATAACTACGAGCAGGTGGAGGATCTCGTTACGCGCAGGATCACAATGCGCGACGGCAGAGTCATAGAGGACAAGCGCTTTGAGCGCGAAGAGGAAACTGTTTCCGGAGAAGAGCACGTCAAGCCCGAGGAGGCGAGGCACGATAACCTGACTGCGGGGAGCACGCTGCGCTTAGGCGTAAGAAATACGTTCAGCCTGCCGGTAAAGTTCCTTCTGCTTCTCGTCGTATTTTTGTTTCTTTGCACGGGCACATTTTCGTCGTATTCGTCGTTTCAGAATATGAAACTGGCGGTTTCGGACATCAGTTACAGCACGACGTTTTCAAATACCGACCCGCGCAGGATTATCGTTACCAAGCCGGATAAGGCGGCCTTTTCACAGGAGGATTACGACAGGCTGAATGCGATTTCGAACGTCAGCTCAATCGTCAGAGATGATCCGATGCTCGATGCGATGTTCAACATATCGAACAAAACACAGGCACAGCTCGAAACTCTCTGGCAGAGCGGGTCAGATGAAGAATACATATATCTTCAGTGTAATGTCAAATCGCTCGACGGATTAGAAGACAGAATCGAAGAAGGGCGCCTTCCGGAAAACGCTAACGAAACATTTTTACTCTTTAGCAGAGGCAAATGGGACGGAGAATATCTCAGCAGCTATATCGGCAGATCGCTTTACGTTACGACAAGAGAGCTCGGCGCGCCTGTTGCGCAGGGCTGCGATGACAGTCTGACCGTAGTCGGCTACGGATATTATACGGAAAAAGAGGAAGAAGAGAAGGCGATGCAAATGATATTTTCCGACGCCACGCTGTGCGTAGGAGACGAAGCTGTCAATATGCTCAATGCGCAGGTAACATGTGTGCGTACCTCTCATACGCTGACGGTAAACAGCGACGCGGTGAACATCGTTAATGCAGGGAGCGGGACGACGTATCCGTTTATAGGATCTCAGTACGTAGATAAGGGGACGGTCATGATCCCGGAGAATATCGCCGCTCTGTACAAGGACAGCAAAGCGAAGGGGAAGCCGCTTACGGTCGGGACGAAAAACCTCTATTTCAGCAAAACTAACGATTTTACGGTAGATGCCGTATACACCGCTTCCAATTCGCAGAAACTGCTCGACCTCAAATACGACGATATGACAAAGGGCATATATATGAATCCCGAGGATATCCGCGCGTTCTATGCGACCTCCGAGAAGTATCAGATATCCGTAATGATGGAAAATACGATTTTCCGTGAAACTACTATAAAGGAGATAAAAGATGCGGGATACAAGGCTCTTTATGTTCATGACGCATCGATGATGAACAGCGTGGAGCTTAAGGGAGTACTTAACGCGATACGCACTGTTGTGCTTGTAGTGCTTCTGGCAGTGCTCTTTTTTGTCAGCTATTTTATAATCAAACTGATTTTCAAGTCACAGAATGTGTACTTCTCTACGGTAAGAATGTTGGGAGGAAGCCGCGGCGGTTGTTCAAAGCTTTTGCTCGTCGATATGCTTACGGTATTTCACATAGCTTTCGCGGCAGTCTCGGTATATCTGTTTAAAGTAAAGGACGGAACGCTTAGCAGCATCGGCTGGATCGAGAATCTCGTGCAGTATGTGGAAGGCAAGGATTATATAATACTGTATGCGGTAATACTGTTTCTTACGGTACTGCTCGCGGTGAGGTATTCGTCGCAGATGTTCAGAAAAACTGCAATGAACGCGTATAGGGAGGAGGTGTGACGGATGATAAAGCTGACAGGTGTCAAAAAAACCTTTAATAGACATAAACAAAATGCCATACACGCTATCGACAATACGAGCATCGAGCTCGGCGATACAGGACTTGTAACGTTCCTCGGCAATTCGGGCTGCGGCAAGACGACGCTGCTCAACGCCATAGGCGGGCTTGACAAAGTGGATTCGGGCGATATATTCATCGACGGCGAGCGCCTCACGCGCCGCACAAGCGGCAGGCGTGACGAGATAAGAAATGCAGTGATAGGTTATATATTTCAGAATTATAATCTGATTGAGGATGCGACGGTTTACGAGAATGTTGCTCTCGTACTCAGGATGACAGGCTTCAGAAACAAAGCCGCAATTGAGCGGCGCGTCATGTACATTCTCGAACGCGTGGGCATATCGCGCTATCGCAACCGCCCTGTAAAGATGCTTTCGGGAGGTGAGCGTCAGAGAGTCGGCATCGCAAGAGCGATAGTCAAAAATCCGAGAATAATCATAGCCGATGAGCCTACGGGAAACCTCGACTCCGTAAACACGATTGAGGTTATGAATATCATAAAGGCGATATCCAAAGAAAAGCTCGTCATACTTGTCACGCACGAGCGTGAACTTGCGGAGTTCTACGCCGACAGGATAATAGAAATAGTCGATGGAAGGATCGTGGGAGACCGCCTCAACGAGCACGAGGGTTCCCTCGATTACAGGATAGATACGAAAATATACCTCGGTGATATGCCGTACCAGGCGGACCTGTCACCGAGCGGTTTTGATGTTCGTCTGTACTCGGACAAGCCGGATAAGCCACCGAGAATTAACATAGTTATACGAAATAATAATCTGTATATAGATACCGGAGGGATGCTCGAAAAGGGTGCGGAAGGTATCGAAATAGAAGACGGCCACTATAAGGGATTGACAAAGGATGTTTACGAGCAATATAAATTCGATTACGACTCATATTACAACAATGCCGATATTGACGCAGGCGAGACGGGGGCGGTTCCCCGGAAAAGACGCTACCGTCCGATATACGGCCCTTTGTCTTCGTTAGTCTCGGGCTTCAAAAAGGTGCATCGTTACAGCAAGCTCAAAAAAATACTTCTCGTCGGTTTTGTTCTGGCATCTGTGTTTGTCGTTTACGCAGGGGCAAATGTCGCCGGCAAAATGCACATAACCGATAAGGATTTTACGAAGAGCGACAAAAACTATCTTCATGTATCATGCGGAAAGCTTACACCGACGATTTATTCACAGTATGCATCGGTGGAAAATGTTGCCTATGTTCTGCCCGGCGATTCAAACGTGATCTTTGCCATGCCGATGAATGATTATATACAGGCGGCAAACTATATTTCGTCGCTCGAGGGCTCGCTTTCGTCTTACGGCGGCGTCACCGAAGGCGACCTCGTGTGCGGGCGCATGCCGCAGAACCCGCAGGAAATACTTGTGGACAGACTGGCTCTCAAAGATGTAAAAAAGAGCACCTACGGCGTAGAACTCGCAATGACGGACGACAGTGATTATCTCGGAAGGACGGTCAGGATAAATACGCTTGCCGATTTTACAATCGTAGGGGTGACAGATCGTGAAGAACCTTGTATCTACGCGGATCCGTCGATGCTCACTTCCATCGCCATGAACTCGCAGGAGGACGTATCCTTTGCTCTCGCAGGCCCTAAGCCGGTTGAGCTCGATAAGATAGTTCCGTACAGCGCTTACGCCGCGGCGGGCAATCTTACAGTTGTCAAGGGCGAAGCGCCTGACGAGGATTACGAGGTTCTCGTGCCGGAAAGCCTGAAGGACGAGGTCGGCATCGGCAAGACGATAAATGTAAAGGTCGCGGGCAATAATCTGAAGGTCAGCGGATATTATCATGATGCCCTGGGAGGGGAAGGTCTATACGTTACGGATAACACTCATTTCATAAATTCGATAGGAGCGTTCGAAAACCTTACACTTGCGCCGGCAAGCGCCGACGTCAAGCAGGAGGTAAAGGAGGCCGCAAGTGCGGGGGGAACCGTCATGGTGACCGATTTGTATGCCAAAAACCGTGATGAATATAAACTCCGGACAAGCAAAGATATCGCCCGCACGATCCTTGTGGCCGCAATAATTATAGTCATTTCGCTCATCGAAATATACCTGATGCTCAGGGCGTCATTCCTCTCCCGCATAAAGGAGGTCGGCGTACTGCGCGCAATTGGCCTTAAGAAGGGAGATGTTTACCGGATGTTCGCCGGCGAGGTCGTTGCGATAAGCCTTCTTACATCGCTGCCGGGGATGGCCGTAATGGCTTACCTGCTCTATCAGATAACGCATAGCGTCAGCTATCTGGCGGGCACTTACCGTATAACGCCGATGGTGTTTGCTGCATGCTTCGGGCTTGTGTTCGTGTTTAACCTTATTGCGGGCCTGCTGCCCGTATTTACGACGCTGCGAAAGACCCCTGCCGCCATACTTGCAAGAAACGATGTGAACTGACAGATCTGAAATGATCAGACGAAACGGTCAAAACGTACCCGGCTGTTTACCCGTATTGTTTCCGCCGGGTACGAAATTACATTTGCCGTATTTTCCGGAAAAAAAGTTCATGATATCCTCGCATGCCTGCTTTCTGCCGCCATTGCCCGACTCTTTCGAATAAAAGGCGATGTGCGGTGTCAGTATGACATTAAATCTGTTGGCGAGAGGATGTGTATTGAGATCGGGGTATTCATCGGTCAGAACGTCGAGATACGTAAAAGAGATTTTTCCGTTGTCTATCGCTTCAATCATGGCCTCTTCGTCGACGACACCGCCGCGGGCGGAGTTGATAAATACGAGATGCCCTGGGATCTCGTCGAAGAGCGCTTTGTTGACGACCTTTGCAGTCCCCTCTACGAGAGGCATGTGCAGGCTTATATAATCGGAGCTTCTGAACAGAGTTTTCGCATCAACCATCTGAACGTCATAGGGATCCGCAGCGGACTGTTCAACAAAAGGGTCGTAAGAGAGAATTCGCATACCGGTACCCGACAGCTTGTCTGCAACTGCGCGTGCTATACGTCCGAAGCCGAAAAGGCCGAGAGTTTCGCACTTTAGTCTGTGCATATCGGGGCATATCATGTAATCCCATTTTTTATCGTACCTTACACTGCGGTCGAAGTAGAAGAGGCGCTTGTTGTGAGCGTAAACGCAGGCTATAACATAGTCCGCAACGTCATCAACAAAGGTATCGGTCAGGTGCGTGACGGAAATTCCCCGTGCTCTGCAAGCGTCGAGATCGACGTAGTTCCAGCCCATGCTTTTGCATGCAATAAGCTTCAGCTTAGGCAGGGAGTTTATGACTCTTGCTGTGAGAGGCTCGAAAATGCCGATGACGGCATCCGCATCACCGCAGCTTTCAATAATCTCCTCCTCCGTGGAACAGACGTGTTCGGTGATATTGTACTCATCCGTAAGCGTTTGATTTTCCACGGTCAAACCGTCATCATAACTGAATAAGCGCACTACATTGTACATTCTTCGATCCTCCTATCAGATTAAAGATTGGATACAATTTTAATTTATGCTAATTATATTCAGTGCCGGGAGATACGTCAAGAGTATATGAAATTGACTTATAAAAATCGATGCGGCGGGTTTGTTATCTATAAAGAGATTGCATACTATTACTTCGATGATATAATGTAAAAAAAGCATCCGCCCGGAATGAATATCAGCACCTCGATTGCCGATATTGTTCCGGCCAGTGAAGGTCGTCGCACAGTGTGAAACCGCATTGCCGATATTGAATACATTATGACGGGGTTCATAACGGGGTTCTTGAGATGCGGCTCGCCGGGCGACAAATCGGAAGGAGGAACAAATGAAACTTGATTGTTTTGATGAAGTGAAGAGGCTGACTTCGGAGATGGTAGCAATCCCGAGCGTCAACAAAGAACCGGGCGGGGAAACCGAAGTCGCAAAGTATGTGGAGAACTATTTCAGAGCTTTGCCGTATTTCAAAGAGCATCCTGAACAGGTTATCCGCTATCAGACCAAGGACGATTTTGTGGAACGTCATTCAACGCTCGCGTACGTCAAAGGGACCAAGGGCGGCTCGAACAGGACGGTCATTCTGATAGGACACATCGATACGGTCGGGGTGGAGGATTTCGGCACTATCAAGGAGTATGCGTTCAGAGCGGAGGAGCTGCCGGAGAAGCTGAAGGAGACGTTCGAGCTCCCGCCTGACGTGCTTGCCGATATAGAATCCGGTGAATTCATGTTTGGTCGCGGCGCTCTCGATATGAAGTCGGGCGTTGCAGGTCACATGTATCTGATGAAATATTTTTCGGAGCATCCGGAGGAGCTGAACGGGAACCTCGTACAGATCGCGGAGTGTGACGAGGAGGACAACTCGCACGGCATTATAACAGGAGTGGATTATCTGCTCGAACTCAAAAAGAAAGAGGGCTTCGAATACATCGCCTGCATCAATGCCGACTATTCGACAAATTATATGCCGGGTGACGAAAACAGGTATATATACTACGGAAGTATCGGAAAGCTCCTGCCGTGCTTTGCGGCTTTCGGCAAGGAATCACACGTCGGTTCGGCCTTCAACGCGTTCGACCCGAACTTTCTGATAGCAAATGTGACGAGAGGGATGACGGTCAATACAGAGCTTTGCGACATTGCGCAGGGAGAGGTGACAATACCGCCGATATCTCTCAAGCAGACGGATACAAAGGTCGGATATACTGTGCAGACCGCGCTTACCGCATTCGCCTACTACAATTTTTTTACGCACGGTATGAGTCCCGATACGGTTCTCGAAAAGTGTAAGCAGATCGGAATCAGAGCCTTCGACGAATCGATCGGCTACCTGAACGAGCAGTACAGAAAATATTGCAAGCTCAGCGGCGTCGCTTATACAGAGCTTCCGTGGAGGACAAGAGTTTACACGTGGAAGGAATTCTACGATGAGGCGGCGGCAAAACACGGGCAGCCGTTCAGAGACGCTATTTCCGAATTCGCCGCTGACCTTCAGATGAAGGATCCGGCGATGGATCTCAGGTTCTTTTCACTCGCGGTGTGTGAAGAGGTATGGAAGTGGTACGAGGACAAATCGCCGGCGCTCGTTCTTTTCTTCGGGTCGGTATTCAGTGCGCGTATTGAAATGACGGGGAAAACACCTAAAGAAAAGATTTTGCTCGATGCGGTGGAAAGCGCCGTGAAAAAGGTCAGGCCTGAGGCTGAACGTGAAATCAAAACGAGGATGTTTTACCCTTATATTTCGGACTCGAGCTTCATGGCCCTTTGTGATACGAGAGAGTCGTTCGATGCTGTAGCCGAAAACATGCCGTCATGGAAGGTCAAATATTTTCATGACGTTGATAAAATTCTCGAAATCAACGTTCCCGTGGTAAACATCGGTACTTTCGGTCGTGACGGGCACATGCTTACAGAGCGTGTGGATATGAAGCAGACCTTCCGCAACGTACCGAATATTTCCTACGAGGCGATACGCAGTATGCTCGACTGACATTCCTGTACGTATACAAAATAGTATCGATTTTTAATGAACCCGCTGTTCATGTTGGCTGAACAGCGGGTTTTGCTGTTTATGCGGTGATTTATAATGATTTGCTGCGCCGAAGCTTTGTTTGAAACGATTGATGCATGAATACAAAAAAAGCTTCTAAAAGGCACTTCGCACAAAAACAAGGTGAATATGGTGCTATTTGTATGCTGAAAAATGTAAAAATATAAAGATGTGTATACAAAAAATGAAAAATTCGTTGACAACGGCATCTGCGAGTAATATAGTGAGGATAAGTATTACGAAATATTATTTAATATATTATGAACCGTAATACAAGGACGGAAATGGGTGATATTACTTGAGAAGGAGGAGAGAAAATTGGATAGCAAATCTAAGGGTGTGTTGGCTCTTGTATTGTCGCTGGTCATTTTGGCAAATATCGGTATTTTTTATAAAATGCATGCAAATAAGGATGTCTCAAATGCCGATGTCATCGTTGTCAGGATCGGTCATACTACGGCTGAAAACAACCCGATACATGAAGCTTTGGCTCAATTTGAGAAGGAGCTTGAGGAATCGTCGAACGGCAGGTTTGATGTCAGAATTTATCCTAATTCATCGCTCGGAGGCGACAGACAGGAGGTTGAAAGCGCTATTCTCGGCTATATCCAGGGGTGCCTTCCGCCTAATGCCATACTGTCCGGGTTTGATACGAGATTTATGGTGAGCGATCTGCCGTTTGTATACCAGTCGGGCGCATCGGCGATGGCTGCTCTTAACGGAGAGCTTGGAGACGAGCTTAACCCGATACTTGATGATATGGGACTGCATTCTATGGGGTGGACGGAATCCGGTTTTCGGTATATCACATCAAACGACCTCCCCGTCACATCGCCGGATGACCTGAAAGGGCTTTCTATCAGGACGATGGAAAACCCTATACACGTCGCAAGCTTCAAGGCATGGGGGGCAAATCCGACACCGATGGCGTTCTCGGAACTCTTTACGGCTCTGCAGCAGGGGGCTGTCGACGCACAGGAAAACCCTATAATCGTATCAATGTCATCGAGGTTTTTCGAGGTACAAAATACACTTTCTCTTACCGGGCATTTTTACTCTGCCGGTACGCTCGTGTTCAACAAGGATTTTTACGAAAGCCTGAAAGGCGAGGATAAGAAGCTGTTTGACGAGGCGAGCGAGCATTGCGTCAAAAACCTAACGGAGATGGTTTGGGATCAGAATGAAGAGTTTATACAGACGGCCCGCGATGAAGGCATGAACGTCGTCGAGGTTACGCCGGAACAAAAGGCTGTTTTTAGAGATGCCGCATCGAATGTTTATCAGCTTTATATAGAGCAGTACGGCGGTTCACAGGAGCTCATCGATAAGGCCATGATGCACAATGACGACTTTGAGTAGGAGGTGGCAAGGTGAACGGATTTAAAAAGGTTGAGGAAAACCTTGAAAAGTGGGTTCTTATTATCTCCCTGATTGCAATGACGCTCATAATTTTTGTTCAGGTAGTTCTAAGGTGGTTCGGTCGCTCACTCGTATGGGCTGAGGAACTCGCGAGATATATAATGCTTTATCAGGTATGGATCGGCGCGGCATACGCTGTCAGAGAAGATGCCCATATAAGGATTACGGCGATAATCGGCAAGCTTAAAGGCGCGCCGCGCAAGAGGTTTGACATCGTTGTGCTGACTATATGGCTGGTGTTTTCACTTTGGCTTACGGCAGAGGGTTTTGTTCTCGTAAACAAAATTGCCGATATGAATCAGGTATCATCAGCCATGCAGATCCCTATGACAATTCCGTATGCTTCGGTACCCGTAGGAGGCGGCCTGATGACGATACGCCTTATTCAGAAAATGGTTCTGACGCTTAAGACCGGGAAAAACGGTGACGGTGCTGAAGGGAAGCTCTCGGCGAAGGAAGGGGAGGTGGCATAAATGCTGGCGATACTTTTTATATGCTTAGTGGTATTTGCCGCTGTAAGCATTCCTATAGGCATAGCTATGGGGCTCGGTACTCTGATCTGTCTGATTTTCGCTACCAATATCGATCCTGTGATGATTGCCCAGAATGCGTTTGCCGGAATAGACAGCTTCTCGCTTATGGCAATTCCGTTCTTTATGCTCGCGGGCAACTTTATGAGGTACGGCGGAATATCCAAGCGGCTGCTCGATCTTGCCGATAATATAGTAGGCTTTTTCACGGGCGGGCTCGGAGCCATAACGACGGTAACGGCAATGTTCTTTGCGGCTATCTCGGGGTCGGGTCCGGCAACCGTCTCCGCGATCGGGGCGTTTATGATCCCCGAGATGGAGGATAAGGGCTACGACAAGGGTTATGCGACGGCTCTTTCGGCTGCTGCCGGGACTATCGGAGTTATAATACCTCCGTCCATTCCGTTCGTAATATACGGCGTCGCTACAAACACATCAATAGGGGATCTGTTCAAGGCGGGTATTTTGCCGGGAATCTTGATGGGTGTTGCGCTTTGTATATATAATTGGATGGTATGCAAAAAACACGGCTGGAAGGGCAACGGGAGAAGATTCGACTTTGGCGCCCTCGGTAAGTCATTTGTAAAGGCATTTTGGGCCATTTTGTCACCTGCGATCATCCTCGGAGGTATATACAGCGGATATTTCACGCCTACGGAGGCGGCCGCCGTATCATGCGTGTACACATTTATTATCGGGACGTTTGTTTATAAAGAAATACGCTGGAAAGAATTTGTTGAATGTATGAAAGATACGGTGATCATATCCGGCGCAACATCATTCATAGTCGGCATGTCCACGAGTTTCTCGTACGTCATGACGCTCGAACAGGTGCCTGCAACGATTTCTGATTTTGTTCTCGGGCTTTCGAGCAACAAGATTCTCGTGCTTCTTCTGATAAATGTGTTCCTGCTCATAGTGGGCATGTTTATGGACAACATATCGAGCTGTACGATACTTGCGCCGATACTTCTTCCGGTAGCCGCAGCTTTGGGCGTAAATCCTGTACATTTTGGTATAATCATGACGATGAACCTCGCAATCGGATTTATTACACCGCCTTACGGCGTAAACCTGTTCGTCGGTTCATCGGTTGCGCATCTTCCGTATGAAAAAGTGGTAAAATGGATATGGGCGTTTATAGCGACGATAGTGATTGTATTGTTGCTGACCACGTTTATTCCTGCACTTTCTCTGACACTTGTATAAAAAATATAAGAAAGGATATGCATTATGAGCAAAACAAAAAGACAGGCTTCAGCAAAAATGTTCGATGGTCCTAAGGAAAAGGGGCTTTTTGAGATAAACGCTATGGCTCTCGAAAAGGAGAGAAACGGCGAAAAAATCATCCATATGGAAATCGGAAGGCCCGACTTCGATACTCCCGCATCTGTCAAAGCGGCTGCGATTAAGGCTCTTGAGAACGGGGCCGTATTTTACACTAACCTCAGAGGTACGGATGAGCTCAGACTCGCCGCGGCATCGTATCTGAGGAGACAGCTCGGACTTGAATATAAGCCGTTTGAAGAGATTCTCGTTACGGTGGGAGCATCGGAGGCTCTGCACGATATCTGGAGTGCTTTTTTCGACCCGGGCGACGAGATAATCGTTCCGAGCCCTTATTACGGCTCGTATCGCGAGATGATCCGTTTTGCCGGAGGGAAAATGGTTGAAGTCCCTATTATCGAAAACGGCAGGGTCGTTTATGATATGAATAAGTTTGAAGCTGCCTTGACGCCGAAAACAAAGATGATCATACTGAACTCCCCGAACAACCCGACAGGGTATGTGATGACGAGAGAGGAAATAATTAAAATCGCCGAATTCGCCGAGAAAAACGACCTAATCGTAATTTCGGACGAATGTTACGACCACTATGTATTTGAAGGCGAATACGTCAGCATTGCACAGCTCCCGGGAATGAAGGAAAGAACTCTCATCGTACATTCGACATCAAAGCTTTTCTCGATGACGGGCTGGAGAGTCGGCTTTATAGCAGGTCCGCAGGAGCTCGTTCAGCATTGTATAACGGTACACGGACATGAGGTGGTCTGCCCTGCGGCATTTGCGCAGGCGGGAGCCGCATATGCTTATGCGAACGAGATGCCGGAGGTCGCGGAGATGTGCGCGGAATTTCAGCGCCGCAAAGAGTATATAGCGGAGTTTTTGCAGAGCTACGGCAAGCTCGGCTACATAGAACCGAAGGGAGCGTTCTATGTTTTTATAGACATAAGTGCAACCGGACTCAGCGGAGCCGATTTCTGCGAGCAGTTTCTTTTGGCGACGGGTGTTACGTTCTCTCCGGGAACTGTTTTCGGGAGTCAGTGGAAGGATTACATAAGGGTATCTTACGCGAGCTCGATGGATAACATAAGGGAGGCGATGACTTCCCTCAAAGCGTTCTGCGATAAAATGATTAAATAGCTGGATCTTCTCAGGAAGCCGAGATCCCGAGGACTAAACAGGGATTTCGGCTTTTATTGTATCAGAAAAAATGGTATAATCAGGTAGCTGTACAAAGTGTGCGATAAGAAAGGGACGATATATGGGAGAAGACGTAAAAAATAAAGCGGATTACGCATATGGACTCATCAAGGAGAGGATTCTGAGTTTTGAATTCCAGCCGGGGAAGGCGCTTAGAGAGATGGAGCTCAGTGAAATGTTCGATATCAGCCGAACCCCCATACGCGCTGCGGTCGCACAGCTGATATCCGAGGGATTTATCGAAGAAAAGGGTCCAAAAACCAATATTGTCGCGGATGTCTCGATAGAGAAGTTCATGAACATATATAAGGTTAGAGAATGTCTTGAACTGCTTGCTGCTAACGGGGCGGCATACGGCTGGGAATCGAGAACGGAGATACAGAGGCTTCACGAAATCGTGGACATTCAGGCTGAGATGATGAGCAAAGAAACCGTAGATGCGGTCGAATTTCTGGCCGAGGATAGAAACTTTCACACCGGGATAGCCATTATGTCGAGAAACCGGCTCCTCGCAGCGGAGCTTTCAAAGGTTTACGACCTGTTCTGGCGGTATAATTATTATTCTCTTTACAGCAACCATTCCTCAATGATCGTACAGGATCATATGGATATTATAAATGCGATAGAGCATCATAACGGCAGGCTTGCGCAGGAGTTCATGAAAAACCACCTCACAAGCACAAAGGATATAATACTCCTGGGAGTATCAAAAGGCTTTGATCCTTCCCGACTCGTTAACGTTGCCGAAGGATACGTTATGAGACATAAGACAAAGGATACCGATAAAACGGTCTGATCGCGGCACTGCCGGAGTGCATTACGCAAACGTCCTCCTTGCCCTATTGACATATATTCATAGTTAAGACTTAAGCCCGGGGATTATGCCGTAATCGGAATGCCGGGCTTTTCTTAGTTATACCGGGAGCTCCGGGAGCAGATCAGGAACCGTTACTTTAGCGTTCAGTCAATCCGGTCCATTTATTGAACCTTGCGGCAGCCATATATGTATGCAATACATTTGTTTTTTTTGTCGCCTGAAATTCGTGTTCGATGCTTTTGAAGCTGAAATGCATTTCTGCATAAACGTTACGGGTACGTTAAGTATCGATTGCTGATCGATTGCTATATGTAATTGAAAATAAGCCGTTTATAAGCATAAATTCATATTGGTGTATCATACAATGCAAACGGAGAAATTATAGATTTACATAGTTTATGTAATAACGGAGCGCGATGCTCATAATGTATACAATAAATACCGAAAATCTTGACTTTTTGCATGCAAAAGAATATCATGAAAACATCTAATACATTTAATGAAATATCGTATTGAGCGAGAAAGAGGTGGATCATGTTTAAGGTAGTGCGTCTTTTCCCTTACGAAGGCGGAATTGCGACTGAACAGAAGGTGCTGGACGGGATCGCGGAGGTTGTCGAGCGTCCGTGTTATTCCGAGGACGATGTCATCGCGAACGCAAAAGATGCGGACGCCGTTATCGCCTGCTATGAGAAGATAACTCCGCGCGTGATGGATGCTCTTCCAAATTTGAAACTGGCGGCATATAAGTCGATCGGATTTAACAATATAGACCTCGACTATGCAACCGTGATAGGACTTCCGGTCACGCATATTGCCACATATTGTATCAAAGAGGTTGCAGATTACGTTACACTCGCAATATTAAACGCCTCCCGCAGGTTCGTCCACTTTCACGATGCCGTAATAAAGGACAAAGAATGGCGCTGGGATCTTTTCCTTGATATACGCAGATTTGAGTGTGAAACGGTAGGCCTTTACGGATTTGGGAATATTCCTCGTCTCGTAGCGGAAAGGCTTCAGCCGTTCGGATGTAAAATACTTGCATATGATCCATACATTGATCAGTCGCTCGGTGATAAATACCGAGTAGAATTGGTGTCGTCGGAGGATGAACTGATGGCAAGATCCGATTATCTGAGCATACAACTGAATCTGAATCCTCAGACATCAAAGATGTTCAATAAAGAACGCTTTTCCAAAATGAAGGACGGAGCCGTATTTATCAACAGCGCACGCGGGGGGCTCGTCGACGAGAGCGACTTGATAGATGCTCTTGATTCAGGGAAGCTTAATTTTGCGATTTTGGACGTTTTGACGGATGAATACCCTAATCCCGACATACATCCGCTTATAAATCACAAGAAAGTGATTACTACACCTCACATCGCCTTTTATTCACGTGAGGCGGCGGAACAGGGCAAAGCCGATGCCGCACGCAATGTAAGGCGCTTCTTTGAGGGCGATTTTGAGCACATGGAGCTTGTGAACAAGGTTGAGATGAAAAAGCCGGATCCGGGACAGCCACGACAAAAAGTGATTTAGATAATCCGCCGGCGCGAGCCTTCACCCGTTCCATGCCGCCTCCGCTCGCACTCGGTGTGCAATAGATGCGGCTCAGGCGCTTAGAAAAAGATTTCCATCGGGAGCGGCCGCCTTGAGAGAAGTTCGCTTTGATAATGGCCGCTTTACGTTGATAACGGAATTCCTATATGATAGAATTCTCCATATGACAGGCGATAATTATAAAAAACGAAAGAGAATATTTGAGATAATACAGATCGGGAATAAGAGAGATGTCATAAGCCGTGCGTGCGATTTCGTCATTGTAATCGCAATTATACTCAACATAACGGTGACCTTTCTTGAAACCTTCGAGGAGTTGTCGCGTTTCATGACTTTGTTCAGAGTGACGGAGGACGTGACAGTCATAATGTTCATAGCTGAGTACGCATTAAGAATATGGACGAGCGATTTTTTGTTCCCGGGAAAAGGCAGGGCAGAGGCAGCTTTTGCATTTATCAGATCTCCTAACGGTGTTATTATGCTGCTTACGATACTTCCGTTTTTTTTCCTGTCAGGTTTTGTCATGTTCAGGATGCTCAGAGTCGTGAGGATATTGCAGCTCTTCAGGGTCAACGCTTCGATTGACTCGTTCAATGTCATACTTGACGTACTTTACACAAAGAAAAAACAATTGGCGTCCTCGGTTTTCATCATATTGATTCTAATGTTCGCATCATCACTGTTTATGTACAGTGCCGAGCACGAGGCCCAGCCGGAGGCGTTCAAAAACGCATTTTCCGGAATTTGGTGGAGCATGTCTACCATGCTTACTGTGGGATACGGCGACATAAGCCCTGTTACGACGGTAGGTCAGATCATGGGTATCATAATAGCTTTTTTAGGCGTCGGGGCTGTTGCAATACCTACGGGTATCATATCGGCAGGCTTTGTTGAGAGATATCAGGAAATGCAAAATTCCGAGGAGCCGACGGATATCATACTGCAGACGGTGGCGATAGATATCGACAGTAAATGGATCGGCATGAGTTCCCACGAGGTGCAGGAGGGCTTCGGCGTGCGCATTGTAATGGCGAGGCGCGGTGATGCGCAGATATTGCCGAATTCGGACTATCGCGTATGCATGAGAGATAAGCTCGTTATATATAAAGAGCCGAAGACGCCACAACAAAAATAGCATAGACAACATAGACAATTATAGCATAGGCGAAGATAAGACTCGGCATGTTCGATATGTTTGACATATCCGACATTCTTCGGAACACCCCGGGACACCCGCGCCTTAAACCTGTGTTACTTAAACTTATGCGACACGAGGCAAAAAGAAGTAATGTCGCATGCGGCAGAACCGAAAACAAAGGCTTGTCGCAGAGAAATTCCCGACGACGCGACCTGAACCCACGCGGTTTCGTGCGACACATGCGATTTCATTTTAATTGCGGCTTGATTGCGGTATTTCGGGAAAGTTCGCATACCGGCAAGCTCATATATTCGAACTGACTTATATATCTGAACTTATATGTCCGAACGGCTCATACATCTGCAAGGCTTATTCTTTTATTGACACCTCGCCGGTAGTCAGCGTATCAATCTCGCGCATGCGGATTCCTTCCATATATTCCACAACGAGGCCTCCGTTGTCTTCGACACCGAGCACCCGCGCACTTACGGAGCGGCCGCCCGAAATCGGATTGACTGTTATGTTTTTGCCGATTATGAAGCAGCGACGCCTGTATTCTTTGAGAAAGCTTGTGTCCGGAAACAGGGATAGCATTTTGAGTACGTTGTTTATGACGGTTCCGGCAAGAGCACTTCTGGAAAAGGAGTCGGCATCCGTGGAAATCGATCCGGCTATGCCGTCAAGCTCCGGCGGGAAGCTGCCCGGAAAACAATTTATACCGATGCCTGTTATAAGCGAGTCTATGCGCCCTGTTTCAAGGTTGGTCTGAGCCTCTGTGAGAATGCCGCAGACCTTAAGCCCTTTGTAGAATATATCGTTTACCCATTTGATTTTAGGATTTACACCGCACACCTCGTCGATAGCGTGGCATACGGCGATAGCGGTCGCCATAGTAATGAACGCGGACTTATCAAGCTCAAAACGCGGTCTGAATGCGACGCTGATATATACGCCGGTACCGGCCGGAGAAGCAAATTTGCGGCCGAGTCTGCCGCGACCCGCGGTCTGAGCGTTGGCGATTATGGCTATCGGTTCATCGTCGACGTCTATGGTTTTGGCGTAGCTGTTCGTCGAGTCGATTGTATCAAAAATCTTAAACCTGCATGGGAACTTGACGTGTGAACCGATGGATTCCTCGGTAAGAAGATCGGCTTTTTCCATGAGGCGATAGCCCTGACTCGGGCGGCTCAGGATCCTGTAACCTGTCTTGCGCAGACTCGTGGCCGCTTTGTTGATTGCGGCACGCGAAATACCGAGCTCACGGCCTATTTTTTCACCGGAAACAAAGGAACCGAAGTTTTCATCTAAAAGTTTCAGAAGTTCCGTCCTCGTAGACATGCACGTTCTCCTTTTGAACATTCGTAAACCATCGCTTAATTGTATTATACATAGAATTCTGCGGAATGTAAACACATTGTAAACATTTACTCGTCGATGAGGTAAATATATATGCAGGCAAGGTTATGCAGTCAGGGTCAAAAGGTTATGGATTGTACTTGAAAAACTTTTGCGTAGAACTTTGGGAGAGTAATAAAAAACGCAGCTTGCAGTATTTGAGAAGCTCCTGCAGCGCACGAGAAACCTTCGTCGCGGCGAACGGAACCCTTCCGCTGCTATAGTATACGGAAACCGGAGTATAACACAGAAAGCGGTTCGGATGTGTCTGCAACCCCTCCGATGCATAGTATGGGGAAACCCTCTGTCTCCTTTATTTTTACATATATTTATGATAAAATATTTCACTGAGACACGTAAGAAAGGAAATCAGCAGCGTTACAATGGATACTCACAGTATCATGCCGCGGGTCATAGAGATAGCTTTGCTGCTTATAGGCTCAGCATATTTCTCTGCGACCGAAACGGCTTTCACATCGCTAAACAGAATCAGGGTCAAGAATAAGGCTGATGCGGGGGATCCGCAGGCGAAGCGAGTGCTCACCCTTGAGCGCGACTACGACAACCTGCTTTCTACGACCCTCGTAGGCAACAATCTCGTCAATATCGCGATGACGGCTATCGCGACCGTTCTTTTTGTCGATCTGTACGGCGCAAAGGGAACTACCCTGTCGACGGTGGTGATGACCCTTGTCGTGCTTATGTTCGGCGAGATCACGCCGAAGAGCCTTGCTAAGGAATATCCCGAAAAATTCGCCATATTCTCGGCGCCGTTTATAAATCTGCTGAGGATAGTTCTGACGCCGGTCAACTGGCTTTTTGCCAAGTGGAAGAAGCTGCTGTCCGCTTTGTTCAGAATAAAGAGTACAAGGGGGATCACCGAGGATGAGCTCGTTACTATAGTCGACGAGGCGTACGTATCGGGAGGTATCGATGAAGCGCAGAACAGGCTGCTGCAAAACGCCATAGGCTTCCGTGAGCTCGAGGCGCAGGATGTACTGACGCCTCGCGTTGATATTGAGGCGATAGAGGTCGATACGCCCGAAGAGGAGATATACGAGCTGTTCAGGACGACAGGCTTTTCACGCCTTCCCGTGTATGAAGACGACCTCGACAAGATACTCGGGGTTCTCAATCAAAAGGATTTCCACAATTACATATACAAGAACGACAAGACGGTCGCGGACCTGATGAAGCCCGTGATTTATGTGGCGGGTTCTATGAGGGTCGCCGATCTGCTGCGCAAGCTTCAGGACAACAAATGCCGCATGGCTATAGTAGTCGACGAGTACGGCGGGACTGAGGGTATAGTGACGGCTGAGGACATAATTGAGGAGCTTGTAGGAGAGATATACGACGAGAGCGATACCGTCGCGGGGCGCGAGATAACTTTGCTCCAGAACGGCAGTTACAGGGTTCTGGCGTCGGCGAACGTAGAGAAGATGTTCGATTACTTCGGAGAGGAGCCGAAGATCGACGCGACCACTGTTAACGGCTGGGCTGCGATAGAATTAGATAAGCTGCCTCATGCAGGAGATAAATTCGATTACAGAGTCGGAAACAAGTGCTTTCATGCGAGGGTCACAAAGGCTGACGATCGCAAAGCGTTGGAGATCAATATCAAAGTCGAGAATTTTGATGATGACGCAGAAGGGGAAAACAAATGAGCATAATGGAAAAAATCTTTGGCGACTTTAACACCAAGGAGGTCAAAAAACTTGAGAAGACAGCCGATAAGGTCGAAGCGCTCGACGGCGAGATGCAGAGCCTGTCGGACGATGAGCTCAAGGCAAAGACGTCAGAATTCAAGCAGAGGCTCGCAGACGGCGAGACTCTCGACGATCTGCTGCCGGAGGCGTTTGCTGTATGCCGCGAGGCGGCGGTCAGAAGCCTCGGCATGAAGCATTTCAGAGTTCAGATAATAGGCGGAATCGTTCTGCACCAGGGGCGTATCGCCGAGATGAAAACGGGTGAAGGTAAGACGCTCGTCGCAACGCTGGCCGTTTACCTCAACGCGCTCGAGGGCAAGGGTGTACATGTTGTCACGGTAAACGATTACCTTGCAAAGCGCGACGCTGAATGGATGGGCAAGCTCTACACCTTCCTCGGGCTGACCGTCGGCTGCGTCATTCACAGCGTTGAGGGTGCCAAGAGAAGAGAGGCGTATAACTGCGATATAACATACGGAACGAACAACGAATTCGGTTTTGATTATCTGAGGGACAATATGGTTATATATCGCGAGCAGCTCATGCAAAGACCGCTGCATTACGCGATAATAGACGAGGTCGACTCTATTTTGATAGATGAAGCGAGAACACCGCTCATAATTTCAGGAAAAGGCGACAAGTCCACCGATCTCTACCAAAAATCGGACCGCTTTGTGCGAACTCTTATACGTTCGACTACGGATCCGGAGGATAAGGATGCCGAGCCGGACGGCGATTTTACGATAGACGAGAAAGACAAGCAGGCAGCTCTTACGGACGCGGGCATCAGAAAGGCCGAGCAGTTTTTCGGCGTCGAGAACTTCGGTGATCCCGAGAACATGGAGATAAACCATCACGTGCTTCAGGCGCTCAAGGCGAACAATATTATGGAGCGTGATGTCGATTATATCGTCAAGGACGGTGAGATCATCATAGTCGATGAATTTACGGGGCGTCTCATGTTCGGAAGGCGTTTCAGCAACGGACTGCATCAGGCTATCGAGGCGAAGGAACACGTTGCTGTGCGTTCCGAATCCAAGACGCTCGCCACAATTACGCTCCAGAACTATTTCCGCATGTACGGCAAGCTCGCAGGCATGACGGGTACCGCCAAGACAGAGGAGGAAGAATTTCGCGAGATTTACAACATGGATGTCGTCGTCATACCGACGAACAAAGAGATCGCGAGAATAGACGATCCCGATTCCGTATATACGACGGGAAGGGGCAAGTTTCAGGCTCTCGTACGCAGGATAGTCGAGATACATGAGACAGGCCAGCCTGTTCTGGTCGGTACGATATCGATCGAAAAATCGGAGCTAATAAGCAATATGCTGAAGAAGTGCGGGGTTGAGCACAACGTACTGAACGCCAAGCAGCATGAAAGGGAGGCCGAAATTGTCGCCGAAGCGGGACGCAGAGGAATGGTAACTATCGCCACCAACATGGCGGGCCGCGGTACCGATATTATACTCGGAGGAAACCCGGAATTCGAATCAAAGCGCGAGATGAGAAAGCTCGGTTATACGGACGAGCAGATATCGTTCGCCACAAGTTTTGTCAAGAGCGATGATCCCGAGCTCAACGGGGCGCGCGAAAAATTTAATGTCCTCATGGAAACCTTCAAGGCTGAGCGCCAAGCTGAGCATGAGGAGGTCGTCGCGCTCGGAGGATTGTTCATACTCGGCTCGGAGCGTCATGAGTCAAGGCGTATAGACAATCAGCTTCGCGGACGTTCCGGACGTCAGGGGGACCCCGGGCATACGCAGTTTTTCATATCGCTTGAAGACGATCTGATGAGGCTTTTCGGCGGAGAGCGCATACAGGCGATAATCAGCAGAGTCGGCGTCGAGGAGGATGAACCGATAGAGACGAGAGTGCTCTCGCGGTCAATCGAAAATGCCCAGAAGAAGGTCGAGGGCAAAAACTTCGGTATCAGAAAATATGTTCTTCAATACGACAACGTCATGAACAAGCAAAGGGAGATCATATACTCGGAGAGGCGCAGAGTTCTTTTCGGTGAGGATCTTCGCGAGCATATAATGAACATGAAAAACACCATGGTTGAAACGATCATAGAGCCTGTAACGATGGCGGGTAAATTTCCTGAGGAATGGGACTTCGCCGGAATGAACAGGGATATACACAAGCTGATACCGCTATATAACGGAAAGTCGAGCTATACGCCCGATGAGCTTCGCACCATGACGGCGGAGTCTCTGACGGAGGATGTGGAGTTAAGGCTTGACAGGATATATGAGATCAAGGAGCAGGAGATAGGCCCGGAGCGCATGCGTGAGATAGAGCGCATGGTGCTGCTCAGAGTTGTTGATAATCTTTGGATGGACCACATAGACGCGATGGATCAGCTTAAGTCCGGCATCGGTCTTAGAGCTATCGGACAGCAGGATCCGGCTGCCGAATACGGCAAAGAAGGTTTTGAAATGTGGGAACAGCTCATGGGGGCTATCCAGGAGGATACAGTCAGATATTGCTACGGCGTTACTATAAACACGGGGACGCAACGCAAGGCGATAGTTACCGGAGGTACGGCATCAAAGTCCGAATACAGAGACGACGATACGCTCCAAAGTGAAAGAGGGAGACAGTCGGGTCAGGCCGCGGGCATTCCGAAGCAGGGAGCAAAGGTGCCGCCTCGTCAGACTAAGCCCGAAACGGTGAGGCGGGACAGGCCTAAGGTCGGGAGAAACGATCCGTGCCCGTGCGGAAGCGGCAAAAAATATAAGAACTGTTGCATGAAGAAGGATATGGGACTTGTCGACAATCCTTTCGAAGCACAGTGAAGCACGAGAAGGCAGGCGCAAATTCCGAAGCCGCTTTGTGCCGTATGACGCATTACGTCGCGTGCCGGTACTAAAGTTACAGACGGCAAAACCGGAGAAGGCCGTATGCGAGTTCAATTACGTCGCGGGCGTGCCGGAGGAGTGCGGTAACGTTGGCCGCTGAAGGCTTGCGGCCTTTTCGGGATATCGAAAACATAATAACGGAACTATAACAGCAGGAATGTAATAACAGATAGTTTTTTTAAGAGTGAAAGGAAGTGATGATATGTTGAAGCTTGACGAGATAAGGCAGGAGCTGCCCGCAGTCGAGGCTAAACTACATGAGGCAGGTGAGTCCCTTTGACCTTGCAGGTCTCAGGGAACAGATAGCGGAAATGTCGAAGGCGGCTGAGGCGCCTGATTTCTGGAACGATCAGGAAAAGGCGCAGAGTCTGCTCAAAAAGCGTAAATCGCTCGAAAACACGGTGGACGAATACGATCGCCTCGAAAAGGGATTTGCCGATATAAGGGATCTCATAGAGATAGCGGAGGAATTGGGCGATGAAGATGAGGCGGATACAGTAGTCGGGACGTTCGGCAAGCTTCGCGAGGATGCGGAGACATTCAGGCTTCAGACAATGCTCGACGGCAAGTACGATCATAACAGTGCGATACTTGCGGTGCATGCAGGGACAGGCGGTGTCGATGCCATGGACTGGGCGGGCATGCTTATGAGGATGTATATGCGCTGGGCCGAGAAAAAAGGCTACAAGGTGGATGTGACCGATCTTCAGGACGATACGGAGGCGGGGATAAAGAGCGTTACGATGATAATAGAGGGAGAAAACGCCTACGGTTATCTGCGCCGCGAAAACGGCGTACACAGGCTTGTCAGGATAAGTCCGTTCAATGCCGCGGGAAAGCGCCAGACATCGTTTTCGTCGGTCGAGGTGATGCCGGAGATAGAAGACGATATTACAATTGAAATAAATCCGGCAGATATCAAGATCGATACATACCGCTCGACCGGAGCCGGAGGGCAGCACGTCAATACGACGGACTCGGCGGTCCGTATAACACACCTGCCGACGAATATAGTCGTCACCTGTCAGAACGAGCGGAGCCAGCATCAGAATCGTGACGTCGCGATGAAGATACTCGCTTCGAGACTTACAGAGCTGGCCGAACGAGAGCACAAGGAAAGCCTCGACGAGCTTAAAGGTGATTTCTCACAGATAACATGGGGCTCGCAGATAAGGAATTACGTTTTTCAGCCGTATACTCTCGTCAAGGATCTCAGGACGGGAGCGGAGGTCGGCAATGTTGGCGCGGTGATGGACGGAGATATAGATTACTTCATCAATGAGGGACTGAAAGCGAGGATATAATGACTGTGCCGGTGAAGAGGGGCGGTGCGTGGTACGCGGACGGCGTTTTGATCGTAAACAAAAGCTACCCGCTTGACCCGTCGTTCGGAGGCGGACTGACGCCGGAAACGGAGAGCGCGTTCAGGGCTATGGCAAAGGACGCATGTACGCTGGGGCTCGAGCTCGAGAATAACAGCGGCTTCAGACCGTACGACTATCAGAAAAAAATATATATGCAGTACTGCGAGGAGGATGGTCAGGCGCTTGCGGACACATATTCCGCAAGGCCGGGTCACTCCGAACATCAGTCCGGGCTTTGCTTTGATCTGAATTCCATCTCCGACGAGTTCGCAGACACGCCCGAAGGCAGATGGGTAGACGAAAACTGTCGCAGATACGGACTTATTATAAGGTTCCCTAAAGGAAAGGAATCCTTTACCGGCTATAAGTATGAGCCGTGGCATTTGAGATACGTGGGAGATGCGCTTGCCGAAAAGCTGTACAATAACGGAGATTGGATAACACTCGAGGAGTGGTTTTCTCTGCCGAGCAGCTATGACGATATAAAATAGACGTCAGCGCAGTCGTTTCGATGCTTGTCCGAACAGGTCCTCAGATATCAGGCTCGAAACGTCGATATCATATATTTCCGAAATGCGGCACGCGGTATAAAAGCTCATAATCTGCTTTCCCGTTTCAACTGCGGAATAGGATGAACGGCCCATACCTATCATACCGGCAACCTCGGCCTGTGTAAGATCATGTAGAAGCCGGAGCATTCGGATATTTGTGCATGAACAAAAAACAAAGTTCTCGTAATCCATTTTTATCCCCTGTCCGCGTTTATTTATAAGGAACTTATTATCATAATAATATGATAATTTGCACGAAAGTAAAGTGACCGACGGTATTCCGGTACCGGACTGAGGGGCGGGCGAGATGTCTGCCGGGAGGAGAAATAGATATGCTTATAGAAGCCTTAAGCAGGCAGACGATCGATCCGCAGACTCTCGATGAGGCAACGAGAGCATGCTCGCCTGCGCTTGATGAACTGTGGAAGACAACGCCTATACGCGATTCCATCGCGAAAAATGATGTGAATCTTGCAGAACAGCTCAGGGGTACGGCCGACGCAATCAGAGAGTCGAGCGATGCGGTGCTCGTGGTCGCCGGACGCAGTGAGGGTGCGGCAATAAGAGCGGCGCTTTCCGCGATAGAAAAGAAAGACGGTTCGCCGGAGGTTACAGTGACCGGCACGAGCCTTTCCGCTGCCGGATACGCTGCGATATTCGAAAGACTTGACAACAAAAGAGTATCGCTGATAGCTGTATCGTGCTCGGCGGAGGATCTGCCTCTTCGTGCCGCATATGCTATACTTAAAGCATACGTATTCAAATCGGCTAAGCGGGAGGGAGACCCTGCAAGGGTATATGCTGTCGTTGCCGACGGCCCCGGCGGGTCTCGGGTAATAGCCCGTGATGCCGCGGAAAACGAATATCCGATTATAAGGCTTCCGGAGAATACGGATCCGCGCTTTACGGCCAATACAGCGGCCGTGCTGCTTCCGTTCATGGTCAAAGGCGGTGATGTAAGGGAATACATAAGAGCTTTCGGTGAGACTGTCGCTTCGCCGGAGTGGGATGGCGACGGTACGATCGCCGCCTACCTCATGAGCAGAGCCTCCGTCCGGCTTTTTGAAACGTGGCAGGCCGAATACGGCGATATGACAAGGTGGCTCGCATCGTCAGGCGGAATAGCCGTTATGATGCCCGACGATACCCCCGTAAAGCGTGAGATACTCTCCCGCGGTGATGTATTCGAGCTTATGATAGGAAGCGACGAGGGACATCAGGATGTTATGACTCCGTTATTTGACGGCTGCGATCCCGACGGGTCGCTCGAACTGCTCACGTTGAGTGAAAGTGAGCGGGATTTCTTCGGAACCGAGGCGGGGCAGGGAATCAAGCTCAGGGCTGAAAGAGCGGACAGCGCGGCTTGCGGAGCTTTAATGGCATTCTGTCAGATGACGCTTTATATTGCGGATTATCTCGAACAATAATTTGGGCGCAGGGGTTTACTTTGCTGTCCGGTGTGATATAATTACTGTATACGATAAGTTAATTTTTTAACAAGAACCGCAGTTGCGGTCAATTTATCAATATCTACGCAGGAGGTACACAATGAAAAAAATCGGCGTATTAGGAACCGGAACTATGGGTGCAGGAATTATCCAGGTACTCGCTCAGAACGGCTACGAGGTGGTTATGAGAGCCAGACGTCAGAGCTCTATTGACAAGGGCATGGCGACTGTCGAAAAGAACCTCGGCAAGATGGTGGCAAAAGAGAAAATAACCGAAGCTGACAAGGCTGAAATCCTCGGCAGGATTACGGGATCGACCGAGCTTGAGGTGATCAGGGATGCCGACCTTATTATAGAGGCGGCAACGGAGGATATGGAGGCCAAGAAGGCTTTGTTCGCCGAGCTTGACACCATACTCAAGCCGGAGGCCATCATGGCATCCAACACATCGTCTCTGTCGATAACGGAGATCGCATCCGCAACAAACAGGCCTGATAAGGTTATCGGCATGCACTTCTTCAACCCTGTACCGGCGATGAAGCTCGTAGAGATCATCAACGGTCTTGCCACATCGGACGAGACGAACAAAACGATCATCGAACTTTCCGAAAAGCTCGGCAAAACTCCGGTAGAGGTGGCTGAGGCTCCGGGATTCGTAGTCAACAGGATCCTTGTGCCGATGATCAACGAGGGTATCGGGATTTTTGCGGACGGCGTTGCCAAGACACCTGCCGATGTAGATACGGCGATGAAACTCGGCTGCAACCACCCTATGGGACCTCTCGAGCTGGGCGACCTTATCGGACTCGACGTATGCCTCGCTATAATGGACGTTCTTTATCACGAGTATGGCGATCCTAAGTACAGAGCGCACGTCCTCCTCCGCAAGATGGTCAGAGCGGGCAAGCTCGGCCGCAAGACCGGCGAAGGCTTCTACAACTACAACAAATAATTCCGGCAGTTTCGAGTGACGCGGGAAGAAATCAAAGGAGCAGCTCTGTTAGCGTTTACCGGCGGCATAGATTTTTGAAAATCTATGCCGCTTTTAGCGTTTACACCACGCAGAGTAATTCAGTGCTCTGTAAGTAATAGCTTCATAGGAATATCAAAGAATTTTTAATTGCGGTAAACGGCAATTCTGCCTTTCAGGAGAATCTTGACTGATTATGCTCAACAATTCTTCCGTCAAGAATTTCAATGGTTTTATCGAACAGGTTGACGTAGTCGTCGCTCTTGTTGTGAGAAACGATAATTATAGTGCGGTTGGTTTTTAATAACTCCTCAGTAATTTCATATTCGCTTTTTTTATCAACGTGAGCAAACAGTTCGTCCAGAATGAGTATTTGTTTTCCTGAGTTCATGCCTCTTGAAATCATCAATTTTGCCTTCTGCCCCGTAGAAAGAGTGGTTCCGGAGAAGTCGAGGTATTCACGTTCCAATTTATCGGTATTGTAATTAACAGAGATGTTATATTCCCCGAACAAAGACAGATTGTCTTCCATGGTTCCGGCATAAACAGCATATTTGGAGGCATAGAAACTGAGACTGGAAAAATCAATTGTTTCGATGGCTTGGCCATCTACAAATATTTTTTGCCCCGATCGTGGCAGCTCTCCGGAAATCAGTTTTACAAGCGTTGACTTACCGGCGCCATTCTCTCCGATGATAATTATTTTATCTCCCTTATTAATCGTAATATCACTTCCGCTAAGCCGGAAGGTATCGAAACAGTAATAAATATATTCCACACTGAGCTTTGAAAAATCATTGATTGATGTTTTGACGGGTTCATATAGATCTAAAATGCTCTGAACCTTTTCTCTTATCTTTTTCGAAGATTTGATGGTGATTATTTCAAAAACTATATCCCTGATTGGGACTGAGACGAGATCGATATAAGCGATAATTGCAATAAATGACGATAAAGATAAGATATTGTAATAAATCATCAATATTCCCGCTATGAATGCAACTATATTAATAAAATATAATGAGGCACCGGAAAAAATATGAGTAAAGGATTGGTATTTAATTAGCGAAAACAGAGAATTCTCATGTTGCTCATTGTATTTATCGAAGAGATCCGTAAATATAGGGCTCGATGAATAATTAAATTCTTCACTCCCGTATATAAGGCCTTCTATTGCTGCAATTAGTTTGGCTTCCGCGTCACTTTTTTCCTTTCGCCTTTCCTGCAGTTCTTTTCCTACAATCTTGGGAATTATCATCGAGATGAGACATGCGGAAATGACAATAATTGAAAGAGGAATGTTCATATATATCATATACGTAAAATATACGACGAACGATAAGCTGCTGATAAGGAGCTCTATGGTGCAGAAAATATAGTTGTCAAATACCGTTTCGGCATCATTTGTTATAGAGTTAATGTAATCGCTGGTTTCTTTTACATTAATTTTGTAATGAGGCGCTAAGGTGATTGACTGAAACATATCGTGCTTAATAGAGAGTGCATACTTTTGATGATATTTCCCTATATATATCTTCTTTAGATATTCAAACAGGAGAAAAAATATAACACTTAATATATAGGCGATGGAATATCCTACGATCTCGGAAAGTGTGAACGTGGTATACTCGTCGATAACTTTTTTGGTGAGAATAGGTATTACCGAAATGAAAATTGTACTTAGAAGCGTAAACAGCAGAATTAAGAAAGTATTTACTCTATTGATGCGGAAATATTTTTTTATATACATAATCGTCACTCTCCCTGTTATGAGGATATCATAATTGCTCCGCATACGGGGAAAAGTATGAATTAATTTAAGTCGGTTGATTGTAAAATCAAGTTGAACATGTAATGTAAAAAAAGTCCATACAGTATCTCTCTGGTAGAATGTAAGTGTACAAAGCTTCATTCACAAGGAGAAAAAACATATGGACCACTTACATTTTACTACAATAGAACACAAAAAGGGACAACATCTTTCATTTGAGCATCGGGTTTTGATTCAAACCCGCCTCAAGGATGGCTTGAGTCCAAACAAGATTGCTCAAGAGATCGGCTGTGCACCTAACACTGTTCTTAACGAGGTCAAGCGCGGAACAGTTGCGCTGTACAATGAAAATATTCTCCGGTACAAAGCTACGATAGGTCAAGAGGCCTACGAGCGTAACCGTCTGCCGTGCTGCCGACATTACGACTTCCTCTAATCTTTGGAATATTTTTGATTTCGTTAGAGATATTAGGCAGTGTCATTACTGAAAATGTGATAGGAACATTAATATTCGTTGCAAGTGGTGTGATAATACAATTCATTCTTTCTCTAAAAGTTGAAATTGTAAAATATATGCCGATCGCTTTACTTGGAAAACCAGTAAATATAATTAAGGGAATCGGTTTTAATGATTATTTCATACCTATTATTACAACCTTGGGGTTAATAATTATTTTTATTATTAGTTCTATTCTTGTATTAAATAGAAGGGAAATATCATAAAAAGGAGTGTCTTATATGTTGAAAATTGCAGCTTTTTTTAACATCACAATAGCATATTATTGTTTCCCTGTCTATGCTTTAACAGAAAGTTTAGAAAACTTAGCAGCAACAATGTCAATGCGGTGCTTCACTATAGTGGATATGTTCTATCACGAATATGGCAATCCCAAGTACAGAGCACACGTCTTTTTCTGCAAAATGCTCAGAACAGACAAGGTATGGAGTGGAGCAGGGAGCGATATTATTACCCCAAAAGGCATACGTGTATGTTATGGCGAAAAAATCTGATGATCGCAATACAGGCCATACGTAAGACTGTGCTTATTCGGAAAAGCAATCATAAGGCGCCGTATCATCAAAGACAAATCCCTTTTGTTTCAAATTCGGGATTATGTCGATGTGGCGGAACGCGTGCCTCGCGTCGTCTGTAAATCCGTTGTGCGAGGTAAAGACGTACTTCAGGCTTGACAGATAAAGCCGCTTCTTAAGGCGCTCCAGCGATTTGATGTTCATTTTGCTGTCACAATTGAACAGGTCGAAAAAGCACCAGCCGCCCTCCTGATTAAGGGCGATCGAATCACCGGTAAAAAGCAGCGAGTCGTCTATGAGGTAGCACAGATGTCCCAACGTATGGCCGGGCACCAGATATGCCTGAACCTTGACATCGCCGATATACATGACGTCTCCGTCCTTAAGCAGATGATAACCGTCCTTTATCGTCACGGAATTTTTTAGGGCAAGAGGACCGATTCTCTTGCGGTGATAAGTGTTTTTAAGGTAGTTTTCCTCGATTTCGCCGAGATAGACCTCGGCGTTGTCGAAGCGGTTATTTTGTCCGATGTCGAGCCCTCCCGCATGGTCGGGGTCCGCATGGGTGAGAAACAGCGCCTTGACCTCACCGGGATCGACTCCTATCCGCTCGCATTCGGGCAGCAAATCCGGATAACTCTTGTATCCCGAGTCGATGGCAATCAGCGTATCGCCCCTGCGTATAAAAAAGATATTGACATCGTATTCGCGGACACAACTGACCGTATCAGCGAGAATTCCCGTATCCGCCGGGTGAAGCGCGCCCTTGCCTCTGTACAGCCTCGGAACTATGTGAAGTGCAAAATAATCGATAATACTCATGCAGAATCAACTCCCTTTTGATCAAATATTGACGTACCGCTGATGTACGGCTGAAGTGCCGCGCACGAGGCCGCAATTATTCCACGGTTTTCAGCGACTCCACCATATCAACTCTCCTGACCCTTGAGAAAACGATAAGGTCGATCAGCAAGGTAAAACAGACGACGCTGGTGATGACAAGCAGAAAATGCCCTCCGGTTATCGCAGGCGTCCACTCCATATTGTCCATGGAGACAATGCTGACGTAAAGCTTTAGAAAATATATACTCAACGGAATTCCAATAAAGAGACCGATGAGGAGATGCAGGATACTTTCCTTAATTATCAGGGCATTTATTTCACCGTTGTAGAAGCCTATAACCTTCATGGTCGCGTATTCGCGGTAACGCTCCAGACAGGATAATATGCCGAGGTTGTAAAGGATAACGGCGCTGAGTATGAAAGCGGCGAGAATAAGTATATACATAATAGAATGCACGCTGTCCATCATCTCTCTCATGTTGTTCCTCTGATCGCCGATCGACATAATGTTGCTTATGCTTTTATTGTCCGCGGCGTGATGATACGTCCGGGCATCACCTATATATATCGTGTTCGGGTCAAAACTCTCAAGCCTGTCCTTGCTGACAAAGAGCCCCTGCGGCATTTTCGCGTCCGCGACGGCGGAGACGACTATGCTGTGTGCGGCCGATGTATCCGAGGTCTTATACTCGATACGGTCTCCGACGGCGACGGAAAGTTTGTCGGCCATCTGCGCGGTGACAACGGCTGTCTCCCTTTCCAAATCGATCGCTTCACCCGTCTCGGCGTCAAACAGACGGATCAGATCTCCCGGTTCAAGTGCGAATAAAGCCCCCTCCTCAGTTTCCTCCCGATAAGTAAAATCGGCGGATCGCGTCTGTGCAAGCTGTGCATTATACTCCTCGAACGTTTTTCGGAGCTCCTCGTACGATGCACGAGACACCTGCCCGACGTACCTGTAACGGAATTCCTCTTTGTAGACCTTGTCATAAGAATCATACAGTGAGTCCCAGACACCGAGCCCCGCTACCATCAGTACGATGCTGCCGACAATGGCGGTAATGCTCATAGCCGTACGTACCGGGTGCATCTTCATACTGCGTATCGTCCATATAACATCAAAGGAATATCTTGTCCTCTTCTGTTTTTTCGTCATATCGGATTTTCTTTCCATCACACCGCGTATTGTGAGCGACGGATTATTTTTGACTACCCTGCGCGTAGTGATCACAGCAGCCATGGTGCAGACCAGAATGATAAGCAAAATCAGCAAAATACTATCCCCTCCTACAACCTTGTCCCATGTCGGCAGGGTCAGAGTGGACCTTTTGATTTTCATAACGAGATCGGCGACCACGGAATATCCGGCAAGCAGTCCGAGCGCGCTCCCGAGAACGGCTACGGAAAATCCGTACAGGCCGTAATGCAGATAAATCTGACGATCGTAGAAGCCCAGGGCCTTAAAAGTCCCGATCTGGACGATCTGCTTGCTGATAAGCCGGCTCATGGTCGTATAAATCGACAGGACGGATAAAAGAATAAAAACAAATGAAAACAGCATAGCCATCTTTCGTATCTGAACTATCTCATCTTCCACCTGTCTTACGGATATCTTGTCTTCACTCCTCACGAGAGACAAAAACGAATCGCCCATAATACCTTTAATATCCTTTTGCAGCGTTTCGTCGGATATGTCTTTATCGGACAGAGCTATTCGTATCTGATTATAGGAAATGCCTCCCAGGATTTTCTCCGCAAATTTTTCACTCATATAGGCATATCCGTGAGCTGTATGATCCGGAACGGTTTCCGAGTATGAGGTTACGAAGTAGATATTTTCGGCGTCGAGCACTGTCCCTGATATTTCCGCGTCGTATTCGGAGCCGTTGAATTCTATCGAAATTACATCGCCAATCTTCAGTCCGTGCGCCTTCGCGTAATCCTCGTCTATCCAGAGCCCCTCGCCCTGTTCGTCTAATTTTTTACCGCTTCGGATAAGAGGATCAAGTACCCCTGTTGTGCTTTTCTTAAATGAATAAACGTAAATATCCGATTGCATGCGGCCGACGGACGCGTTGTATTTTACGAGCAAAGAGCCTTCGGCTTCACGAACGTACGGCAGCTCGTTGATCCTATCTGTGACGCCGCTATCCGCGTGAGTCGCCGTGACGCAGACATCTGCCAATTTCGTAGTGTTCTTATAATCACCGTAAGAGCGTGCCATACCCGTCCACACGGCACTCATACCGCAATAAATCGCGATCGACAGCATACACATTATGATCACGGAGATAAACTGAGGTAAAAGCCTGAACGAATCCTTACGGAATTTTTTGTTTAAGTATTTCATCACCACACGACCTTTGCCATCGGAACGGGCTTACTCTGATTTGTGATTTCGTTGATTTTTCCGTCCTTAAGCCGTATCAGCCTGTCGGCGGCCGGCGCTACGGCGGCATTGTGCGTCACGAGGACGACCGCGTTGCCGTATTTTTTTGCCATAGCCTGAAGCATGATCAGCACCTTTTTGCCCGTTTCACTGTCGAGCGCCGCCGTCGGTTCGTCGCAGAGAAGCAATTTGGGATTTTTGCATATAGCTCTTGCAATGGATACCCTCTGCAGTTCGCCTCCCGAAAGCTGTGACGGAAGATTGTCCGCACGCGCCTGCAGGCCGACAGCTTCTAAAGCGTCCTCCGCGCCGATCGATTCCTTCGAGAGCTTTGAGACCATATCGACATTTTCGTAAGCGGTAAGGGTAGGGATAAGATTGTAGAATTGAAATACAAAGCCGATATCATGCCTTCTGTATCGGGTTCTTTCCTTTGCGCTCAGGCTCGATACAGTTTTTTCCCCTACGAAAATCTCTCCGCTCGTCACATAATCCATTCCGCCCAAAAGATTAAGAAATGTCGATTTTCCCGACCCGGAGGGGCCGAGTATCACCGTGAACTGACTCTGTTCGATATCGAGGTTAACGCTGTCAAGCGCCTTTATTACATGATTTCCCGTACGGTACTCACGTGTCACATTTCTAAAACGAATAAAGCTCATATCTGTCACCTTCTCTGTATGACTTTTAGCGAATGCTTTTATACAGTTATTCGACTAACCGATAAATGTGAGTTGATACTCATATTTACTGTGTATTGTTGCACACGACTAACCATCTGTCAATAGAATATGAGCATTTTCTCATATTTTTTTGACGGAGGGCTTTTAATATGACATAATCGGAGCGAGATTTGACAGTCTATGGTAAAATCAAAGATATCGATGTTTGATGTAAGCGCAGAGGAACAGAGGTTTGGTAAAATGCATTCCGCAAAGACCCGCATACCGAAACAAAAAAGAAGTATTGTGAGAAAAAAACTGATAAAAGAAACAGCCCTGATGCTGTTTTCAGAAAAGGGATATTTGAACGTAAGCACTAATGAGATCGCAAAAGCCGCAAATGTTTCGATCGGCTCATTGTACAGCTATTTTCCCAACAAAAAGGAGATATATGACGAGCTTGTCAATGATCTGTATTCGTTCACTTTGGGGAAAATAATTCCTGAAGATATTTCCCTTCTGTCTCCGTTTGAGCTTATAAAAAAATATATTTATTCCATTATGGAAAGCCATAGATATTTGACCGCATTCCAGAAGGAGATTACGTCTTTATCGTATCAAAACGATGATTTTCGACGACTTGAAAATCCATACCGCACATTTGCGGTAAGCAAAATATTGTCCCTGCTCGAGTTTTATAAGTGCGAGCTCAGGATAAACGATATTTCCGCGGCTGCTTTTATGATCCATACATGTATTGAGGGTATCGTTCACGAACTTTCGTTTTTTCCGGATAAGTCACGTGACGACGAAAAGATTATAAACGAGTTCGCCGAAATGCTGTATAACTATTTATTCAAAGAACCCGCCCCTCGATACGACGCCCGCTGATTGGCGCTTTTACGGTCGATACCAGGCTTTTTTCGCCGGCTCCGCGGCCTTACTTCACTTCGTTTTCGGCCGCGACAAGGAACGAAGCGCCGTATTTTTCACGGAGCCGCGGTTTTTCTATTTTGCCGGTGGCATTGCGCGGAACGTCGGCAAGTATGATAGTCACGGGGCGCTTGTAGCGCGGCAGTTTCTGGCAGAATTCGAACACATCGCGTTCCGTCAGATTATATCCTTCTTTTACTTCTATGATAGCCGCCGATATTTCGCCGAGGCGCTTGTCGGGAAGCCCTATAACTGCCGCATCTTTGATCTCCTCCATCTCATGGAGGAAATCCTCGATTTGTACGGGATAGATGTTTTCTCCGCCCGAGATTATAACATCTTTTTTCCTGTCGACGAGGTAATAGAAGCCGTCCTCGTCCTGCTTAGCCATGTCACCTGTATAAAGCCAGCCGTCCTCGGAAAGAACCTCATCGGTTGCCGCTTTATCCTTGTAATAGCATACCATAACGGACGGGCCGCGTACCGCCAATTCGCCGACCTCGCCGGGTCCGACCTCTGCGCGGTCTTCATTTACGATCTTCGCTTCCCAGCCATAACCCGGGACACCTATCGAACCCACCTTGTTTATATTCCCCAGACCGAGATGCACGCATCCGGGGCCGAGGGATTCGGACAGGCCGTAGTTCGTATCGTATTTGTGGCCGGGAAAATATTCGAGCCAATGCCTTATCATCGAAGGAGGGACGGGCTGGGCGCCTATGTGCATGAGTCTCCATTGGTCGAGAGTGTAATCGTCCTTATTTATCGAGCCCCTGTCGAGCGCATCGAGAATATCCTGCGCCCACGGAACGAGAAGCCATACTATTGTGCATCGCTCATCCGAAACGGCTTTGATTATAGTATCGGGTTTTGTTCCTTTGAGCAAAACGGCGCGTCCGCCGGTGTAAAGGCTTGCGAACCAGTGCATTTTTGCGCCGGTGTGGTACAGCGGGGGAATGCATAGAAAAACGTCGTCCTTCCGCTGGCCGTGGTGGTTTTGTTCGACCTCGGCGGAGTGCATAAGTGCCCTATGCCTGTGGAGTATCGCTTTCGGAAAGCCTGTGGTTCCGGAAGAGAAATATATAGCCGCATAATCGTCGTCTGTAACGTTCGTTTGCGGTGCGCGGCTTGAGTAATTACTCGTTTCCGATGTGAAGTTCGCAGCAAATTTCGGGCATGTATCGCCGATGTAGAACAAAAGCCTTTTGTACGAGAGTGTCGGAAGTATCTCGTTTACTCGTGATTCGAACTCGGGACCGAATATCAGAATATCGATGTCGGCGAGATCGACGCAATACTGTATCTCGTCGGCGGCATATCTGAAATTGAGGGGGACTGCGACGGCGCCGGCCTTCAGGATTCCGAAATACGTCGGCAGCCATTCGAGACAGTTCATGAGCAGAATACCTACCTTGTCACCCTTGCATATGCCGCGGGCAAGCAAAGCGTTAGCAGTACGGTTCGCTTTTTCGTCAAAAACCTTCCAGGTGATTTGACGCCTGTAGGGACCTTCGGCGGAGGGCTCCGTGAGATCGTATTCCTTCCACGCGGTCAGGCTCTTGGCCTCGGCTGCCGGATTAAGCTCGACGAGCGCAATGTCGTCCGGCCATTGGCGGGCGTTACGCTCCAGATATTGTGTGATAGGCATTTTGTACTCCGATCATGAAAGTCGCATATTGAAAACCCGTCAGAAAGAATCCGTAGTAATTCTTTGCAGAGAAGACATCCCTGCAGAGCCGTCAGACGCAGAGAGCTCGTGCAGAGTTCCCGAGTATGAAGGGCCTGTAATGCGTTTGTAATGTGCGGTAAAGCGTTGTAAATTACAGTATAACTTTAGCATAGTAGAGCGAAAATTGCAAACCGAAAGAAAGCCGATATCCTTCTCGGGTAAATCCTTTTCGGGTACCTTCCGCAGTTTCCCGCCCGAAACTCATATCAGAGGGACCGGGGAATTGTTCCCGAGCTGTGCAAAATTGCGGATCAGCGGTATCTTCGTACAAGCGAGAAGCCGCGTCCGTTTACACCGCTCACATTTACCATTGTGATGAAGGCTTCGGGATCGATCCCGAGTACCGTCTGCTTTAGGGCATAGACGGATTTCTGATCGGTGACGCACATTATAACGTCGATCTCATTGCCGAGATGACCCGTCCTGCTGTGCGTCAGAGTGCTTCCGAGATCGAGCTCTGTTTGCAGCGCAAGGTTGATGCGTTCAAATTCCGGGCTGATCACGGTGACCTGAACCACCTGCGGACCGGCAAGTACGATTTTGTTCAGCGCTATCGTATAGAAAAGCGATACTGCGATACCGTAGAGTACCTGCTCCGAATCCGCGAACGGAAGCTGTAAAGCCATGATCGTGACATCTGTCGCATAAAGGAGCGGTGCGACAGACCATCCTAATTTGCGCGAAAGTATGATCGCGAGAACATCGCCGCCGCCCGAAGACGCTCCGGCGCGGATTATAAGCCCGAGTCCCAGACCGATCGACAACCCCGCGAACAAAGCCGCAAGCATAGGCTGTGATGTAAGGTGCGTGAGCATATCAAAGCGTTCAAAAAGGTTCAGCATGATCGGGAACAGGAGTGAGCCTGCCACTATTGACATTGCGAAGCGGTATCCGAGAGTCAGAAATCCCGCCGCTAGCAGAGCTATGCTTATAGCGCCCACCGCATACGAAACATCAATACCCGTCAGGTGATTGATAACCCTGCCCAGCCCCGTCACACCGCCGACGACAAAGCCCTGCGGCAGAAGGAACACAGCCGTTCCGAACGCGTCAAACGTTATGCCTGTGAGAATGAGAATGATGTTTATTATTTTTTTTCTCTTATCAGGTATCATTTTTACCTCCGACAAATTGCCGCCGAACCGGGCATATCCCGTGTCGGCGGCAAATCGGCCTGATATATTATACTACACACCGGTACATCACACCAGCCCGTTCGTACGTCTCTGAACCCGAGTGGGTGCAACTCTTTGCACCGAGATGAACGATGAACGTCTTTGCACCGGGATGAACATGCTTTTTCAGACCAGCTTGTTCGTGCGCTTCCATACGCCCATGCGCGTGGCATCTTTGATAAGATCATCGCGGAAATCCGGATGCGCGATGTTGATAAGAAGTTCCGCTCTCTGCCATGTGCTCTTTCCCTTAAGGTCGGCGACGCCGTATTCCGTGACGACGAAGTGAGTCGCCTGTCTCGGCGTGGTTACGACGGAGCCCGGCGCAAGCGCCGGGACTATAAGGGACTCCATTATACCGTAACGGTTCTTGTGTATGGAAGGCGTGCAGAGAAAACTTTGACCGCCGACGGATTGAAACGCGCCCATGACAAAATCGAGCTGTCCGCCGGTGCCGCTTATCTGTCTCGGCCCTACGGTTTCGGAACATACCTGCCCGTAAAGATCTACCTGTATGCACCCGTTTATGGATACGAAATTATCTATACTGCCTATTATCGATACGTTATTGACGTAATCGACAGGGGCGCTGCAGCATATAGGGTTCATGTCTATAAAATCGTAAAGCCTCTTAGTGCCGCCGGCAAACGTATATACCGCTTTGCCCCGGTCGTGCCTTTTGCTGCCGGTGAGCTTTCCCGCCTCGAACAGATCCACATATGATTCCACGAGCATTTCGGAATGGGCGTTTATGCGCTTGATGTCGGACTCCGCAAGGAGCGTTCCTATGCATGCGGGAAGCCCGCCGATACCGAGCTGGAGCGTACTGTTATCGTGGATCCTTTCGACAACGTGTGCAGCAATCTTTCTTTCTATTTTTGTCGGCGCCTTTTGGGTGACCTCCGGTAACGGCGTGTTGCTGCCCTCTACGACGTGATCGACTTTGTAGAGGTTTATCTGTGTCTGATGTCCCATGGCCTGCGGCATGTTATTGTTGACCTCGACTATTATCTTTCTGGCGGAGCGTATAACGCCCCACATGTCTGAGACCTGAGGTCCCAGGTTAAAGTTGCCGTAGTCATCCATAGGGCATACCTGAAAGCAGGCGATATCTATCTCATTTCCGTTTTGAGTCCAATAGAACGGAAGCTCTCTGAACATCATAGGGAGATACGCACATCTTCCCGCATCGCTCATGTGACGGTCGGCAGGTCCGAAATGTGCAGAGGCAAAGCGCACCTGATCGTTTGAGGATGTGGCCTCATATGTCTTAAAAGGCTTATCCACAAGTGAGGCGGTGCTTATAATGGTGACATCTTTGAGCTCATCCGCCCTGAGGGAGAGAGCCTCGTCGATATCAACGACCTGTCCGCAGCCGAGCCCGAAGTGGATCCTGTCGCCGGGCTGTACCTGAGCTGCAGCCTCATCTGCCGTAATCAGCTTTTCTTTATATCGCTCTGCGAGCTCACTGGTCTTATACATATGACACCTCCTGCGGGTATGTATACAATTGATATAAATTTAACAAGTGCTTATATTTTACATATAAACACGTTTGATTTCAATAGGCCGGGTCGGTTTTTTTGAAAAAAAGTGCCGATACGCGAGGATCTTTGAATAAAGAGGTGTATCGGTATGTAAAGTCCATGCGTATCGACACGTGTCAGAGCGTATATTTTTTTCGGCTGCTATGCGAACTGCATAGCAGGATCGGCAGTTATGGCATTTTTTTCGTTTGGCAATACGTTAATACGTTCAGCAATATTTTTTTACAGCCGTTGTGCCTTTTTCGGTAATGCGCAGTTTGCGCCTGAATACACCTTTTTCGATCACATAACCGCGACGTGTTAAATGAGAACAGATAGCTGACATCTGCATTGACCGTATATTGTTCGCAGCTGCATATTGTGACTGCTGTTCAGGATGTTCCATAACTGTTTTGAGCAAACCGGCATACAGCGGTGTCAGGTAATCTTCCGCCATTGCAGCTTCCTGCGGAGGCAGAGCGGGAAGCGCCGCCAGTCCTTTTTCTGTTATATCAAAGGTATAAAACTTTGAGCCGGTCATACCGGCGCGGACAATGTATCCCCCCTGATCGAGGGCTTCGACAGCTTCACTCGATTTTTTCGAGTCGACACCTAAAAAATCGGTGAGATCGGACATGTAGCAGTGGCCGATTCTGAGCATTTTCAGGATACTTATTTCTGTTTCACCGAGTTCGATATCCTTACGGTTATGGGCATTCGGAATACGTTCCCAGCCGGGCTGACCGTAGTATTTAGGCTTGCCGAAATATGAGCCGATCAGCGAAGCGACAAGCGTAACCGACAAACCCAGCGTTGCAAGATATACGTATTTGCCTACGGTAAATACTTGAGTCAGATCAAGTACGGTGAATACGACCATGGTTATCATGCCGCATACGGCGCCCCAGAACGCTCCTTTGCCGTTAAACCGAGGCCATACGGCTCCGAGACCGAGAAGTATTGCAGGAGGTACCAGCCAGCAGTTTGCAAAAGCAAACAGGTATGTAGGACCACCCGGGAACTGGCAGAGAACAAAGGTGACAATGCCTATAAGAAGCATGATAATCTTACTCATGCGCAGGGTTTTCGCGGCGTCGGCCTTAGGATTTATCAGGCGCTGATAGACATCGCGGTTAGCCACGGCGGATGCCCCCAGCGCGGAGGTGGATGCGGTGGATATGGAGGCTGCTACAGCGCTTATTACGACAAGCCCGCCGAAAAGAGCGACAAATGATTTCGCAATATAGCCATACGTGCCGGTAGGAGGAACGGAGCCGCCGTTTACAGTCAGGGCCTCAGAGTTGAAAGCGCCCATGTAACCGCCGATAAGCGATAACGGAACCATGAATATTATGAAGAGACCCACAGCGGCAGCTACGAAAGAACGTCGTGCCACTTTTTCATTTCGGCAGTTGGCAACCTTCATCCAATAATAGTTATTACCCCAGACTAAAGCGACAGCGAAGCAAATGATAAAATTGAATATAGACGGGTATGTGAGTTTCAGCCCCGGAAGTTCACCTGCAAAGCCCTGCGAGGTAAAAGCATTTTCGGGCCAGTTCGCTTTGATCGAATCAATCCAGCCGTATCTGTCTGCAAGTGCAAAAAATACGGTCGGAACCATGACTACGCCTATAAGAACCTGGAACAGATCGGTGATGGTTGTTGCCCATAAACCCGAAATGAAGGTGAAGGCTATAATGACGGCGAAGATTATAGCGGTAACCGTAAGTCGGTTCCAGCCCGTGAAAGCACATATGTTATCTACGCTCGATACAACATTGTTTGCCATAATGCCGCACATACCGACAACGGAGGTAATAGCGACCACGCTGCGTGTCGTGCCGTCATAACGCATTTCCAGATATTCCGGAAGTGTCTGGGCACCGCAGCGCCGTATAAAGTTGGCATACAGGAGGCCAAACAGCAAAAGACCGCATCCGGCGTAAATGGAACCCCATGCAATTCCGCCCGGAAGACCGTAATTTACCGTAAATGCAGGCGCAAGCGTTACAGTAGTCCCTGCAAAGCCGATCGCTATAACTCCGACGATATTGATCGGAGTAGATATCTCGCGGCCTGCCAATACAAAATCGGAAGATTCTTTAACCCACTTTCGGCTAAGAAGTCCGGCAAACATTAAAAACCCGCAGAAAACAGCGAATATAATAATAAAAATTGTATTTGCACTCATTTCAATTCTCCTATATTTTTTACATGAGAAAGCTCAGTTAAGGAAGGCGACGCAGCGACACCAGCCGGCACTGGCACCTTTGATCTTGACGGGCAGACAGGAAACCTGAAATCCGGTAAGCGGCAGCTCGTTGAGGTTGGTCAGCTTCTCAATGTGACAATAGGCTTTTTCGCGTCCCACGCGGTGAGCCTCCCAGATAATAGAAGCGTCGCCATTTCTTTCAAACTCCTGAGCCTCTATAGGTAACGGAACGTCCCAGCTCCAGCCGTCGGTTCCCATTACATGGCAGCCATGGTCGATCAGCCAGAGGGTGGCTTCTGCGCTCATGCCTGCACCGGCCATAAGATACTCGGCTTTGCCCCAGAGCTTATCGGCATCGGTACGCAGCAATACGATATCACCATCATGCAGGGTATACCCGATACGATCAAAGTACGCAGCTGTATCCGCCGCCGTTATTTTGTAACCGTCAGGTTTGTCGCTGAAATCCATAACCACGCCGTTTCCTATACACCACTCCAGCGGTACCTCGTCAATAGTCCATGCCCGTTCGCCGCCGTTCATCGTCGGGTAAAAATGATACGGTGCATCCAAATGCGTACCGGAGTGAGTAGTAAGGCTTAGATTTTCAATGGCCCAACCGTTGCCTTCGGGCAGATCATCTACCGAAATACCGCCGTTGAAATACGTGGTCATAGTTTGTGCGGTATCTTTGTGGCGCATATATTCGATGTGAGGGATTTGGGGAGGCGGATCACTTGGCAGTCCGTCCTCGATAGAAATGGAAAGATCGATAATTTTCATTGTTCTCCTCCTCTTTTTTGATTTGCTTGTGATTGACACATGCGTTGACTCTGACAGACATATATAAACGCAAGCGGTATGCCAACGCGCCGCTTTAGAAAAACACCGTATTTTCAACGGTTTGAGGCGATATTTGTTTATCCCGAAATAAAGAAAACGTATATAGACGGATACAGTTTTTATATAATCCGCATAAACATGAGACTTTGCGCCACAGTATATAAAAATATACGTATATTTTTATATACTGTTTATTGACAAGGTATATCGGCTTTGTTAGAATTTTTGCGAAAAGGAGTGTGTGCATTATGAAATTGGACGACTTTACGCGCGCACAGTTGTTTGAATTACTTGTAGAGCAATTGGACGGTTGTCTGATTACAGATGAAAAGGGCCGCTATATTTATGTGAACCGCCGTTGGTGCGATTTGACAGGATACGAATGGGAAGATGTTCAGGGCATGTACGTTCACGATGTTATGCCCGATACTCTTGTGGACGATGTATTGCAATCAGAAAAAGATCTTTCGGGAGAGGTCATTCAGCTGCGTACAAAGAACGGTGAGGCGATCCATGCACTGTGCTCATATGCCCCGCTTTTCAGGGACGGAGCTCTGATGGGGTGTGTTGCTACGATATCCTTGCGGGGGACAGAGGAGCTGATCGGATTTTCCTCGAAGCTGGGGGAGATATTGGAGCAATTAAACTCCGTTCAGAAAGAGTTGATGGAAGTTCGTCGCGTCAGATATTCCATTTCCAACATCATCGGCAGCAGCAAACGTACGCAGGCGCTGAAAGCCTCAATATATGCTGCCGCACGTTCCGCTTCAACCGTGATCATACAAGGAGAAACAGGTACGGGCAAGGAGCTGGTGGCTCACTCAATTCATATGCTGAGCTCGCGGGCACATCGCCCGTTTGTCAAGATCAACTGTGCGGCAATACCGTATGAGCTTTTGGAATCTGAGCTGTTCGGTTATATGGCGGGGGCATTCACCGGAGCGAGCCGTCACGGGAAAAAAGGAAAGTTCCGGCTTGCAGACAGAGGTACGCTCTTCCTCGATGAGATAAATCAGATGCCTACTCATTTGCAGCCGAAGCTTCTTAGAGCATTGCAGGAAAAGGAGGTTGAACCGATAGGAGGAACGGAGAGCATACCCGTAGATTGCCGTATTATTGCAGCCAGCAATATTCCTCTTGAGCGCCTGGTGCGGGAAGGATCTTTTCGCATGGATCTTTTCTACCGTCTGAATGTTGTTTCTATAGATGTTCCGCCTTTGCGGGAAAGAAAAGAAGACATTCCGGAGATTGCGGATGCACTGCGCGAGCGCCTGAATGCACAGCTGGGAATGGCTGTTCCCGGTATATCCTCTGAGGTAATGGAACGGCTCAAGACGTATGACTGGCCGGGAAATATCCGCGAACTGCAGAATGCGGTCGAGCGAGCCATGAATCTGGCATGGATGGATACGTTGACATGGAAACATTTTGAAGGCTATTTCGGGAAAAGACAGAGACAGGCATCCGGGACGCCGAAGGAAAAAGTATTATCTATGAAAGCGGCCAGAGAGCACGCGGAGAGAAATGCGATCGTTCAAGCGTTAAACGTATTCGGCGGAAACAAAACGAGAGCTGCGTCTGCTCTGAAAATAACGCGTGCTATGCTTTATCGCAAGCTCGAAAAGTACGGACTGGAATAACAGGCTTACAGGATAAAACATATCCGGGCGCGACAGTGCCGAAAACAAAGGTGTATTGCAGGGAAATCAGCGCCGCTGCTCACAGATTCAAATTCAAGGTATGGGATATGATCGTATTGGCCGTTAAAAATTGTAATAATCGCGGAGGGTTTTGTCGGCATGTCTTGTCCTGCAAGTCGAACAATAAAATTTCAGATATATGATAAAAAGCCCTCGAATCACCTTATATAAGCGATTTCAAGGGCTTTTCATTTTTGGTGTCCCGGAGGCGATTCGAACACCCGACGCACGGTTTAGGAAACCGACGCTCTATCCCCTGAGCTACCGAGACATACATATATGACTTTAGGGCGGACGGCGCATGCAACGCGGGTGCGGAGGATAAATGAATCGCACTTTACGCATATGCCGCTTCGTCACCAGCTACATAATTATAGCGCAATATGCCGCTTTTGGCAATTAATTTGATTTCCCTCCGTGAATTTTTATTCACGCATAAGTCGAAGAATTGTATAATTAAGAATAACGGACAGGTGTCGGCTTTGTCGTGTCGGGATAATTGCGATTAGAGCGGGAAATATCAGGGGAGAGCGACAGCTGTGACTGAGAGACGGGTTCGCGGCAGGAGGAAAAGGATGGACGAAATGCTCGTGTACGAAATATTATCGGTCGTAGAGGAAATCCCGGAGGGGCGCGTGGCGACGTACGGTCAGATAGCGAGGCTTATAGGGCGTGAGAAAAATTCGAGGCTTGTGGGCAAAGTACTTTCGCGTGCCGAGCTTTTCGGCGATTATCCGTGCCATCGTGTTGTGGATTACAGCGGAAGGCTCGTGCCCGGCTGGGAGGAGCAGAGATGTCTGCTGATTGAAGAGGGCGTCCCGTTCCGCGACGAGTTTCATGTAGACATCGGAATGTGCCTGTGGGAGGAATGAAAAAGTGGGTGTCTCGCAATGAAAAAAAGCGAGTGTTGCGGAATGAAAAAAACGAGTGTTCCGCGGTGTGCAGCGTATAAAGACTGTACGGAACACCCTTTTTGATGCAACAGGCTATTCTGCTGATTCCATGTCGGCCGCGGTTTCGCTTTCAGGCGTTGCTAAAGCTGCTATCGCGAGGCCGACGACTGCAAGGAGTGTCAGCACTGTTACTGCATTGGTGAGCCTGCTGCCCCTGCGCTTCTTTTCCTTCGCAAGGATAACCTCTGCCTGCTCAAGTTTCTTTCTGTCGCTTTTCTTCATCTGATACGGCCTCCTTTTCTTATTTGATTTTATCATCAGGAGCACAACAATGGAATAGCAAATATGTAAAAATGTTGTTAGGGAGAGCCCATTGAGTTCCCGACGCGTGATATAATATAACTGTTCGGAGGGAATATATGAAAAATAAGACATACAGAGCCCCAAACGCGGTCATCTGCGGCGATGTGCGATTCGGTGAGAACTGTTCCGTATGGTACGGGGCCGTCGTGCGCGCGGATGCTGATGAGATAACAATAGGACGGGATACGAATATTCAGGAAAACGCCGTTCTGCACGTTGATGCGGGCGCTCCGATAAGAATAGGCGACGGCGTTACGATAGGACACGGTGCGATTGTACACGGAGCGAGCATAGGAAGTAACACTACGGTCGGCATGGGTGCAATAATAATGAACGGGTCGAGGATCGGTCGAGATTCGACAGTCGGAGCGGGCACTTTGGTCACACAGGGCAGGGAGTTCCCGGAAGGGTCGCTCATAATGGGGTCGCCCGCAAGGCTCATAAGAGAACTCACGGAGGACGAGAAAGAGCAAAACAGGGTTTCGGCGCGCCATTATATCGGTGCTGCGGCGGAACAGCTCAAGGAGGTGAACATGCAGGACAACGGAGATTTTTACAGGAGACTGAGGACGTTCAGGAGATTTGAGCAGGAGCCTGTTCCCGACGAGGTACTGACCCGTCTTGTCGACAATGCGCGCATCAGGTCGAGCGCCAGAAACGCACAGGTCGTGAGATACGTCATCGTCAAAAGCCACGAGGCGGTTGCGGCAATGCAGCCGCTGATCAAGTGGGCGGGAGCCCTTCCTCCCGAGGTGGGGCAGCCTAAGACGGACGAACAGCCCACCGCGTTCATAGCACTTTATTACGAGGGGCCTGCCGACAGTTACAGCGACATAGATTTAGGCATAGCGGCGGACACTATCTGCATTACCGCGTTCAACCTGGGCTACGGATCCTGCATGCTCGGGGCGATCAATAAACCTATGATAAAGGCGGAGCTCGATATTCCGGAGGATGCGACGCTGAGGCTTCTGATAGCGCTCGGTCGCGCCGCGCACAGAAGCGAAATAACGGATATGCCCGATGACGGCAGCTTCAAATATTGGGTCGACGATAACCGTAATTATTATGTACCGAAGAGATCGTTAGAGGAAGTGGCGAAATTTGTGTAGAGACCGGGAGGGAAAATGGCTTACATTGACAGAGAACTTGTAGAGCGCGAGATGAAATACTGGCGGATACCGGGCGCGGCACTTGCCGTGGTCGGAGACGGCATAGAGGAGGAGTTCGAGTGTTTCGGATTTAGGGACAGGGAAAACGGGCTGCCATTCGATGAAGACACTTTGTTTTGTATAGCGTCGTGCTCCAAGGCGATGACGTCCGCTCTTATCGCAAGGCTCGTTGCGGAAGGAACGTTAGACTACGACAAGCCCGTGAACAGTTACATACCCGAGTTCGGCCTCTTTGATCCCGACGCGTCGGAGAGCTTCACTCTAAGAGATATGCTTTGCCACAGGACGGGTTTCGGGGCGCATGACGTGCTTTGGCCGGCGGACAGAGGTGAGCTCGCACGCCGCATGAGATATATCGAGCCGTGCGATACTTTCAGAGGAAGGTCGCTATACTCGAACGTCATATATGCCCTGATCGGCTATGTCGCGGAATACGTCACGGGAAAGACGTGGCCGGATCTCATGAAGGAATATATTTTTGAACCTCTTCACATGGACAGGACTACGTGTACCGCCGAGGGCATAATTCACGACCCCGATATGGCACAGCCATATTACGTCATCGACGGGGAGAACGTAAAGGTCCCGTTTTGGAACATCGACGGAGGAGGACCTGCCGCATCCGTCAACACGACGATACGCGACTTCGCCAAATGGCTGAGGTTTAATATCGCAGGCGGTGTGAACGAGGACGGTATAAGGCTCATACCGGAGGGGATTTTCGCCGACATGCATTCTCCGCAGATAGAGTACAAGGATTTTTTGCCTGCCGACAAGTATCCGTGCGATTCGTACTGCATGGGCTGGAGAGACGGGCAGTACAAAGGTCACAGGTTTCAGAAGCACAGCGGCTGTATAGAGGGCTACTGCTCGTTCCAGATGTTCATGCCGGACGACCGCATCGGTGTTTTGGTAATGCTGAACATTCAAGGTCCGGCGGCGAGCTTCTCACATTCAATGGCATACACCATAATCGACAAAGTGCTGAAGCTCGGGAACGAAGACTGGCCGCACCTGTTTCACGATGACGGAGAGAGGGCGCCTCTTTCGAGCTATCTCGGATTTTACACGGACGTCGCATCACAGCGTCTGCCGAGATCGCTTGAAGGTCTGCCGATGACAGTGCCGGAGTCGGCGTTTACCGGAGAGTACCTTAATCCGGGACATGGTACCGTCCGCGTATATTCGCAGGAGGACAGACTCATGCTGCACTACCGTGACCAGGATCTGCCGCTAAGACATTGGGGTGCCGATGCCTTTATAATGGAGAACGTAAAGGCGGATACGCAGACGATGAAGGTTCCCGTAACGTTCATCAAAAACGAATTCGGCGAAGTGATAAAGGTGGCCATAGGATACGAGCCTCAGGTTGAGGACATAATATTTATAAGGAGGGTATAGAGAATGCTTGCAGTCGGAATAAAGGCGCCCGATTTTTCCCTGCCGGATCAGAACGGCGAGCTGCACAAGCTGTCCGATTACAGAGGGAAAAAGGTCATTCTGTACTTTTATCCGAAGGATATGACGGCGGGGTGTACCGGTCAGGCCTGCGGCTTTGCCGAGAGATACCCGCAGATACTTGAAAAGGGAGCCGTGGTTCTGGGAGTCAGCAAAGACAGCGTGGCTTCGCATAAGAAGTTCGAACAAAAATATGAGCTCCCGTTTACGTTGCTTTCGGATCCGGAGCTCAAGGTGCTCAAAGAATATGACGTCTGGAAGGAAAAAAAGCTCTACGGCAAGGTATCGATGGGAGTAGTCAGGACGACGTACCTTATCGACGAGGACGGTGTGATAATAAAGGCAAAGGACAAGGTCAGAGCCGCCGGGAATCCTGCCGATATGCTCGCCGCTCTTTCGGAATGACGCATCGCGGGCCCGGTTTGGGGACGGCGCGCGGCGAGGAACTCATACCGAGCCGGCAGCGTGTACGGACGCTTTGAAGAGCCTTACAGGTTCAGGGATATCACAATGCGGTTCTGAGCCAGAAGATAAGCAGGCCTATACCCAATCCGAACACTATGCTGCGGCTTATGCCGCGGCTTTTTATTATAATAAAAAAACCGAGCGGCAGCATGGGTATCCACAAATAAGGGATGTAGCCCGCGTATTCCACAGGCACGGCACCTCTTTTGACGGCAAGGAAGACGGCGCCGTATGCAGCGGCCGCCGCTAAAATGCATATGAAGATACGGGCGAGCTCAATGGCTACCCGCCGTTTAGCTTCGGCGACGGCGCCGTATATCGCCATGATAGCTTTGCCGCGCGCAACGTCGGCATCGTGCTGCATGCTCGCTTTGCGCTCATATCTTTCGCGTTCCAGTTTTTCCCTGTACTTTTCCGTTTCCGTTTTCGGTGACTCGTTCGGCCTGAGCGGATCCTCTTTGATAAGAAGGCTGTGGCCGCAGTATTCGCACACGGCCTGCCTGGCTCCGGGCTTAATCTTGAGCTGAGCGCCGCAGGACGGGCAGGTGAGATCTATGAATTTCATTATTTGCTCCTGTATTTCGATGAGATAAATATATCATATCAGAGCATTGTGTCAAATATTCGTTTACATAATAAAGAAAAGCAGATAAAATAGAGCTAATCAACCCGTTTTGCCTGTCGGGCCGTTCGCAGTGCCCAGGGCAGTGAAAGGAGAAAACAATATGGGACTGATAAAAGCAGGTCTTGGCACGGTGCAGGGAGTTCTTGCCGATCAATGGAAAGAATTCTTTTATTGCGATTCGCTCGGCAAGGATCAACTCGTGGTCCGGGGGCAGAAAAGGATAGGGAACCGTTCATCAAACACAAAGGGTAATGACAATATCATCTCTAACGGTTCCGGCATCGCGGTTGCGGACGGACAGTGCATGATGATTATTGACCAGGGCAAGATCGTAGAGGTTTGTGCGGAACCGGGGGAATTCACATACGATTCTTCATCTGAACCCAGCATCTTTGCGGGTGGTTTGGACAGCTCGATAGCCGAAACTTTCAAGCAGGTCGGCAGGCGTTTTACATACGGAGGAGATACGGCCAAGGAACAGAGGGTCTATTACTTCAATACGAAGGAACTCATGGACAACAAGTTCGGTACGCCAAATCCTATTCCGTTCAGGGTGGTTGACAAGAATATCAATCTTGATATCGACGTCGCCGTCCGCTGTTCGGGTGTTTATTCATACAGGATCGCAGATCCTCTTCTCTTCTACACGCACGTATGCGGCAATGTGGAGAGAGAATACATGAGAGAAGAACTCGATACACAGCTGAAGACAGAGTTTATCAGCGCTCTTGCACCTGCATTCGGAAAGCTGTCGGCTCTTCAGATAAGACCTAACGAGCTTGCCGGGCACAACGACGAGATAGAGCAGGCGATGAATGAACAGTTGTCACAGGAGTGGGGCGAGCACAGAGGCCTCAGGATCGTATCAGTTGCGCTCAACCCTGTAACACTTCCTGAGGAGGATGCCGCTCTCATCAAAGAAGCTCAGAGGAATGCAATACTCAGAGATCCTACGATGGCTGCGGCTACACTGACAGGAGCTCAGGCTGAGGCACTTCAAAAGGCCGCTTCTAACCAAAACGGCGCGATGACCGGATTTATGGGTCTCGGAATGGCTATGCAGGCAGGCGGAGCGACAAACACGCAGCAGCTCTTCTCGATGGGTCAGCAAAATCAGGCGGCACAGCAGGGTCAGGCACCCCAGGTACCTCCGCAAGGTCAGGCACCTCAGCAGAATCCGATACCGCAGGGCGCGGCCGCGGTGGGTGCCGTGGCAGGTTGGACATGTCCTAAATGTAACACCGTTTCCTCAGGCAAATTCTGCCCTACATGCGGCACGGAAAAGCCTGACGACGGAAAGTGGACATGCCGCTGCGGACAGGTAAACGAAGGAAATTTCTGTCCTTCCTGCGGATCCAAGAGGCCGGAGTAAGTCATGGCCGATATAAGGGATTTCAAATGTCCTTCCTGTGGAGGAGCGATACATTGGGACAGTACGGCTCAGAAAATGAAGTGTCCGTTCTGTGAAACCGAATTTGATATTTCGACGCTTCAGTCCTTTGATGACGACCTGAGGCAGGATGAGAAAACGGACGACATGAATTGGCAATCCGGCCCTGAAGCGGAATGGACCGAGGGCGAGACGGACAACATGCGTGTCTATGTGTGTAAGTCGTGCGGAGGCGAAATAATCGGCGACAAGGATATGGGTGCGTCTTCGTGCCCTTACTGCGGTAATTCCGTAATAGTGCCGTCGCAGTTCAAGGGCGATCTTAAGCCTGATATTCTCATTCCGTTCAAGCTGAACAAGGAGCAGGCAAAAGACGGACTGCGCCGGCATATGAAAGGGAAACGCCTTCTTCCCAAGGTATTCAAGGACGAAAATCATATAGATGAGATAAAAGGCATCTACGTTCCTTTTTGGCTGTTTGATGCTCAGGCGGAGGCTGACGCAAGATATAAGGCGGAGCAGGTGAACAGCTGGACCGACTCAAAGTTCAGATATACCGAAACGAGAGTTTACTCCGTCTCCAGAAGCGGAACGCTGGGGTTCGAGAACGTCGCATGCGACGGTTCATCCAAACTTGATGACAGGCTGATGGACTCGATCGGGCCGTTCAATTCTGCCGAAGCCGTACCGTTTCAGACGGCGTATCTGTCAGGATATCTCGCCGACCGCTACGACGTGACCGCGGATCAGTGCAGGGAAAGAGCAAATGAACGCATCCGCAAATCGACTGCGGATACATTCGTGCGCACGGTCACAGGTTACAGCAGCGTCAGGACGGAAAGCTGCAGCATAAGACTGAGCAATGCGAGGACGAAGTACGCGCTTTATCCTGTATGGCTTCTCAATACCACTTGGAGGGGGAACCGTTATATGTTCGCCATGAATGGGCAGACGGGCAGATTTATCGGCGACCTGCCGGAGGATAAGGGCGCTTATGCGCGCTGGTTTGCGTTGATCGGCGGGATCGCCGCCGTCGCAGCACTCGGGATCCAGTATCTGATATACCTGGTGTAAGGAGGAAGCAATATGAAAAGAAAAGTGATTATGCTCCTCTCTGTCGTTGCGCTGTGCGTTTTGTTCGCGGGGACGGCGCTTGCGGAAAACAAGGATTATGTCGTGGACAATGCCGACATTCTCACCGACTCGGAAGAGGCGGAGCTTGAACAAAAGGCTGCCGAGGTATCGCAGAGGCAGGGGCTTGATATTGTATTATTGACTGTAAACAGCCTTGAAGGCAAGACTGTCGCCAATTATGCCGACGATTTTTACTTTTTTAACGGTTACGGGCAGGGAGAGTCTTCGGACGGCGTGATAATGACAGTTGCCATGGATGACCGCAAGTGGGGTATCGAGACGACAGGCTACGGTATTACGGCGCTGACGGATTACGGGATGGATCTGATGGACGAGGCGATTGTGCCTTACCTGGGCGACGGCGATTATGTAAAGGCGTTCCGCAAATTTATAGAGATGACGGACGATTACGTAACCCGGGCGAGGAACGGCAGTCCGGTAGACACGTACGACGAGGACGCGGCGGACAAGTCGTTCCCTTGGGGTATCAGAGCCGCTATCTCCGCCGCTATAGGTTTGCTGGCAGGCTTTCTCGGCACGGGCTCGATGAAATCCAAACTGAAAACCGTGTACAGCCTGACAGCGGCGGAAGACAATATAATAAATCAGAGTCTGTTTCTGAACAAAGAGGCATCGCGCGATCTGTTCCTCTATAATAATATTGTACAGGTTCCGATTGCAACGGATAATAATAACGGAGGTAACAGTTCCGGCGGCAGTACGACGCATGTATCGAGCAGCGGCATGACACACGGCGGCCACTCCGGTAATTTTTAGACGGAATTAAGGATATTTCCGAACAAAACAGGATATTTCCGATATTTAATTTCAGGTCCGAAGGCGCAGCTTTCGGATCTGAATTGCTTAAAAGGGGGGGATTACGATGAAACGGGAATCTTCAAAACCGAAAAAGAAAGGGAAAGACCCTTCACCGAAATACGAGCTTGCGATTTTTGATATGGACGGAACGATACTCGATACTCTGGAAGATCTTGCCGACGGGCTGAATTACGCGCTCGGCGAGATGGGATATCCGCAGAGGAGCGCTGCCGAGGCGCGCAGCTTTCTCGGAAACGGTTCGCGCAGGCTGATAGAACTCGGCGTACCGGAGGGTACGAGTCCGGAGGACATACAAAAAACCCTGAATATATATTTTCCGTACTACATCAGCCATTGTGAAATAAAAACAAAGCCTTATAAGGGAATAAAGGAAATGCTGGCCGAGCTGCGCCGCATGGGAACGAAGACTGCCGTAGTCTCGAACAAAATGGACAAGGCGGTTCATGAACTCGCGGAGAAATACTTTCACGGATGTTTCGATTCTGCTGTGGGCGAAAGGCCGGGCGTGCGCAAAAAACCCGCTCCCGATTCGGTCAACATGGCGATATGCCGGCTCGGAGCCGCGCGTGAAAAGACGGTCTATATAGGTGATTCTGAAGTTGACGTTGCGACCGCCGTCAATTCGGGACTTGAATCCATAATAGTAACGTGGGGGTTTCGTGACAGGGAGGATCTCGAAAAAACGGGAGCCTGCACGATAGTCGATACGGTGGATGAACTCAAAAAAGAACTCGGTATCATACGATACTGAACAATACGCCGCCGAGCACTATGCCGCACGCAAGTATTACGAATGCGTTGGTGACGAGCTGTCCGCGGCTGAGCGATTTTGCCCTGAGCTCCTCCAATTTATGCTCGTCTATCGAGTTGAGAGAACGCAATTTTGATATTTCGACTTCAAGGTCATCGAGCTTACTGTTCAGGTTTGCCAGTTCATCAAGGCGTTCGCCTATTTTTTTATGAAGTTCTTCTTCAGTCATTTTGTTCTCCGATTAAAATAATGCCGAAACGGACTGACCGATCACGAGTCCCGCCATGAACAAAGCGACGGCGCCAAGTATTTTCAGCGTGTGCCACTCTTTGGCGCTTTTTAGCGCACAGAGCTTATCCCTGCCTTCGGCGGCTATTTTATCGTATTCGCGCGACAGGGCGTAATATTTGTCTTTTGCCTGCGCCAGTCGCTTGTCGAGTCCGGCAAGCTCGCGCTCAAGCTGCTCGTTGCTTTTTTCTGTCATCGGATGATCCTTTCTTTTTGAAATTATATACCTAAACGAGTGTGCGGTGCAATATCAGGAATAAAACCGTATGGAGATGATATAAAAAGGATTTAATAGGATGAAAGGGGCTGAAACGACAGTTCTTTTTTTTAGAGTAAAGCAATAAAGCGTATCATTTTGCTCCGAAAACTATATGATTTCGCGGTATCGGACATATCGCCGGACAGCGATACATAATGCCCGATTACGACATAGTATGATTGAAAAAACGGCACGGGAATTGCGTTAATTTTCTACGCAGAAAATATCTTTTGACCGATTAGAAAGGAAAGAAGGACAGAACGATGAAAAAGAAAAAAATCGTTGCTATCACCGCGTCCGCTATTATGGCGGCCTCGCTGCTTGGCGGCTGCGGAGGCGGAAGCGGAAAAGGCGACAGCACCAACCTGGCGAGCGGAGAAATGAAGCGCGCCGATGTTCAGGAAATGACGTACGTGTACAGCGATGATATCGAGGATTGGAATTACCTTACGACGACGTCGCACACGCCGGGGATGACACTGGATACCCTCGTGGAGTACGATAACTACGGCATTTGCCAGCCTTGTCTCGCAGATAGCTGGGAGCGCTCTGACGACGGCCTTACATGGACGTTCCATATCCGTAAGGGTGTAAAATGGATGACGTACGAAGCGAAGGCATACGGCGAGGATGTGACGGCGAATGATTTCGTTACGTCGTGCAGATATATTCTCGACAAGAATAATGCTTCCGCACTCGTCGATATGATGTTTACGATAGCGGGTGCCGAGGAATATTACAGCTCGGATAAGAACGGCAACGATGCCGCATTCGACGAGATGGTCGGATGCAGAGCGATCGACGACTATACGCTCGAGTATAAGCTTACCAATCCTATCCCGTATTTCCTTTCCTCCACAACATACAAGAACTTTATGCCTGCAAACGCAAAGCATATGAAGGAAGAGGGCGACAATTGGTCAACTGACAACAAATCCATGCTGTACTGCGGAGAGTATGTAATGACGGAGTACGTCCCGCAGCAGAAGCAGGAATACATTCTTAATCCTGAGTATTGGGATAAGGACAACATGCATATAACGGCCATACACGAGATATACAACGCCGAGGCCGATACGGTCGCTCCGGAGATGTTCCTGCGCGGTGAGGTTAATTATGCGGAAATTCCTAATGAGCAGCTTGACGAGTGGCTGAACGATTCGAACAAATTCAACAACATCAGACCGTCAAGACCTTCGTTCTACGCGTATTACTGGCAGCTCAACTTCAACCCGCAGTTTGACGCGAAGTATGAGCCGGACAACTGGAAGCTCGCCGTAAACAACGAAAACTTCAGAAAGTCGCTTCAGTATGCGATGAATCAGGAGGCGATCGTTCAGGTGGACGATCCGTATAACTATAAGCAGCATTTGACAAACAGCATTACACCTGAGGGCTTTGTTTCAGCAGACGGCAAGGATTTCACACAGATAGGCCCTCTCAGCGAAGTGAATAACAAGACACTGTTCGATCTCGAAAAGGCTGCCGATTACAAGGCAAAGGCCATGGAGGAGCTTAAGGCGGCAGGCGCCACCTTCCCTGTCATCATCTATATGCCGTATGATACCGGGGATAATCTTTACACTCAGAGAATTCAGCTTGTGGAGCAGATGCTCGAAAAGAATCTCGGAACGGATTATATCGACGTTCAGACTGAGGGCTATCCTGATGACGGCTTCAGCACCGCGACACAGCGTGCATGCAACTACGCAATGCAGCGCTGCACGTGGATGGCGGACTATCTCGATCCTCTTTCGTATACGGATCCGTTCAGAATTCTCCAGAACAGAGGTTCGTGCATCTACATGGCCGACGGAATGGCCGATGTATCCGACACGGAGACAGCGGGCTCGTACAAGGGCATGGACGGCAGATACTATTCAAATATCGTCTACGACAATATGGTAGCTGAGGCCAATGCAGAGGTAGTCGACATCAACAAGCGTTACCAGAAGTTTGCGGAGATAGAAGCATGGCTTTGCTACGAGCACACGTATGTGATCCCTTGCATGAGAGGAGGCACGGGATACGTCGCTTCCAATCTCCTGCCGTTCGAGTCGCAGTTCGCGGCATTCGGCGCTTCCGATTCCCGTTACAAATACCAGTGGGTATACACAAAGGGAATAAACAGCGAGGAGTACGATCAGGGCTACGAAGCATGGCTTAAGGAAAGAAATGACAGGATCAAAAAACTCAACGACGAGGGAAAGATATTCGGCGTAGACTTCTAAAGTGATCGCCGACCGCAGGGCAACCGGAGAATTTTCTTAATCCGCGCCGTGTCCCGATCCGGGTGCGGCGCGGATGACATTATCTCCGAAACTCTGAAAGCTAAGGAGAAAATAATTGAAACTTTTTGCTTATATATTGGGTCGACTTGGAAGATCTCTGATATCGCTTGTCCTTATACTTGTTATCGTGTTCTGTCTCATGAGGCTTCTCCCTACGGAGACGTACTTCGGAGACCGCGTTGACAAGATGAGCGAGGAAACTAAAGAAGCGATACTGAAAAAGTACGGACTTACAGACCCTATACCCGTCCAGCTCGCAAAATACATTAAAAGTGTATTCAAAGGAGATCTGGGCGATTCGATAACATATTATGCGGGCAAGCCGGTCACTGAGGTTATAGCGCCTAAAATCAGCTATTCGCTGAGGTTCGGGATAGTATCACTGGCAATTTCGCTCGTACTGGGAATCGGTCTCGGCATGCTTATGGTCCGATGCAGGGGGCATTTGCCGGATCATCTCGGAAACGGATTTATTCTGTTTATAAATGCCGTTCCGTCGGCTGTATACTATCTGCTCATTCAGTTCGTAGGGACGAAGCTGCTGAATATCGGCATGCTGTATAAAGAGGGGCATATAGCCACCTTTATTCTTCCCGTAATATCGATGTCGTTAGGCTCGATCGCATCGTATGCGATGTGGACGAGAAGATACATGCTCGATCAGGTAAATCAGGATTACGTCGCTTTGGCCAAGGCAAAGGGACTGTCGAGCAAGGAAATAATGTCCAAGCATGTCTGGCGTAATTCCTTTGCCCCTATGGCACAGAATTTGCCGACATCGATAATATTTACGATTTCAGGCTCGCTTTACATTGAAAATCTGTATTCGATCCCGGGCACGGGCGGATTGCTTGTGGCTGCGATTCAGGTTCAGGACAATCCGCTTGTCGAGGCGCTCGTAATGTTCTATGCGGTTCTTTCCGTGATAGGCATGCTTCTGGGCGACCTCGCGATGATGATATGTGATCCGAGAATCAGTCTTACGAAGAAAGGAGGAGGACGTTAATGGCAAAGCAGATAAGCAAAACTCTCGTCGAGATGTCCGACGAGGAGCTCTTCAGATTAGTCGAATTTGACGCAGAAAAAGCCGAATCCACGACGTTCTCCGGCTATTCGTACTGGCGCAGTACATGGCAGATGTTCATAAAAAGCAAATTTACGAAATTCACACTGCTGTTCATTTTGGCTTTGCTCGTATTCTGTATACTACAGCCGTACCTTCCGGGGCAGAAGAGCCCGACGGAGATTTTCCTGAATCCGGAGACGGGGGTACAGTACAGAAGCGTAAAGCCTTGTTCGGAGTTCTGGTTCGGGACAAACACCATAGGGCAGGATCTCTGGTCCAGAATATGGAGCGGAACGAGGACTACGATGTTCATAGCCTTCGTATCTGTAGGGTTTGCCACAATCGTAGGAATTGTGGTGGGAGCTCTCTGGGGCTATGTCAGACAGCTCGATATCTTCCTTACAGAGGTGTATAACGTTATCAACAATATCCCGGCAACCGTACTCAGAACACTGATCGCCTATACACTTCGCCCGAGTCTCAAAACCATGATCATAGCCATGTGTATGACGAGCTGGGTATATGAGGCGAAATGGATAAGAAATCTGATAATCATAATACGTGACAGAGAGTATAACCTCGCTTCGAGGTGCCTCGGCACACCGACGAGACGCGTTATAACAAAGAACCTGCTTCCGCAGATCGTATCGGTCGTGATGATGGATATGGTAATATCCATTCCCGATGTAATAGGCTCGGAGGTGTTCCTCACGTACATAGGGCTCGGACTGCCTGTGGACACTCCGACGCTCGGAAACCTTATCAATGAGGGACGCCGTGTAATGATGAACTTATCGCAGACGTATCAGCTTATCTTTCCTGCCATAATAGTAGCGCTTATTACCATAGCGTTTTATTATCTCGGCAACAAGTTCGCCGATGCGTCGGATCCGCGCAATCACGTATAAGGAGGGACAATATGGCAGATACAAAAAACATCGCAGACCTTATCCGTGACGACAACAAAATCCTCGAAACGAAAGACGTTGTTGTCAAGTTCACGCTGCGCGGGCAGGAGCTTATGCCGATAAGGGGCATATCTCTTGATCTGTATAAAGGTGAAAGCCTTGCAATCGTGGGAGAATCAGGCTCGGGTAAATCGGTATTCACCAAGACCTTTATAGGCATGCTCGATAAGAACGGCTGGGTCGATAACGGAGAGATATGGTATAACGGCGAAGACCTCGCAAAATATAAGACTGAGGAACAGTGGCTCAAGATACGCGGCAGGGAGATTGCGATCGTGTTTCAGGATCCCATGACATCACTCGATCCGCTCATGACTGTCGGACGGCAGGTGGTAGAGGCTCTCGAGCATCATCAGGGACTGCACGGAGAACAGGCCATGAAGAGAGCGATTGAGATACTCGACGACGTAGGGATCATCAACCCCGAGGAAAGGGCAAAGGAATATCCGCATCAGTTCTCGGGAGGAATGAGGCAAAGGGTCGTCATAGCAATCGCCATCGCGTGCAATCCGAAGATACTGATATGCGATGAGCCGACGACAGGCCTCGACGTCACGATACAGGCTCAGATACTGTCTTTGCTTCGCAGGCTTCAGAAAGATTACAGTCTCACAATAATATACATTACTCACGACCTGGGGGTTGTGGCCAATGTCGCGGACCGTATAGCGGTAATGTACGCAGGAGACATCGTGGAGGTCGGAACATGCGACGAGGTGTTCGCCTCGCCTAAGCATCCATACACGTGGGCGCTTCTTTCGTCCATGCCTCAGCTCGGAGTAAGGGGAGAGCCTTTGTATTCTATCGAAGGCGTTCCGCCGAACCTTTTTACGGAAATCAATGGCGATGCCTTTGCACCGCGCAACAGGCATGCGCTTGCTATAGATTTTCTCGAGAGACCGCCGTATTTCCAGGTCACCCCGACGCACAAGGCGAGGACGTGGCTGCTCGATCCGAGAGCACCCCATGTGGACCCGCCCAACACATCTATTGCACGGGCTCAGGCCGCGAACAGGGAGAGAGCCGAACAGTATAAGAAGAACATATCGTCGGAAAAGATGCTTGAGGTGAAGAACCTGTCTGTTCACTTCGGCTCGAAGCGCCATCCGTTCAAGGCCGTGCAAGACGTATCGTTCGATATATACAAGGGAGAAACTTTCGGGCTTGTCGGCGAATCGGGATCGGGTAAAACGACGATAGGCCGCGCCATAATAAGGATCAACGAGGCGACAGAGGGCCAGATTATCTATAACGGCAAACGTATAAGCGGTAAAATCGACAGAAAGCTCGATCACACCGTCACAGAGAAGATACAGATGATATTTCAGGATCCTATGGCGTCACTGAACGAGAGAGCCAAGGTTTCGTATATTGTTGCCGAAGGGCTGATGAACACGCATCCCGAGCTGTCGAAAAGTGAGATTGAAGAGTGTGTTGCCCGTGCTCTCGACGATGTTGGACTTCTTCCCGAGTTCAGCAGCCGCTTTCCTCATGAGTTTTCGGGAGGTCAGAGGCAGCGCATCGGGATCGCAAGGTGTCTTATAATGGAACCGGATTTTATCGTTGCGGATGAACCGATATCGGCTCTCGACGTATCGATAAGAGCTCAGGTTCTGAACCTTATGTCGGCAATGCAGCAGCAGAGAGGTCTCACATATCTCTTCATTTCCCATGACCTGTCAGTCATGAGGTTTATATGCGACAGGATCGCGGTAATATATAAGGGTGAGTTCAAGGAACTTGCGGAAACGGAAGAGCTCTTCGCGCATCCGCTGCATCCGTACACCAAAGCTCTCCTTTCGGCAATACCTCTTCCTGATCCCGAATACGAGAGAAGCAAAAAACTGATCACGTATGATTCGAAGTGCCACGACTACAGCACGGATAAACCGCAATGGGCCGAGATAAGACCGGGACATTTTGTCAGCGGCAATTCCGAGGAACTCAAGCGGTATAATGAAGAGCTGGACGAAGGCGGCAAGGAGAATATAACGAAATAAGGCTTTGCTCTCTCCTTTGACGGGAGAATATAAGATTACAGAACAAAAAGAATTGCTAAAAACCGCTGTGGCCATTGTGAATAGATGACCATGGCGGTTTTAAGTTGTTTCGGGCAAAATACGGGGCGGACAAAATGAGTTGGGATAACCTTATGCAGCCATTGAAAATCCGGTCGGGTTTAATATCATATCGTCATTGAGATATAGACATCAAGATATAGACATCGCGCTTATTAAAAATCTGTATTAAAAGAAAAATCGCCGTGCCCGACGCGGGGATATTTTTTGCTGAATCATGAGAAACAGGCATGCGTATAATAAGCATCGCTTGTTGAAAATTTATCAACCGATGATATAATACTTATTAAGCTGATGTCTGCGCAAACGAGCAACGCAGCCGGCGCAGAAAGAACGTTCCGAAAGGAGTACTTACATGAAGAAACGGAAAAAACTGCCGGTTTTACTTCTCACATTGGTGCTGATCTTTGCACTTATACCGTCGGCTGTCAGTGCCGAAGGGGGAACTGAGATCGACAGAACGGGAGTTAATATCATCAAAGTTACAACTGACGCTGATTTTGCCGCAGGAGTATCGGACAATCTCGTTCCCGCGTCGGAGGGTAACGGAGCTCTTAAGCTCGCAGACGGGGCAACGGACGGTACATTTGTGTCCGCGATTTATTCCGTAAAAGACTTTGCCAAGATGGTAGGTTCGTGGAACGCCTCGCTCGGCGAAGGCGTCTTTATAGAAGTGTCAGCGAGGAGCTTTGCGGACGGTGTGTGGTCGGACTGGTTCAGCTGGGGCAAATACGGTATGACAATCAGGCGCGGCAGCGCTTCGGAGGACGTAGACGAATTCGTCCAGAACGGGACGATATCCAAGGTTCAATTCAAGGCTTCGCTTCATCGTGACGACATCTTACAGTCTGCCGTTATGCGGCAGCTTTCGTTTTCGGTAAAAGGCGGGGATGCAGAGGCGAAATACGCCGAGGATGAGGTTTCGCTTCCTGTATCGGTAAAAAACGATGCACCGGCTTATTCACAGTCGATACGTGATCCGTCAATAGGCGGCAGTATATGCAGTCCGTCCACTATGACGGTTGCGCTAAATTCGAGGGATCCGTCCCTGGACCTTTTGCCGGAGGAGCTTGCGTTGTCCGTTCAGGATTTCAATTACGGCTTCGGAAACTGGGCTTTTTGTGTTTCGGCGGCGGGGCTTTACGGCTACGAATCGTACGCGCAGTATGCGGACAAGGATATACTTATGCAGGAGCTCGCTCACGGCAGAACGGTCGGCCTTTCCGTATCGTACAGCCCGGATCCGAACAGCTCATATCCGTACCTTGAGGGAGCCTACGGCGGAACCGGCGGTCATCTGATCTCTATAATCGGTTACGAATACAAGGATGCGGTGATGGACGACGAGCATCTGTATTTTTATTCGAGCGATACGTATTCTCCGAGTGATGCGACGAGTTTCCATTATTACAAGTGGACGCAGCTGGACGAATGCTGGTCGGGAAGGCTTGCTTACATAGTTATGAGCGAGCCGGAAGCGGGCGCCGGGATAACGGGGATACGCCGCTTTGAGGCTGATCTCACGGAGGCCGGCAGCGGCAGTACCTATGAGCTCGGTGCGGGCGGCACCAAGGTGGATCTGACGTCATTCACGAACGGAAAGATGTCAACGCTCGGACACGGCGTGCTCGCATATACGATAGAAGGCATGGCGACGACAGCCTCGGAAGAGAGCGCGGCGTCTATAGTGTATGACAATCGCATACAGGTCACGGCAAACAACAAATTCTTTTACAACAATATATCGACGGACAATAGCGGAAATCTCGTATTCAACGGCGGAGAGGCGCTTTACAGGGCAGGAGTCCCGGAGGGCACCGAAAAGGCAGTTACTATATATGCGTTTGCGAGCAACGGGAAGACGTATTACGCCGAAAAGACTTTTACGAGCATAAAGCCTGAAGAAGAACCGGCAGACGACTACGAAGAGGTCGAAACGAAGGGTAACCTTACGTTTGCGGATCTGACGGCGGGAACCGCAAAGGGCGCCGCCGTAATGAACGAAGGCAGGGTGACGCTGAACGGGAAAGAAGGCGCTTACTATACACCGATATACAAGAACGTATGGGAGCCGGAATACCTTATGGCGACGATCAACGCTTCGACTCCGGGGAATTCTTCCGTGGAGCTTCAGATAAGAGCGGTGGCGGAGCGTGCCGAAGGCAAATGGTCGGACTGGTTCACGTGGGGGCAGTTCGGCTCAGGAACACAAAGCGCCTCAAACGGACGTAAGGATGAATACCTCAATATGAGCACGGATATATTCGTGGCAAGGGGTGACAGTGAGAACGCAAATATTCAGAAATACCAGTTCAGAATACTCCTTAAAGCGGGTACGGACGGCAGCGTCCCTATTGTATCCGGACTGAACTTCACAATCAAAAAGGCGGCGTATTCCGCTTCTGAGGCTATATATACCGGAAAAACCGCGGAGGCCGACATACCTGATAACGCCGGCGTTGACATAGAGCCGACAAGCGCGTACTCGTACGCGGACGGAATGGAGTCGTGGCGTCTCGAAAATATGATGCTTATGCTGCTCAACGGACAGGGCGCCGATCCTCTGTTCGAAGAGGTCGCTCTTAACGGATATGACTTCGGTGAGGGCTGGGGCAATTGGGCGTTCACGCCGTTCAAAGCCGGTCTGTTCGGATACGGTGCGTACACGCAGTTTGCCGCAAACACGACTATGATAAAGCAGGCGATAGCCGACGGCCATGCGGTAGGGCTTTTTATAAACGGCGCATCTGTGAATACGACGAACAGCGGCGGAAGCAGACAGATCGTCGTATACGCGTATGAAAAGGAAGCGGGCGCGACGATATTCCGTTACTACTGCTGCAGCGGAGACGCTGATGAACTGGCGGACGGAGATGTTGCCAATACCTGCACCGAGGAGGAGCTGCAGCACGCGATAGAAGCATGCACATCATCAAGCGCGCGCGGTATAATGTACGTCGTGACGGGCAAGACCGACAACGGAAGCGTTGTACGTGTTCCTGCCGAAGCTGAATATGCGGATGAACAGAAGAAGGACGAGATAATACTGAAACTCGACGGCAGGAAGTTAGAAATACCGGAGGGCTTTGAGAACGATTTCGAATCGGCATCAGGAAACGGTAAGACTGCATACCTTCTCGGGAGCGAACGCAAAGACGGAAAAAAGCTTTCGCAGGCTGTGTGGCATCACGGCATTTCGGTCGGTGCCGGAGGTACGCTGAAGCTCCCGGAGGAGGCTGTACAGGCCGTCGCCGACGGTGATACGATCGAGCTTTATGTGGTAGCGAACAACGGTATTACATACACTGCAAGGCTTGGGAATACACCTTCCCCGGAATACGCATTTATCGACGGAATCGGTGCGCAGTGGACGAAGAAGAGCGGTAAGGATCTCAGATTCCGTGCCGCCGGAGAATATGAGAAATTCACCGGAATAATGATAGACGGAGAAGATGTAGATGCTTCGAATTATACGTCCTCTTCGGGAAGCACCATAATCACGATCAGAGCGCCGTATCTTGAAACACTGTCTGTGGGAGAGCATGAACTTACGGCTGTTTACATCGACGGCAGGTGCGCAGTGACTTTCTCGATACGCGAAGCGACGCCCGGCGGGGAGCACGGAGTGAATCCGCAAACTCCGGGAGGCCAAAATACGCCGGCTCCGGGCGGTTCAAAGACACCGGCTCCGAGAGGCCCAAATCTGCGGGCTCCGGAAGGTGCTCGGTCTGCAGTCGGCGGAAAGGCGGCCGATACAGGCGACAGAAATGATGCGGCGGTATATTTGCTCATTATCGCAGTGTGCGCCGCAACTGCGGTCACCTTGTCTAAAAGAAGGTCCGGAAGATAATTCCCGTGAAATCATTATGGGGAAAGTCAAAAATGATTAAAAAATATCCCCAAAATAAGACGGACGAGGTATAATTATTGTTAAATCATAGTCATACCTTTTAGCGGTATGTCTTTGATCTGATAACCGAAAACGGTTTTATACGCCGTTTCGGAGTCGGCTTTTACCGGCGGCGATAATCGTCTGATGCGATCAGACATTTTATTAAGAAGGAGGAGAAGAATGAAGAAAAAGTTAATTGTACTGCTGTTGGCGGCGGTTATGACAATCGCTTTGCTGGCAGGGTGCGAAGGCAAAAACGGTAATGATTCCGGGAAGACGGAATACAGATCGCTGTATTCTTCGGACGTAACGACGCTTAACTACCTGAACACAACGTATACTGCAGATATGTACATACCTGCCAATACGGAGGAATGGCTGATCCAGTACGATTCGCTCGGCCAGGTACAGCCGGCCCTCGCCAAGTCATGGGAAACCTCAAAGGACGGTACAGTATGGACGTTCCATCTCCGTGACGCCAAATGGTACGATTCTCAGGGTGAAGAGGTCGGTACGGTTAAAGCCCAGGATTTTGTCGCTGCAGCCGAGTACGCTCTCAAGTTTGATGCGTCCGCATCATATATGTTCCCTGCCGCTATGATCAAGAACAGTGATGCGGGATCTGAAGCTCTCGTAAACGGCGACGTAAAGTGGGAAGATGTCGGCATTAAAGCCGTAGACGACAAGACGCTCGAGTTCACGCTCGATTCTGCGTGCCCTTACTTTCTGTCATGCCTGACGTACGGCTGCTTCGCACCTGTATCGGCTGATATGCTCAAGCAGTTCGGCGACTGGGACAACAGAGCATCATGGACAATGGAGGAATGGAACGCGTTTTCAGAGTCTCTTGACGGCGCCGCGTATGATCAGATGTGGTACTGCGGAGCGTATTACCTTTCCGAGTACAGTGCAGGCGAAAGATATATCCTGACGAAGAATCCAGACTACTTTGAGGCCGATCAGGTTTATATCGAAACGGTTACGCACACGTACAATGCGGAATCCGCTACGGTATCCGGAGAGATGTATAAGAGGGGTGAGCTCGAAGAGGCGAGCATCACGAGCACGATGGCAAAGAGCTGGGCTCAGGATGAAGCGACGAAGAATCTCTATCACCCTACAAGAGTTCTGCCTGATTACAGCTACTTCTGGAGCTTCGAGTTCGATCCTCAGTTCGATGAGCAGTACGAGCCTGCAAACTGGCGCGTGGTCGTCAACAACGAGAATTTCCGTAAATCGATATTCCACGGCATCAACAGGATAGGCGCAAAGAAGATATCCGACGAGAGCAATGCCGAGGCTTTGATAGAGAATACGTTTACTCCGTCGACGTTCGTAATGGCCGGCGGCGAGGATTATGCGGATCAGAAGGAATTTAAGGATCTTGCGGTAAACAAAGACAGCGCGGACGCCTATTTCAACGAAGATCTTGCAAAGGAGTACAGAGATAAGGCAAAGGCCGACCTTGCCGGGCAGGCAACCTTCCCTGTAAAGGTTCTCATGGTTTACAACCCTAACGTTTCCGACTGGGATTCCGAGTGTACATATATCGAAAAGCAGTTGGAGGAGCTTCTCGGTACGGACTATATTGACATAATTGTCGAACAGGGACCTACACAGAGCTTCCTGTCGAACATCAGAAGAGCAAACAAATTTGCACTCATGAAGACGAACTACGGATGCGACTATGCGGATCCGCTTACATATGCCGACCCGTTCGCAAAGGATAATTCATATACGCGCTTCAATCTGAGCGATTCCCCTGAGCTCAAGGCTATTGCCGACGAGTATTACGCGGCGGTAGAAAAGGCAAACGCGATAACGGATCCGGAAAAGCTTGCCGAACGCTATAAAGCATTTGCGGAAGCAGAAGCAATTCTTATCGATCACGCCATAGCTATTCCGTTCGGCCTTGAAGGAGGCTACACGGCAGCGCTGATCAACCCGTTTGAGGGGCAGTACGCACCTTATGGTGTCTCCACGCTTCGCTACAAGGGTGAGCACATACTTACAGAGCCTTTGAGTACGGACGCCTTCGAAAAAGCGCTCAAGGAATGGAATGAGCAGAGAGCTAAGCTCGGATAAATTTTATCCCTGACGCCTGAAGCCGGGCGGGAGATACGATCCCGCCCGGCGGTTTTTCTTAGCAAACGTAAGGAGGCATAAAAAATCAATGGCAGCTTATCTCATAAAAAGGATCCTGCGCTCATTTGTCACGTTGTTCGTGGTATGCACGATCGTGTTCTGCCTGCTCAGACTCATGCCGATCGAGGGCTACTTCAACAACTTTGATAAGATGACTGAAGACCAGATTCAGCATCAGCTCGAGATCAAAGGGCTCAAGGATCCGATACCGGTACAGTTGGGACGTTTTTATATGCAGCTCCTGCACGGAGACCTCGGCAAGTCGTCGAGGTACCGTCCCGGTGTGGCAGTAACGGAAATAGTCGGTGCGAAGGTGCTCATGTCTATGGGGCTCGGTATATGTGCGCTTGCGCTCGCACTGGTTATAGGTATTCCTTTGGGCCGCCTGATGGCGCGCTTCAAGGGCGGAATACCTGATCATCTGGGTACCGTTTTTATCGTTATTATCAATGCGGTTCCGGCCGTCGTGTATTATTTGTTTATTCAGATGTACGGTACCGATCTTCTGGGGCTTCCGGTACTGTTTTCCCGCAGCAACTATGCCACATACATATTGCCTGTAATCTCGCTGTCTCTGGGTGATACGGCGTATTACGCAATGTGGATAAGGCGGTACATGATAGATGAGAGTAACAAGGATTATGTCAAGCTCGCGACGGCAAAGGGTGTACGATCGCGCGACATCATGAGCAGGCAGATTTTCCGCAACGCCTTTGTGCCGCTTATACAGTACATACCGACATCATTTATTCTGACGATGGTAGGTTCCATCTATGTAGAGTCCCTGTACTCCATACCGGGCATGGGAGGACTTCTCGTCAAGTGCATCCAGAGCCAGGACAACACGCTCGTTCAGGCGCTCGTACTTATTTATTCGGCTTTGAGCATTCTGGGACTTATTCTGGGAGATATACTGATGACGATAATTGACCCGAGGATTTCGTTTGCCAGGAAAGGGGGTGCCCGCTGATGAAGTTTTCATTAACTGATCACCTGTCAAAGCATCTTGAGGCAGCCTCATACAGGGCGGTCGAAGAGGAATGTGAAAGGCTCGAGCATATTGGCGGTAAAGGTGACGAGGAGCCTGTGCCGAAGAAAGCGGACGGAACACCGGATCGCGAGCACATGAATGAAAAGCAGCTTTTTATGCTTGCCGACCATGACCTCAGAGATTCCGAAAAGCTCGGCTATAAGGAATATTCATATTGGCGATCAACGCTGAATACATTTATGCACCGCAGGGTCGCAATGTTCTTTCTGATAGTAATGTGCGCGCTGCTGCTGTTCACTTTCATTCAGCCGCTGCTCCCAAATCAGGCGGACCCGAACTCGATTTTCTTTGACGGGAACGGAATGGCGAGGGCGAATCAGTCGCCCGACTCCGAATTCTGGTTCGGTACCAACAGCGCCGGACAGGATCTGTGGGCGAGGATATGGACCGGAACGAGAACATCGCTGTTCATCGGCTTTGTAGTCGCAATCGTCGAAGCGATAGTCGGAATTACGATAGGTCTTCTTTGGGGCTACGTCAGAAAGCTCGACTTCTTCTTTACGGAGCTGTGGAATATTTTTGACAACGTTCCTCAAACGATCGTGCTCGTTTTGCTCGCATATATAATGAAGAGGAATATGTTCACTCTGATATTTGCCATGAGCATCACCGGCTGGCTTTCGATGGCCCTGTTTATAAGAAATCAGGTGCTCATGATAAGAGACCGCGACTATAATCTGGCTTCGAGGTGCCTGGGCACTCCCATACACAGAATAATAATGAGAAACCTACTGCCATATATAGTCTCGGTAATAATGCTGAGGATGGCGCTTACGATCCCCGGAGCTATAAGCAGTGAGGTGTTCGTAACTTATATAGGTCTCGGATTACCGCCGAGTTCGCCGTCACTGGGCAACCTTATAAACTCCGGACGTGCTTTGATGATGAGCCCGAACCTGAGATATCAGCTCATATTTCCGACGATGGTGTTGTCACTCATCACGATATCGTTTTACGTAATCGGCAACGCGTTTTCAGACTCGGCCGACCCGAGAAATCACAGGTAAAGGAGGTACGGCATGGAAAATATGGATAAAGATACGATCATGTCAGTAGAAGACCTCCACGTCAAGTTCACTCTTCGCGGAGATACTCTGAACGTAATCAGGGGCATAAGCCTCGACATCAAAAAAGGCGAGAGCATAGCTATAGTCGGCGAGTCGGGATCGGGAAAGTCGGTGTTCACGAAGACTTTTCTCGGCATGCTCGATTCAAACGGATACATAGACGAGGGACACATCATGTTCCGCAGCGGCGGCAGGGACGGAAACGAGTCGATCGTCGATCTTACCACATATAAGACGGAGAAGGATTGGCTTACGATACGCGGCAGACAGATCGCTATGATCATGCAGGATCCTATGACAAGTCTCAATCCGCTCAAAACCATAGGTCACCAGATAGAAGAGACCGTTTTGCTCCATCATGACGTTTCGAAGGAGGAGGCACATGCCAGAGCTGTCAAGCTGTTGACGGACGTTGGGATCAACGAGCCCGAACGCCGATGCAAGCAGTATCCGCACGAATTCTCCGGCGGAATGCGGCAGAGGGTTGTAATCGCGATAGCCCTTGCGTGTGATCCGAGAATACTGATATGCGATGAGCCTACGACGGCGCTCGATGTAACGATACAGGCTCAGATACTGCAGCTCATAAGAGAGCTGCAGTCAAAGTTCGAGCTTACGACTATATACATAACGCACGATTTGGGCGTTGTGGCGAACGTGGCCGACAGGATCGCCGTAATGTATGCGGGAGACATTATAGAGGTCGGCGAGTGCGAGGAGATTTTTTACTCCCCGAAGCATCCGTATACATGGGCTTTGCTGAGCTCGCTGCCGCAGCTCGGAATGAAGGGCGAGGATCTCTATTCGATAGCAGGCACGCCTCCTAACCTCAGGCAGGAGATAAAGGGTGATGCATTCGCGCCCCGCAACCCGTATGCTTTGAACATAGACTTCGTCGAAAGGCCGCCTTTCTTTGAGGTGAGTCCGACGCACAAGGTCAGAACGTGGCTGTTGGATGAACGGGCACCGCACATAGAGCCGCCGGAATCCGTCAAACGGCTTGCAGAGAGGGGGCTTTGATCATGGCAGAGAATAATACTAAAGAAAAACATGTTCTGGTCGATGTAAGAGACCTGACAATTCAGTTCGGATCAAGGCGTCATCCGTTTACTGCCGTAGATAAGGCGAGCTTTCAGATATATAAGGGTGAGACGTTCGGCCTCGTGGGGGAGTCCGGGTCAGGTAAGACGACCATAGGCCGCGCCCTCATAAGGATAAATCCGACCGCCGGCGGAGAGATAATATACGACGGCAGGAAGATTAACGGCAAAATTCCGAGCGAACTCGACAAAGAGGTTACCCGCAGGATCCAGATGATATTTCAGGATCCTATGGCATCTCTCAATGAGAGAGCAAAGGTGGACTACATAGTCGCCGAGGGGCTTCTCAACCTGCCGAAAAAGATGAGCAGGGAGGAACGTCGTAAAACGGTATCCGAAGCGCTCGACTCGGTAGGACTTCTGCCGGAATTCGCAAGCCGCTTTCCGCACGAGTTTTCGGGCGGTCAACGCCAGCGCATAGGTATAGCGAGAGCGATGGTTATGCAGCCGGAGTTTATAATCGCCGACGAACCGATCTCCGCTCTCGACGTATCTATCAGAGCGCAGGTCCTTAACCTCATGTCGAAGCTCCAGCGCGAACAGGGCCTCACATACCTGTTTATTTCGCACGACCTGTCGGTAATGAGATTTATATGTGACAGGATATGCGTAATACACAAGGGTGTGCTCGTCGAGCTTGCAGACACGGAGGAGCTCTTTGCTCACCCGACGCATCCGTACACGGAATCGCTCCTGTCCGCAATACCGATGCCGGATCCGAGACGCGAAAAGAAAAAGGTACTCAAGGTTTATGACCCTAATCAGCACGATTACAGCACGGACAAGCCGTCGTGGAGAGAGATAAGGCCGAGCCATTTCGTGTGGGCCAACGATTCGGAGTTCAAGAGGTATAAGCAAAAGCTTGACGGATGAAGCCGCAAGCCTTAGTCTGAATCTGTAATGCAATGCCGGCAGCTCCGTATAAGTGATATGCGGAAGGCCGCCGGTTTTTGTTTTTCCCCGGCATAAAAAACCTCCCGGCCGATACTACTATATCATTATCGGTCGGGAGGTTTATACTGATTTCAGTTAAATCGATTCATTTAAATTTATTCAGATAACTTGATTCGGTTTAATTATTTTTTACCTAATTCCTGAATCTGCGCTTCAATTTCTTCAATCTTTTTAAGATCATCATCGAGCGTACGTAATTCGTCCTCGGAGAAGGAATCTTTTGATTCTTCTATTTGAGATTTTAAAAATTCAACATAAGGCGTATTTTCGCTTTGCTGCACTTTATCTTTTTGAATCTTTGCAAACACCTTATCCCAAACCGCTCTGTGCTCGGAAAATATCATGTTCTCCTCTGCCAAAAGTTCTGACGTTTTATCATCCCCGGAATTATGAGGGGTTGCGGAAGATGAAATGTCTTTTCCTGCCTTCAAGTCATCGACCATTTTAAGAATCTGATTCATTTTTTCTTCATCTTCAATGCTTCCAACAATAGGCTGGCCAACGATGTTGCCATGCTTATCAACTAGAATGGTCGTCGGAAAAGTAAAGATTTTTGCTATATAACTTCTTGCATCCTGATTATCATCAATAACGATGTTTCTGTATGTTACGCCCTGCTTTGAAAGAATTTCTTTTGCTCCGTTAAACTCCTCCTGATTTTCTCCGGCCTGAACGTTTACGCCGATAAGCTCAGCTCCCTTTTCACGAAGCTTGGCATTGAACTTTTCGAGTGCGGGCATCTCATTCACACATGCAGAGCAGCCGTTAAACCAGAAAGTAAGAAGTGTTGCCTCATTTTTACTGAACAGAGAGTCGTCAACATCATTTCCGTCGAAATCCTTTCCTTTGAATTTAGGAAAAGCCTCGGTTTGAGTCGTTTCAGCCTGATCCGCAGGAATCGATTGAGATTGAGATTGAGACTGAGATTTAGAGTTGGAGTTGTCTGTACTGCCACAGGCAGCTGCTGAAACTATCATCACCGCCGCCGCCATTACAAGAATGATTTTTTTTATTGCTTTCATTTTTTTTCCCTTCCTTTTCGATTTGTTTTTCATGACTGCTTAAGGATAACAAAGCCGGTATAAAGTTTCTGTTAAGAAAAAAGTGCCGCGTACGTTCTCTTGACTTGAGGTATGTGAAAGAATATTATTAGACTCATGAGAGACATTATTATATTTATAGTATTTGCGGTGATCGAGATCCTGACGGTTTACTGCTTCGTAGACACCCTCAGGGTGGTTCTGATGCACCGCGAGGGACGCGGAGTGCGCGGCAGCGGAAGGATATTGAAACTCCGTCGTGTTATGCGAAGGAGCGGCAGACCGCATTCAATCCCTCTTCCTCATGGTAAAACCGATAGGCTCACGCGGTCGCGCGAGGTAAAATGCGATTACATGGTCGATCTCGAGTATACGAGAGAGGACGGCGAAAGGGTGGTGCTCCGGGATTTTGTTATTCCGTCAAAGCTTAAGGAAATCGCGGGAGGCACGGAGCTCATGTACTGCGAGGGTGACGATATCCCCATAAAATACAGTCCAAAGTACAGGAAGCTCGTCGTTGTCGATGCTCCGGATGTACGCGGCAGAGAAGGCGGCACATTCATGCTGTATATATGGGGGCTCGCCGTAATATTTATAGCCGTGTTTATCATGACACTGATAGCATCACTGTAAAGTGAATTCGACGGCGCGACCGAAATTACTGCGACACGAGACAAAAAGAAGAGGTGTCGCATGCGACAGAGCCGAAAATAAAATACTGTCGCAGCGAATTCCTCTCTTTGATTTTAATAATTTTTGCTTTATGCGAGCGGTTAACGAAGCGATAACGGTGTGCCGTTTACGATGCGGCACCTGTCTTTTTTCTGCGCTTTCCTCTTGTCACGGCGCAGAGCACAATGACGAGGATTGCTGCGCCCGCCAGGCAGCCTGTTAAGGCCGCCTTTTTATATGTGATGCCGTATTTTGGGATAAGCCAGCCTTGATTTGCATATTTGCGAGCATAGTTTATGAGCGTATGCTCGTCGGTGAGCGAGTCGGGTTCGCCGCTTTTCATGACTGTACCGAGAAATGTGAATTCACCTTGTTTGAACATGAAGACCGCTGTAGAGTCAATGTCCCACGAGCCGGTTTTCATGCAGATGACGTGTGCGGCGGACTCATATATGAGATCGCATATATTGTGGAACGTGCGAGCCTCGTGTTTGTTCGTTGCCGCGGCCTTGTATGTTTTAGTGCCGGCTATGGTACGCACCGTTTCGTTTTCAAAGGCCGTCTGTGCGATTATAAACAGGTCGCGGGCTGTCGTGTAGTGGTGGCCGTCGCGGATACCGCTCGGGTTTGTAAAGTTCGTATTATTACAGCCCATTTTCTTTGCCGTTTCGGTCATCAGCTCTCCGAATGCTTTCTCATCGCCGCTTATATATTCTCCGAGGGCTGTAGCCGAGTCGTTCCCGGAAAGCATCATAGTCCCGTACATGAGATCCCGAACGGTTACCTCTTCACCGCGGATGAGACCCATTACACTGTAATCTCTGACTCTTGAGATATTTTCCACGTGTACGGATATAGTGACGACCTCGTCGGGATCAAGCATTGTAGCGGCGAGGTAGACAGTCATTATTTTTGTCGTCGAATAAGGAAATGCCTGCTCGTCGATATTTTTTTCGCAGATGTAATCGTCAGTATCAAAGCAATACAGCAACGCCGAATCTGAAATGATATCGGGTTCGTCAAGTGCAAAACATTCCGGAACGTGTGGCGCTGACAAAATAAACAAAACGGACAGGATGATCAGGAATATGGATATTTTCTTTTTCATAACATAGGTACCTTTGAAAAGAGCTGCCGGCCAGGGCAGCCCTTTTAAATTTTGTCTTAATTACTTTTGCCGTTTATGCCCAGCCTACATCGTTCCAGTCGAGCGAGCCGTCGGAATTGATTTTGACACCCGAGAGACCTGAGCTGTAAGCGAGATGACCTATTTCTGAGTAGAACGGGAGAATGTCGATGTTCTCGAACATCTTCATCTGGATGTCGCCGATCTTCTTTGTCCTCTCGTCGGAATCGACAGTAGCGGCGATATCCTTGACCTCGGCATAGTACGCATCCGTTGCCGTAGGAGCATTCTTGTCGTAGTAGCAGGTGTTCAGGATCAGTATAGGCTCCGCCCATGCGAGACTCTCTCTTGCAAAGTCGTAATCATCGCTCTTTACCTGCTCGTGAACGTAGTTCCAGTCTATGGAGTTGAGGTTGATCTGGATGCCGTAATTCTGGAACTGGCCCTGAAGTCCCTCAGCAAGAACAGATGAAAGGGAGGAGGATGATGCATAGAAATTGAAAGTGAGAACCTGGCCGTCTTTCTGATAGAAGCCGTCGGAACCCTTTGTGTAGCCGGCCGCTTCGATCAGCTTTATGCCTTCGTCGTGGTTATTGGCGAGGTTTTTCTGGAACCAATCCTTTGCGTCTTTGTTGAAATTCTGCATCGTGTCGAAGATCATCGAATACGCGGGAATCGCGGCACCGTCCGTAAGGTCGCAGAGAGCTTCTCTGTCGAGCAGAAGGGCGAAGGCCTTGCGCAGGTTCTTGTCCTGGAAAGGGCCTGCTGTTGTATTGACTTCGATGAAGTCGATTTCCGGATATGAACTTTCGGCGATGGTCACGCTGTCGAGACCTTCGAGCTGTGATCTGTCGTCATTGCTGACGGAGAAGAGGAAGTCGACGTCGCCGTTCTTGAGCGATTCGAGCGCCGTGTAGCCCTCGACGTTAAAGGTAGCGTCTACAGATGCAAACTTTGATGCGCCCTTGTTTTTTGCAAGCGGATTGTGCGTTATGTATTTGTCATTTCTGAGGAGCTTAACCTCGGAGCCGGATACATACTCGTCAAGGTAGAACATTCCGTAAGGGTGCGCGCCCCACATGAGCTGATCGTCCGTCATGGTGTCGAGCTCACCCTTATCTATGATGCACATGAAGTCGGATGTGAAATTATACAGCATGTCTGATCTGTAGTTTGAAAGATGCAAGGTGACCTGTCTGCCGTCGATGTCGATGGACTTGATGTTGTCATATCCGTCGGCATAAGGACTGACTTTCTGCCCGTGTTCGATGGATGCCTTTACATCCTCCGGCTCAACCTGTTCGCCTGTGGAATAATACATCCCATCGGGAACGTTAAAGGTGATGGTGAGACCGTCCTCGCTGACAGTCCAGTCGGTACATGTGCCGTCAACGATTTCGTTTTTATCGGTGTCCCACTCGAAAAGCGACTCGCTGACGAGCTGCTGCAGATTCGACGAGGAGTCCAATTGGTAGACGTCAATGCCGTACCACTCCGCGTCAACGACCTTCAGGTCTTCGCGTTCTCCGCCGCCCGGCGTACCTCCGCCGTCTGATGTCTTTCCGCATGAGGAAAGACTGAACATACCGATGAGCATTACGCCGATCAGCGCTGTCGTAAGCAATTTCTTTTTCATAATAAACCTCCGTATCGCATTTAACTGATAACAGCGATCAAAATATCTTTACCGCTTTTGTATTGAAGCGGAACAGATAACAAAGCAGAGCTGAGGAGTATCGCAGAAGGCGGACAGTGTAAAGGCGGCAGGGATTATCCGCCCGCGACCCGTATGCCGTGTGCCGTATATCGTACGTCATGTGTCATTTATACTATCCCTCTATCGGGTGGAGGCACGACACCTGATGCTGATCCGTAACCATTGTGATTTCGGGCTCCGTTTTGCGGCATTCTTCCGTGACATACGGGCAGCGTTCGCAGAAGCGGCAGCCCGGTCCTAATTTTATAAGACTGCCCGGATCGCCCTTGAGCAGCTCCTTCTCGTCGCGCCTTTCGGCGGGATCAAGGATCGGTGCCGATTCCATGAGGCTCTTGGTATACGGATGCTTCGGATGATCCGCGATGTCCGCGGTGGGGCCGAACTCGACGAGCTTGCCGAGATACATGACGGCTATCCTGTCGCTGATGTATTTGATTACGTTCAGATCGTGTGTAATGACCAGGTATGTGAGCTTCAGATCCTCCTGAAGGTCGAGTAGCAGGTTGAGTATCTGCGCCTGAACGGAAACATCGAGTGCACTCGTCGGTTCGTCCAGAATCATTATCTTCGGGTCGAGCGCCAAAGCGCGCGCTATGGCGATTCTCTGGAGCTGCCCTCCCGAAAGCTGGTGAGGATAGCTGTCAAGGTATCTTTGGTCCATCTTGACCATGTCGAGGACGGACTTGGCTTTCTCCTTTGCTTCGGAGACAGGGATACCGTGAAGTATCATGGGCCTCATTATAGAGCTTTCGACCGTTTGTCTCGGGTTGAGATTGGAGGCGGGATCCTGAAATACGACAGCCACCTCGCGGTGAAGCTTTTTCATATTATCTCTGCTCGTCTCGGAAATGTCTATTCCGTCGATGACGACATCACCGCCGGTGCGTGCCGTAAGAGAAAGTATTACCCTTGCCAGTGTGGTCTTGCCGCTGCCGGACTCTCCGACGAGGCCGACGATTTCTCCCTCGTTTATCGTCAGGGTAATATCATCTACCGCTTTGACGTACGTTTTCTGCTTTTTGATTATGCCCTTGTCTATCTCAAAATATTTTTTGAGACCTCGCAGCTCTATCATTGGTTCGGACATGCTCTACACCTCCTTCCCGACGAGGAAACATCTGCACACATGGCCGTTGCCGAGATCCGTGAATGCAGGCGACTCGCTCGTGCAGCGCTTCGACGCATACGGGCATCTGTTGGCAAAACGACATTCCGGCTTTTTCTCCGTGATGCGCGGAACGGTGCCGTCGATCGTCTGGAGTCTGCCCTGCTTCTTTGTCTGACGGGGGAGCGCCTTCATCAGGAGCTTGGTGTAGGGATGCTTCGGATTTTTGAATATCTCGTACACGTCGCCCGTCTCTATCATCTCGCCTGCGTACATTACGCCGATCCTGTCGGCTACTTCAGCTACGAGACCGAAGTTGTGCGTTATCAGCATTATAGCTGTGTTGTATTCGTCTCTCAGCCGCCTGAGGATCTCAAGAATCTGAGCTTCTATTGTCACATCGAGTGCTGTCGTAGGCTCGTCCGCTATGAGAAGCTCCGGGTTTCTCGAAAGCATCATTGCGATCATGACGCGCTGTCTCATGCCGCCGGAAAGCTCATGAGGAAAGCTTTCCGCACGCTCCGCGGCATCGGGCATTTTGACGTCTCTGAACAAATCTATTACCCTGTTCCACGCCGTCAGCTTGTCGACATTGTCAAGCATGATGGCTTCCTGTACCTGCGAGCCGACTCTGAATACAGGGTTGAGCGAATCGAGCGGGTTCTGAAATATCATGCCGATTTCCCTGCCGCGTATCTCTTCCATGCGTTTGTCGCCGGCCTGAGTAAGATCCTCTCCCTTGAAGCTGATCTTTCCCGTAACGGCAGCGTTGCCACCAGGGAGAAGCCTCAGGATACTGTGCGCGACAGTGGATTTTCCGCAGCCGGACTCGCCGACAACGGCGAAGATCTCGCCCTTGCAGATGGTCATGTCTACTTTGTTGACGGCGGAAAGACTTCCGCCTTTGACTCTGTAATCTATGGATAACTGATCAAGTCTAAGTAATTCTTCACTCATGGCCTGCCTCCTACTGCGACTTCATGTGAGGGTCGAGTATGTCGCGAAGCCCCTCGCCGAGAAGATTGAATCCGAGCGTCGTATATACGAGCGCAACGCCCGGGAATATGCTGAGCCACGGCGCCCTGCTTATATATTGCATGCCTTTGGAGAGGGCAAGTCCCCAATCGGGAGACGGAGCCTGTGAACCAAGTCCGAGAAACGACAGCGTCGTAGTTGACATTATAGTTCCGGGGAGGTTCATTGATACCATTACGATAAGAGACGGTACGACGTTAGGCAGTATGTATCTGAACATCAGCGAGGCCGAGCTTTCGCCGAACGCCTTACCCGTTTCGACAAACGCCATGGATCTCAGGGACAAGGTCTTTGCCCGTACAGGTCTCGCGTAGCTCGCCCATGCTACGAGCGAAATGGCGATTATGGTGTTTGTAAGTCCTTTGCCGAGTATAGTTACGACGGCGAGAGCCAGGATGGTTCCCGGTATGCACCACGTAAGATCCGTAAGGAAAGAGAAGACCCTGTCAACCCATTTCCCGAAAAATCCGCAGACGAGCCCGACGGTCACGCCGAGCACGAGTTGCAGCGAGGCTCCGAGGAACGCTACCCAAAGCGCGATCCTCGTGCCGTAGACTGTCCTGGAAAATACGTCGCGTCCGAGCTCATCAGTACCGAAAATGAAGCTTCCACTCGGAGCCGCCATCCTGCCGCCGACGTTCTGCTTCGCATAATCGTAAGGGGCGATATATGGAGCGAGAATGGCTATAATTATGACGCTGATGATTATAAGGAGACCTATCATGAAGTTTTTATTCTTCAGACAGTCGTGAAGTGTATCCTTTGTTCTCGTACTCATCAGTTATCACCTCCGCTCAGGGATGCTCTGATTCTCGGATCGAGCATGCCCGTGATGAGGTCGCTTGCGAGGTTGCAGAGCACCGTCAGGACGGCGATGACGAGGAGCACGGCCTGTACGACAGGAATATCCTGAACGACTATTGAATTGAGCAGAAGCGAGCCCATGCCCGGCATGCCGAATACCTTTTCGGTGATTACGGCACCCGTTATCATCCAGGGCAGCGACATGAAGAGGAGCGTAACTACGATGACGAGCGCGTTCCTGAGCACGTGCCTGTAAAGCACCGTTCGCCTTGGAAGTCCCTTGGCGTAGGCGGTCGTAACGTATTTCTCGTTGAGCACCTCGAGCACTTCGGCTTTGGTAATTCTTATTGTTGAACCGAGGCTCGACAGTGTGATCGTTATTACAGGAAGTATATAGTGCGCAGATGTTTCATATCCGCTTATGGGCAGCAGCTTCAGCTGCACCGCGAAAATGACTATGAGCAGGGTACCGAGCCAGAATGACGGCACTGCCGTGAATACAAGCGAAAGGTTTACGGTCAGCTTGTCGAGTATGCTGTCCTTGTGTATCGCACAGTACAGTCCTAGAGGCAGCGCCAGGACCATTTCGAGCAGCAAAGCCCATCCGCAGAGTCTGATGCTGTAAGGAATGCGATCCTTCATGAGCTTCCAGACGGCTTCCTTATACCTCGTCGATGTTCCGAAATCGAGATGCATCACCTTGCCCACCCAATTTTTGTACTGGACGAGAAAAGGGCGGTCGTAGCCGAGCTCGTGTGCGATCTCCGCTTTGCGGGCATCCGATACTCTGTCGCTTATAGCCAGGTCCACGGGGTCGCCCGGCATAAGGTACATAAGACAGAATACCAGAAAGGAAACGGCAATGACGAGTAAGAGCCCGAGCAGGAGTCTTTTAATGATATAATCTCGCATGATACCTTTCTCCAATAACCGGTAACAAGTAATAATAATCAGCTCTTATTCTCCATGCGCCGGTAGATTCTGCTGCCGCACCTTACGGCCCATGCTCCGGCGCCGCGAATGAAGAACTCGAGCGTATTGACTCTTTTTTTGTTTTCATCGTCCGATACTGCCGAAAACCTGCTGTTCCCGCAATAGAGAAGCCTGACGGGCGTACCCGCGTAATCGGCGACGGGATGCCCGTCGCGGAGTGAAACCTTTACGAGAGAAGGCTGCCCCTCCGCTGCGAGAAAATCGCCTGTGAGCGCCTCCGGGTCGGAGAATTCTCTGTCTATCGGATCAAAAAGATATTGATCGGTTTCGGGCGGCAGTCCGAGTATCAGATTATACGCCGCCCAGATGAATGGATCGGGGTCCATTTCTCCCAGGTTACAGAGGACCGCGGCCGAATATCCCCCTTCGACAAAGCCTGCGGCTGTCGACGTGCCGTGCAGCGCACCGGTGTGCTCTCCTATAATTTTGCCGGCGAAGGTCCTCTTCTTGATGCCATAACAATATGTAGGAAATTTTCCGGCGGCGAAACCGCGTCCGACGAGCGCGTCTACGGCATAGGCGGGGATGGCCTGTACGCCCTCCCACATTCCGCCGTCACAGAGCATCTTATAGTATTTTGTTATATCGTGCGCCGTAGACTTCATACATGCGCAGCCTCTGAACGGAGGGAGCACCGAAAAATCGTCGTCCTCGATAAGCTTGCCGTCCGCGTCCTTCTCAAAAAGACTCGTGATGTTGCCGCCTGAGAGAATGCGTGCCTCGCCGCCGTCGAGATCAAGCACGGTGCGGGTCATACCGAGCGGTTCAAATATCCTCTCCTTAAGGAAATCCTCGAGCGGCATATCGGCGACCTGATCGACGACATAAGAGAGCAGAGCATATCCCTCGTTGGAATAGCTCATATATTCTCCGGGCTGTCCGAGCGTGGTATAGCCCTCGTGACCGTAATCGCCGGCGGAGATGTAATCGATTATCTGGTCGATAGTGTTCATTTTGTTGGGAGCGGAAGCGACCATCGCCTTGTGCCATTCGTTTTCGGTCTCCGTGCTGTTCATTGCGATGGACCATTCCAAAGGTTGGATGGGCGGGATACCGGCGGTATGCATGGCGAGGTGCCTGAGCGTGACGAGATCGCTCGGCGTGCCGGGTACTTTGAAGCTCGGAAAATACTTATATACCGGATCGTCAAAGCTCACCTTTTGCTCGGACTCGAGAATCGCCAGCGCGAGAGTCGTAAAGGATTTGCTCAGCGAGGCCAGGCCCATAACCGTATCGCCGTCAACGGCCAGGCCGCTGCGGAGACTGCGTTTCCCGAAGCCGCGGTCGTATATTATTCCCTTCGGCCCGCGAATGCAGACAGCAATACCGGGGCAGCCGGAATTATCAAAAAGCTCCGAAACGTAATGGTCGAAGCGTTCAATATCGGATTTCTCCATAAATTTCTCCATCTTTCAACATTTTAACAAATTAACAAAAAAAATCCGTTCCTCTTGTAAATTGTAACATAAAAATATGGAAAAGCAATCTTCACTTATATGGTATAATTGGCATATGTTTAACAAATTGTTCAGGGAATACAAAGGTTTACGGAGAGAAAACTACATATTGTTTTTTGGCCGCCTCATGACTAATCTGGGAGCGATGATATGGCCGGTGCTGACGATGATACTCGACCAGAAGCTCGGAATGAGCGCGGAAAAGATAGCGGGATATCTCGTCGTTTTCGTACTGATAGGGCTTCCGGTATCGATGATCGGCGGCAAAATAGCGGATCGGTTTGATAAGAAGATGAACATAGTCTACTGCGATATCGTATCGATAGTCCTGCTGATCGTCTGCTCTTTTATCAGGCTGTCACTCTGGTCTATAATTCTTATGGCCGTGGCGGCTTTAGCGCAGCTCATGGAGTCGGCGTCCTACGACTCGCTCGTGGCGGACATCACGCCTGCGGCGGACAGAGAAAGAGCTTATTCCCTGAACTATCTCGGCGCCAACATCGGGCTTATACTTTCGCCGACTATCGCCGGATTTTTGTTCGCAAATTACCTCTGGTTGTCGTTTCTTCTGAGCGGCCTCGGCATAGCGAGCTCGACGATCCTTATTTTTTTTAAGATACACAATATAAAGCCTGTCAGAGAATCGACGCATTACGAAGTGCGTCGAGATGGCGAAAGTTCCCTAAGGGTGCTTCTTGACAACAAGGTGATGTTGTTTTATCTGATAGCCATAAGCCTGATGGGGGCGGCATACAACCAGCTTAACTACCTGATACCGCTCGATATGGGTGCAGAGCACGGCGCGACGGGGGCGGCCATATTCGGCACTATGACTAGCACCAACTGCATAGAGGTCGTCATCTTTATGCCGCTCGTAACGGCGTGGTTCAGGAGGCTGTCCGAAACCGTGAAGACCCTTATCGGCGGGGTGCTTATAGTGGCCGGGCTTCTTATGTTCAGGAGCCTTCTCGGAACTGTTCCGATGTATTATGCGGCAATGACCGTATTTACGCTCGGCGAGGTGTTCTATACGCTTCCGCGGAGCCCGTACATATCGAACCGTACTCCTGCAAGTCACAGGGGCAGGATAAACAGCATTCAGGTTATAATGAGCGGGGCGGCGAGCGCCGTCACACAGCTTATAGCCGGGAAGCTCTATGACGGAATGGGGTCGTGGCCGGCGTGGACGTTCGTTCTGGCTGTAGGTACGCTCGCGTGCGTTCTTTCCATGCTCATAATACCGCTCGACAAAAAAGCCTACCCGAAAATCGGAGGTAAGAACAGATGAAAGCCAAAGATTATAAAAAAAAGCAGATGTCGGAGGCGACGTTGGTAATGGCGGTACTTACCGTTTCGGGCGGGCTTCAGGATGCGTATTCGTATTTTGTGCGCGGACAGGTTTTTGCCAATGGCCAGACGGGCAATATAGTCCTGATGAGCGCAAAATTATACGACGGCGATTTTGCCGGAGCATTTCGTTATCTCATACCGATCACCGCATTCACCGCGGGTGTTTTTGTCGCTGAGCAGATACACAGCAGATACAAACACGCGTCGCTGCTCCACTGGCGTCAGCTTATAGTCGCCATCGAGGCCGTGATGCTTCTATTCGTCTCGTTTCTGCCTGTATCGCAGGAATACAATATGGCCGCAAACGCCGTAACGAGCTTTGTATGCGCGATGCAGGTCCAGACTTTCCGCAAGGTCAACGGCTGCTCGTACGCGAGCACGATGTGCATCGGCAACATAAGGAGCGGTATGGAATTACTCGGCGCATATGTGCGAACAAAAGAGAGTCGCCTGCTCAGGCAGGCTGGGCAGTATTTCTTTGTAATACTGATGTTTAGTCTCGGGGCGGGATTGGGGGCAAAGCTGTCCGAACCGTTCGGAGGCAGGATGATACTCATTTCCTGCGTTCTTCTTGGTACAGCCTTTGCCCTCATGCATATAAAGCGGGAGAGTTGACGAAATGTCGAAACGTATTATTGTATGATGTCTTATAATGTCATATAATATGATTTATAAGTCATAACTGTCATACTATTTCTTCGCACAGTGCGGTTATGCCGCGTGGTAAGGATATCGACACCGGATTATATGATCGGGAGGTTTTGTGGCAGATGAAGATGTTTACGGCAGCTCTGCGGAATATTAAGGGGTATCGGGTATATATCGCGATTATCATATGTCTTTGTATAGTGTCACCGGTTATCTCAATTTTTGCGTCGTCCTCATTGGGGGATTTGACGGAAAGTCTGACGGAGCGGGGCTTTTTTGAAGGTACGGTTCGGATGGCTCTGGCGGTCGCCGCTTTCTTCACTGCAGATGTTATGCTGGAGTTTGCATTCAACTATACAGCCGGCGCGGCAGAGGGCGCTTCCTTTTCGGAGCTGGAGGCTGCGCTCGCCCGCAAAACGGATACCTTTGATACAGACGACCCGAGACTCGTTAAAACGGGCGATATGTATAACCGCATTTCAAATGACATACCGGACGCGGCGAAGTTTCTTTCGTGCAGTCTGCCCGACCTTTTGAGAAAAACGTTCATGGCGGCGATCGTGCTCGTCCATATTTTTCGCGTTCAGTGGAAGCTTGCGGCGATATACTGCGGAGCGGTAGCCGTTTCTACGCTTTTGCAGATCGGAGCGAGCAAAATACTCGAGAGGGACGCGGCGCAGCTCAAAAAGACCGAAGTGGCATTAAATTCGGTATACGGCGATATGGCGGACAATCGCCTCGAGGTTAAACTCTTCAGAGCTCATTCGTTTGCTGAACAAAAAGCGTGCGAAGCCGATAAGGCTAACCTTGACATACAGCTCAAAATAAGCAAAAAGTCCATGCCTCTCGGCATGGTCGGATTGATCTGCGGCCTTATTCCGATTTTCAGTATATGTATCGCCGGCCTTTACATGATACAGAGATCGTACGTTACGCTGGCAGTATTCCTGACAATATATTACCTCTGCCAGAGAATCGTTCAGTCACAGCTGCATTATGTCGATCTGATCAAATCGCTTCGTCTTGTAGCTCCTTCCGTAAAGCGGACAGAGGATTTTCTGTGGGGATCGGCGATGAAGCCTTCGGAGAGTTCCTTAAAGCCTCAGGCTGAGGCGGCAGCGGCTCGGGCGAGTAAACCGGAGGAGACCGAAGAGGCATCGGACGTTCAGGGCGACGGCGGCATCGTACTTAAGAATGTAGGCTATACGTACCCGGGAGCGGAGAGTCCGGTATTCAGTGACATAAATATCGATATAAGTCCGGGAGAGAAAGTAGCCCTTGCCGGAAAGAGCGGCAGTGGAAAATCGACGCTGCTGCGAATAATGGCCGGGCTGCTGAAATCGGATGCCGGAACGGTGAGCTGCCTGAAATCCGTTTTCTGTCCGCAATTCCCGGCTTTGTTCACGGGAAGCATATATCAGAATATCAGCGGTTTTGAAAAAGAGGACGAAGCGGGCAGGGCGCGCTGCCGTTCTTTGTTGAACGAGCTTCATCTGTATGCCGATCCTGACAGCGATGTGAAAAAGCTGAGCGGAGGAGAAAAGCAAAGGGTGGCGATCGCCAGAACATTGTTGTCCGAGCGCGATATTCTCCTGTTTGATGAACCTCTGTCCGCGCTTGATGCGGCTACTACAGAGGCGGTTGTAAATACTGTAATCAGGCGTGCAGGCTCGCGTACGTTAGTTATGGCGCTTCATAACGTCGAATTGTACCGTTACTTTGACCGCGTAATTTCCGCGGAGCAGGGAGGCATTCATGAATAGTGCGGCATACAGGAATCTGCTTTTTCGTCTGAGGGGCAGGGCAAAACGTTACAGAGGGCTATATGCTGCATGCGTGTCGGTTCGTGGAGTTTCTTTGTTTCTTCTGTTTTCGACTATGGGCGTCCTTTTGTCGAGGGTGGTCGGACAGATAACGGGAGAGTACCCTTCGGGTTCTCTCAGAACGATCGTAATATATGTGGCGGCGATTATAGTACTTTCGGTGATATCGGGAACTGTCGGAATCGGATTTACTTATATAGAAGGCAAAGTCAGACTCTCGCTTCGCCGGGATATGCTCGATTCGTATTTTCGGGCTGACGAGACAGCGGCGGCGGAATATTCCCCGGAAGAGTTTCTAAGCAGGATGAACGGCGATCTTAATGACGCAACGGGACTGGTCGGTGCATATTTGAGCGGATGGATATATGAGCCGGCAATATCCGGTGCTCTTTCGCTCGCATGGGTATTTTGGATGAATCCGCTCTTCGGGCTCCTGTGTCTGGTGTGCGCTTCGGTAAATATGGTGTTTTTCCAGGCGATGGCAAAGCGGCTTGTTCGATATACGGAAGAAGCTGTCGAGTGCAGAAGCGGGATATTTGTTTTTCTGCGCGAGTACCTTCTTGGTACGGCAGATATACGCACGCTCGGCTGGCAGAGGGTATTTCAGGGGAGATTGGATTCAGATCTTAAGGAATATCAAAGCAAGAATAAGAGGCTGACAGGAACGGAAGCCGGACGAAGAGCCGTTTTGACGTTTTTCGCGGACTGTGTGAGCATACTGCTTTTGCTGTGGGCGGGCAGATATCTTGTAGATCTCGGGTATTTCAGATTTTCCGATGTAATGATAGCAATACCTTTGATGGATCAGATCGGGCAGATGATGATAGCAGTCGTGAATAAGAATGTGATAATCAGCCAGGCGGGAGTTCACCTGAAGCGCGTTTTTGAAATAGTCGATCTCGAAGGAGAGGAGTACGGCGGTACGGGCGCGGGTACAGGTGATGATCCGGCTCTGCGTACGGATGAAGGTCAAATCGCACGGACATGTGACGATCACTTCCTGCGTACGGATGAAGCCATCCGTCTTGAGCGTATATCGTATTCGTATGCCGGCAAGCTCGCGGCCGGAAAGCAGGTGCTGTCGGATGTATCATTAAGCATAGAAAAAGGAAAGAAAACGGCTCTGATCGGAGAAAGCGGCAGTGGAAAATCGACGATCCTGAACGTGATCGCGGGCTTATACCTGCCGGACGGCGGTGACATATATATCGGCGGAAGATCGGCAGGAGATATACCCGCGGATGAGAGGCTGTCGGATTTTTCCGTTCTGCCGCAGAAACCGCATCTGTTTAATTGCTCAATAGCTCAGAATATCGCTTTATCCGAAACCCCTGATATGGATAAAGTAAAGCGCTGTGCCGACATGGCCGCCGCTTCGCCCTTTATCGAAGAGCTTCCGGAAAAGTACGAAACGATGATTCAGGAGAATAATGCAGGGTTGTCCGGAGGCCAGATACAGCGTATCGCCCTTGCCAGGTGTCTGTATGATGATGCGCCGATCATTCTGATGGATGAGCCTACGGCGTCGGTGGACAGAAAATCGGAGGAGGAGATCATCAGTGCCGTCCTGAGTCTGCAAGACAGGACTGTCGTCATGGTAAGCCACCGGCTCGGGTGTGTAAAGGATTTCGATAATATCGCAGTTATCAATAACGGCAGGGTGACCGAGGAGGGAGATCATCAAAGTCTTATGATGACGGGCGGCGAGTATGCAAGACTGTGGAGGCTGCAACAGGATGCGGAATGATGTTTGTTTATTCATTGTATTTCAACCCCTCATTTTGCACAGTGCTCCCCCCCAATAACAATTGAGGGGATATTTTTTTGTCCGCAAAAACACAACAATACGCGTTTTTTTAATGATAAAGATGAAGAAGTGTTATTATCGCATTGCATTATTCAAAATATTGGACTATAATCAGTGTATACATCTGAAAGGTGGCAAAGGCGGTGCGCCTTTCACACTATTTTAAGGAGGCGAAAAATGAGAAATAAGCTTTTGGTTACCCTGCTTATCGCGGTCATGGCGGTTTCTATGCTGTCGGCATGCGGAAAGAACGACAGCTCGGGCTCGACATCGGGAAACGGGTCGTCGGGCAACAAAGTGACGTATGATGACGGTTTCGGAGAAAACGTCCTTCGTATCACATATCAGGCTGAGCCGGAGTCGGCTGATCCTGCATGCACGACGGCGGATTACATCCTCATGATGAACTGCATGGATACGCTCGTCAAGACTGAGACAAACGACAAGAACGAGAATGTAACTGTTCCGTGGGTGGCGAAGTCATGGGAGATAAGCGATGACGGTCTCACATATAAGTTCAAGCTCCGCGACGATGTCAAGTTCCATAACGGCGAGAAGCTTACAGCGGACGATGTTCTCTACACCGTAGACCGTATGCTCCAGCCCGAAAGAGCCGCGGTGAATACGTCGTGGATGGACGTCATAGCGGGCGCACAGGATGTCCTCGACGGCAAAGCGAAGACGGTAGAAGGAAAGGGCATCATTATCGAGGACGATTACAACTTCAGCATCGTACTCGCCGACAGCTATGCACCGTTCCTCGCATGTCTGAGCACGCCTGCGTGGTCGCTCTGCAACAGAGAGGCCGGCGAAAAGGCTGACGAAGCGGGCGGCGGCGCGGCTACGAGCGTTTACGGTTCCGATCCTGCGTATTTCTCGGCTTCGGGGCCGTTCATACTCAAGGAATGGGAGCTCAACGACCATGTATTCCTCGAAACGAATAAGGATTACTGGGCGGGCGCGTCCGATATGGACGGCATCCTCCTCAAGATTATACCTGACGCTCAGACGGAGAAGATGCTTTTCGACTCGGGACAGATTGATATCTTTGATCTCGATCACGCGCTCGATCAGATACCTACATATAGAGACAATCCTGATTACAAGAACAATTTTGTTGAGAAGACGGTTCTCGGAACATCGTACCTTTCGCTGAACGAGTCTATAGAGCCTCTCGGTGACGTTAAGGTCCGCAAGGCTCTTCAGATGGCGATCGACAGAGATACGCTTATCCAGAGCATGTACTACGGTGCGGCGACACCTGCCTGCACCTTCCTGCCTGAGGGTGTTCCGGGATATGACAAGGACTCGGAGCCTATAAAGTACGATCCGGAGGGGGCGAAGAAGCTCCTCGAGGAGGCTGGATACGCCGACGGATTTGATCTTACGATCACACAGACGACAGATTCAAGCCAGTCGGATCAGGAGGTCAACGAGGCCATAGCGAAGATGTTCGAGGCCATCGGCGTCAGAACTAAGATTGAGCAGTACGACAACGCCACATGGTATTCCGTAAGATCAAACGGAGAGCTTCCTATGTACAGGACGAGCTGGATAGCGGACTTCAACGATCCGGACAACTTCCTGTATCAGATGTACGGCTCAAGCTCAAACAAGGCGAGGTCGTGGAACTACTATAATACTGAAGCTATCGCAAGGCTTGAGGCGGCAAGGCACATGACGGACGAGAAGGCCAGAACTGAAGAGTATAAGGCTCTCGACAAGCTGATAATCCGTGATGATGCAGCAATGATTCCGCTCTGGCACAGAGTCAAGGTCAGAGTCATTCAGGACAGAGTAAAGAACTTCGTTCCGATGTGGGCAGGCTACGGAGACTGCTGTTACTACGGCACGAGCCTCGGTTGATGACATATAATTACGGCATCTGAGTCGCAGCTAATCTACATACAAGCTATTCAATAGCTGAGGGAGGGCTCAACTCGTGTTGAGCTCTCCCTTGTTGGTTTATCAGGAAGGAACACATCGTGGCCAAGTACATAATAAAGCGCATTTTAGTAACGATCCCGATGATTATCGCAATCATTCTGATTATATTTCTGCTCCTGCAGGTATTGCCGGGAAATCCTGTCGAAGTAATGATGAAAGAAAAAGTAAATCAGGACGTAATCGACCGTGTAAGCGAGCAGATGGGACTTAATGACCCGCTCTACATAAGATTCGGAAGATACCTATGGGATATGCTTCACGGAGATTTGGGACAATCGTACAAACTTAAAAGACCTGTAACCACGCTTATCATGACCGCGTTCCCGAACACGATCAGGCTGGCTGTATCGTCGGCACTGGTGGCATGGCTTATAGGCATCCCGGCGGGTATCGTATCCGCAATCAAAAAGGATTCGCTGCTCGACAGACTTCTCATGGGCTTTGCACTCATAGGCATTTCGCTGCCGGTATTCTGGCTCGCAATGCTTCTGCAGTGGATCTTCGGATACAAGCTCAGTCTTCTTCCGATTTCAGGCTATTCTACATGGCAGCATATGGTTTTGCCCGCCATCGTTCTCGGATGGACATCATCCGGTTCCATTGCAAGGCTTACGCGTTCAAGCCTGCTTGGGGTAATGAAAAACGACTATATCAGAACGGCGAGAGCAAAGGGACTGCTTGAGGGTGCCGTAATAACGAGGCACGGCCTCAAGAACTCCATGATCCCTGTGGTGACGATGATGGCCATGCAGTTTGCGAGCCTTCTGTCAGGCGCCGTAATAACGGAGTCGGTGTTCGGTATCGGGGGTATTGGTCAGCTGATGGTAAGCTCTATTTCTAAGAGAGATATGCCTTTGCTGCAAAGCTCTGTTATTTTTTCAACGATAATCATCATATTGGGAAATCTTGTAGCGGATATTCTGTATTCGTTCCTCGATCCTAAGATCAGAGAGCAGTAAGGAGGGCACCGCAATGAGTAAAAAAAATAAATTGGCGCTTCAGACTGCGGCAACTACGACACCGGCACCTGAGGGAACCGATTGGATCCCTGAGGATGCTCTCGAATCTGTCCGCATAGAAGAATCGGCAGAAGCTGAAGTAGCACCTAATAAAACGACATGGGAAAAATTCGTCGGTATATTCAAGCATAACAAACTGGCGCTTATATCGTTTATCGTGATCATTTTGTTCATAGTTATATCGCTTTGCGCACCCCTATTTGCACCGTATGATGTTGACTATCAGGATATGTCGCAGGCGCTCGCAAAGCCGTCGATGCAGCACTGGTTCGGGTGTGACAAGCTCGGCCGCGACGTTTTATCCAGAATGATATACGGCGGAAGGGTATCGCTTATGATAGGGTTGTTACCGACGATAGTATCGATGTTCATAGGCACGATTCTCGGGCTTACCGCCGGATTTATAGGCGGCAAAACGGACGCGGTAATAATGAGGATCGCCGATATCTGTATAGCTTTTCCGTCATTACTTCTCGCTATGGTCGTGTCGTATACGATAGGCTCGGGACTTCTGACCATATTCATAGCGCTGAGCTTCGTAAGCTGGGCGGGAACGGCAAGAGTTGTGCGCTCGGAGGTTCTGTCACTGCGCGAAAAGGAATACGTGGAGGCGGCGACGTCAATAGGTGTCAGGCGAAAGACGATAATGTTCAGGCATATATTTCCTAACTGCATACCGACGCTCATCGTCCTTTTGACGAACAGCATCCCGGGGAATATCCTCACAGAGTCGAGTCTTTCGTTTCTCGGAATAGGCGCGCAGCCGCCTTCGACGAGCTGGGGACTCCTCGTCTATCAGACAAAACAGTATCTTAACATAAACCCTGTCTGTACACTTGCGCCGGGCGTTGCAATACTGCTGCTCGTCGTCGCATTCAATTTTCTGGGAGATGCCGTCAGAGATGCTCTCGATCCGCGTCTTCAGGAGCAGTAAGGAGGTGCGCTGATGAGTAACGAAGTATTGAAAATAAGCGGTCTTAAGACGCAGTTTTTTACGAGCAAGGGAGTCGTTCCCGCCGTCGACGGTGTAGACATTTCCGTACATGCGGGCAAGGCGGTCGGCCTCGTGGGCGAATCGGGATGCGGCAAAAGTATGACGGCTATGTCGGTCATGCAGCTGATCGTTTCCCCGGGACGCATAGTCGAAGGGACAATAGAGCTTGAGGGCGAAAACCTGCTCGACAAATCGAAAAAGGAAATGGCGGACATCAGAGGCAACAGGATCTCGATGATATTTCAGGAGCCGATGACATCTCTCAACCCCGTATATACAATCGGGAAGCAGGTGGTCGAGGCTATACGTCAGCACTCCGATGTAAGCAAAGAGGAAGCGAAGAAAAGGGCTATAGACATCTTCCGCAAGGTCGGTATCCCTGAACCCGAAAAGAGGTTTAATACATATCCGCACCAGCTCTCAGGCGGACTTCGGCAGCGAGTAATGATAGGAATGGCAATGGTCTGTGACCCTACGCTTATGATAGCGGATGAGCCGACTACGGCTTTGGACGTAACCATCGAGGCACAGATCCTCTACCTGATGAAGCAGCTTCAGGAGGAACGCGGGACTGCAATAATCATGATTACGCACAATCTCGGCGTTGTCGCCGAATCCTGCGATTACGTTTACGTAATGTATGCGGGCAAGATCATGGAGCAGGCGGACGTTTTCGAGCTATTCAAAAATCCACGGCATCCGTATACCTTCGGATTGCTCAACTCTATTCCGAAGGTCACGGAAACAAAGGAGCACCTCTACACGATAAGAGGTCTCGTACCTAATCTTCTGAGTCTCCCGAAGGGGTGCAGGTTCTGCACGCGATGCGACAGGGCGATGAAGATATGTCAGGAGTATGAGCCCGACCTGTACGATGTCGGCGGCGGACACATGGTACGCTGTTTCCTCGCAAACAAGGAGGTGATGGAAAGTGGAAAATAACGGACAGAGAACAGTACTCGTAGAATGTAAGAATCTTACTAAGGAGTTTGCGACCACTTCCGGATCATTCGGCAAAAATAAAGCGACGGTTCACGCTGTCACAGATGTTAATCTCAAAGTATATAAAGGAGAAACCCTCGGCGTTGTAGGCGAGTCCGGCTGCGGAAAGTCAACACTCGGAAGGCTGATGATAAGACTTCTCCAGGCGACACGGGGCGAGGTGATGTTTGACGGAAAGGACCTCGGCACTATGGGAACGGACGAGCTGCGTTCCACGCGCAAACGCATGCAGATGGTCTTCCAGGATCCGTACGCCTCACTGAATCCGCGCCTCAGGGTTCGGGACCTTATAGCCGAACCGCTTATCACACACCATGTCAACAATTCCGCAAAGGAAGATACCGACCGTGTGGAGGAGCTTATGAGAAAATGCGGCATAAGACCCGAATTCATGTACAGGTATCCGCACCAGTTTTCGGGCGGACAGCGCCAGAGGGTCAGTATCGCGAGAGCTCTTGCTCTGAATCCTGATCTGATAATCTGCGACGAGCCTGTATCCGCACTCGACGTATCAATACAGTCGCAGATACTGAACCTGCTCGGCGATCTGCAGCAGCAGTTCAATCTGACATATGTGTTCATTTCTCACGATTTGTCGGTAGTAAGATACCTGTCTGACCGCGTCTGCGTGATGTTCCTCGGCAGAGTATGCGAGCTCGGCGTCACGCGTGACATCTATGACAGGCCTCTTCATCCGTATACAAAGTTTCTGCTCGAAGCCGTCCCCGTTCCCGATCCTACGTACAGAAAGGATCAGAAGAACATGCTGACGGGTGAGATCCCGAGCCCTGTCAACCCTCCGAGCGGCTGTTACTTCCGCACGCGCTGCCCGTACGCGACAGAGCGGTGTGCTCAGGAGACGCCGCAGATCGAGGAGGCAGAGCCGGGTCGTTACGTCGCATGCCTGCGCCTTCGCGAGATAAACGGCTGACTGCGGTTCCCGATGACTGTGTGTGCGTTTCCGGCCGGAATCTTAGATGACTGTGGAGGAGCCTCCGACCGGGGATCTTAGATGGCTGTGACTTCTGAAGGAGTATATATGATTATGAACGCCCTCGACTAAAATACCGGGGGCGTTGTTGTATAAAGAAAAGAGTGTATAATCATATATAGGAAAGGGAGGTATGCCATGTTCAGAATAGGTTGCCATCTTTCGTCGTCAAAAGGCTATCTGGCGATGGGAAAGGAGGCGCACTCGATCGGCGCCAATACATTTCAGTTTTTTACGAGAAATCCGCGCGGGGGCTCTGCAAAACCGCTCGATCTTGGCGATGTTGCGGCGTATAACGAATTTGCCGCGCAAAACGGCATCGACCTGATTTTGGCGCACGCTCCATACACTATGAATGCCTGCGCCGCCGACGAGGGGCTCAGAAAATTTGCTGCAGAAATTATGGCGGACGATCTTATGCGGTTAGGATACATCCCGGGAGCCATGTACAATTTCCATCCGGGAAGTCACGTACAGCAGGGACCGCAGGTCGGCATCGACAAAATTTCCGAGCTGCTGAACAGGGTTTTGAACGAGGAGCAGTGCACTGTAGTCCTCCTTGAAACTATGGCGGGAAAGGGCTCAGAGGTCGGCAGAACCTTTGATGAGATAAGGGCGATCATAGACAGAACCGAACTCGAGTCGCATCTCGGTGTTTGTATGGATACGTGTCACGTGTTTGACGGAGGATATGATATCGTCAATGATCTCGATGGAGTTATCGCGGAATTCGACGATATTATAGGGCTTGATCGTCTAAAGGCAATACATATCAACGACTCCAAAAACGTTCTCGGCAGCCACAAAGACAGGCATGAAAAGATAGGCGAAGGCAATATCGGTATCGACGCATTTGAACGCATAATCAATCATCCGGCGCTGCGTGACAAACCGTTCTTCCTTGAAACGCCGAACAATATAGAGGGTTATGCGAGGGAGATAGCTTTACTTAAAAGCCTTTATCATGAGTGAGCGAGCGAACCGGCTATCCCGGCGTACGAAGTGTATAATTACTACTGTTTCGGTTGTTTTTATTTTGTATGTAATCCTCGTCAATGTTCTCGTAAGCGCAGCGCTTGTACCGTCGTTCATGAGAAGGCTCGACAAATTTCAGCAGATCACCGACAAAAGTATCTCGGAGCAGGTGCATACGCAGGATATAGAGGTGAACAGCGACAGTCAGCTTTCGGAGACGGACGCATGGCTCGCCGACTGCGAGGCGATCAAATATTCGATGAAAAATGCGGACGGGTACAATTTGATCGGGATGTGTTTCCCGGCCGATGCGGAAACCCACAGCTGGGCAGTTCTGCTACACGGGTATACGGGTTGCAAGGAGGAGATGTACAGGTACGCATATTGGTATCACAAGCGCGGCTTCAATGTGCTCGTACCTGATCTGCGTGCGCAGGGCGAAAGCGAAGGACGCTATATAGGCATGGGATATACCGATGCCGCCGATGTTCTGGAATGGATAGACCGCGCTGTTCTCAAGACAGATCCGGAGGCGAAGATAGTTTTGCAGGGGCAGTCGATGGGCGCGGCGTGTGCGCTTATGATGAGCGGCATGACGGAGCTTCCTGCCAACGTCGCGGCCGTCGTTTCGGATTGCGCATATACAGATGCATACAGCATGTTCAGATACAAGATCAAAGATTGGTTCGGGCTTCCTGCGTTTCCGATAGTCGATTCGGCGGCGATAGCGCTCCGGCTGCGCGGAGGATACGATCTGCGCATGGCTTCCGCTCTCGATGCGGTAAGAGGTGACCGGCTGCCGACGCTGATAATACACGGCAACGAGGATAAGCTGATTCCCGTTTCGATGGCATATGAGCTCTTTAATGCATGCGCCGCGGAGCAAAAGGAACTTCTGATAATTCGGGGTGCCGGCCACGCGCAGGCGGCGGATAAAGATCCCGACGCGTTTTACGGTGCAATAGGCGATCTGCTGGACAGTGTCTTTTAGGAGAGTAAAATGGAAAAAGGTTATTTTCAGATCTATACGGGAACGGGAAAGGGAAAGACGACGGCTGCGCTCGGGCTTGCGATGCGGGCTGCAGGTGCCGGTTTCAGAATTTATATAGGACAGTTCATCAAAAGCCTGAGATATCATGAGATCGGTGTGCTCTGTGACAGATTCCCCGAGGTCACGGTAGAGCTTTACGGAGACGAAGGCTGCATAGCGGGACGCGAACCCGACGAGAGAGATATCAAAGCCGCGCGCTGCGGGCTTGAGACGGCGCGTAAAGCGGTGACGGGAGGCGAATACGATCTCGTAATATTGGATGAAATATTTATTGCCCTGTATTTCGGCATCATAGCAGAAGAGGAAATCCTTGCGCTTGCAAAGGACAAAGCCCCGGGCACGGAACTCGTAATGACCGGAAGATATGCGACGCCCGGTATAATCGAGGCTGCCGACCTCGTGACAGATATGAATGATGTCAGGCATTATTATTCGCAAGGTGTTCTCGCGCGCGACGGAATTGAGAGGTGATACCGTGAATCTTTTGGATTATTACAGGGATACGATAGACAATAACCGCTTTGTAGTCTATAACGGCATTAAGATATGCGATATAGAAAAGGATCGCTGTGTCGCCATGCTCGATATGACCGAGAACAGCGAAAATTTCAACGGTGTAGCGCACGGCGGCGTTTTGTTTACGATGGGAGATGTGTGCGCGGGCATGACGGCAAGATCCGATCTCCGGAAGTATGTGACTATCAATGCCGATGTTCACTTTCTCAAGCCGGCAAAGAGGGGCAGCCGCTTGACATGTGTAGGTACCGTCGTAAACCGCGGCCGCAGGACATGCCTTTTGAATATAGATATAACCGACGGGGAGGGAACACTCGTCTTTACGGGAAGATACACGTTTTACTGTGTATCGGAGTAGAATAACAGCTTATATAAACGCGCACGGCAAAGGAGAATGCAATGCTCGATCTTCTGATTATCAACGGAACGTATCCCGACTACGGGAAAAATGAAATGACAGCCGCGAATGTAGGCATCAAAGACGGGGTGATTTACTATATCGGTACGGAGACTCCCGAAGCCGCGCAGATTTATGATGCTTACGGTAAGGTCGTAAGTCCGGGATTTATCGATATTCACATGCACGAAGAGGACTTTGGCGCGGACGGGGAGAGGTTTGTAATTGCTTTACATATGCTCGAAATGGGTGTGACGACAGCTGTCGGAGGAAACTGCGGATATCCGAGACAGTCCGTGGCCGGGTTCAGGCGCGTAGTTGAGCAGCTGGGCGGCAGTCCGATCAATTATATGCTTCAGACGGGATATAATTTGTACCGCGCAAAGCTCAAAATCGGCAGATATGAACAGGCATCAGCTGCGCAGATTCGCGAAATAAATGCGCTGATGCGCCGTGACCTTAAAGACGGTGCTTGCGGCGTATCCTTCGGCATAGAATACGATCCGGGCATGACAACGGGAGAAATAATATATTCTCTTTCGGGGATTACCGATCCGGGGCTTATAGTGTCTGCGCATTACAGGGCGGATTCGACACGGTCGATAGAGGCGTTAAACGAAATGATAGAAATATCGGATGCCGTACCGATGAAATTCCAGATATCACATCTTTCGAGCATGTCGGCGATGGGGCAGATGCAAGAATCGCTCAGGATGATAGATGAGGCGATGTCCGAGGATCAATCGCTTAATTACGATACGTATCCGTATAACGCGTTTTCTACAAGGATAGGCTCATCCGTCTTCGAGAACGGTTGCTTTGATGCATGGGGCAAGACGTACAGTGATGTCATCCTCACAAATGATCCGTACAGGAATGTGCGATGCACGAAGGAAATATTTGAGGATGCACGGAAAAATCATCCCGATATGCTGGCCGTCGCATTTTGCATGAATGAAGACGAAATCGCCATGGCTGTTGCCGATAAAAACGGAATGACGGCCTCCGACGGAATCCTTCTGGGGGGATACGGCCACCCGAGAGCGGCAGGAACCTTCCCGAGGGTGCTGGGCAAATACGTGCGGGAAGAAAAGCGGCTTTCTCTGATCGATGCGCTGCGCAAGATGACGCTCGTGCCGGCGGAACGGCTGGAGTTAGATCGTAAGGGCAGGATTAAAATCGGGTGCGACGCGGACATAACTGTATTCGATCCTGAAACTGTAACGGATTGTGCAGATTTTCAGGAGCTCAGACCACCTGTGGGCATAGACCTTGTATTGATAGGGGGAAAGGCCGCACGGACGGGCGGACACACCGTAAACGACAGGCTCGGAAGATTTATTCCGTATAGAGAGAAAAAATGACAGGAAGGGAAAGAAAATGGCGACAGTTCCGTTTTTCAGATAATCGCCAGAATGCCAATCAATATTACCGTCGCCAAGGCTCCTGATATATAGACTGCCGTAAGCAGTTTGCTCCTCTTTCGGCAGTCGATCGCGGCGACAGTAAATATTCCTAAAAGGGAGCCGAGAAGCAGATATTTCATTCCGCTCCATGTTCCGGTGAAAAACAAGATAAAACTGACCGTAAAGCTTATTCCACACAGTATCGCCATGCCGGCGAGTATAGCATCTTCCTTGTTTTCGGCTTTGGGAAATGAGCGTTTTTCGCGCCAACCGGCGAAAAGATTGCCGAAAAACCAACCGTTTCTATTCTCAATAGAGCGTGCGTTCTCCATAGCTTTGTCTTTCCGGGCGCTCTTAAGTGTCTGCGTTACTCGCTGCCTGCCTGTTCCTTCAATTGTTCGGAATTCTTCTTTCTTCACGTTAAAAATCCTTCCAATACTCGGCCTTGTTGACCTCGTTCACGATGTCGAGAGTATTGAGATCCTCTTTGGAGGTCAACATGTCGAGTATTTTTTCCTGTCCTGATTCCGTAAATACCGGACCGGTAATTCTTTTGAACTTTTCGGAAAGCCATTTTGTACCGATGTTATCGGAGGCTTCTCCGTAGGGCTCAAGACATCGCGATGTGTATGCCTTTCCATCCTTAGTTTTGATTACGGCTTTGCATAGCCTGTATTCCGGGAATATAGCCGTCATATCTTTGTTTTCTTCGAAGTGTAGTCTATTCATCATATATGTTACTGCAGGGTCAGGGATCTTAGATTCGTGTACCTGTGCGATTCCAAAGTCATGGTAAAGGATAGCGGCAGCGACAGGATAAGCGATGTTGTACTGCGCTTCATCCGCTGTCGCGGGGACAATCTTGGAAAGCTTTGTTGCGTTCAGGAATGTCTGAATGGTAACATTTTCTATTTCATCAGCAACAATGCCGTTATTGTCCATGATTTCGAGACATGCATCAATTGCCGGATGTGCCCACCTGCAGCAAGTGTAAGGTTTGAAATAGAGGTTCATGATTTCGTAGTTATCGCCAAGGTCTTCCGTAAGATATTTATAGTCCTCGGACTCAAGGAGATTCATGTTTCCCTTGAATCCGGACTCATGCTCCTTGATTGCGAGTGCGCCTGTCATCGTGCCGAAGGGTACGCCATCTTTGTTCATCGACGGATATTCGACGCTTCTTTCGCCGGCGACGAGAGGCGCATTAAATTCCGCAATAGAGAGACAGTTATTCAATTCTTCTTTCGTATAGTTGTATATTCTGGCGACGCCGGCAACAATTCCTGCCGGTCCGAATGTGCCTGTCGAATGAGGATTCGCATAATGCTTCATGATTGCCTGTCCGGAGCGGATACATGTTTCGTACCCCACTATCATCGCAGCATAGAACTCATCGCGTGTTGCGCCTTTTTCCAGCGCTGCCGCGAGAATCGGCGCGATTATTGCCGCGCCCGGATGAGCCCGGATTATGTTGTGTCCGTCATCTATGTCATATGCATTTGAAGAATGGCCCATTGCTGCGGACGCTCCGATGAAGTTAAATTTTTCATTGCTTCCTACCACCGGAACAGTCCCCTTCCCGAAAACGTCTGCCGCGAGCTTGAGGCCGACCTTGAATTGGTTGCTCTTACTTCCTACGATAAGTGCTCCGAACAGATCAATTGCGCACCCCTTTATGCGTTCCCTTACTATTGGCGGAAAGCTGTCCCATTTTGTATCAAGGATATAATTTTCAAGCTTGAAAGTGGTTTTGTATTTCATGCATTCCTCCCTTACACCGTGAGTGATAACCTCACGACGGCAAATACATATTTGCCGAACACAGTATCGATGAGCGCATACAAAGTGCTGCCATTAGTCTCACGGACTTCATCGCTCGAAGCAAATCTTCCGACAAGCGAACTGCCCTTGAATAGAGATATGTAATAGAGATATTAAAGCTTGATAAAGTTATTCGACCTGGTTGGTGTTTCAGGAGGCGCCGGGTCGAGTTTTCTGTCAGCGATTCCGAGGATATCTTCCGGTCGGATCCAAGGTCTTCCTTGAATTGCGGAAGTTTCTTCGTGTGTGAGATATCCGTTATAAGCTGTGAGTGCCCTTCTGATAAATCCGTCATTTACGCAGGCTTCCTTCAGACCTTCATTCAGAATCCTCAGCATAAGTGGGAGCGTGTCAGCTGCAAGAGATACGGATGTATCGTGAGCAACAGCACCGGGAATGTTGGATACACAGTAATGAACTACTCCGCTGTCAACATATCTCGGGTTGTCATGATGTGTTTCGTGGCTGGATTCTATTGCACCGGGATCGTCGTTGGAGATGTCAACGAGTACAGAACCCGGTTCCATTGTTCTCAGCATTTCTCTGGTAATCAGGAAGTCTTTGCTCTGCTTGGGCCACTTTACGCAATTTAAAACCATGTCGGTGCCGGGCAGGAGGGAGGCAATTGCTTCTCTTGTGCAGAACATCGTATTGATTTTCTGGAAGTACATGTCGCTGAGCCTTCTTAAGATACCTACGTTAATATCCATAACCGTTACGTTTGCTCCGAGTGCGAATAGCACGGAAAGTGCCGCCTGACCGACTGTTCCTCCGCCGAGGATCAAAACGTTCATTCCCGGCGCACCGGCAAATCCGCCTACAAACTTGCCCTTGCCCCCGTTGATTGTAAGCATTGATTCAAGCCCGAAAAGTGCCCCCTGCTTACCTGCGGCTTCGCAGTTAGGTGATCCGTATCTGTGGGAGGCTTCTGCAGTGACAGCTGCACATTTGCTGTCGAGGATGGCCTGAACTTCTTCCGGATGCCCTGCCGGATGTATGCAGCAGTAGATCATTTTATCCGACCTGAGAAATGTGAATTCGCTCGGATCGAGTTCTTTGACTTTGGCGAGAAAATCACATTTATCCCACATTTCTTCTTCGGTTTCAATGATTGTTGCACCTGCGGCCATATATGCTTCGTTCGGGAACCCTGCCGCCTTTCCTGCATCTTTCTGAACAAAAGTCGGATGGCCGGCACTTACAATCGCGGCAATCTCAAGCGGCGTAAGAAGCACCCTGTACTCGCCTTCTTTAATATCCTTTAATAGTCCGAATTTCATGATTTGAATCTCCTTATAAAATCTTTTTACTTGAGTTCACTCAGCCTGTTGCAGGCAACAAAGTGGTTGGGACTCACTTCTAAAAGCTCCGGGGTCTTTTTGCACACTTCGTTTGCATAGTTGCAACGTTTGCAGAATCTGCACTCGTCAGGCGGTTCTATGGGTGATGTAATTTCACCTTTAATGATAATTCTGTCCTTTTTTACAGAAAGGTCAGGGATAGGAATTGCCGACAGAAGCGCTTCCGTGTATGGGTGGAGCGGATTGTTGAACAGTTCATCCGATGGAGCTTTTTCAACTATCCGGCCAAGGTACATAACCGCGATTTCATCGGAAAAGTGGTTTACTACTGAAAGGTCATGGGTGATGAATATGTACGAAAGCTCCATATCCTCCTGGAGCTCCTTTAGTAAGTTCAAAATCTGCGCTTGGATCGAAACGTCGAGTGCCGATACCGGCTCATCGCACACAACAAACTTTGGATTCATCGCGAGCGCTCTGGCAATGCCTATTCTTTGGCGTCTCCCTCCGTCGAGTTCATGAGGATATGTATTGAAAAGTCTCGGTGCGAGTCCCACGGTGTTCATCAATTCCGCAACGCGTTCGTGTATTTCATCCTTGCCCTTGAGCAGACGATTGGCAATAATCGGCTCGGAAATAATCTGGCTTACCGTTTTTCTCGGGTCGAGTGAGGAATACGGATCCTGGAAAATCAGCTGCATGTTCTTGTGTTCCTTTTTCAAGGCGCTTTTTGAGAGTTTGTTAATGTCCCTGCCTTCAAAAAGGATTTCTCCGCTCGTCGGTTCGATAAGTCTGAGTATTGTTCTCCCGGTCGTAGATTTACCACATCCGGATTCACCTACAAGTCCGAGGGTTTTTCCTCTTTCGAGCGTGAACGAAACGTCATCGACCGCATGGAGAATTCCTCTTCTGGTTCTAAAGTACTTCTTTAAGTGTTTTACTTCAAGTATACTATCTGCCATGTCTATCTCTCCTCGCGTTCAATTCTAAATCCATCTTCCTTATACCTTGAGCAGATCACATAATGGGAATCGGAAATCCTGATTTCTTTCTGCTCTTTCTTGCATTCTTCGCATGCATACGGGCAACGCGGCTCAAAGGCGCATCCGTCCGGAAGCTCAGTCGGATCGGGCATTAGCCCCTTGATAGGCGTGAGCTTGGATTTTCTGTCATTGATGTTCGGAATTGAGTTGAACAGTCCTTCTGTATATGGATGTTTTGTTCTGTTGAATACATCCTCCAGCGTTCCTTTCTCGATTATTTTGCCTGCATACATTACAGCGACCTCATCGCATATGTCCGCTACTATACCTAAATCGTGAGTGATCATGATTAGTGAAGTCTCGTACTGTTCACGCAGTCTTCGCATCAGGTCGAGTACCTGTGCCTGGATTGTTACGTCCAAAGCAGTTGTGGGTTCGTCAGCGATCAAAAGTGACGGGTGGCAAGCGAGTGCAATTGCGATAACGACTCTCTGTTTCATACCGCCTGAGAACTGATGCGGGTATTCCTTTGCACGCTCACCCGGTATTCCGACAAGCTCCAACATTTCGATTGCTCGTTTGCCGGCTTCCTCTTTGGTAACCTCTTCATGAAGTGCGATTGACTCTGCAATCTGCTCACCCACGGTGAATACCGGATTCAGAGCTGTCATCGGGTCCTGAAAGATCATCGAAATGTCCTTACCTCTGACCTTCTCAAGTTCGCTAATCGGCATGTTAATTATATCTTCGCCGTTTAGTTCAAGTTTTTCGCACTCGACTAACCCCGGCGGATCCGGAACCAGCCTCAGGATCGACAATGCGGTCGTTGTTTTTCCTGCACCGGTTTCGCCTACGAGTCCGATTGCCTTGCCTTTTTCGAGTTCTAAATTAAGTCCGTTGACTGCTCTTACAACGCCGTCATCTATTTCAAATCGAACAACCAGGTCTTTGATATCGAGTATTTTTTTATTCTCGGTATTTTCCATGTATGCCTCCTATTGTTTAAGCTTCGGGTCGAGCGCATCTCTGAGCCCGTCGCCCATAAGGTTGAAGGAAAGAACAGTTGTCATAATTGCAAGTCCCGGAAAGATTGTAAGATACATATAGTCGCGCATGTAGTTTCTGCCTTCGGACAGCATCGCACCCCATTCGGGAGAAGGAATAGGAACACCCAGACCGAGGAAACTGAGGTTTGACGCCGTCAAAATCGCGGATGCAACGCCCATAGTAATCTGAACGATTATCGGTGAAAGCGCATTCGGAAGAACATGTTTGAACATAATTCCGAAGTCGCTCACTCCGGCGACCTTCGCCGCCTCGATATACTCTTCGTCGCGCACCGGCATTACTGCCGCTCGGGTAGTACGTGTATACATCGGTACATAGACCAATCCGATCGCCATCATGAGCACGATGAGTGACTGCCCGAAAGCAGTCATCAGTGCTACACCCATGAGTACGCTGGGAATGCCGGTGAACACCTCGCAGAATCTCAGGATAAAGTCCTCGATTTTACCTCCTTTGTATCCGGCAATCAATCCAAGAGTCACACCGATTACGGTACTGATAGCAACAGCTATTATTCCGACGGATAGCGAATACTTGGCGCCGTACAATACTCTGATGAAAACATCTCGTCCGTAATTATCTGTACCGAACCAATGCTCCGCATTGGGCTGCTGGAATTTTTCCTTTATGTTCTGCTGAACGATATCCGCTTGATAGTCGTAATAAATCTGGGCAAATAACGCGAGCAGAATAATGAGGATAACAATTATAAGTCCGATCATAGCGCTCGGATTTTTTTTATAATTGCGCCATACCTCCTGAAAAAGGCTGCGTTTTTTGTACTGCTTCAATTCGGCAGCAGAAATCTTTTGATATTTTTCCATTGTTTTGCTCCCTTATTTTGAATAACGAGCTTTTACGCGCGGGTCGACATACGCATACGCTATGTCGACAATCAAAAGTGTCATATTGAGCATGAGTGTAAACATAAGAATGCAGCCCGTGGCAAGAGTCATATCACGCATGTTGATAGCAGAGACAGTGAGTCTTCCTATGCCATTCCACGCGAACACTGTCTCTATTGCGACCGCACCGCCGAACGCGTTTCCCAGGGTCGAACCGAGAACGGTAATAATCGGAATCAACGCATTCTTTAATGCATGCTTACGTATTACCTTATTCTCGCTTACGCCCTTTGCACGTGCGGTTCTGAGGTAATCCTGACGTATAACGTCAAGCATTGATGATCTGGTAATACGGGTAAGATTACCCGCCTGCTCAGTTCCTAATGTCAGGGCAGGTAATATCAGAAAAATCAATCCGTCCGAACCGCCGGAAGGGAATAGTTTGATTCGCTGTGCAAACGCGAAAATCAAAAGTAGTCCGAGCCAGAAGCTTGGCATCGATACGCTCAGCATCGATGTCACTACGCTTGCTCCGTCAATCCACGTTCGATGGTGCGTCGCCGCGGCGATACCCAAAGGCAGTGAAATCAAGACGGCTACCAGTATCGCCGCAAACGCCAGTTCAAGTGTTTTTGGAAGTCTTTCGATAAATACTTCAATAACCGGTCTTTTCAGCGAGAGTGATGTGCCCATATCGCCATGGCACAGCTTCCACAGATATCTTCCATACCGAACGAATACGTTTCCGTTCAATCCCATATCTATACGAAGCTGTTCGATCTGCTCCGGAGTGGCATCGGCAGGCGCAACCTGTGAAACGATGTCGCCCGGAGCTAAATCCATCAAAAAATATACGACGAACGTAACGCAAATCAGAACCGGAATCATGAGCATAAGTCTTCTAATGATGTAATGAGTCATATTCCCTCCAATTTGATAAACCCGGAAGTCGCAAAATGGTTTTGCGGTTTCAGAATAGTGGAGAAATGAGAATTAAGTCTAACTAACCTTCGACTTTGAGCTCTGCCTCTTTAAATTGATGAACAAGTCCCGGATGGAGCTTGCAGCCTGTTACACCTGCTCTTGTTCCGAGTGTCAGCGTAGCCTGAGCGATAGGTACCATTGCAACTGTTTCTTCTACGAGCTTTTTGTCAATCTTTGTGTAGATTTCCTGTCTTTTTGCAGAATCAACTTCGCCTGCACCCTCGTCAATCCATGCGTCGAGTTCTGCATCGTTGATGTGGCAGTAGTTTCGACCGCCTGTTGAATAAATAGGATTTCTGTACATATAGTCAGCGTTCTTGCCGGGTGTCCAGGATGTGATTGTCATCTCAACGCCGCTCGTACGACCGTCAGATGTATTAAGTTCTGTTAATGCGGAGTTCTGCATAGTTTCAATGTTTACCGTTATGCCGTACTTTGAAAGCTGCGACTGAAGGTTTGTTGCCATTTTCTGTCGGTGGCTTGCATCTGATGTCACAAGTTTGATTTGTAGTCCGTTAACACCAAGTTCGTCAAACAGTGTTTTTGCCTTATCAGGATCGTAAGGTATGCCGTTAATTTCACTATAGTATTCGACATCTCTGCAATGCCAGTTGGTGGAAGCCTGGGCATATCCGTCCCAAGCTGCAGCGATCATTTCTTCCTTGTCAATAGCATATGCAACCGCAAGACGAAACTTAGGGTCAGATACGATGGAATCTTCGTTCATAAGGTTGAAGCCCACGAAGTGCTGTCCGCGGCCGACTTCTGTAACAAGTTCAAGATCTTCCTCATCGGCAAGTCTCGAGTAGTCGGTGGCAGCAGGTGACATAATGACATCAACTTCACCATTTTCTAATGCTATCATTCTTGCTGACGCTTCCGGTATCATTCTGAATGTGAGCTTTTCTGTATGTGGCACAGGATAAAGAGTACAATCGTCAAAGCGAACGAGTGTCACATGGTCACCCGGGACGATTTCCTCATATTTCCATGGACCGGTTCCGATTTTTACTGCTTCATCTTCAGGCATTGACTCGAATGCTTCCTTGGAAAGGATCGCAAGGGAGTTGGCGGCGAACGTATAGTTGAAATCTACATCGTCCTTTTCGAGTTCAACTTCGAATGTAAGATTATCGACTTTCGTGAAGGTTTTGATCTTTTCCGCATAAGCCTGTGTTGCCGTGTGCTTGGGAGCTCTTTCCATAAGCGTGAATTCTACGTCGTCAGTGTCGAGAATTGTGCCGTCATGGAATTTAATTCCGTCTTTGAGGGTAAAGGACCAGTGTGTAGGATCTTTCATTTCCCAGTGATCAACGAGCTCACCTTCGTTTTTCATTGTTGCGAGATTTGTGTCCGTAAGCAGATCCGATGTGCAGTCTTGCACAATCTGGTTTGTTTCAGCAGTTGTTTCCATAGGATCAGGCTCTGTAAACTCATCGGCCATGGCTATGATAATCTCACGTTTATACCCGTCAGCGGTAACATCCTTCGTGCCGCTGCCAGGAACTGACGCAGTGTCGCCGGATGTCGGACTGTTTGAGTTGCCGCCACATGCCACAAGGCTGAATGCCATTGCAAGAGTCAGCAAAGCTACTACTGTTTTCTTCATATCGACTTCCTCCATTTCCTCTTAAAAGAAAACATCAACACATATATATTGAGCACGAATCGTGCCAAACAAATTTAGCTGAATTTACGTAAAATTCCAGCTTTACAATTAAAAAAACAGGCAACTATTGCCGACGTTATGCAATAATTGCCTGTTTTTTGAATTATTATTTTAAGTTGATGCCATGTTCTTTAATTTTATTGTAAAGGCTTCTGATACTTATTCCCAGGGATTCTGCCGTCCTGCTTCGATTGTAGTTGTACTTGCGCAGAGTGGCTTCAATTGCTCGCTTCTCAGTATCACAAATCGTATTAGCTGACAGATATTCTGTAATAATTGTATCCGTTTTTTTGCTCTTTGCAATCTGCGTTTTTAGGCTTAAGTAGTCAGGAAAATTCTCAACGCTGATATTTCCATACTTGTTAACAATGCAGGCGTATTCCATAATATTCGCAAGTTGCCGTACATTTCCCGGATAGTCGTAATTCTTGAGAACTTCCATAGCAGATGAATCGATGGATGTAACGCGCTTGTTCATCTCGCGCGAATACTTTTCCCGAAAGAAATTGCAGAGAAGCGGTATATCCTCACGACGTTCTCTCAAAGTCGGAACTACGATTGAAACGACATTCAGTCTGTAATATAAGTCTTCCCTGAATTTCTTTTCCGCAATAAGTTTTGTAAGATTCCTGTTCGTTGCCGCAATAACTCTGGCATCGGAAGTGAGAGCTTCAGTAGCTCCAATGGGTGTAAATTCTTTATCCTGAATCGCACGCAACAACTTGCCCTGAAGATTCAGCGGCATATCTCCTATTTCGTCGAGAAAGAGCGTTCCTTTGTCGGCAATTTCAAATTTTCCCTTTACATCCTGCGTTGAACCTGTATAAGACCCCTTTTTACTTCCGAAGAATTCCGCTTCAAGGAGATTCTCGGGTATGGCTGCACAGTTCACGACAACAAAGTGTTGCTTTGCGCGCTTTCCGGATGAGTGAATCTGCTTTGCGACAAGTTCCTTTCCCGTTCCGCTTTCACCGGCAATCAGAACATTTGCATCGACATTTTTTATCATATCTATAAGTTGGAATACTTTTTTCATCTCGGGACTGTTGCCGATAATCAGATCACGCGTATTATCCGAACCCAACTGTTCGGAGAGGTAACGCACCTCGTCTTCTAAAGCTTTATACTCCAAGGCCTTGGATAATACTACATACAGTTCATCGAGGTTTAGCGGTTTACTGAGGTACGTATACGCTCCGCTCTTCATCGCCTGAACGGTTGTTTCAATTGAGGCAAAAGCTGTCATAATGATTACAACAATTGAGGGATCTGTTTTTTTGATCGTCTTCATCGCTGTAATCCCATCGGTGCCGTTCCCTAACTTTAAATCAATCAGTATCAGGTCGCACACATTACCTGATTTGATTTTTTCAATTGCAGACTCTGCCTCATTAAACGTCTCTATTCTGTAATTTTTCTGAAGAGCAAATTTGAGTGATGAGCAGATACCTTGCTCATCATCTATTATCCATATATTACGTTTCACTTTTTGCCTCCATAAATATCATCCTGAAGTTTGCCCATTGTCCGTATTCACTTGAAATTTGAAGTTTGCCGCCATTTCCTTGTATCATCTGCTTCGAAACGGAAAGACCCATACCGGTTCCTGTTTCCTTTGTCGTGAAGAAAGGATCAGCACACAGTGCAATTTCCTCTTCGCTAATCCCGAGGCCGTTATCGTAAACATCAATGATTACTTTTCCGTTCTTTTTACATGCGCTTACTTTAATTCTGTAATCCTGAATATGTTCTTTGCCTTTCGAGGCGAAACTGCTTCTCTTTAGTTTCAGAGATTCAACGGAATTAAGCAACATATTGACTATAGCCTGTCGTATGTGTTCCCTTTTTGCATAGATGAACAAATCGTGGTCGATTTCTGTGTCAATTATGACGTCTGATGTCCGTGAAATATATGCTATGCCGAGACAGTCATTAACCAGAGTTTCTATAGAAATTATCTCATTCTGCCCTTGCGACGGTTTAGCGTAATGTATGAGATTTTCAATCATTTTGCTGATTCTGTCAACCTCCGGCGGAACGTATCTTGACATCTCATCCTGAAATTCCGGATTGTTGCCATGCTCTTTTATCAGACTCGAATAAGTTTTGATCGTGGTCAGCGGATTCTTGATTTCGTGTGCAATTCCCGCAATCATACGATTCAGAGCACGGTTTTTACCTTCCTCAAAGGCTTCTATTTTTTTGTTCTCTTCATATGTAACGTCGTCAGCAAGTACAACATATTGATTCTTCTTCCGCGTTTCTACGCATTGAAATTTGTAAACACTGTTGCCCCCTCTTTTGTTCTTGATTGTCATGGTCTCGGGGTGATTCATATCGTGCATTCCCAGATTCCATATTGCTCCGAATATGGGCATTTCCTGTATATTAAGGTCACGTGTGTTCTTAATTCCCGACATCTCATACGCATCGGGGCTCATGTATAAAACTGCGCCGTCCCTATCTGTAAGTATACTGCCTCCTGTCGAATGTTCGATGAAAATTTTCTGAAGTGCATCCGCTTTTTCCAAATTATGCATCTGATCTGTAATTTCAGCTGTCTTTTCAGCGACCATTACTTTTAGTTTGCGATTTGTGAAAGCAATTCCTCCTGTAATCAGGATACAGATAATTAAAACTGCACCGAGTACAAAAAACAGTATTGTAATTCTTCCTTCTGCTTTGTGCAGTGAAGGGTCGATGATCCATTTGCTGATTATTTTGTCATAATCTCCGGAGGATTTGATTTCCGAAATGGACTGATTAAGTATATTGTAAAGAAGTGTACTTTTTTTTCTGACAAGAAGTGTGTAGTTTATGTTTGATATATGGTGTACCGGTATCTGATATTCTTTTCCGAGACGGTCATTTCTTATATGGTATTCCGCGCACTCGCGAACTGCAAAAATCAGATCGCTATCTCCGCTGACAAGCTGTTCCCAAAGCTTATCCTGCCCCGCTACGACTTTGATGTTTCTGCAGTTTACTCCGCCCATCGAGGAATAGGTTGCAGTATTGACCTCATATGCGGTGTCATAATACTTATTCGGGTTTGGGTGGCTGATTAACGCTTGCGCTTCTTCTGTCCTGGCTGCGAGACACAGGTTTGCCGTAAATATTGAGGTTGTCATGCATAGTCGTTCATTATGTTGAGCGTGAGAGACAAAACCAAGCAAAATATCGCAGTGTTCCTTATCAAGCGCGTAAATGGCATCCCATTCCGTAGGATATGTGATATACTCGAGGTCAACATTACAATGTTCCGCGATAAGGTCCATGATATCTTTGAGTGCGCCGTTTACGTTTCCTGCGTCATCGATGAACAGAAGAGGCTCGCTTTCACGTGCGACGGCTACACGAAAAGACATCCTGTCAATGGCTCCATATGCGATTTCGGTAAAAAATACACCTGCCTGCAGAACCAGTATAACAGCTATGATGACAAGCGCTGTGATCTTTTTTTTATATCTTGCTGTCATCTTCATACCTTCCGAGATAGTATATGATAATAAATTATATCATATCATATACCCTCCCGGCAGTATTCGGGAATGTATCAGAAAGTCTCTTATGTTATAATAATCTATAATCGACTACAGCTTTAGGTGCGGAGATCATATATGAGAGAAGATTTGAGGAGATTATTTGAGCAGAAAACTATAACGGCTTCCGAAGCCGCGGAACGGGTATCTGACGGTCAGATCGTCTATATCGGTACATGCTCGAGTGTTGCGTACGGTATAGCGCGCGCAATAGCGGACAGAATCAAAGCGGGCGGCCTGACCAATATAGGAGTGGGCTGCTCCAATATTTTTAAGGACATAGAACTGATGAGGGATCCGGAGCACTGCCATGTGGCTTCATCCTTTATGGGGCCGGGTGAGAGAGACGCCCAGAAACACGGGAATTACGATTTTACGAGCATACACCTTTCTCAGATCGATATTTTTTACCATAAGACGTTTCCCACAGATATCGCCTTTCTCGAGGTAAGTCTTCCCGATAATGACGGGAATATGAGCTTCGGAGCGACGGGCGTAGCCATGGACAAATATGTGCTCGATACGGCAAAGACCGTAATATTGCAGATCAACAGATGCGCGCCTTATGTTTACGGTACCGACAATCTCATAAACATCAAAGACGTCGAGGCCGTCGTTTACCACGATGAGGAGCTTGCCGCGATCGATAATACGGAAGACACTCCGCAGGTTCAGGCGATAGCCGACTATATTCTCGAGGAGATACCTGACGGCGCATGCGTTCAGCTCGGCATAGGCAATGTCGGGAATACCGTAGGTTACGGTCTGGAGCGCAGGAACGATCTCGGAGCGCATACGGAGATGATGACAGACTCTATAATGCACCTGATGAAGAACGGCAATATAACGAATGAGCGTAAATCGTATATGAAAGGAAAGACGGTTGCAAGCTTTACTCTCGGAAGCAGGGAGCTGTATGAGTTTATAGATCACAACGACAAGATGTGGTATGAGCCGTTTCCAGTTGTCAACAGTCCGCTCAACATAGCAAAGAATGACAACGCCGTCTCGGTAAACGGCGCGATACAAATAGATCTTTACGGTCAGGTGGTAGCGGACAATATAGCGGGACGCCAGTTCAGCGCCGTCGGTGGACAGCTCGATTTCGTTATCGGCGCGCAGCTTTCCAGAGGCGGCAAGTCGTTTATAGCCTCTACGTCGACGAATACGAGCAAAAATGGGATTCGCACGAGCAGGATCGTTTCTGTTCTCGCACCGGGAACGGCTGTGACGACTCCACGTGCCGAGGTTCAGTATGTAGTCACCGAATACGGCTGTGTAAATCTCAAACCCCTGACAATGCGCGACCGCGCGAAAGCTTTGATCAGTCTGGCTCATCCCGATTACCGCGACGAACTGAAAGAGGATGCGAAAAAGACCGGTCTCATATAAACTCCACAGAATCGGCCGTGTTTCTTGACAGAAACGACACATTAGCAGGGTAATATAATACTTGTCAAAGGAAAGCAAACAGGGTAGGTAATTTCTTTTGAACGTTCTTTCTTAATAATAACATCGCCTTCAGGAGTCCGCCTTATGTGCGGACTCTTGAAGTTTTTGGCGGCGAAATCCGGCCGCGTTGCCGAGCGTTTTGCATATGCATCGCTTACAGCATAAGTGCCTGCGGTCTCATGAGTTGTATTTCGGGCGTCCCGTCTGTCAGGTGTTACCCACGTAGACGTAGTTCAGATAATTACGCGCAACCTCGGCAAGCCCGTTTACCTTGCTTATGTCCGTTGCCGGACGACCCGTCATTCTGTATCTCGGGAAAAAGCGCGTAATGTGAAGAGGGATATCCTTTGAAAGACCTGCTATCCAGCCGGCTTCCGCTTTAATCGACTTTGCCGAGTCGTTCAGCCCGGGGATGATCAGTGTCGTCAGCTCCACATGGCAGCCGTAGGTGACAGCTCTTTCTATGAATCTGAGAACTTCGCCCAGGTCGCCGTTCACAACGTCCTCGTAAAATTTGTTGTCAAACGCTTTGAGGTCTATGTTCATTGCACTGATGAACGGCAGCAGTTCGTCCTCAACATGCCTTTGTGCGGTACCGTTTGTTATGAGCACGGTTTCGAGTCCCTTTGATCTTGCGATATATGAAGTATCCCTGACGAATTCGTAGCCAACGAGAGGCTCGTTATATGTGAATGCGATACCGATGTTGCCTTCGCCGCGGCATCCCATGGCAAGGGAGACAAGAGCCTCCGGGTTGTACATGGAAACTCTCGCGTTCTCCTGTGAAGCCATGGAAATGTCGCTGTTCTGACAAAAGGAGCAGGACAGGTTGCAGCCGTATGAGCCGACCGACAATATTTTGCTGCCGGGTCTGAATTTCATCAGCGGTTTCTTTTCTATCGGGTCGAGTGCAATTGCCGTGATGAGCCCGTAGTTGGAGCAGACTATCTTTCCTCCGATACACGTCCTTGCCCTGCAAAATCCGGTCATTCCGTCCTGTATCAGGCAATGCCTGAAGCAAACGTTGCATCTATTCATGGCGTATCACCTCGAACTTCTCAAGCTTTACTTCCTCTTCCGCAGCTCCGATGCCCGCCTTTTGCTTTGCTATCGCTATCTGCTGCTGCGGTGTGTCAACACCGTCAAGATCGGGCAGAAGAAGTCCGCGTCTTGAGCCTTTGCTTACGATCACACCGTAACGCGCTGCATCGAGCTCGTCAACGGAGCTTACAGGCTCTGCACGGGTCAGAACGTCTACGGAAATTTTAAGATCGGAAAGCTCCTCGGTTCTGACCGGAGGAAACCTCGGGTCGCGTGAGCAGGCGCTTACGGCATTTTGAATTATTTCCTCCGCGATTGAGCCGGTCGTCGCGGATATAGTACCTATGCAGCCGCGCAATCCCCCGTTTTTATGGATTGAAACGAACACTCCCGAGCGGCTTTCTGTCATTTCGGCAGGCAGGCTGTCCGTGACATGCGGCAATGTACCGAAAGCCGTATAAGAGGATATCGTTTCTTTCGCGAGTCTGACGTACGGGTCGGGTGAAATTGAGCCGGCATCACTTTCCGCCGCATAATACGCGCGGGTATTTTCACCGCTGCCGATAATTTCAAACGCACAGCAGCCGTAGCCTATTCCGAATGTTTCCTCAAGGCTCGGGCAGTGAGACGCTATCTCATATCCGTCGAGTGCTCCCGCCATGATGCAAAAGGATCTGTGACCGCATTCGGCCGCCTTTTCGCAGAAGCTCTCTTCGAAGCGGGGCAGAACATCAAGTTTAGCTGTTTCCATTATGAGCATGATCTTTTCGTCATATTCGCGCCCCTCCGGTACGCAGCCGTAAGGACTTTGGTCCGTCGCCTTGTGGGAGAGGTCGCCGGACGCCACGAAAACGCACTGCCTGCCTATGATGTCGGATGCCTGCCTTATGATGCGGCCGAGGGAAAAATGATCGGAAAAAGGCAGTCCGGACGGCGATATTCTGATTATCATTGAATCTTTGAGATATTTGCGAATAAAATACAGGGGCACCATCGTGCCGTGGTCGAGCTCCGCGGACATGCGCATGCGCATACCTGCCGGAAATGAAAGCTTGTCCGCAAGATGCGAAATCGCACGCGCGAGCTCAAGATCGCACTCTTCATCAAATGATATATGAGGCGCACCGAACTTTGACATGGAGCCCGTAAGTCGCGGGACGGAAGAAATCTGAAAGTAATCGCGATACATCTGCGCGTGGGGAGACGATATGATTACAGTCTCGGGCTCAAGAGCAGCGAGCTGCGATGCTATACGGTCATAAGCGGCACTTGTTGTGATAATTTTCTTCTCTTCGCCGCGTCCGACCTCCGGCAGGATGATCGGCGGATGAGGAAGTGCGGCGGCACCTGTTATCGGCATGAAAGGACACCCTCCTTTTGATATATACTATTATATCCTAAAATCACAAATGTGCGATAATATTTTGACATTTTTAATGAGCGTCCGGGATCGGTATGCGCACATGCTTTGACGCGGGGATATGTTTTTGCTATTATATCCTTGAATTATTTCAGCCCTAACAAAGGAGTCCCGCATGAGATTTACAAAAATTCAGGGTACAGGAAACGATTTTATAGTAATAGACAACAGGGACGGGTCGATACCGCGCAGCATGCTCGCTGCGACAGCGGCAAGGCTCTGCACCCGGAGAGTCTCTGTCGGAGCCGACGGCATGCTCGTCGTCGAAAAGCCCGAGCAGGGGTGCGATTTCAAAATGGAATACTTCAATTCCGACGGCTCGCTCGGCGAAATGTGCGGCAACGGTGCAAGATGCATGGCGAGATACGCTTTTGAAAACGGAATATCCGGGGGCTTTCAGAGGTTCGAAACGACTGCCGGAATCGTGGAGGGTGAGCGTATCGACGAGAAAAATTACAGGATCAGGCTTAATGATGTCACCGTAATGAGACGATCCGTCAGGGTGAGCGTCTGCGACGGGGAGTTTGAGTGCGGATATGTCGAGCTTGGCGACCCGGGTATTCCTCATGCCGTTGTAGCCGTCCCGGGACTTAAAAATGCGGATCCCGTCTCGCTGCTCGAGACAGGCAGGGCTCTGCGGTTTGCGAAGGAATTTCCGAGGGGTGCGAACGTAAATTTTTACGATATAACGGGTGAGGATGAAGTCACGGGGCTTACATATGAACGCGGCGTAGAGGATTTTACACTCGCGTGCGGCACAGGCACGGCTTCGATGGTGGCATTTCTTACCGAGTGCGGCGAGGTGAGAGGCAGAAATGTTAGGGTAAGCGTGCCGGGTGGAGTTCTTATTATAGATATAGAAAGGACCTCGGACGGAATTGTACGTCCTTATCTTACGGGACTCACAAATATAGTCGCCGAAGGCAGAGTCAGAGACGAGGAGCTTCAGCTGACAATCGACGGGAGATGTGTAAATCTACACCGAAACGAAAAGTAATCTTAACAAAACTGTCACATTTGAGGTTTAATATAATACTTGTCAAAGGGAAGCAAACAGGGTAAGCAATTTCTTTTGAACGTTCTTTCTTAATAATAACATCGCCTTCAAAGGTCCGCCGTCAAAGCGGGCTTTTGGAGTTTTTGATATATTTTATTCATAGTCGGCGGCACTATCATGGTCGGCTACACTGAGAAACAAAGGAAAGGAACAAATGGAAAAACAGGAATGGGTTAAGCTGGTGGAAACCAAGTCCGAGCATTATCTGAACCTCGGGGACGGAGGCTTCGATGAGCTCATGCATGTGCATCTCGCAGGATGTAGTTATGAAGAGCAGTCAGTGACGTACGAGTTCGAAACACAGAAGTGGCAGATCAACGAAAAGGGTGGAATACACGGAGGCGCTATTGCCGGTATGTTCGACACAGCTTTCGGCGTCGTAGCCAATTTCACAGCCGGAGAAAACGAAGCGACGACGACAGACATGACAGTTTCGTTTATCCGCGGCGTGGATTACGGCATGAAGCCGCACCTCAAGGTGTATATCGTAAAAGCCGGGCGCAGTCTGATCCGCCAGAGAGGCGAACTTTTCGACCCGGCGACGGGCAAGCTCCTTGCGACGGGGAGCGGAAGCTGGATGCCGCTATAGATGCGATTTCGCCTATATGCTCACGGGATAAGTCAAATTAAGTTAAAAGAAGGGTTATAGCACAAAAAAGTCTTATATAGGACAAAAAAGAGCAGTCGCCTGCGGGACGGTTCGGAAGTAAAGCTTCGGATCCGTTTTTATTCCCGGGCGGCCGCTCTTTGTTTTACATCGGATTACAGCGCGGTGAACATATCGAGCACGGCTTGTGCGCCGGCCTGATCGGAAGCGGTTGCGGTTATATAGCCGGCATAATCTCCCTGTTTAAGGCATACCATGACTTCCGTAAAACCGTCAGCGGCGACGAGCATTGCAGGGTGAGTTTTGCCGCAGAACTTAACTTCTGTCATCGATACGGAAGCATTATAGGTGGCAAGCTGTTTTTCCACCAAACCGGCCTGTGACTTGAGAATTTCCTCGGCGTCGTTCATGGCGGCAAGCTTGGTCAGCTTTTCGGAAACGACATTGACGTTTGCGCTGTTGTCGGAGCTGACAGCTACGAAATCATAAGTCGTTGAACTTGTAGCGCCCGACTGCTCTGCCAGCTGCTTGATCTGTTCATCCGTATAAGGTATGAAGTCTCCGAGCGTCATTGATATTCCGAAAAATTCGTTTGTATAGAGGCTGCCGTCATGCGAACCGGGCGAATATTCTTTCTGGGTGCTCGCGGACGTGCTGGCATCATTTGATGATCCCCCGGTGCTGCCCCCTTTGTTGTCGGCCTTTTTGCCGCATGATGCAGCCATAAGCCCCATTGCTGCGATAAGCAGGATTGTAAGTATTTTTTTCTTCATTGTTTGATCCTTTCTTCTTCATCCTTATCATGAGTGACAAGAATAAGAGTTCTTTTATTTGCCATGTCTCCTGTGACGCGTATGGTCATGTCTTTGGCCTCCTGATCGAGGCCCTTGAAAGGTTCGTCTAGCAACAGCACACCGTCTGCTGTCAGAGCTCTCAGTAAAGCTGCGCGCCGTTTCATGCCGCCGGACCAGCAGCCTACAGGCTTGTCGAGCTCTTCCTCCGGGATACCCATTTCCGTCAGATGATTGCGGATATCGTCTGCAGATGCATTTGGCACGGCAACTTTTATATTACCATATGCAGTCAGGTAGTCAAGCAGTCTATCCTCCTGAAAAACCATTGCAACCCTGTCGGGAGCGCCTACTGAGCCGCTGTCAGGTTTTTCGAGTCCGGCAATCATTCTCAGAATTGTAGTTTTGCCACTGCCTGACGGAGCCATTATAACTGAGGTTTTCCCCGCGCTGAATGTGCGGCTGTATTTTTTGAGTACACGAGTGTCGCCGAACGATTTTGTCACTCGGTCAAAGGTGATATCACTTGATCCGGCGGCGGACTGACGGTCGGCGATGGACTGTTGCCGGTCGACGACGGACTGACGGTCGGTCACCTGTACGTGACGTTTTGTAACACCTCGGTTTGAAGGGACGCTTTTGAGTCCCTTAAACAGTTTTCCAAGCATGAATATAAACAGTCCCTCGGTAGCGACGGAAAGAATTATGACAACTGCCGTCCACGCCAGAAGATCGGGTGTTTCGAGGTATACCTTCGCCTGATACAGCTTTTGCCCTATAGATGCATCCGGCGTGCCTATGACCTCTGCAGCTATACCCGCTTTCCATGCCATACCGATACCGGTTTTTGCCGCGGACATGACATGACTTTGAATCTGAGGAATCTCAATATATCTGAATTTGCGCCATTTGTTGATTCTGAAAACGTCAGCCATTTCGGCAAGCTCGATGCTCTGCGAATCGTACCCTGCGAGTGCATTCGCGTAAACTAGAGGAGTTACTATTAAAAACGCCAGAAAGACCGCCAGATACTTTGACGAAAAACATATCAGCGCAAGTATGACAAACGAAGCAACCGGCACAGCTTTGATCGCGGCTATCAGCGGAGCGAGCAGACTGCGTACGTCAGGCCTGATAAAGGCGATCCTTGACAAAATGAGAGCTGCCGCGAGGGCAAGTATGTATCCGCTTACTATACGCATGAGTGAACCGACAACAGGGAACCAAAAGCCCGTCGTGACGGCAAGCTGCCCCAGCCTCATGACGGTGCGTACCGGAGAAACGAGGAATACCTCTTTGTTCAGCAGCAGCGCACCGATTTCCCATATTACGAGCCATAGAATTACGGCTCTTATACTGATATGTTCTTTTTTCATTAACCTATGTATTTCATCAATCTATGTATTTCGTCAATCTATGTATTTCATCAACCTATGTAATAGAAATCATCACCGGGAATCGCGCCGCCGGTCGCCTGTGGATTTTTGTCGTACAGCACCTTCAGATAACCGTTCAGCGCCGCCTTCATTTCCTTGCCGGTAATGCAGACTATATTGCAGTCAGGTATGGCCTTTTCGGCTACGGCCGCCGGAACGATATCATACTCGCCTATCAGTTGAGCAGCTTCTGCCGCGGAGTTGTTCGTGAAGTCGACAGACTGATTATAGTGCATTAGAAAATCATCGACAGCCTCCGGGTGCTCATCGGCGAAACTCTGCTGAACTACGAGAACACCGGTAATCATCATTGAGGGATTTTTTTCGTCCTTCTGAATCTTATCCCACTCTTCGGTCAGATTGAGAGCAACACGAAGGGTTGCGTTTTTACTTTGCGCTACTGTAACAAAGGGCTGAGGCAGCAAAGCGATACCGTCCTCGTTCTCTGCCAGCGCGGACAGACACTCCGCATGTTCACTCTTCCATTCAACATTTACGTCCTCGCCGACAGTCAATCCGTTATTTTCCAGAATATAAGAAAGTGCATATTCAGGCGTGGCACCCTGCCCGGCGGCATAGATCGTTTTACCCCTGAGGTCGGATACGGACCTGACAGTATCACCGTTTTCGACGATATAAAGTACGCCCAGCGTATTAACCGCGACGACCTTAACGCCGCCCTCCGTTTTGTTATATATGACCGAAGCCATGTTTGCCGGAATTGCAGCCATATCAACACTGCCCTGAATCACCATAGGCGAGACCTCATCGACGGCCGAACAAAGCGTGAACGCATAATCGTGTCCATCGAGAGTCCCTTCTTCGGATGCCTTCATCATTTTGACCATACCCATCGAGGTAGGTCCTTTGAGGACCGCTATTTTTATCGGCGTCGTGTCATGCTTGTCATTCTGCGTGACTCCCGCATCCGAAGCACCCGCACCGACTCCGGAACTCGCCTCCGGCTTATCATTCCCGCATCCGCTTAGCATTACAATCACCATAATTGCAACCAAAAACGCGGCAGATAATTTCTTCTTCATATTTCCTCCTCATTAAAAATTTAAGTGTCTTATGAAACGATATTATAGCAAAGTTTCCCGCCGATTGATAGTAGGCCGCGGGACTGCACCTGTATTTGCTTTATGCCGCAGCACGTCAGCTTTTATACTAGTTTGAGCCGCGCTGAAAAAATTCACTGCGACAGTGCCACCCGATACAATACGTTAGCCTTTATACCCGCCGCAGTATAAAAGTAAGCACGTAAAAGCCGTCGGTCCCGTGCAGGGAAAAAGTGCTTTGTTTACCGGGTGTGCTTGCTCGCCGGCCGGGGCTTCTTCTGGCGAACTCGGTGAGCAAGTACGACAGAAAGGCGGTATTTGATGAGCAGGTGTGGTCTGAGGTATGGTTGCTCACCGGCCGGGGCTTCTTTTTGCGAAATCGGTGAGCAGGTTCGGCAGAAAGGCGATCTTTGATGAGCAGGTGTAGTCTGAGGTATGGTTGCTCACCGGCCGGGGCTTCTTTTTGGGGAACTCGGTGAGCAAGTACGACAGAAAGGCGGTATTTGATGAGCAGGTGTGATCTGAGGTATGGTTGCTCACCGGCCGGGGCACATTTGTTATAGTTGAACTGTGATTTGATAGGCAATAGGGTAAATGCCGACCGGAACGAAGTATTTTCGCTCAGGAGCACAGTGGACTATGGGAGTTTTATTAAAAGAAGAATTACTCGCTTGTAATTGTACTAAAAATATGTATAATATTAACAGGGAATATTTGGGAGGAAGCTGTGGATAAAAAGAGAATAAATCCTGTGAGGTTTCCACGGTACATTGATACTGATTATATTGATCAGATAATCGATTGGTTGGAATACCTGCTGGAAAAGGCGGAGGGACAGTTTAAGGGGCTGGATGGTGAATTGCTTTGTCGGATGAGTAAGTCGGGATTAATATACAGCCGACGCATTTATGAACGTGTCAACGGTGTGAGATCGTCTAAAACAGTTACAATCGGAGATTCATCGTCAGAAACAGTTTCGGCGCTTCAAAAGGATAGACGCTGCCGAGCGCAGATCTGCGCGCTCAAAACGGATATATGCGAATTGAAGCGTTTCAGGCAGAATTTTATGCCGTACGATCCGCTGACGATAGAGGCCGGGTTGCCGTCTGCATATAGATCAATATGGAACGGCGTGGTTGGCTCGGAACATAGTGATGGAAAGATGGCAAAGTGGGCGGAAGCTGACTATGATCGTGAGCCAATGGATCCGAATGTATCGCCGTATGTGACCGTAGACGGCAATAGAGTACGATCAATGGCGGAAATTATCATTTATAATACGCTTAGATACCATGGGATAAATTTCAGGTACGAATCCAAACTGGAACTGAACGGGCTTGCGGGTGGAAGGGTTGCACGGTATCCGGATTTTACCGTCATGTGCTGTGACGGCAGTATGATATATTGGGAACACGCCGGAATGATGGGCAAAGAAAGTTACAGAAACAGCTTTTACGAGCGCCTCGAGGTATATAGGAGGAACGGAATAAGATTGGGGGATAATCTGATAGTAACGACCAGCCGTGATAACTGGTCTGTAGACAGTTTTAACATTGATTTGATAGCCACAGGCTTTGTGTTGCCGAGAGCATTCGGAAACCGGGCGCAGGAGCAGGGCCTGAAAGCTACCGAAATGCGATAATGAGTGATATGCCTTCGGGCGCTCTCCGGGCGATCGGAATTTTATCGTGCCGGCCGATTATATACGATCGGACAAGATGTTTATATTAAGTTGAGACAAAATCAAAACGACTGTCCTTTTAGGCAGCCGTTTTACTTTCGCAATGTTTATATTAAGTAAGGATCGTCTGTTATCGTTATTTACCGTAACGGATTATCTGCGGATGTCCATGAATGAATCGGAGCGACCCATCCAATACCCTGCATCCTTAGATGTTCCCATTGTGTTTGATCCGGCAAACAGTTCCTTGATGAATTTTATCATTTCATTACCTCCCGGTGCCACGAAAAAAGCACGATGTTATTTACAAAGATTGTTCTTCTCACAGTTAATAATTTACATTGAAAAAATGTATAAGTAAAACGCATGTTTTTCATTATTTTAATGAAAATATCTAATACATGAATCGATCGTGTCAATCGCGATTTTCGTAACAATATGAGTACTATGTTTGCGCGCTATTCTGTAAACACCTTTTTGACTGTCGGAGACATACTCGAAAAAAGGCAGCCCGGATAGTTTACGTAGAAGTCGACTGTATCTCCGATTTTGTAAGCTTTGTCACAGTCTTCAAGGTCGAGCATTGTGTGGTCGCTGCTTGCACCCCATATGTGTATTTTCGGGTCAACAGGGATGAGATTGGTCTGGATGTTGCCGAGATCCTGATGGCCGAGCGCAACAATGGCGCGCTTGCGTATACCGAGGTCGACGTAATTTCTCACCTCGTTCATGGATGCGGCGGTTTGCTCGCCGATGGGCATCGTAGGCTTGTTTTTGAGTTCGACTATTTCGGCTCTCAGTATGAATGGGACTTTGCGGTCGGGAAAGTCTTCGTCCCACGCGTAGCGCGCCTCGGTTATGAGGCTTATGCCGGTGCGCAGATTATTTATTTTCTCAGGCATTTCTCCTCGGAGCATGACAGGCAGACTGCTCGTTTCGCCGCCCGAAACTATATCGAGTGTTCTTCCTATGAGTTTTTCGACGGCGAAGGCGCTTTCAGCGAGTTCTGAGAGGTTTTTTTCGGTCGGGCATACGGATCCGTAGCAGCCGAAGTTGGCGCCGATACCGTAAAGGAATATGCCAGGCAGACTCTCCGCGAGGGCACATGCATGCTTCAACTCGTCTTCGTCGATAAAGCCTTCCCTCAGGTCACCGATATCCTTCATGATAATGACCTTGTGAACCTTCCCGGCAGCAGCGGCACATTCGCTGAGACGCCGTATCGTTGCGCATTCTGACACGAGGGATGTATCGGCATAGCGTACGACATCCGCCGCTTCCGACAGCATCGGGATACGCACGAGCTCCGTAGGGATACTCACGTCAAATTCCTTAATCGCTTTCAGGTGCTCGATCCGTGAGGCGCCGAGATTGAGACAGCCGGTCTTCATCAGCGAGGGACAGCACGGTACAAGACTGTTAAAACCTTTAATCACGGCGGTGATTTTGATACCGTAGGGTTCTGCGAGATCGACTACGTGCTGCAAATTGCTGCAGAGGTTCGCGATATTGACCCTAAGCTGAGGATATCTTTCGGACATGCGATCTGACTTCCTTTCTTTCTGCTTTCTTTCCTGTTTCAATCTCTGCCGGCTCGGCTGATATCTACATTATATATGAAAAATCTGAAATATGACATGCATTTTTTGATTGACACGCGGTGAGGCTTTTGATATTATGGTTAAAAATATTTAACTAAATTTATTGAACTAAAATCATATCGGAGGAAAATTATGAATTTCGACAAGATCAAAGAGATTATGGTAGACACGCTTGCATGCGATGAGAGCAAAATAACACCGGAGGCTTCGATAGCGGACGATCTGTCGATCGACTCTCTTGACGCGGTGGAGCTCGTAATGGCTCTCGAGGAGGAGTTCGGGATCAAGATTCCCGACGAGGAACTCGGCAAACTCAAGACAGTTCAGGATATAGTCGATACAGTTGAAAAACACAAGGCCGCGTAAAATGAATAAGTCAGAGGTCTTTGAGTTCATCGACCGCTTTGAGCGCTCGGGGCTGACCGTATTTGAATATGAAGATAACGGTCGTCGCATTCATCTTGAAAAAAATTCGGGGCCAAATGCGGTGCAACAGTCGGAGCCGTTGTTGACGTCACCGTCGGACGATTCCCTCGGAGCGCACGCAAAGCAGGACGCCTCCGTGAAAGTGTCCGATGGATACGGCGATCAAAGCGCAGCAGCGATTAAGGCTCCGCTTGTCGGCGTATTCTACCGTGCGGCAAGTCCGGGCGCCGAGCCGTTCGCGGAGATCGGCTCAGAGATAAAAAAAGGCGGTATTCTTTGCGTTATAGAGGCTATGAAGGTCATGAACGAAATAAAGGCGCCGTATGATCTCAAGGTGCGGCGCATTCTTGCCGCCGACGGAGATATGGTAGACTGCAGCAGAGCTTTGTTCGAGGTGGAAAAATGCTGAAGCGCGTGCTCGTCGCCAATAGAGGAGAAATAGCCGTAAGGATAATAAGAGAGTGCCATGATGCGGGCATAGGTACCGTAGCGGTTTACTCCGAGGCTGATATAAATGCACTGCACGTCATGCTTGCGGACAGGGCGGTCTGTATCGGTGCTGCGCCGTCGTCCGAGAGCTATCTGAATATGAATAATATTATCGAAGCCGCGAGGGGTACGGGCTGCGATGCCGTTCATCCCGGCTTCGGATTTCTTTCTGAAAACCCGGAATTTGCGAGAATGTGCAGAGAAAACGGGCTCATTTTCATTGGGCCGTCGCCCGAGGCGATAGAAATGCTTGGTGATAAGTCTGAGGCCAGAAGGACGATGGCGAATGCGGGAGTGCCTGTCGTGCCGGGGTCCGACGGTCCGCTGTCATCATATGAGCAAGCCGAAGAGCTTGCCGAAAGGATAGGATTTCCTGTTCTGATTAAAGCCGCTTCGGGCGGCGGCGGAAGAGGCATGAGGACGGCGACGTGTATGGATGACGTCAAACGGGCATTTCTTGAGGCGAGCGGAGAAGCCGGCAAATGCTTTGCAGATTCGCGGGTCTACATGGAAAAGCTGATACGAAATCCGCGTCACGTCGAATTTCAAATACTTGCCGACAAATTCGGGCACATTATACATCTCGGCGAGCGAAACTGCTCGATACAGAGAAGAAACCAGAAGATGATAGAGGAAACTCCTGACTGGTCTTTGACAGAGGATATGCGGACCGGAATGGGTGAGGATGCCGTAGCGGCCGCAAAGACGGCGGGGTACGAGAATGCCGGTACAGTTGAATTCATAGTTAAAGGAAACGAGTACTGGTTCATCGAGATGAATACGAGACTTCAGGTGGAACACACCATAACGGAGGAAACGACGGGCGTCAATATAGTGAGGGAGCAGCTGAGGATAGCGTCAGGACTTCCCCTCGGACACAGGCAGGAGGACATCAGGCCGAGAGGTCATGCCATAGAATGCCGAATCAACGCGGAGGATATATGGAATGATTTCGCGCCGAGTCCCGGACATGTCGATTTTCTTCATCTGCCGGGCGGGACGAACGTCAGGGTTGAGAGCGCGCTGTACACGGGATCGGATATAAGTCCTTTCTACGATTCTATGGCGGCAAAGATCATAGTCTACGGCAATACGCGGTTAGAGGCGATAAGGCGCATGCGCCGTTCACTGGGCGAGACTATCATCAAAGGGGTAAAAACAACGCTGCCGATCGTTCATTTGATAATGTACGATCAGGAGTTTTTGCGCGGGAGATACGATACGGGATATATGGAGAACAGACTCGGAGAACTTAAAGCGATCTACGAGGCTGCCGGAGGAAAGAATGAATCCGTTTAGTGAACGAAAGAATATACTTAGAGCTATAAATACGGTGATGCGGCCGGCGAGGAGACCAGATGACGGCGACGAAACAGTCGTATGCCGTGCCTGCGGAGCTTCCGCAACAAAAGCGAGGCTGCGGAAAAATCTCTACGTCTGCCCGTATTGCGGATTTCACGGAAAGATGAACGCCGCGGCAAGGATCAGGATGATAGCGGATGACAGGAGTTTCCGCGAGATGTCGGGTTCTCTCCAGGGACCCGATCCTCTGAAATTTCCGGGATACATGGAAAAGATAAAGGAAGCGCAGGCCAAGACGGGTATGAAAGAAGCCGTCATTACGGGTACGTGTATGATTGGCGGGATCAAAGCGGTCATCTGCGTTATGGACGCGCATTTCATGATGGCGAGTATGGGTATGGCCGTAGGGGAAAAGATCACGCGTGCAGCCGAGTTTGCGACGAAAAAGAAGCTGCCGCTTATAATATTCGCCGCTTCCGGCGGAGCAAGAATGCAGGAGGGCATGCTTTCGCTCATGCAGATGGCGAAAACAAGTGCGGCCGTCGCGCACCACGGTGAAGAGAGCCTTTTGTATATATGCGTGATGACAAATCCGACGACGGGAGGCGTTACCGCGAGCTTCGCGAGCCTTGCGGACATAATTCTTGCGGAGCCGGGTGCGCTGATAGGCTTTGCCGGTCAAAGAGTCATCGAACAGACGATAGGAGAAAAGCTTCCCGATGGCTTTCAGAGTGCCGAATTTCAGGAAGAACACGGTTTTGTCGATGCCGTGGTGCCGAGGGATAAACTGAGATTTACCCTGCACGAGCTGCTCCTGCTCCACAGGAGGGACAGACGATGAGCAATATAGGTATGACGGCGGCGGGACGCGTGCTCAAAGCGCGCGAACAGACGAGACCGACCGCGCGCGATCATATAATAAATATCTTTGATTTTTTCTTTGAGCTTTCGGGCGACAGATCATACGGTAATGACAAGTCGATCGTCTGCGGTATTGCGAGACTGGACTCTCGTCCCGTCACCGTTATAGGCCAGCAAAAGGGGAGAACTCTCGAAGAAAACATGGAAATGCGATTCGGTATGCCGGATCCGGAGGGTTATCGCAAGGCGATGAGGATGATGAAGCAGGCCGAAAAATTCAGACGTCCTGTCATAACCTTCATAGATACTCCGGGGGCATTCCCGGGTAAGGAGGCCGAGGAACGCGGACAGGGCATGGCGATAGCAGAATGCATAGAGATGATGTCGAGGCTGAAGGTGCCGTGCATCTCCGTTTTTATCGGTGAGGGAGGTTCAGGCGGAGCGCTTGCTCTTGCAGTCAGCGACAGGACGATAATGGAGGAAAACGCAATCTTCTCTATCCTCTCTCCTGAAGGCTTTGCAAGCATACTCTGGAGGGATACGGCGCGATGGGAAGAGGCGGCAGAGGCCATGAAGCTGACGGCACAGGATCTGATGCAGATGGGCATCTGCGATGAGATTGTGCACGAGAAGGATGTCGCAACCGAGGCGGGCAGGCATAAGCTTTACGCCGATGTGAAGCGCGCGATATCCGATAACCTCGAGCCGCTGCTCAGGATGAGCGGCGAGCAGCTGACAAGAGCGCGGTATAAGAAGCTCAGGAGTGTTGGAATCAGATGAAAGGTATAAAAATTCTCGGGACCGGACTATGCCGCGGCGACAGCAGGATTTCGAACTTTGACCTCACCAAAAGGATGGATACGAGCGACGAATGGATTAGGACAAAGACGGGAATTGTAAGCAGATACTATGCGGAAACGATGACAAACGGCGATATGGCGTCGAAAGCGGCACACGCAGCGATGATCTCGTCTTGCGCAGATGAGGTCGATCTTGTTATAGTCTGTACGTTTACCCCGGACTATGCGACACCGTCGGTGGCGTGCTCGGTTGCCGGCAGCTTAGGTCTGTCAGACGGAGTCTGCTGTCTTGACCTCAACGGAGCATGCTCGGGCTTTGTGTACGGAATGAACGCCGCCGCTGCGATGCTCGCCGGTGGAGAATTCAAGAGAGCACTCGTCATAGGAAGCGAAAGAATATCTCCGCTGCTCGATCCGCGGGAGCGCGGGACGTCGGTGCTTTTCGGAGACGGCGCAGGTGCAGTCGTATTGGAAAGCGATCCGGGAGGCACGTTTTACATGGCGGCGGGGACTATGCCCGATGAGCATGTTTTGTACTGCGACAGGTTTGATCCTGCGATCATGATGAAAGGTCAGGAGGTATATCGTTTCGCGGTAAGCAGAGTGCCTGAAAATATTGAAAACCTGCTTGACAAAGCTTCGCTGCGGGTTTCCGACATAGATATGTTCGTTTTGCATCAGGCTAATATAAGGATTATCGAGAGCATTGCGAAACAGCTCGGAATCCCGGAAGGAAAATGCTTTGTCAACATAGACAGGCAGGGAAATACGAGTGCGGCAAGCATACCGATAGCCATCGCGGAGATGGATGCTGCGGGGATGCTCCGGCACGGCATGAGAATCGTAGCGAGCGGCTTCGGCGCCGGACTGACGTACGGGTCGATGCTGTTTACATTTTAGAGGTGACAAGGTTATGTATATAAATTCGATGTTCGGTATCAAGTATCCGATTTTTCAGGGAGGCATGGCAAATATAGCGACCGGAGCGTTCGCTGCAGCGGTATCTGAGGCTGGAGCCATGGGTATAATAGGTACGGGCGGCATGGACGATGAGCAGCTGCGTGAACAGATAAGGATCACTAAATCAATTACGGACAAGCCGTTCGGTGTCAACATAATGCTCATGAACCCGGCTGCCGACAAAATCGCGGAGGTGGTTGCCGACGAGGGTATAAAGCTCGTTACGACAGGCGCCGGAAACCCGGGAAAGTATATGGATAGGTGGAAAGCTGCAGGTGTCAGGGTGTTTCCCGTCGTTTCCTCCGTTGCGCTGGCAAAGAGGCTCGTTCAGCAGGGTGCGGACGGGATCATCGCCGAAGGCTGCGAAAGCGGCGGCCATGTCGGCGAACTGACGACAATGGTGCTCGTTCCGCAGGTGGTCGATGCCGTAGATGTTCCCGTCATAGCGGCAGGAGGAATAGCGTCCGGCCGCCAGATGGCGGCGGCCGAAATCCTCGGAGCAGCCGGTGTCCAGATGGGAACGGTCTTTCTGGCGAGTACGGAATGTCCCATACATGACAATTACAAAGCCGTCGTAATCAAAGCTAAGGATAACGATACTACAGTGACCGGCCGCTCTGTCGGCGCGCCTGTCAGGATACTCAAAAACCCTATGGCGAGAGAGTATCTGAGACTTGAAAAGGAAGGTGCGGACAGGATGGAGCTGGAAAAATTCACTTTGGGCTCGCTCAGGCGGGCGGTGCTTTACGGAGATGTAACAAACGGTTCCTTTATGGCAGGTCAGGTCGCATCTATGGTCAAAGAGATACGCCCTGTCAGGGAGATACTTGAAAAGCTGGTCGCCGAATATGAGAAAATCGCTGGATAGATTGAGCGTTCCTATAATACAGGGCGGCATGGGCATCGGTATATCGATGGGCTCTCTCGCGGGTGCAGTGGCTGCGGAGGGCGGCATGGGCGTTATTTCGACAGCAAATATCGGCTTCAGAGAGCCGGACTACATGACCGATACCGAAGCCGCCAACACAAGAGCACTCGTAAGAGAAATAAAAAAAGCGCGTGAGATATCGGGAAGCCGCGGGCTTGTGGCAATAAACGCGATGGTCGCGACGACAAACTTTACGGGCATGATACGTACAGCCGTAAGGAACGGGATAGATGCAGTGATAAGCGGAGCGGGTCTGCCTCTCGAACTTCCCGACGCTGCGGGCGGCGACGTGCTTATAGCGCCGATAGTGTCCGGTGCGAGAGCTGCCAAACTAATAACAAAACACTGGGCGAAGAGATTCGGCCGAAAGCCGGACTTTACGGTCGTCGAAGGATATAAAGCCGGAGGACATCTCGGATTTAGGCCGGAAGAGCTTGAAAGCGGTGCGGTGCAGGAGTTGGCCGAAGCAGTGCACGAGGTGGCCGAGTCGGCGGAGGAACCTGTATTCGCCGCGGGAGGCGTGTTCGACGTGAACGACATCAAAGCCATGCACCGCGAGGGTGCGGCGGGCGTGCAGATGGCCACGAGATTTATAGCAACGCACGAGTGTGATGCGACGCAGGGCTTCAAGGACGTCATACTTGAGGCCAAAAAAGAGGATGTTGCCGTTATCAAAAGCCCCGTAGGCATGCCCGGCAGAGCGGTGAGAACCGAACTTATAAAAAAGATGGAGTCGGGGATCAAAGCGGCTCCGGACAAGTGCGTACGCTGTATAAAAACATGCGATCCCGCACGGACGCCATACTGTATAAACCGCGCGCTCATCAGCGCATTTTTCGGCGACAGAGAAAACGGTCTTTTCTTCTGCGGCGATAACGTAGACAGGGTGAACGGGATGATGAGCGTTCATGAGCTTATAAAGGAGTTGAGTACATGAAAACAGCCTTTTTGTTTGCCGGTCAGGGAAGCCAGTTTGTCGGCATGGGCAGGGATTTTTACGAAGAGTATCAGAGGTTCAGAGAAGTCTTTGATCTTCTCCCCGAAAAACAGAAGCAAATCGCATTCGAGGGGCCGGAGGATGAACTCGGGAATACGGCAAATACCCAACCGATCCTGCTTGCATTTGCCCTCGGTGTGTACGGCGTGATAAACGATACCGGCCTGAAATGCGACATGGCGGCAGGGCTTTCTCTCGGTGAATATTCCGCACTTGCGGCTTCGGGAGTATTTTCTCCGCGGCAGGCGCTCGAGCTTATACAGTTCAGAGCGGACGCAATGGCAAAGGCGTCGGAGGGTACAAACACTGTTATGAGTGCGGTGCTCGGGCTTGACAGGGATAAAGTCATAAAAGCCGTTGAGGCCGGCGGCTGTGAGATAGCAAACTATAACTGTCCGGGGCAGATCGTGATCTCCGGTACGGAATGCGATGTGAAAGCCGCCGAAGCCGAAGCCGGAGCACTCGGAGCTAAAAGATGCGTAAGACTTGCCGTAAGCGGACCATTTCACACGTCTTATATGAAACCGGCTGGAGAAGCGCTCAAACAGCGTTTTGAACGTGAAAGCTTTGCGGAGGAGGCATTTCCGGTCGTATTCAACTGCAAGGGCAGTGTCAGAAACGGGGAAAGGATATCGAAACTGCTCGTAAAACAGGTTTCGGGCAGTGTTATGTTTGAGGATACGATAAGGTATATGAGCTCAGTCGGCGTTACGAGAGCAGTTGAAATCGGGCCGGGCAGGGCGCTCAGTCAATTTGTGAAAAAGACGTGCGGTGATATCGAGACCGTAAGTATAGAGAGGACTGCAGACCTCGGGAGGATAAGCACATGGGCAGAAGAACGGCAGTGATAACGGGCGGTTCGCGCGGGATCGGAAGAGCGGTCGCGGTGCGTCTCGCCGAAACGATGGATATAGTGATAAGCTACGCCGGAAACGACAGTGCAGCGGAGGAAACGGTAAAGCTGTGCGAGCAGAAAGGAGCACGTGCGATAGCCGTCAGGGGTGATGTCTCGAGCCTCGAGGACTGTGAACGGCTCGTGGAGGAGGCGCTCGGCATGTTCGGATCTATCGACATCCTCGTCAACAATGCCGGTATCACGAGGGACAATATCATAATGCGGATGACTGAGGAGGACTTTGACCGGGTGATCGCCACGAATCTTAAGGGGACATTCAACATGATGAAGCTGGTATCACGCCCAATGATGAAGCGTCGCTCCGGCGCGATCATAAACTTATCGTCTGTCGTCGGCATAACGGGAAACGCAGGGCAGGTAAACTACGCGGCGAGCAAGGCGGGCGTGATCGGAATGACAAAGTCGCTTGCCAGGGAGCTCGCCGGACGGGGAATAAGAGTAAATGCCGTCGCGCCAGGGTTTATAAGCACGGATATGACGGCTGCAATGCCCGAAGAGGCGGTAAAGGCGATGGCCCGGATGATACCGCTCGGACGTCCGGGTACTGCAGATGACGTGGCGCAGGCGGTCGACTTTCTGGCTTCGGCGCCGTATATAACGGGTCAGGTGCTGCCGGTGGACGGCGGAATGTGTATATAGAGGGAATACTTATGAAAAGAAGAGTTGTCATAACCGGCATGGGAGCGGTATCCGCGATAGGGTGCAGCGTAGACGAAATGTGGAAAAATGCGCGCGCGGGAGTATGCGGTATCGGAAAAATAGATACGTACGATACGGACGAAATGAAGGCAAAGGTCGCTGCCGAGGTAAAGGGCTTCGACCCGACCGCGTATATGGACAAAATGGAGGCTCGGCGGACGGCGAGATTTACACAGTTAGCCGTTGCCGCGGCGGACGAGGCGTTCAGGCAGAGCGGGATAGACATGGCAAAGGAAGACGCGTGGCGCTGCAGTGTAAATATCTCGAGCGGAATAGGCGGCCTGGGAACAATTGAGGAGGAGCATTTTCGCGGGATCAAAAGAGGCTTCGACAGAGTTTCGCCTCTCTTCGTGCCTATGGCAATAACCAACATGGCTGCAGGTATCGTGGCGATAAGGTTAGGCTTCAGAGGAGCCTGCGAATGTGTCGTTACTGCATGCGCCTCCTCGGCAAATGCGATAGGCGATGCGTTCAGGAATATCAGGGACGGCTATGCGGACGTATACGCGGCCGGGGGAAGCGAAAGCTGTATAACGGAGCTCGGCATAGGCGGGTTCACGGCTATGAAGGCTTTGTCGGAGAGTGAAGATCCTCTGCGTGCGTCTATTCCGTTCGATGCGGAGCGCGCGGGTTTTGTCATGGGGGAGGGTGCGGGAGTTCTCATCCTTGAGGAATACGATCATGCGGCTGCGAGGGGCGCAAAAATTCTCGGCGAGCTCACGGGCTACGGCGTAAGCTGTGACGCGCATCACATGACGGCGCCTATCGAGGACGGCTCGGGGGCTGCGAGGTGTATGAAAAATGCGCTCGAGGACGCGGGTGTTGACGCATCGGAGGTCGGATATATCAACGCGCACGGGACGGGTACGCCTATGAACGACAAAGCAGAAACAGTGGCAGTAAAGACGGCGTTCGGCAATTCGGCACGTTCTCTCGTCATGAGCTCGACGAAATCGATGACAGGCCACACGCTCGGCGCGAGTGGCGCGATAGAGGCCATATTGACGGCAAAAGCGCTTGCTGATAAAATGGCTCCGCCGACGGCCGGGTACATGGTTTCCGATCCCGACTGCGATCTGGACTGCGCACCAAATACGGAAAAGCGCATAGATACCGAATTCGCCATGACGAATTCGTTCGGCTTCGGCGGCCACAATGCGAGCCTTATATTAAAAGCCGCACTGTAACATAGGAGTGATGTATCACGGCTGCCGTTTCATCGCGAGGCGGTGACATGGTACAGTGCGGCCGTATACCGCAAGGAGGAGAAAAGAAATGAGTCAGCTCAATATTCAGCAGATACAGGAGATACTTCCGCACAGGTATCCGTTTCTGATGATAGATAAGGTTACCGATATGGAAAAAGGGAAATGGGCGAGCGCGCTCAAATGTGTTTCCACCAACGAGATGCAGTTTCCCGGTCACTTTCCGGGCTATCCGGTAATGCCGGGGGTTCTGATACTCGAGGCGCTTGCGCAGACGGGTGCGGTAGCGCTGCTTTCCGAAGACGAGTACCGCGGGAAGATAGCTTTGTTCGGAGGCGTCAGAAATTGCAGATTTAAGCGTGAGGTTCTTCCGGGTGATGTGCTTGAGCTCTACTGCGAAATAGAATCACGCCGCGGACCTATCGGTTTCGGTACGGCTACGGCATCGATCGGAACCGAAATCGTCTGTCAGGCGAAGCTTTCCTTTGTTATAAAAGATCGCGTAGAAGAGAGCCGGTAGTGATATAATCTATACCGTAAGGAGACTGCCGGGATGCTTGAACAAAATTTTTCAAAAGTATATAATAAATTCAAACTTCTGCTCTATACGAGAATACTTAAAAATCACGAGGAATCAAAGGAAGCGTTGTCGTCGCTCGAGGTCATCTGCATGGAAATAATCGTGGCGCTGGGAGCACCGACGATAGCCGAATTTTCAAAATTCGCCCGGATGTCGGCGCCAAATGCCGCATACAGGGTTAACAAACTCGTGACGAAGGGATATGTGGAGCGTGTGCAGAGCACAGTCGACAAACGCGAATATCACCTCAGGCCTACGGAAAAGTACAGCCGGGATTACGGCGATATTTTCAATTATATAGATGTCGTATCCGCAAGGATAAGGAAGAGCTTCGGACCTGAGGATTCAGAGCGACTTTCGGGCATGCTCAGCGTTATCGCAGACGAGCTTATGCCTGAGATCGATAATATAAGAGATTTTGAGTAAAACTGAGGCGCGGTGATTCGGTATCATCGTTAGTGCAAAGCTGCCCGGTTACTTTGCGGTGACGGGTACGTGGGGCATAAGCGCGTCCGGCATGAGCGCGCGATTTTTTTGTTGCTCAGCGGTGAAAAAAAAAGTATAATCTATACCGTAAAATACGTAAAACTCTATAACCTGTACGGAGGTAGCATACGATGAAGATAATCCATGCAGAAAGCTATGACGATCTCAGCAGAAAAGCCGCGGAGATAATAGCGGCACAGATAAAATCCAAACCGGACAGCGTTCTCGGCCTTGCCACGGGATCGAGCCCTGTCGGAACATATAAGGAGCTCGTCAAAATGTACGAGTCCGGCGAGCTCGATTTTTCGCGTATAAGCTCAATCAACCTTGACGAGTATGTCGGCCTCGACGGCACGAGCGATCAGAGTTACAGATTTTTTATGAACGACAATCTCTTCGATCACGTCAATATCGACAAATCGAATACAAACGTGCCGAACGGCAAGGCTGAGGACAGGGACGCGGAATGCAGCAGATATGATGCCCTGAGAAGCGAGATAGGACCGATAGACATGCAGCTCCTCGGTATAGGTGAAAACGGACATATCGGCTTCAACGAGCCGTCGGATGAGTTCATCTACGAGACGCACGTTGTCACGCTTACCGATAGTACCATAATGGCGAATTCGCGTCTGTTCGCCGATCCGGCTGATGTGCCGCGCTACGCGATGACGGTCGGAATGGAAACGATAATGACGGCAAAGAAGGTGCTGCTCGTCGCCAACGGAGCCAAAAAAGCGCAGGCTCTCAGGGATACGGTCAGCGGTCCGGTGACACCGCGCGTTCCTGCATCCATCTTGCAGCAACATCCCGATGTCACGATAATTGCGGATGCCGAGGCTCTTTCTCTTATAAAGTAATATAACGGATATAACAGATGCGCTTTGCGAGGATCACGGAGCGCCTGTCGGACACGAAACCGTGGTGAACTGAAATCGTCGCGGTTTTTTTGTTATTCTCAAACAACTGTATTCTGTTTTATTATCCTTATGTCCGGTCGCCCGATGCTTCATCCGCTTATGCGAGATGAATCTCTTTTTGTTTAAGATGCGGTTTGTTTTTTCGAAATCTTTTTATTATCATGTTATTTAACACTTATTTTACGCGTACGGCATATACTCTCTTCAATATGGTGTGCGAACTGCGGCACCGGCGGTGGATTATTATTTTGTGCAGGAGGGAATCGAAATGAAGCGAAAATTTTTGAGCGTCGTCATCATGCTTGCGCTTGTTATAAGTCTGATGCCGATGACTGCGCTGGCGGATACCGAAGTAAAAGAGCTGAACGTCACGACGACCGGATATGCCTTTGAAGGGAGTGTCGGTGATATCAATACGGTGATTGCGGAGAGCGACTGCTTTTCGAGAATTAAGATTACTATACGCTGTCATGAGGTACCGGAATCCTGGCCGGCATGCGAGGCGCATGACAAGATTGACCCTCGCAAACATTACGGAATAGAGATTCTTCTGGAGCCGAAAGACGGATACACAGTCTCCGGTCTGAAGAAAGATAACGTGAAGGTGAACGGGGAGGTTCCGAACTATTTTGATAATCCTGCGAAACCGCTGAAAATTCCGGCAGGGTGGAAGAACACCACTGTCAGAGTCTGGCATTATTTCCCGAGAGACCTCGAAAGAGAACCGAAAAAAATGACCTTTGATCTCGACGGAGGGAGTGCTCCGGCCGCTAAACCTAATGTGTTTAATTCATACGGGACACTCTTTTGCTATAAGGGAGGCGACACGGTGGAGCCGACGGAGTTTAATTGGTTTAAGGATGTCGTGCCCGAAAAACCGGGGTTTGACTTCAAAGGCTGGAAATACGGACTGGCCGAGACCGCGAATGCAGCTCCGTATCATATATTTGGCGGATATTATGATTTTGTCAGCGGAATACCGCTGGATCCTCCGTCGCCGAGTGGTAAATATGTAATAAGGTTTATTGCCGATTGGAAAGTGAAAGGAGCTCCCGACCCGAAGCAAATCAAAAAAGTGAAGGCGGAAGTACTGAATTTTGATGACGGCAATATTCTGGGCAATATCATATGCGGGTACCTGCCGGATCCGATCGAGAGCATATCGCTGAAGAAATTCTGTATATGTTATAGTGACCCGTTGGGAGATATCCATAGAATAGAACATGGCGGATACGTGATAGACAGCAAATGCGATTATTGGTTTGAATTGTACTTTACTCCGAAGGACGGGTTTGCGGCGGACGGACTCAAGGACGACGGTGTTGAAGCGTTTGTAAATAATAAGCCCGCCAAATTCATGTACCTTTTTAATCCGTGCCCTGAGGATATGCTGCCCGGAGGACTTGCGAAAGAAACCTTTGTGATTAAGATAGGACCGTTCGGCTCGCTTCTTGACGAAAAAAAAGAATTTGTAGAATGGGACTTCGACCTCGACGGAGGTACGGAACCTGAGGCCGGTCTGTTTGGTCCATATAGGTCGGTATACCTGTACAAGCAGGGCGATACCGTTTTGCCTGAGGAGTTTGCCTGCTTTAGGGATAAAAATCCCAAGAAGACCGGCTTTACTTTCGACGGGTGGGAATACAGGATATGTGAATATAACCTGATCGTACCTCCTGCCTTGATTTCCGAACCTTTGGGCAAGTATGGTGCTGCAGCGTCAGCTTTTGATTTTGATGCGGGTATCCCTCTTGACGTAGCGCTTTCCGAACTTCCGGGCACCATTTCCCCTAAATCGTACCATATAAAGTTTAAGGCACTGTGGAAAAAAGACGATACGCCGGGCAACCCCGGCGGCACACCGGGAGGAACCCCCGGCGGCACACCGGGAGGAACCCCTGGCGGTACACCGGGAGGAACCCCTGGCGGCACACCGGGAGGAACCCCCGGCGGTACACCGGGTAAAACCCCGGACAAAACAACGACCGGCAAGGTGCCTGACACGGGTGACGACAACGGGATTCTGATCGCATTTATGAGTTTATCGGCGTCGCTCGCATGCCTTGTCGCACTGCGTGCGGCGAGAAAGCGGACGAGCGGCCGCTGATATTCATAACGCTCTGCCGCCCGTGCATGCACGAGCGGCAGAGCCTCCCCGCAGCATTGTCGCTGCTGAAGAAACATCCTGAGAGGAGACGTACAGAAATGAAACAATTAGAAAGTAAGCTCATGGAACTGAACGCCAAACTACCGCAACTTCCGGAAAATTTCAAGGCGTCGCTCGCCAAATGGCTTTGGGTTCTTGTCATTATTGCCATCGTTATAAACATTATGGGGATAATGACGATATTAGGCATCGGTGCACTCGGCGGAGTTCTGCTTTTCTCCGCCGGCTTCGGAGCCATGTCAATACAGCTTTGGATAATGATAATCACAGGTGTCGTAGGAATGGGGATAACCGTTGTCGCGGAAATCATTGCGATAAAGCCGTTGAAAGAAAAAAAATACCGCGGTTGGTATATCGCTTTCTGCGTGGCGTGTTTACAATTCGTGTTTTCCGTCATATATGATATTACCTCGGGTTCCGTCAGCAGCATATTCAGTGCCCTTATAAGTCTGGCAATATCGCTTTACCTGCTCAGCCAGGTTCGGAGCCACTTTACCACGGAATAGGTACGGCACGGGAAAACCCGTACATATCGGCGCAAGAGAAATCCGGTACGGCACGGAGATAAGAATATAAGCAGCATGAGTAAACAAAATGGCAGTCGTTCTCTTCGTCGGCAGCCGTTTTGTTTTACGGCGGCTGTTTCTTATGCCGATACTTTGATTCGTTGCTGCGCCGCTACTTCAATTTGATGGCCTTTTCAAATTAAGTGTTTGCGTGTATAATTAAACAAATACGAGCAAACCGTAAGAGGATTGCTCCGAGAGGCCGTGCGCAGAAAGAAATTTTGATGAATAAAATCCCTTTTTATGAATCGAACTTTTCTGTTCCCGACATCCCCCAGAAAATCTTGTATTCACAGCGAATTCGCAATCTGAATGTCGAAAAGAACAGATTGTCCGTTTTGATCGCTCCTGCCGGATTCGGCAAAACAACAGCGGTTCTCCTTTCTTTGCGTGAACATCGCGCAAAAATAAAATGGTATCGGATGAACAGAGAGGACGCCGTGCTTCAGGTGTGGTATTCGCACCTTATCACGTCTCTCTTTGCGAGCCGTGATTTGCCGGCGGTATGCGAGTCGGAAAGCATGAGCATGCTTGCGAGCATAACCGATATCGGAGAAAATTATCCGCTTCTTAACGCTCAGATAGTTCAGGATGCTTATGCTCTCTGCGATAACAGCGAAGAACGCGTTTATCTCGTTCTCGACGATTTCCATTATGTGGTCGACAACGATATAATAGTCGAGACTGTACAGTATCTCGTGTCGAATATGCCGCAATGCCTTTCCGTCATCATTACCTCGCGCAGGGATCCCAAGATAATTTCGGGGCGACTTGCACTGCGTGACGACGTACGGCGTATTACGGCGGGTGAACTTCTTTTTACGAAGGAGGAAGCGGCCAGTCTTATCAACGACGTATACGGGCTCGGTGCTGACAGCAGTCATATCGATGCCGCTTTCAGAAGAACAGAGGGTTGGATCGCAGGTCTTTATATATTTTGCCGCAGCGAAAGCATCTGTGATGAGGATATGGAGGCTATTGCCATCGGCAAAAAAGGCGAGGAACTCTTTTCGCTTGTTTTGTCAAAATATCTGCGCGACATAGATCCAAAAAACAGAAGAATTATGATTAAGCTTTCCGTGCTCGAGGACTTTTCCTGCGACGAACTTAACTCAGTCATGAACGTGGATGATGCCGAGGGCTTTGTCAGATGGCTTGAGGGAGGCAATTTTTATATCCAGAAGATACCGACAGTCGCGCCGAGGTACAGGTTCCACGCTCTTTTCCGTGAGGAATTGCTGAAGATGTTCGAGACTTCGCTCACAGCGGAAGAAAAGGCTGACTGCTTTGAGGAACTCGGGCGGTATTACAGAGAGGAAGATCCTCGCCTCGCGATAAGGTTTTTCCTGATGGGGGGGTTCGAGAAAGCGGCGCTCGCGACTGCGAGGGAATGCAGCCGCGAGTTTTTTGATACCGGAATTCCCGAGAAGATGTTCATGCTCGTAGGAGAATTCCCGCAGCCTGTGGTAGATTCCGACCCGTATTTGCTGCTGTACAATGGAATGTTTCACATCAATTCGAACAGCGAACTCGCACTGGCGACTTTTATGAAGGCTATTGACGGTTTCAGGAAAAAAGGTGACCTTTCGTTTCTTATGAACACTTTCGGTATGCTGCTCGTAATGGCGTATCAGCATAACGATTTCGTTTTGCTGGAGAAGGCGTATAAGCGGCTTCCGGTTATATCGCTGCTTGCCGCGGGAGGAGATACGCGCAAAAAGCTTATAATTTCATTCTTTATAGCCATGACGGGGCAGGATCGGCTCAACTCCGCAAGACTGCTGTTCAAACTGCTCGACCGCCGAAAGATAAGAGACGATATGTGGGATTTCAGCTATGCTATGATACGCGGTATATATTTCTACCGCTGCGGCGATCTGGAGTTGTCGGCAGCGAACCTCGACAGGATAGTTTCACACCCTGTATGCCGCAGAAACGACCAGTGGCGTATCATAGGTCTCGTTTCGTGTTGCAACGTTTCATTGCTGCGCATGGACTTCGTGCTCATACAGCGGTTTGCGGACGAGTTCTTTTTGCTGGGTGAAAAATACGATTCCGCTTTTGCGTCGGGGTACGGGTATTTTATGCTCGCCTATCTGAAGTACGGGAAGTGTGACATTCCGGGCGCTCTTAAAGCGATAGACGATTCGATCGAGGCGTTCTCAAAATACGGAGGTGACCTTTTAGTAAAGGAGAGTATTATCATCCGTTCATTGTGGAATGAAAGAGAGCCCGATGAGAGGACGATAACGGAGCTCGAATATATACGCGCGGCACTCAATGAAGAAAAGCCGGGTCACGGTCTGCAGGAGCTTGCGATGACGGCACTCGGCGTCACGTATAAGCGTATGGGCAGGTTTGACGGCGGATATGTCATGTTAACCGAGGCGCTTGCCTCCGTCAAGAAAATAGGAGCAAAACAAAGCATCTGCGGACTTTATCTTCAGCTTGCGGATCTGTTTTTGCGCAAGGGCGACCAAAACGCTGCTGCGGAATACGCCACGCTCTTTGCCGAACTCGCGGAGCAGGGCGGCTATACGTATTGGCGCGAGGCTGATATTTCGGCGGTGCGCTCCGTATACGGACTTTTGCCGCCGGAATGCCGGATGAAGCCTTTGTTCAGAAAAATATCGAATACGTACGGCTGCGAGCCCGGCGCGGACGATGCCGGTGCAGCGCGTAAAACAGCGGAGGTAAAATGTAAGCTGTTCGGCGAGTTTTCCGTTTCGTGTGGCGGGGTGCGGCTTTGTGAGAGCGATTTCAAGACTCGCAAGGTCAGTGGCATTCTCAAATATATACTTACACTCGCAAAGGGTGATACCGTTTCCCGTGAACGCCTTGCGGCTGTTTTCTGGCCGGAGGCGAACAGCAAAGCCGCTTTTGCTTCTCTGAGAGTTGCTTTGTATGAGCTTCGCAGATCGCTTTCGTCGGCGTCGATGAGCTTCGAGAATGAAAACGCTTTGATCGTCGAACGAAAAGAGGGTTTTGCGGTGAATCCCGATATCCTGGTGGAAAGGGATACCGATCTGCTCGAGGAAATGTACCGCAAGTACCGTAAAACCGCGGAGTCATGCCCGGACGGAGAGGGGCTCGTTGCCGCGCTCGGCGCGGTGTGCGACGTGTATGACGGCGCTTTTCTTCAGGGACAGCTTTATGACGATTGGGCTGACGTGCTTCGCGAGCACTATGTTTCAATATACTTTGAGGCGCTGTACCGTCTCGCGGAGATGCTGATTTCTGCAGGGGAGTTTGCGGAGGCGGAAAAGCGGCTTATGAAGGGCATGCAGTTTGAGCCGCTCGACGAGAAGTGCTGCAAGCTTATCGTCGATGCGTACACCAAATCGGGCCAGCAGGATCGCGCCGATCATTTTCTTAAAAAGTTTTCAAAGCATTATATGGACGAAATGGGTGTGGAATTGACGTTCGGTTGATTTCCCTCCCTGCTTTTTATAATACTTTTTCCGATATTTTTTGTTTTCTTTTTAACGTTTATTTAACGCCCGACATTTAATATGAAAACAAAATACGCATCACACTTGTGCTGCGTATGGCTCCTGCGGAGTATGAATGACTGCGGAGCCACAGGCGATAATGTTATAAAAGGAGGGCAAAAAAATGAAAAAGAAAAAAAGCATTCTGTTTCCTCTTATTCTTGTGGTGGTTTTTCTCATATCAGCATCTGCGGGCTCTTTCGTTATGGCTGAGAACGGATCACCCGATCTAAGGTTGGCAAAAAAGCCTGTCAGGATAATTTTTTCCCTGAACGGAGGCGCGGCCCCGCAGTCGGATCCGAACATATTCCTCCCGACGGAAACGTCAGCTAAATATTCTGTCGGAGATACGGTGCCTGTCAGCGAATTCGAGTTTTTCAAAAACGTGCAGCCTGTGCTCGACGGTGATGTATTTAATGGCTGGCGTTTTGACATCGAGGACGAAGAGGGGAACCGTCTGGCGATAAGCAATGCATATTATACATTCGGTGAGGGCATCCTGCTTGATCCGGGAGCCGCGGGCTACCGCATACATTTTTATGCGAACTGGCAGTCAGGGCATATAGCGGGTGATAAATTCAAGGTGCCGATCAGCTTTGATCTCGGCGGAGGAAGCGCTCCGGCGTCGGAGCCGAATGTATTCGATCCGCGCGAAACGGACGGCGAGTATCAATTCCTGGATCAGATACCGCCGAACGAGTTTGCTTTTTTCAAGGATAGCATACCGGTGCTGGATGGAAGCGTGTTTGCCGGGTGGCAGGTCGTGCTTGCAAACGGGTCAAATCCTCTGGGAGCGCCCGCCGATTATACATACGGACCTCTGCTTCTGGCTCCCGGCACTGCGGACGGTCATTACAGTATAATATTTAAGGCCGTATGGTCGATAATGTCGCCGCATGCTCCGGTGGATGTAAAAATCAGTTTTGACCTTAAGGGCGGCGCAGAACCTAAGGGCTACGAGGGTATATTCGCAACGAGAAATATGACGATGCCGTATGCACCCGATTCGATGGCGCCGGAGAGCGAATTTGCCTTCTTCAAGGGGATAAAGCCTGTAAGGGAGGGCTTTGATTTTGAAGGCTGGCGCTTCGATGTATATGACAGCGACGCCAACATCCTTGCCGTGAGCAACGCATATTACGTTTTCGATGCAATACACCTCCCGGCAGGTAATTACAATGGGTACGAAATAAAGTTCGAAGCAAATTGGGAAAAAACGACGACCGCGCAGCCAAAGCCGGAAAAGCCGGGTAATGTCATAACAGGAGATGATTCGAAGATATACAAGTGGCTTACCGTCGGGCTCGTTTCGGCTGCGGGCGCAGTATTGATGATAGTTGCGGTCGGAAGAAAACGGCGCAGCAGAGCAAAATAGGCACCGCCTCATAAGGTCAAAGACATACGCAAGTCTCTTTTGTACTTATACTTTTACAGAGCCGGCTGGTTTCCGATATGGAGATCAGCCGGTTTTGCGTAGCTGTGCGCAGCGGGTTGAACCGTAGATCGGTACGTCCGACAGCCGGCAGGTTAGGCGGTTGACAAATTGGTTAGTTAATGCTAACATGCGGTATAGAATAATATTCTATAAAAGGGAGAGGGAGCAACCGATGAAAGTGAAGAAAGATCCGAAGATGCGGCGTGAGGCTTTTATCAAAGCGGCGACGGAGCTTTTTGTGGAAAAGGGCTATGATGCGGTTTCCATAAGAGCCGTGCTCGATGCCGTAGGGGATAAGACTGCTTCTCCCAGCGTGTTTTATTACTATTTCCCTTCAAAGGAGGCTCTTTATAGGACTTGCGTCAGGACGGTCGCTAAAAGCTACCTTTCAGGTCTCAGGGAAGGCTTCAGCTCTGACTGCAAATCTTTGGAGGAGCGGCTCGTTCTACTCGTATCGAGGATGGAAACGAGCATGAGAGAGGATCGGCAGCTGCTTCTTACGGGGAAGTCCGTGCCGAACCGCCTGTTTATTCTTGATATGCGCGAGCAGGTGACGTCTGAAGCGGCGGAGATGTGGTCGGATTATTTTTACAGGACGGGGCTGTATTCCGGTTCCGAAGCGCAGATATGGGCGCAGTTTCTGTCCGGCGGTATAGGAGAGATTGTTTATCGGTACATGCTCGAAACCGATCGGAGCGAGGAAGAGGCATATACCGTTATGGATGCCGTCGTCGGATTTGTTTCGACGGTCATCGGATTTTCCGATGAAGAAAGAAGAAGACTTTTCCGGGCATGGCGTAAGCACAGAGAGGAGGAAAGAGATGGTTGTACTGACTGAACGGATCGACATTCCCGCACCGTTTGAGAGACTTTGCCGGTGGGCCGACAATTTTGAAGAGGAATTCGTCAAATGGAGTCCGTACCATCTGGAGTGCCGGCTTTTTGACGGCGGTGTAAACACAGGAGACAGAGTCAGGTTCTATGAAATCGTGATGGGGCTTGATTATGACGTAACAGGAAAGATTATACATGCGGAAAGGGATTCCGACCACTTTCTGTTCCGCTTTGAAAGCGACAAGAAGACAGCAGTCATAACCTTTGAGGGGCGCCGTACTGCGCAAGGGTGCAGTTTTTCGCACACCGAGGCCTTCGGGATGCAGACGCCCGTCATAGGCCCGATTATGAACTTCCTGATCTTTAAGGTTTTTTATAAGAAGAAAGCCGATTGGAACATTATTCGCGACGACATGATTCTTGATAACCGTCTCCTGTATGATATTTTAACAAAGGGCGTATATCCGAAGAGGATTCCGCCTGAGGATCTGAGAAATCCGGACAAGAAGGTTGAGGTGATATAATTTGAATAAATTTGAAGGCGTAGAGGATACTTTGTATATTCCCCTTACCGCAAGGGTTTATATGTCGCGGCGTTTCCCCGAATATTTTTATGATTCCAAGGCGTTGGAGCTCGAATCGGCACTGCCGGACGACAGCATAGAAAAGAGTTCATCGGAATATTCCATGATTGCGTCCGTGGCGCGGTATTACAATATGGATGAGATGACGAGAACGTTCCTTGAGGCGCATCACGTGTGCAACATAGTCAATCTCGGCTGCGGGCTGGAAACGGCATATTACCGCATCGGCAGCAAAACGGCGATATTCTACGAGGTGGATCTGCCTCAGGTCATCGAGCACAGGCGGAGGATTCTCGGTACCGGTGAGAATGAAAGGCTTATCGGCGGTGATATTTTTGATTATAAATGGGCGGAAAGCATTGAAGACCGCACGTTGCCGACGCTTCTGACCGTTTCCGGCGTGTTTCAGTATTTTCATGAAGAGGAGGTTCTTTCCTTTATAGAGAAAATCGGAAAGCTTTTTACAGATGCAGAGCTGATCTTTGATGCTACCAACAGTACCGGCATCAAATACGCGCAGAGGTACGTCAAAAAGACCGGCAACGCGTCCGCGATGATGTATTTTTATGTGGACGATTGCGAAAAGTTTGCAGAAAAAGCGGGCGCGGTCCTGATCGCGTGGCGTCCCTTTTACACAGAGGCAAGAAAAATGATAGGAAAGAATACGGGACTTTATACGCGTATTTCCATGAAGGTGTGCGACGATCTTGGCAGGGCCAAATTGCTTCATCTCAGACTGCCCCGATATCCCGCGGAAAACGCTTCTGCGTGACGACAACCACAGTAAGTTTTGCTGCCCGCGTAATACGCGTAAACGCGGGCAGAATCAAGTATGATGTCCTGCGAAACACAAAAAAGGATGGATGTTTTTTACAGCCGAATTCCGTGTATAATATAAGAGTATTTTGAGGCACTTGTGTAAAGGAGCGGTACAGAAATGAAGGTTACATTGGTAATAAGCGGCATGGCATGCGGTATGTGCGAGGCTCACATATGCGAAACTATCAGGAAGGCGGTTCCGGACGCAAAAAAAGTCAAGGCATCTAAGCGTAAGGGTACGGCGACATTCGTGGCCGACAGCAGACCGGACGAAGACGCTTTGATCAAAGCCATAGCGGAAACCGGATATACATGCACCGGTATTGAGGTCGAGTAAAGCCTTAAGACTCCCTCTGTATGATATTTGACGGTAAAAGCGGGGTGGTAAAATAAAAAGCGGTCCCTGTTATAAGTTTTAACAAGACCTTTCTTAAAATCAGGATCTGCGTGTTAATCAGTGCAGGGATTGTAACGATCTTTTTCAACTACGGTATATAAATCTTTGCCGATCTTTTGCGTGTTGAAAGAATGGGTAAGGCATATTCTCGCCGCTTCATTGTAGCCCAGGGACATCATATAGGAATATCCGTCGGAAACATGGCCCAGGTGTCTCTTTCCGAACCTTCTTCCGATATCATGCAACAATCCGAGCACATACGCTTTTTCCGGGTCCATGCCGGAATAAGATGCGATTTTTTCGGCACAGTGAGAAACCGTTCTGCTATGGTTGATCCATGGTCCGGGGTTGAGTTTTTCGGCTTCTTTCAGCAATCGCAAAGCTTCCTTTCTGTCGGGATACATTTATTCCGTTCAGCTCCTTTATAAACATACATCTATAAAGCTACATCTGTCTTTTAATCGGATTGCGGTTTTTTCCGTGATTATTCGTTCTGAACACCTTTGTTTTCAAGCGGTGTGGCCGCCAATCTGAAAATTACACAACCGTCAGGACATACAAGGGTTTTGCTGTATTTACTGTCGTGCCAAGGTTTACAAGATCGCCGATCTGTTCTCCGTTGCGGCAGTATCCATCTGTATGATCTCCGCGAGTGTATCCGGTAACCTCGATGGAAAACTCATAATCTTCTTCCAGCCACTTGTTCATAATCGCCCTCCCTTTAAATCTCCGGGCTGTTCGTCAGTATATACGGAAAATATTAGCATATTTAGTGCGGACAATCAATCTGCGCAATCTGCGTGCTTTTGTTTCGCCCGGCAGGATCGTTAAGGGAGGAACGGTTTTTGTACACGGCGCGATGCTTTGCAAACCGGAGTCGTCTATTTGACATTCGCAAAAAAAAGAAAATATGTTCTTTTTCTCATAGAACTTTTGCGGGCAATGTGGTAGAATAGGATCATGGATTTCAAACTTCATTCCAAATACAAACCTACAGGGGATCAGCCGGAGGCGATAGACAGAATAGTCGAGGCGTTTCGTGACGGGGAGGCTGCGGCGACGCTGCTCGGCGTTACGGGTTCGGGCAAAACGTTCACCATGGCCAACGTCATAGAGCGCCTTAACCGGCCGACGCTCGTGATAAGCCATAATAAGACTCTGGCCGCGCAGCTCTTCGGCGAATTCAGGGAGTTCTTCCCCGAGAACTCCGTAGAATACTTCGTCAGCTATTACGATTATTATCAGCCGGAGGCTTATGTCGCGTCTACGGATACATATATAGAGAAGGATTCCGCCATAAATGACGAGATAGACAAACTGCGTCACAGTGCGACTGCGGCACTTGCTGAACGGCGTGACGTCATTATAGTTGCTTCCGTATCGTGTATTTACGGTATCGGATCGCCCGACGAATATGAGGGGCAGATGATTTCGCTCAGGCCGGGCATGGAGCTTCCGCGCCGTGAGATATTGAGGCAGCTCGTCGATATACAGTACACCAGAAATGATATTGATTTTGACCGCGGTTCGTTCAGGGCGCGAGGCGATATCATAGATATATATCCTGCGGGAGCGGATCATGCCATAAGGGTTGAGCTTTTCGGCGACGAAATAGAATCGCTAAAGGAGATGAACCCCGTAACAGGTGAAATCACGGGACTGCGCAGCCACGTTTCCGTTTTTCCGGCGTCGCATTACGTTACGAGCAGGGAGAATATGGAGCGTGCTCTCGTCACAATAGACGAAGAGCTGGAGGAGAGGATCAGCTGGCTCAGAGATCGGGGCAAGCTGCTCGAGGCGCAGCGGATAGAGCAGCGGACACGATACGATATGGAGATGCTGCGCGAAATCGGCATGTGTAAGGGTATCGAGAACTATTCCCGCCATATCAACGGACTGGAGCCGGGAGCAACACCGTATACTCTGCTCGACTTCTTCCCGGACGATTATCTGACGATAATAGACGAGTCTCACGTTATGCTGCCGCAGCTTCGCGCTATGCATGCGGGAGACAGGTCACGCAAGACCTCTTTGATAGAATACGGATTCAGACTTCCGTCGGCGCTCGACAACAGGCCGCTGATGTTTTCCGAATGGGAGCACAAACACGGTCAGATATTGTACTGCTCGGCAACGCCTGCGGCATATGAACGCGAGCAGTCCGGCGGGGTCACCGCAGAGCAGGTCATAAGACCTACGGGGCTTCTCGATCCGCCGATAGACGTAAGACCGACCGAAAATCAGATCGATGACCTCATAGGGGAGATTAACGGTGTTGTCAAAGACGGCGGCCGTGCTTTCGTTACAACCCTTACCAAGAAGATGGCCGAGAGCCTGACCGATTATCTGACAAAGGCCGGGATACGGGCGAGATACCTGCATTCCGACATAGATACTCTCGAAAGGCTCGAGATAATCAGAGATCTGCGGCTGGGTGAATTTGATGTGCTCGTGGGTATAAATCTTTTGCGCGAGGGGCTTGACATCCCGGAGGTGACGCTCGTTGCGATACTCGACGCCGACAAGGAAGGCTTCCTGAGAACCGAGACGTCTCTGATTCAGACTATAGGGCGTGCGGCACGCAATGTGAGCGGGCATGTCGTAATGTATGGGGACCATATAAGCCCTGCGATGCGTGCGGCGATAGGCGAAACGAAGCGTCGCCGGGGCATTCAGCAGAGGTATAATGATGATAATAATATTACGCCTAAGAGCATAAGCAAGTCGGTGCGCGAGGTAATAGAGGCAACTCAAGCTGTAGAAAAGGACGCAAGGTATAAGGGAAAGAAGCCTGCGGAGCTGACTGCCGGAGAGTTGCGCCATTACGTCAAACAGCTCGAGGCCGAGATGAATCAGGCCGCTGCGGATTTGCAGTTCGAACGCGCCGCGGAGCTTCGGGATATGATATTCGAATATAAAACAAGACTGAGATAAGATACAGGAGTACAATCGATACAGGATGCAAAACGAGATCTACATCAAGGGAGCAAGCGAAAACAATCTCAAGCACATAGATGTGCGCATACCGCGCGACAAGCTCGTCGTGTTGACCGGGCTTTCCGGTTCCGGCAAATCGTCGCTTGCTTTTGATACCATATATGCGGAGGGACAGAGGCGCTATGTCGAAAGCCTCTCATCTTATGCCAGGCAGTTCCTCGGACAGATGGAAAAACCGGATGTCGAGATGATAGAGGGTCTTTCACCGGCAATCTCCATAGATCAGAAGACCACGAGTAAGAACCCGCGTTCCACCGTCGGAACGGTAACGGAAATACACGATTATCTGAGGCTCATGTACGCAAGGATCGGAGTCCCGCACTGTCCGGTCTGCGGCCGCGAAATATCGAGTCAAAGTGTCGATCAGATAGTAGATTCGATAATGGATTGGCCCGAGGGGACACGTCTTATAATCATGGCTCCCGTCGTCAGACAGCGCAAGGGAGAGCACATTAAAATCCTCGACAGGATAAAGAGAGACGGCTACACGCGCGTTCGTGCGGACGGCGAGATCCGCGAGCTGAGCGAGGGCGAGATCAAATTAGAAAAGAATAACAAGCACACAATAGAGATAGTAATGGACCGCATCGTTATCAAGGACGGCCAGCAGGGACGCATATCGGAGGCGGTGGAGCTCGCCATCAAAGAGGGCGACGGTCTTGTCGTCGCTTCTTTCGATGACAAGATATACAAAAAGGAACAGATCTTTTCAACTAAGCTGGCATGTCCTGAGCACGGCGCGGGTATCGAGGAGCTCGAACCGCGCTCGTTCTCGTTCAACAGCCCGTTCGGCGCATGCCCTGCCTGCAACGGACTCGGGTTTACGGAAACCGTGGAGCCTGACTCTATCATCAAAACGGATAAATCAATACTCGAGGGCGCACTGAGTTCGATTTTCGCCACGATGCAGTTTACGAGCTATTACTGGCAGGTCATAGATATACTCGCAAAGGAGCATAATGTCGATCTCGGCGTGCCGTTCAAAGAGCTTCCCGGCGGATTCACAAAAGAACTGCTGTACGGGACAGGTATGCGCCATCTGAAATACGATGTCACCAACTCCCGGGGTAAGGTGCAGCACCGCGATCATCCGTTCGAGGGCATGCTCACCAACATGGAACGTCGTTATCGTGAGTCGGGATCCGATTTGATGAAGGAGTGGATGAGCAAATTCATGACGGTCAAGCCCTGCGAGACATGTCACGGCAGGCGTCTCAAGCCGGAGGTTCTGGCGGTTACCGTCGGCGGCATCAATATAGCGGAGCTGTCTGATATGTCCGTACGCGATGCGCTTGCTTTTGTAAACGATCTGAAACTGTCAGAAAAGGATGAGATGATCGCCCACCAGATAGTAAAGGAAATACACTCCCGTCTCGCATTTCTCGAAAACGTCGGACTCGACTATCTGACCATGTCGCGTTCGTCCGGAACGCTCTCCGGCGGGGAATCACAGCGTATCAGGCTGGCGACACAGATAGGAAGTTCTCTCGTAGGAGTGCTGTACATACTTGATGAGCCCTCAATCGGACTTCATCAGCGCGACAACAGCAAGCTGCTCAATACGCTGCGTCGGCTTACCGATATAGGAAACACGCTTATTGTAGTTGAGCATGACGAGGAAACGATGTATGCGGCGGACCACATCGTAGATATAGGTCCCGGAGCCGGCATTTACGGCGGTGAGCTCGTCGCTCAGGGAACGGCAGAGGACATAAAAAAATGCGGACAATCCGTCACAGGACAGTACCTTTCGGGTGTGCGCAGGATTGAAGTTCCGGCCGAACGCCGACGGGGAAACGACAGGAAGATAACTATACACGGAGCGCGTGAGCACAATCTGAAGAATATAGATGTCGATATTCCTCTCGGGGAGTTCGTCTGCGTGACGGGTGTTTCCGGCTCAGGCAAGAGCAGCCTGATCAACGAAATCCTCAATAAGGGTGCTTCCGCCGCGATAAGCCGAACGCATATATCTGCCGGCGAGCACGATTCTATCGACGGCCTTGAGAACATCGATAAAGTCATAGATATCGACCAAAGTCCCATCGGACGTACACCACGCTCCAATCCTGCGACTTACACGGGCATGTTCACGCGGATTCGCGATTTGTTTGCCGAACTCCCGGAATCGAAGATACGCGGCTTCGGCAAGGGTCGCTTCAGCTTCAATGTTAAGGGCGGACGATGCGAAGCGTGCAGCGGTGACGGCATAATTAAAATAGAGATGCACTTCCTGCCGGATGTCTATGTACCGTGCGAGGTCTGCCATGGCCGCCGCTACAATCGCGAAACGCTGGAGGTCAAATATAAGGGAAAGAACATATACGACATTCTTGCTATGAGCGTAGCCGAGGGTCTTGAATTTTTCAAGAGCCTGCCCGGGATAAGGCGCCATCTCGAAACTCTGAACGACGTCGGTCTCGGTTACCTTAAGATAGGACAGCCGTCAACCCAGCTTTCAGGGGGTGAAGCTCAGCGCGTAAAGCTGGCTGCAGAGCTGTCGCGGCGCGACACGGGACGAACCTTATATATATTGGATGAGCCGACGACAGGTCTGCATTTTGCCGATGTGGACAAGCTTATTGCCGTACTTCAGCGCCTTGTCGATGCCGGAAATACCGTAGTAGTCATAGAGCACAACCTCGACGTCATAAAATGCGCGGACTACATAATCGATCTCGGACCTGAAGGTGGAGACAAAGGCGGCACAATAGTAGCCACAGGCACGCCCGAGCAGATAGCCGGCGTCCGAAAAAGCTACACCGGGCAGTACCTCAAGAAGATGCTGAAAAGCCGCGGGTGAATTTGAGCAGAGGTAAGAATGTCAAAGAAAAAACTATTATTGATTTAGCGGTGACAGATGTTAAAATTAAGAAGCAAACCGATTTCAGGGTTCATAGGGAGAGCTGTATGTTCAGAGAAGATAATATGACGATGCTTACCGACTTTTATGAGATCACCATGGCCAACGGATATCTTGAGTCCGGCATCGTCGACGATATCGCTTATTTCGATTTATTTTTCAGAAGGGTGCCGGACGGCGGAGCTTATGCCATAATGGCCGGTATCCAGCAGGTTTGTGATTATCTCGATAACCTCAGTTTTACGAAACGCGATATAGAGTATCTGAGAGGCAAAAAATGCTTCAGTGAGAGATTTCTGAGCTATCTCGGTAATTTCAAATTCGAGTGCGATGTATGGGCGGTGCCCGAGGGTACGCCGATATTCCCGCACGAGCCGATCATTACGGTCAGAGGTCCGGTCATGCAGGCGCAGTTTATCGAGACGATGCTGCTTCTGATAGTAAATCATCAGAGCCTTATCGCAACCAAGGCAAACCGTATATGCAGAGCGGCACAGGGCAGGCCGGTGATGGAGTTCGGTACGAGAAGAGCACATGGGCTCGGTGCGGCGATACACGGCGCACGGGCAGCGTATATAGGAGGCTGTTGCGGGACGGCATGCACGATAGCGGATGTTCAGTATGGTATTCCGGCTCTCGGCACGATGGCGCACAGCTGGGTACAGATGTTCCCAGACGAGTACGAGGCTTTCAAGGCGTACGCCAAGGTATATCCCGACAACTGCGTGCTGCTTGTAGATACGTTCAACGTTCTCAAGTCCGGCGTACCCGCGGCAATCAAAGTATTCAAAGAGCTTCAGCCTGCAAAGATGGGTATACGCATCGATTCGGGGGATATAACGTATCTCACCAAAAACGCGCGAAGAATGCTCGACGAGGCGGGTCTTACCGAATGCAAAATAACGATATCAAATTCGCTCGACGAATACATAATCAGAGATGTCATAAGAGAAGGAGCTCGGATTGATTCATTCGGCGTGGGAGAGAGGCTTATAACTGCCAAGTCGGAGCCTGTGTTCGGGGGAGTTTATAAGCTTTCGGCTCTCGAGTCCAACGGCAGGATCATACCTAAGATCAAAATCAGCGAAAACGTCGAGAAGATTACAAATCCGGGATTCAAGACTCTGTACAGACTTTTTGACAAAAAAACGGGAAAGGCACTGGCTGACGTTATGACGGTAGACGGCGAAGTTATCAGCGACGATCAGGAATATTATGAGATATTCGACCAGAATGCCGTATGGAAGCGCAAGAAGCTGCGCAACTATCACGCGGTTAACCTGCGCAGGCAGATATTCGATCACGGAAAGCTCGTTTACGAGAACCCGAGCATAGACGAAATAAAGAAATATTGCGCCGAGCAGGTTTCGACACTCTGGGACGAAATGCTCCGCTTCGAAAATCCTCAGACTTATTACGTAGACCTTTCGCAGAAGCTGTACGATATGAAGCAGCAGATGCTTTCCGAGCATCATGCGAGAACAGAGGATTGACGAAGTAACAGCATAATATATCAGCCTGTAATCGAGCCCCCCTTTATCAGATAAAACTCTGATGAAGGGGGGCTCGTTTCAGATCGGCGGTTTTTTCCATTTTGAAATCTTCGAATTTAACGCGGTTTTTTTGCGGCTTTATTCTACGTCTTCCTTTACTTCGTCGGGCGGAAGCTCAAGCTGAACCGGATCCAAAATCACGCGCCGCATTTTCTTGAGGAAGGTGGCATAATAGTGACCGTCCACCGTACGTTCATCCATAACGAATTTACAGTCTACATAATGGCGGCCGACCGGCGTACCTTTTTTGTTGAATTCGACTGCCTTGTAGCGTGAGCCGAAGGCGATGAAAACCGGCAGAGTACCAAAATTGTATATGTGATGGTATATGGGACCTATTCCGAGCGAGCCGAGATTTGTTATTATCATTGAACCGTGGAACGGGCTTACATCGAGCACCGATTTCGGCATTACGCCGTGGTAATCCATCCATTTGAGAAATGATATCGCCAACCGGAGCAGCGGTCTGGGAGCCTTACAGAGCTTGCCTGCAAGATCCTCGGCATCACTGCCGTCGGCGACATTGCGAACCTCTTCGATTTTCTCGTTCATCTTGTTATACACGTCAAAGACAGTATCGGTCGGTTTGAAAACCACTTTTATCGACGTTTCAGGTGAATTGAGTGTAAGAGTACGCTTGACGACCATTATAACGGTTATGTCGTTTCTGGCGTATATCCTGTGACCTGCAATGAATCTGTTTATGCCCGGGTATGCCGCAATCCCTTTGATGTATGCGGCTATAAGCACGTGCAGCAGACCTATGCCGCCGTAACCTGCGCTGCGCCAATCTTTTATCTTGGCATCAATCGCCGATACCTCAAAAGTTTCCTCATAGAGATTCGAGGCGTCGTTGCGATGAGGCATGATAAACGGGGTTATTTTGTTGAACGGGGGGAGCGAGCGCAGGAGTCTTCCGTCTTTTCTGTCGCCTCTTCTTTTCTTGTATTCTGTCATTAATTATCGCTTATCAGATGAGTTGAGCACGTCCTTGATCTTATGACGAACCATACGGGTGATAGCTTCTCTGCCCGGACCGAGATATTTGCGCGGATCAAATTCCGAAGGGCTTTCTTTGAATATACGCCTGATCTCCGCTGTCATCGCTAAGCGAAGATCCGTATCGATGTTGACTTTGCATACGCCCCATTTGACGGCTTCGCGGATCATGTCCTCGGGAACGCCCTGAGCGCCGGGTATTTCCCCGCCGTATTGGTTGCATCTGTCTACAAACTCCTTAAGAACAGAAGATGCGCCGTGGAGGACGAGAGGTGTTTCGGGAAGCATCTCGTGAATTTTGCGGAGCCTGTCGAAATCGAGGTATGGAGTACCCTTGAACTTGTATGCACCGTGACTTGTACCTATTGCTACGGCGAGCGAATCGACACCTGTGCGTTCGACGAACTCTACCGCCTCGTCCGGATCCGTAAAGGTTGCAGATCTCGCGTCTACATTAACGTTGTCCTCTACGCCTGCGAGCCTTCCGAGCTCCGCTTCGACGACGACACCGTGCTCGTGCGCATAATCGACGACTTCCTTTGTCATCGCGATATTCTCTTCAAACGGATGCTTTGAGCCGTCGATCATAACGGAGGTGAATCCGTCATCGACGCACTTTTTGCATATCTCGAAATCCTCGCCGTGGTCGAGGTGGAGCGCGATGTCAAGTCCCGTATCATCAATCGCAGCCTCTACGAGCTTGATGAGGTATGCAGGCTTTGCATATTTGCGCGCACCCGCCGAAACCTGAAGTATCAAAGGTGCGTTTTCGATGCAGGCGGCATCGACGATGCCCTGAATGATCTCCATATTGTTTACGTTGAAAGCACCGATGGCATAATCGCTGTTGAGTGATTTTGCAAACATTTCTTTTGTTGTTATAAGAGCCATGTTTAACCTCCTGTAAGTGGAAAGCCGTGTAAGTATTTACGTGGATCGTATATCAGGCCGCGGTGCGCGGTCTTCAGCGGATGCCTCCTGTCATTACTACATCGACAATATCGTCCTGCGATGAACCGGCACTGAACGTGTAGATTCCCGCGACGATGTACGACGGATCATATCCCCGTTCCGAGGCAATCGAAGCAAATTCGTCGAAGGATTCAAACAGTCCGGCCTCGACAAGCGATTGTACCGCGCCGGAGGCCGTGCCCGACGATTCGACGGTGACCTCCATGTTCGATCTGAGCACGCCGTCCTTCCATACTGCACCATCAGCGGGCGACTTGCCTGTGGCGGAGCCGTTGTCCGAGCCTGTGGGTGAGGAACCGTCGGACGGCGGGCTGCTTTCACCTGCAGATGAGCTGTTGCCCGGTACGATTGAAGTGCCCGAATCCGTGTCGACGCCGTCCTTATCCGCATCACCGTCGGCTTGGGATGTCCGTGTCGTCTCCATTGCGAGAGTCAGGGGATAGTTCATTATCACATTTACGCGCCAGTATATGACCAGCGCAGCCAGAATAACTATACAGAGTACGATTATGATATCGTTCCAGTTGTATAGAAAATCTTTGATACGCTTCATTTTTGCGCCTCCCGTTCAAGATGTACATATATCTATAATTTATCATATTTCACATTGCAGCACAAATAAATTTTGCATAGGAGCGGGTGTTGATGTATAATAAAAAATGTGATAAACATTGAAATTAAGGCAAATGAACAGGGGCAGCGACTCGACCGCTTCCTGCGCAAGTACTTCGAGAGGGCGCCGCTTTCGCTCATATACAAGATTATCCGCAGGGATGTCAGGGTGAACGGCAAACGCTCACGTGGGGAGTATATGCTGGTAGATGGAGATGAGGTCGCAATCTATATTGCGGACGAGGAAGCGGCAAAATACCGCAGGATTCTTTCGCGATGCGGAGCAAAGAAAAGGTTCAGGATAGTCTACGAGGACGGGAACCTTTTGATCGCCGATAAGCCGTGCGGGCTGCTGACACACGGGGCAGGCGGCGAAAAGAAGGATCACCTTGCAAACCGGGTGACCGATTATCTCATCGCCTCAGGCGCATACGATCCGAGAACCGAAAAGACATTTACACCTGCACCCGCCAACAGGCTGGACCGTAATACGACGGGGCTTGTACTCTTCGGCAAGACCGCCGCCGCGCTCAGAGAGCTGAATCGTCTTATAAGAGAACGCGGATATATTTCCAAGTTCTATATGACGATAGCGGCGGGACGAATCGACGCTCCCCTTCATCTGACCGGAGGGATGACAAAGGATCACGAGAGGAATATGGTAATGGTGGTTCCGGAGAGCAGATGCGGCGACGGGACGGCTTTGTCGATGGAAACTATCGTCACGCCTTTGGAGGTGAGTGGCGATTATTCACTTGTAAGGGCAGAAATCCTGACGGGCAGGACTCACCAGATACGGGCGCATCTCGCGTCGGCGGGACACCCCGTCATAGGTGACGTCAAGTACGGCTCAAGGCGTGTAAATATGGAGGTGCGCGCCGCATACGGTCTCAATACTCAGCTTTTACACGCTTATGAGCTGAAATTCCGGGATGCGGGCGAGATGCTCGGGTATCTGAACGGAAAAACCTTCAGGGCTGAGCTTCCGGAGCGGTTTGAGCAAATAAAGCAGGAGATTTTCGGAACAAAGAGCAATAAAAGCGGGAGCATAAAGAGAAAATGAGATCGGGAAGGTGCACAATAAAAATCTCAAAACGGGGAAAACACGGTGCGCCATCAAAGATAAATCCATCCGTTGCGGAATGGATAAAAGATATTTTGATAGCTGCGCTGATTGCTTTGATCGTGATGCAGTTCGTAAAGCCGACTATAGTAAAGCAACACTCCATGGAACCGAACTTCTATACGAACGATTACCTTTTCATAAGCAAGCAGTCGTACAGGCTGTTTCGCGGGACTCCGGAGCTGGGTGACGTCATCGTTTTCAAGTCGGAGATTGAGGATGATAACGGCATAAAAAAACTTCTGATCAAGCGCGTAATAGGTGTGCCGGGCGATGTTATCACAATCGAGGACGGTGTGGTTTACGTAAACGGAAAAGAGATAGATCAAAGCTATACGAAAGACAATTACACAAGCGGAAGCCTCAAGGATGTTGTGGTTCCGGCAGACAGCGTTTTCGTAATGGGAGACAACCGGGCGGTCAGCATTGACAGTCGCTATGAGCAGGTGGGCTTTATACCTTTTGATGAGATAGTCGGCAAGGCGGTATTCAAGGTTTTGCCTCTCGGTTCGTTCGGAAGAATCGGAAATCCTTACAAGGAGTAATATATGGCCAAAAAAAAAGAAAAAAACGACGACAGTGTTTTAGGATGGATAAAGGATATTGCAATCGTCGTGGGTGTGACCTTTGTCGTGCTTCAGTTCATAAGACCGACGATAGTGCGCCAGAACTCGATGGAACCGAATTTCAGCGACGGCGATTACCTTATAATAAGCCGGCAGTCGTATAAACTGTTTCGCGGAGAACCGGAGCGCGGCGATGTCGTGGTTTTCGATTCCGGACAGGAGCTCACGGATGGAAGTGAAAAGTATCTAATCAAACGCGTCATAGGGCTTCCGGGCGAAACTCTTACGATCAAAGACGGCATAGTATATGCGGACGGCCGGGTACTTGACGCGAGTTATACCGCCGACGGCACTACATCGGGAGATATTGAGGATTACGTCGTTCCGGACGATTGTTATTTTTGTATGGGCGATAACCGCAACAACAGCGGAGACAGTCGAGATCCGAGTATAGGACCGGTACCTGCAGACGCTATAATCGGCAAGGTCGTCATAAGACTTTGGCCGTTCAGCAGTATCGGAACGATCGAAAACCCTTTCAAATAGGAATTCAAAATGAAAAAAGAGCGTAAACTCGCAGCGAGCAACAAAAAGGCACGCCACGATTATTTTATAGAAGAAGTATACGAGGCGGGAATCGTGCTTACGGGAACCGAGATAAAATCGGTCAGGCAGGGGAAGGTAAGCATCAAAGAAAGTTATGCGAAAATCGAGCAGGGTGAGCTTATAATTTACGGAATGAATATCAGACCGTACGAGCAGGGCAACCGTTTTAACGTCGATCCTCTGAGGCCGCGCAAGCTCCTGCTGCACAAGAAAGAAATACGCAGGCTCGCAGGCGCGATCAAGCTTCAGGGGCTGACCGCTGTTCCGCTCAAGATGTATATAAACGAGAACGGGCGCGCAAAGCTCGAGATAGCGCTGGCGCGCGGCAAGAAGAATTACGATAAGCGCGAAACCATTGCAAAGCGTGATGCCGAGAGGAGCATGGAGCGTGCCGTCAGGAGGCGTTGATGTAATGGCACTTGCAAGTCTGATATACGCAGGCAAAAAATATTGGAACAACGCATTGCGCACTCCTGAGGAAATAAGGAACATGAGTGAGACGCTGTTCCGCAGAATGCTTCTTTTCGCATGGGATAATACGGAGTTTTATCCCTCTTTTTATGCGAAATCCGGTATCGAGCGCGGCGATCTGGCTGCCGTACCGCCGGAGAGGCTCCCCGTGCTGACAAAGGATATCGTGCGAACACATACGCCTGAAATCGCGACGGTGGGGGTTGTTAGAACCTCCGCCGGCAGATACCGGCCGTCGGGACGGGGTGTATTTACGGCTCACACTTCCGGGAGCACGGGCAAGCCATGCGATTTTATGTTCTCAAAGTCAATGCTTACAGCGGTAGAGGGCAATTTTGTCCGTCTCGTGAATCTCGGAGGGTGTCATCGCGTAGGATGGAAGGATCTGCCTATCAAAAGCCTCCATGCGGCTTCGGTCGGAGAGGGCTACGCGGATGTGCTTCTGCTCGACAAGGGACTCAACAAATATCATGCCCAAAGCGTTAGCGTGAATACCTCGGATCCGCTTGAAAGCTGGCTCGGCACGATCGGCGATTTCAAGCCGAATTTCATATCGGGCTACCCGTCGTGTATATCGCTGTTAGCCGATCTGCAAAACTCGGGCAGACTCGACATACATCCGATCAAAATGATAACGGGAGGAGAGCCGATCACGCCCGAGCAGAAGAAGAGTTTTGTACGAACCTTCGGCTGCGACATAATAGACTTTTACGGATGTACCGAGGGGCTGCTGCTCGGCGCCGGATCGAGCTGGTACGAGGGCATTTATCTGTTTGACGATATGAATTACTGCGAGACGGACGTGCAGGGGCGTCTGATTTTTACACAGCTGCACAATAAAGCTTTTCCGCTCATCAGATACCGTCTGAGCGATATAATGGAGGGGTTTTGCCGTGTCGGCGAGAGCAGGGCGAGCCGAGCGGGCGCCGCCGGCGCCGGAAACGAGAGCTCCTTCTCGTGTGATCCCGATCTTTTGCTCCGCCGAGCAGGCACTGCCGGTGCCGGAAACAATAAAACAGGATGTACAGATGTGCTGCCGTTCACACATATAGACCGTGTGGCGGGGCGCGAGGAGGATCTGCTCTGGTTCAAAAACTCAGAGGGAAATCCCGATTTTCTGCACCCGCTTCAGATCGACGAGCTTGATGCGCCGGGGCTCATAAAGCTGCAGTTCGTCAAAACGGGTGAGGACTCTTTTAACGTCGACTGTTTAGTAAAGTGCGGGAGCGAAACATCCGTGAAGACTGAAATGAAAGCGGAGGTCCGAAAAATCCTGAATGACAAGGCCATGGAGAACGTCAGGTTCGACATAAGGTGCGTCGATGAGCTCTATCGCGACAGCAGGACGGGGAAGATCCCCGTGACTGTTTCCCGTGACGGCTGAGAGGTGTGCAAGGCGCAGGAAACAGAGAATGTGGAGAGCGGCGGAAACCGCAGCGTTGAAAAGTACGCAGAGCTGCGGAAACAGGGTATGCATGGGGGGCAGGCCTTTGTCGCGATCGCCATGGACGGCACAACCTCGGAAACAGGGTATGCATGAGGCGCGATGAACCGCGCGGACGTAAGGCGCAGGAAATATGGCGGGGTTTGATATTTTCACCGACCGGGTATATAATTTATGTATCGACGTGGGGACGTAAAGGTTTCGACGGGGGTGTAGAAGTTCGATAAGCGAGCCGTGGTTGATAGGGCCACGTAAAAAACTATCCGTTAAATATAAACGCTAAAAATAATAACAATCTCGCACTTGCTGCTTAGTTAGCGGCACCGCGTGTCCGCTTCGGCTCACCTGCAGGCCGGAGGCCGGGCATCGACTATGCAGGAAACTTCGCGAGAGTGCCCGGTATCGCGAGGGACTAACGGGATAACTGCGGCAGCAGCCGGCCGATAGACGGCTGCCGCGGCGAAAACTTTAACATCGGATGCGCTCGGAGAAAGTTGAATGGAAATGCTTTCGGACGCGAGTTCGACTCTCGCCGTCTCCACCAACTTTGGGCTCAGAGAAGAAATTCTCTGAGTTCTTTATTTGCAAGGTTTCCCGAAAATTTCAATGGTTTGGGGACTTCTGAGCTGGGAATTGAAAGAGCATACAAAGCCGTGTAAGCCTATACAAAAGCGTATATTTGGGGATAAAATTGGGGATTTTGAACTATGCTTGATGGGGTACATGGGAGCTGAAGTTATCGCATGTTTGACAGAGAGAAATAATTGCTATCGAAAGCGTTATTTGTTACGCTGTGAAATACATGGTGCCAATGGCACCAAATACAGGTATAAGTTAGCAAGCTGTACGCGATGATGCGATCCGCATACAGGATTGCTATGACGGAAGGAATCGTAGCAGAGAACCACATGGAACTAAAAGAGTTTCGTTGCTCTAAGTCAGACAAACCGGATAAGGTGATCCATGCTTTGACAGAGGAAGAGCAGGTGCCGTTTGTAAAAGCTTTGGAGGAACACAAAGTCCCTCATGGACGAAATTCTTATATCGCTCAGCTTTACATCGAGCTTTATGCCGACCTTAGAATGGGGGAGATCAACGCCCTTTGCCCTCAAGATGTAAATATTGAAAAGGGGCGTATTCACGTTGAACGTACCATCGCAAGAGGGAAACAGTATCGCAACTTTGTGAAACTCTCGCCCAAAGGTGTATCCACTGGGCATTAAGCTGGAGACGGAGGGAGAATATTCTTTCCAGATTGCCACTAGGGAAAAGGCGCTGTGCGACAAGTTATATACTATGAAGCCGGTAGCCAATCAGAAGGATCTCAGGGCTATGCTGGAGGACGATCTAAGAATCGACATGGATGAAATCAGAAAGTTGGACGCGAAGGAATTGCAAGGGATTGTGAAAGCCTATCATGCAACCAATGTGAGCCTTCTATATAAGATCTATAAAAAGGAAGCTGGGAAATAATGAATACAGTGCTTGAACAAATGCTGGCAAAGTATGAACTAAATTCTGATTACGACAGAGTAAATGCACTGAAGGAGATATTGCAGGAAATTACGCTGTGCGGGCTTAGTCGTGGAGGCTTTTTTCGAAAGGCCGCTTTTTACGGCGGAACAGCCCTGCGAATGTTCTACGGACTGGATCGATTTTCGGAGGATCTGGTTTTTTCTCTTATGGAAAAAGATGAGACCTTTGATTTGTCCCAGTGGGTTGCGGCTATTGAGAAAGAAGCAGCAGCCTACGGGTTAAACCTGTCGGTAGAGACGAAAAAGAAAGCAAAGGACACAGCCAAAAAATCCGCTTTCTTAAAGGGAAACACCAGAGAGCATCTTCTTCTTTTCTATGATGACAGGGGCATTTCCGGCAGCGTTCCGGGCAATGAGGCCATAAAAATTAAGTTCGAAATCGATACGCAGCCATCTGCAGGAGCTTCCTTTGAAAAAAAGTATCGTCTTTTGCCGGCGCCCTATGATGTCAATATGTATGACGAGCCGTCCTTATTTGCCGGCAAACTACATGCGGTCATCTATAGAGACTGGAAAAGTAGAGTGAAGAGAAGAGACCTATATGATTACGTGTTTTACATGAGTAAGGGAGCTCATGTAAACCTGCCTCATCTGAGAGCAAGGCTGATTGATTCGGGTTTCATTACAGAAAATGATACGTGCGAACTTGAGGACGTAAAAAGAATGCTCATGGACAAGTTCCAAACTATTGATTATAAACAGGCTAAAGAAGATGTGATTCCCTTCATCAAAGATTCATCGAAAATGGATTTATGGAGTGCCAATTTCTTTCAGCAGATTACAGAGAGCTTGGTGGAGTAATTGTGTTATAACGCTACATGAGACGCCGTCCCTCGCTGTTTCGCTGTACAAGGAATATCGTGGTCAGGGCATTGGATCACAGCTTATGGTGAAGATGCTCGAACTTCTGAAAAAGCAGGGCTGCGAACGGACATCCTTGGCGATACAGAAAGCAAATTATGCTGTGAAGATGTATGAAGATGTCGGATTCAAGATAGTCGATGAGGACACTGAAGAATACATCATGGTGTGCAAATTATAGGGAGAGATTTAGTAGATGCCGTCGTGTAAGGAATATCTGGATTAAATATGGGAGGAAACAAGTAAGTGATTGGGATTTATTTGAGCGGAACTGGAAACACGAAGCATTGCGTCGAGAAGCTGGTGCATTTGATAGACAACACATCACGGTGTGTCCCGTTAGAACATCCGAGGATAGTAGATTTATTGGGGAAGCAGAACACAATTGTTTTGGGTTATCCAACACAGTTTTCCAACGCTCCCTTTATGGTGCGAGATTTCATTAAAAGAAACGGCTCCCTATGGAAAGGAAAAAAGCTCTTTCTGGTCAATACGATGGGGCTTTTCAGCGGCGACGGGACAGGATGTACGGCAAGAATCCTGAAGAAATTTGATGCAGAAATCCTCGGCGGTCTACAGATAAAAATGCCGGATTCGGTTTGCGATAGCAAGCTGTTGAAAAAGAGCGTCGAAGAGAACAGGCAGATTGTCAAGAACGCAGATGAGCGTATTGAGCAGGTTGCAAAGCAACTCAGGCATGGCAAATACCCTCAAGACGGACTGTCGCTTATAGCACATGTCAAGGGGCTGTTCGGGCAAAGACTATGGTTCTATCGCAAAACGACGGGGTACACCGATAAGTTGATAATAAGCGACGCGTGTATTGGCTGCGGTCTGTGCAGTAAAGAGTGTCCTATGGGAAATATACAGGTGAAAGACAAACGGGCGGTTTCCGGAAATCGATGCACAATGTGTTACCGTTGCATAAGCCTTTGTCCGCAAAAGGCGATTACTCTTCTTGGTGATACCGTACAGGAACAATGCAGGTTTGAGAAGTATGCTCAATAGAATCCTGTTTACCGAGGTGTCTGTGTCGCATACTCCGTGCTATGCCGGATGCGGACATCGTTGTCATGGAGAATCTTTGAGGCGATATAATTAGAGTTGTAGGATGTATCAGCAGGTTCAGTGCTGATCTGCGTAAATACATTGAAATTACTGGCTTAAAGGCACTCGGGTTTGAGGCTGATTAACCGGGAGACAAAGTTCAGATAGCGACTCAACAGTTCCACCAAAGCAAGTTGCCCCGCGACCGGCTTTGCCGGAGCGGTCAGATAGCTTTTTTGCTAGGGAGGCCTGCGACTGGCGGGACTTGTCGAAGTCAGGGTAGGAACAGCCTGAACGTGCAATTCATGCTCAGAGAAATTCTTTGAGTTCATTATTTGCAACGCATTGCGGAGTTTTTAATCGTTATAGCAATTTCTGCTTCCGATTTGCAGGAGCATACAAAATGTTGATAAGCCCATATGAGAACACAAAATTGGGGATAATTTAGAGGATTTTTAACCTTACTTGATTGGGTAGACGGGAGCCGAAGTTGTCGCATGTTTGACAACGAGATTATTACTTGTAATTGCCTTGCTGAGAGAAAGGAAGAAATACTGATGACAGAAACTGAATTCCGTTTCAAGCATAGTGAACTAATAATGTATTATCAGCTTATAGAATGGCGTCTAAAGGCAATATGTGCAACATTATTAGCAGACGAAAAAACAAGTTGGTACGATAAACTGGATGATTATGAACACGATCCATTTGGAAAGATGCTAAAAGAGATAAAAAGACTTCAGGCGCAGAATAATATTGAGGTCTTTACGGAGGAGGAATTTGTAACGTTAGATAATATGCGAAAAACCCGTAATTACTGGGTTCACCAGTGTTTTTCGGATTATTCCGGACCAACGTTTAGGCGTGGGGATTTAAGTAATAATATATACGGAACAAAGATTTCTTCTGATTTGATGGAGGCTATCGAGTGGGATGAGAGGATAGTTGAAATGACGAGTACGAGGATTAAGGATAACAAATAAAATGAGACTGTGAATAAAAGTCTGTAAATTCAAATTAGAGCAAATAGGCTTCTATAGTAGAATCAAATTATCATAGGAGGCTAATTTTATGGCAAACAAGAAAAAAGAAGTTTACAAGGTTAAACCTCTAACCGAGGGCAAGAAGAACATAA